>JAFVVP010000002.1 GCA_017502135.1 Clostridia bacterium | reverse complement strand
TTGATACCAAGTTTGTCATAAAGGTCAGCAATAAAACCAATCATCACTTTGGCAGCCTCGCAGAAGGGTTCGACGTCAAAGATCTGCGAGCCGATATGACAGTGAACACCGTCAATCTGAATGTTGCTCATCGAGAGTGCGAGCTTATGTATCTCGTAAGCCTCACCGTTCTCAAGAGCAACGCCGAATTTGGAATCGATCTGTCCCGTCTTTACAAAATCATGAGTATGAGCATCAATACCGGGCTTGATACGGAAGAGAATACGTTGATTAACGTTTTTTTCATTTGCAATGCGATTCAGAAGCTCAAGCTCATATTTGTTATCTACCACGATGTGACCGACACCGCAATTCAGTGCAAGCTCGATCTCGTCGGGCGTTTTATTATTGCCGTGGAAGAATACTTTTTCCATCGGGAAGCCTGCCTTGTAGAGTGTGTAAAGCTCACCTCCCGAAACAACGTCGGCTCCAAGCCCTTCTTCTGCAACGAGTCTTCCGGTATACATTGTACAAAGTGCCTTGCTTGCAAAGAGAACGAGACCGTGTCCGTCGTAATAGGTGTCAATGGCATTTTTATATGCACGGCAATTGTCACGCATCAGATCCTCGTCCAGTACGTAGAGCGGGGTGCCGAATTTCTTTGCAAGCTCCACGGTATCGTGCTGACCGATGACAAGATGATTTTCTGAGTTGATAGAGAGATTTGGCGAATGAAACATAGCTTTTGTCCTTGATTATGAATAGGTTTTAATAATTTCTTCGGCAATTTCACGTTTGGAAATACAGCGGTCCATTGCCTGTTTTTCAATGTATCTGTGTGCGTCCGCTTCTGTCATTTTCAAGCTGTCGATCAGAACCCATTTTGCGCGGTTGACGATGCGGATCTCCTGCATCTTTTCCTCGGTTGACACGGTTTTCTTTTCAAACTTCTTTAGCCGCTCTCTTGTTGCGATCATCCAGTCGATTGCCTGAGACACGATGGGCTTGGAGGTTGGCTTTGGCAAAACGTAAACTCCGTACTCCGCAACCCGATTATAGGTTGTGGCGTAAACGTCCGAGCGAACCATTAACAGTGCTACGGAGGTTTTCAGCCCGGAAAGATCCATCGCAAAGCGAACGCCTGCATCATCGGGAAGGGGAGAGTTAATGACGATAAAATCATAGGTACGGTCTGCCAAAGCGCGTTTAGCGGCATTGACGCTCGTTTCAAAACGGACGGGGTCAAATTTGGAGTCGGGTAGTAATGGGATAAGTGCTGAATTGAAAGCGTCGGACGCAGAAACGACCAAAACGCTGTAAATCTGTTCCTGTAAGCTCACATTACTCCCTCCTTCCACTGTAGATTTGATTGTTATCAGATGAGTTTTCTGCTGTAAAGCTCTATGATCTGCTCCGGCAGATGTTTGCGAATAAATGTGCTTTCTTTCATAACGGTAATCGCTTCATCAAGAGAAGCCGGCAACTTCTTAAACTGACTCAATGTTTCTTCGTCTGCCTTAAAGAGGTTGATGTCGGAGGCGGGAGGCGGGGTCAGATTATTCTGAATACCGTACAGTCCCGCATATATGAGAAGCGCAAAGGCAAGATAAGGGTTTGCCGTTGGGTCGGGAGAACGAAGCTCAACGCGCTTCTGCTCGTAAACGGCGGCAGGAACGCGAACAAGCTGAGAGCGGTTTTCAGCCGACCAGGAAATATAGGCAGGTGCTTTGCTTTGACCGAATCTTTCATAGGATGCCTCGGAGGGATTCAAAAAGGCGGTCATTTCGGGAATGAATTCCAGCACTCCCGCGATGATGTGTGAAAGCGATACCTCGCCTTTTTCGCTGTTCGCTGAAATATTGATGTGAAAGCCGTTTCCCGCTTTGTCCTTCAAGGGCTTTGGCGTGAAATCAGCCCACAGACCGTTTCTGCCCGAAACGGTTTTTACAACGGTTTCAAAGGTCTGCGCGTTATCTGCGGCAGTCAAGGCATCGGAATAGCGGAAATCGATCTCGTTTTGTCCCGGTCCCTCCTCGTGATGTGAGCTTTCGGGGCGGATGCCCATCTGTTCCAGCATCAGGCAGATCTCTCGGCGAATGTTTTCGCCCCTATCCTCGGGAGCAATATCCATATAACCTGCCTCGTCATAAGGCGTATCGGTTTTGTTGCCAAGCTCGTCCAGCTTAAATAGATAAAATTCAAGCTCGGGACCGAAATCAAAGGCAATTCCGCATTTTTTAGCATCGTCAATAGCACGGATCAGAATGCTTCTTGTGTCGCATTCAAAAATTCTTCCGTCGGGATAGGTGATCGTACAGAACATACGAACCACACGCCCATGCTCGGGACGCCATGGAAGCACCGAGAGCGTGGACGGATCAGGGTGTAGCATCAGGTCGGAGTGAGTTTCATCACCGAAGCCTCGGATGGCAGATGCGTCAAAAGCGATGCCGTCCTTAAAGGCGCGAGGAAGCTCACTCGGCATAATGGAAATATTCTTTTGTTTGCCGTAAATATCGCAAAACGCAAGACGGATAAACTTCACGTCCTCCTCCTTTACGTATTGCATAACTTCCTCTTTCGTGTACTTCATTTCACTACCTCTTTCTTTCCTTAATTTGCAACGTACATTTGTTTATATGGATTTTTTGTATCAGGCGTAATAACGGTAAATTCTGCATTCATTACGTCGTTTACTTCAAGTCCCAAAAGGGCACAGTATTCCGTGAGATAAGGTTTGATCTCGTCAAGGTCGGCTTTCGTCGCGCGTGTGGCTCTGACCTGGCTCGGAAAACGAATATTTGAGCAATCCGAGCGCAGATACATCTTTCCACCGTGCATTCCCGTGCAGGGAAAATTGCTGACGATCGGCTTATCATTCTCCGTAAGACCGAGAACGATAATCCTGCCGCCTGCCTGATACTCGCCGAGAAAGCTACCCGCTTTGCCGCCGATGATCATAACGGGAACCTTGTCCTCGTATGCCTTCATATGGATTCCTGCGCGATAACCGGCGTTGCCTTTTACGTAGATTCTACCGCCGCGCATGGCATACCCTGCGGCATCTCCGATATTGCCTTCAACGACGATGTAACCGTCATTCATTGTATCTCCGACTGCATCCTGTGCATTGCCTTTCACGCGAATTGCCGCACCGTTGAGGTAAGCACCAAGCGCATTTCCGGGCGTACCCGTGATTGTGATGG
>JAFVVP010000008.1 GCA_017502135.1 Clostridia bacterium | reverse complement strand
TATCGCCTGATTCCTTCATTGGAAACACAAACCATATTTCGCTCTCTGTTTCAAAGTGTTCAGCAAGCCACTTTCGCCATATATCTCGTTCACTCGTATAAAATATGTTCATTCTCTCATCCCTATAAATTTTGGTTTATCAATGAGATTATTATATCATTTTTCGCACCTTATCTCAATCCCTTTTTCCTTGTTTAATGCTGTCCGGAATTTGGACTACGGGCACGGAAAATATGACTTGACTTTTGCGGTTTTGTAAGGTAATATACACACAACAAAAATACTCCTCATAGGCGGCGGGATTGCCGTTTATGGGGAGTATCTTTTTGACCACAGTTTATCCCACTTTGACGCACGGAGTACACGGAAACAGTGGGCACGAGAGGTCAGGAGAGGGTCTAAAAATAATTAGAACGCATTAGAAATGATGCAAAAGCAGTAGAAACAAGGTTTACGCCGCTGTTTGGGACCAAGATGCCACAGGTTCGAACCCTGTCATTCCGACCCCCAATTAGCCGAAAACAAGTCTTTTGAGACACGTTTTCGGCTGATTTATTGTACAGGTTTCGCAAATGGCGATTTTTTGACCACAGAGAGATTACAACCAAAAACACCGATGATGTTTTCCTTGTCCTCACCGATGTTCGCTTATTGTCCTGTCATTCAGAGAACGCAACCGAATTTTTTCCTTCCGCACCAAGTTAAATCCAAGCCAAAATACAATTATGCAGACACCGCTGCCGGTTGCGGCGTTCATAATGCGTATTCCTGCCTCCGTCATTCCCTCAAAGGAAACGAGCATCGACCTCTGCAGCGAGAAAATCGAAACAAAAGCTGTAGTAAAGGAAATATTTCGCAGTGTCACCGCCTTTGCGGAGCGGATATGGCGCGACTTTACAAGCTTTACCGTTGCATGCGTGATTTTCGTGAACGCATATACAGCAAGAGCAATCATGATGATCTCGTGAAAGACCGTACCTTTGTCCGCCACAACGGCAAGCACCACGGTTCCGGCGAGCGGCACGGACAGCACCATCAGCATGATACCAGTGAATTTGGTGATAAATCGCCCGTTTCGTTTTGTCATGATGACAGTGAATCGGGCAGTGCTTAAAATCACATAATACACGCCCACCGTGAACAGCCACCACGAGTGCCCCATCACACCAAAAACGATGTGATATGCACCAAACGCGATATTGAACGCGAGGCTTATGAGCGCAGACTTAAGGATTTTGTTCATAGAACTTCAGCTTTCCGAGAACGCACTCGGTGATGACACCAATAATTGTATCAATACTGTCGGCGCAGTCGCCGGCGAGCCATTCCATAGCGATTGCCGTGATTCCCGAAAGGTAGAACTTCATGACGTAGGCTCTTGTGTTTTCGGGAAAGTCAAACCGCGCCAAAATCGGGTCGAAAATGTATGTAAACATCTTTTCATACACCTTATTAAAGCCCATAGAGCCAAGCTCGCGCACGGCGGTTTTGAACAGCCGCTGATTGTCCTTTATAAATGTCAGATAAGGTGTCAGATATTCGGGCGTGATAAACAAAAGATCTTTAAGCTCCGTTTGTGCATAGCGGAGGGTGATACTTTCCGTGTCAACGGTAAAATAGGAACAAAAGCGGTCAAGGATATGCTGAGTGGCTTCCTTTAAGAGGTCGGACGTGTTGTCATAGTGGAGATAAAAGGTTGAACGGTTCACGCCTGCCTTCTCGCATATCTCCTTGACGGTTATGTAGGCAAACTCCTTCTTTTCGAGAAGCGAAATGAGGGCTTCGTCCATTTTCACCGCTGTATTAAAATATTTGCTTTCATTCTTGTTCATAGGATGCACCCTCCTTCCCAAAATTATTTTCCCTCGCTGATCTCTCTTGCAAGCTCCACGATCTCAAACGCATATTTCTTCTTGCCGTTTTCAATCATCTTCTTGTATATAGGATAATTCACACCGCATCCAATCATACCGATAATGCCGACGACGATTCCGAGAAGCATACCTGCGATACCGCTTCCAATAACCTGCATTGCAAAGCACATTCCCGTGCCGAATACAAGCGCGGATATAATGCCGAAGGTGTAGGTGAATACGGTTGCAGGCATTTTTGCCTTTTTGTCCAGCTTGCGAAGTGCTACAATTTTGGAATTGTCCTTGGGAGCATACTCCTTGGCGATAGATTCTGCGTAGATTTTATCTGTGTTCATTTTGTTATCTCCTTTTCATGTGATGACTATATTGTACCAAATGAAAAAGGAAATCGGAACAACACGTTTTGCGGATTGTGTTGTTTTTAAGCATTTTGTTATGCTTACATTATATCACATTTTCTGCCATTCGTCGATGCACTTGCATTCCCCTGCGTTGTGGATTTTACCGTTTTGCAGTCGCACGGCGGAAAATCCTTTTTCTTTGCTTACAGCAACCCAATCACTAAGGGGGTGACCGATTCGGTCACCCCTGTTTCCATCTACCGTATTCCTCGATGATCTTCCGTCGCAGGGTTGTTAATCAACTTCCCACGCTCGGTAAAGCGCGACCCATGGCATGAGCAATCCCAACTATGCTCGGCACGGTTGTATCTCAGCGCGCATCCGAGATGAGGGCATCGAGGCACCGTCGGCGTGAGAAGTCCGACCACCGATTCAAAGGCGTTGACAGCAAGTTGGGGACGAAGCACGGTACGCGAAGGTGAAAAGATTTCTGCATAAGGATTCGCTTTGCTGCGGACGAGATCGCAAAGAATATCGGCGGCGACCATGGCGGTTGTCATACCCCATTTGTTGAATCCCGCTGCCACGAACACGTCCGGCGTGGATTTCGAATACTGCCCGATATAAGGAATATCATCCAGCGTCATGCAGTCTTGCGTTGCCCATTTGCCGACGATCCCGGCATTGGGATAGTGCTTCCGCGCGAAGTCTTCGAGCTCCTGCCAGCATCCGCCTTTTTTGCCCGTGCGGTGACCGCCGCCACCGAGGAGCAGTAGATCGCCGTAGTTGCGGAAGGACAGCCCCGTGTCCGCTTCGTCCACATACATACCGTTTGCGTTCTGCGCGCCCTTTAGGGCAATCACGTATGAACGGTGCTGATAGAGCTTCAAGGGATATAATCCGTGTTTGTTGAGCATCGGAAAATGTGTCGCAACAATCAGCTTTTTGTATGTCATCTCGCCGTGATTGGTGCGTGCCTTATTCGGCATAAGTTCCACGACTTTGGTATGCTCATAGATCGGAAGATCACGTGCGATGGCGTACAGGAATCGGAGAGGATGGAACTGTGCCTGATCCTTTACGCGCACCGCACCTGCGACTTTGAACGGAAGTTCGCCCGCATCCGAAAAATCAGCCTTCACGCCAATGCGATGCAGCGCAGAAACTTCCTTTTCGATCTTTTGTCGGTCATCGAGGGAATACACGTAGGAATCCCTTTTTTCAAAGTTGCAGTCTGTCTGCTGGCAAAGCCGCGCGTATTCATCGATGGCTCCGCTTTGGGCCTCTGCATATCGCCGCGCTTTGTCCTCCCCGAAGCGGCGTATCATTTTGTGGTAGATCAATCCGTGCTGAAAGGTGATCTTTGCCGTGGTGTTCTTTGTAATTCCACCGCAGATTTCGCTTGCTTCCGTGAGCATGCAATCCACGCCTGCATTTTTGAGTTTATATGCGCACAGAATTCCTGCAATCCCGCCGCCGATGATCAGTACATCGGTGCGTTGGTTTTCTTTTTGAGAAGAAAAATGTATCTTTTTCTCTGTCTCTGTCCAAATGGAATTCATCGTTTTACCTCCGATTTATTATACAGATATGATTCGCAGTTTTCCGCCCGAACATACCCGCCGGAAGTTTTGCGTAATTTTCACGGCCTCCGACCAATGATTTGTTAAAATGGATGTAATGGCGTAGGTATGCCCCTACTGCACGAAACATACAGTAGGGGCACAATTTCAAAGAGGACCGATGTCATTATTCACTTTTTGTTTTTTCTCCCTTGTCGCCTCATAACTGACATTCACAAGAAACGCCACCAAATCCTCCGCCGTATCGGGCAGCAGTACGGAGCTCCAATGCACCTTGTTCATATGATACGCCGGATACACCCCTTCTGCTGCACCGAACGATCCGAACATCTCCAGTGGCAGTTTTAGATTAACCACATCGATCACCTCGTCGCTGTCAAATCCGAACTTTCGGCGGGAAACCCGCATTACGATGGCGTACCACTTGCGGTTGCCTGTGTGGCGAAATACGGCGGTTTCAAAGTCTTTATCAAACGGATAATCCGCGGCAGTGCCGTATGTAGCAAAGCAATACTCAAGAAAGGCTTGTCTGGTCATAGTTCTCTCAAAACTCCATCATTTCGGCTTCTCGTCCGCTTTCGTCGAGAAAAGCAATGATATGCTTCTTCACGCCGATTATATTCGCCGCCACAACATCCGACTTTTCTGCAAGAAAAACCGGATCGTGTATGCGTTCCTTAATCATTTTCGCGTCCTTTCATCGTCCGCGCGAGATATGAAGCGTACGCCCCCGTAATCACCGTGAGCAGAACGCAGGTCAGTATCTGCCGCCCTTGCGTTACGTTCGATTCATTGGCAAATATGCTGATTGCGTTGAACAATCCGTGCGCAGCAATACAGCCGATGAGACTGTCCGTTTTCAAGTACATCATCACGAACATGAATCCCGCTGCGGTGGCGTAAACGATCTGCAGAAGATTCGGCAAAAGCTCCGCGCCCGAACCGTTGAACAAATTGATAATATGCCCGATGCCGAAGGTCACGCTGGAAACGATCACCGCGGTTTTGAGACCGTCTTCGCGCATCGCGTTAAAGAGCAGACCGCGGAAAACTACTTCCTCCAAAAATCCGACGCAGAACATGGACAGTATGTACAGCACGGTTTCGACAATGCCGTAATTGAAGGTCACGCCGTACCATAGATTCGCGCTCAGCATTAGCAAAACCGGCAGATAATACAGCATCGAGCGCGCCGATGCCTTTGAGCGGCAGAGTCCGTAGGTTTTCAAAAGGTTGTGCTTTTGCAAAAATATCGGCAGTGCGGCAGACAGCAAAAGCCCCACGGCAAGCGTGACCGATTTCTCAATTCCCACCATTGCGGAGAGCGAATCACCAGCGGACATCAGCACGCAGTAAGCGATAATCCATGCGACGGCGAACCGGATTTTGCTTTTGTCATACAGCTTTTTCAACATATTCCACCTCGACTGTTACTCTTTGATTTTCTCCCACGTTTCGCGCGTCATCAGCATGACGTGACCTGTTCTGATTTCGCCAAGTTGCTTCACTTCAAGTCCCTCGGCCATGTGATGATAGACAAAACCCAGCTTTTCCTGCACGCGGCGGCTTTTGATGTTGCCGTCATAATGACCGCACCAAATTCGGTTCATGCCGAGGTCCTCAAAAGCATAACGGAGCAGTTCGCGTGATGCTTCGGGAATCAATCCCTGTCCCCAAAAGGGCTTGCCGAGCCAGTAGCCGAGCTCGTATTCGTCATCCTGCTCGGCGAGGTCATTGCGATGCAGTCCGATGCTCCCGATTGGTCCACAGGTTCCTTTGTGGCAAACGGCGTAGGTTTCGGGCGCGGACAGCACATTTTTGATAATCTCGCGGCTGTTCTCCACACTCGTGTGCGGCGGCCAGCCGGCAGGCGGTCCAACCTCGGGATCGCTTGCGTATTTGTATAAATCCTCTGCGTCATCCTCGCACCATGGGCGAAGAATGAGGCGCGTTGTTTTCAGCGTCATTTTACATCACCACATTCTATTCGTTTTTCATGCAGCGTCCACTCGTGATCGCCGCAATTTTACTTATAAAGCATTTGAATCATCACACCTATTATATTATAGATTTTCCCATATTTCAACAGACTGAAGAAGAAATATTACGATTGCCGTAGTTTTGCGATTTTTACCAAAGAGAATGGTCTGTGCTCACAAAAAACACCGCTGAGGTATCGTTTCAATTCCCGGCGCGCATTTTTGTTTGTGGCACTCCGGCCAATGAGCCATTATCTGAAGCCAATATGAATGAGCCGGATTTCTTGCAAAATCCGCAGTTCTATGCTACAATAAATTGACCGGAATTCTTTATTGTGCAAATCACAACACGCGTCATGCGAAGGGAACCAATACGTATGAACTACTTTTCGAAAACCGATAAAATATTTTCCAGTATTTACTGCATCTTCGGTATTTTCACCCTGATCTGCTTTGGGTCTTATCTTTTGAAGCTGATCATTGCTCCCGAAGGGGCATTCCCACTTTTTGTAACGCTTTCGGTAATCCTCGGCGTAATTCTTCCTTTTTTATTTCGCAAGTTTCTCCGAGCCGGACTCGGCAAGATATATCTTTTCATGAAAATTTTCATGGCGAGTGCGATGGTGTTTTATGGGGTAACCTTTGCCATTCTGGTAGGGTACATCCACCTCTCCCCGAGCGTACAGCCGAGCGTGCATGCAGACGGCACGGAAAACGTATACGTGGTTTTTGGTGCGAAAGTGAAGGCTGACGGACCGGCAAAAACGCTCGCCTCGCGTCTTGAGGTTGCCATAGATGCAATGCGCAAAGACAGCGGTGCCGTGTGCATCGTCAGCGGAGGGCAGGGGAGTGACGAGCCGTTCACGGAGGCATCCTCTATGCGTGACTATATGGTTGAGCGCGGCATTTCTCCCGATCGCATCTTCCTTGAGGAGAAAGCGTCCAATACAAAAGAGAATATCCTATATTCCGTAGACTTGATCGAACAGCAGGGGCTTGCCGACCGACAGATCATCTGCATCTCCTCCGAAACGCATATCCCGCGGATACGGCTGATGTGTTCGCGCTTGGATGTTGACGCTCAGTACATAAAGGCGGAAACTCCGATGAAGGTGTTTTTGTTCACGACGTGGGTAAGAGAATATCTCTCCTACGTAAAAATGCTTATCTGTGCTTGACGTGGCTGGAATGCTGCGTGCGGTTGCATTTTTGCTCTTGCCCCGCTGCTATGGTAAAACCGATTACAGACAAAGGCGCAAATTTACTTGTTCGCATAGAAATGATTACCTCGCTGTATAGCATTATTAAATTCAGGAAAAAGTAATAGTAGCAAATATACGGAGGTAATCAAAATGTTCAAACACGAGAAAATGCTTTTCCATCCTGTTGAGATTGAAAGACCTAATCCGCAGTATGCGGCGCTTTTGCAAGAGCAGCTCGGCGGCGGTAACGGTGAACTGAAAGCGGCCATGCAGTATATGTCTCAAAGCTTCAGAATCAAAGACCCCGAAATTAAGGATTTGTTCCTCGATATTGCCGCCGAGGAACTGGGCCACATGGAAATGGTTGCCCAAACGATAAACCTTTTGAACGGGCATGATGTCGACGCCACAAAAGTACCCTCGGGTGAAATTCAGACGCACGTTATTCTCGGACTGAACCCCGGACTGATCAATGCATCCGGGTATTCTTGGACCGCCGACTACGTTACGGTTACCGGGGATTTGTGTGCTGACCTTCTGAGCAACATTGCATCTGAACAGCGCGCAAAGGTTGTATATGAATATCTTTACCGTCAAATAGAAGACAAAAAGGTGCGCGAAACCATTGATTTTCTTTTGAACCGTGAAGAAGCGCATAATCAAATGTTTCGCGACGCTTTTAACAAAGTCCAAAATTCGGGTTCAAACCGTGATTTCGGAACAACGCAGGCGGCAAAAATGTATTTTTCCATGTCGGATCCGGGTCCCAATGCTTTTGCTACAGGCGAAACAAAACCCGTATCGTTAGATAAATAAAATAAGGCCTCGCAGTGTAAGATTACCAATACACTGTGAGGCTGTTTTTTTAGTTATTGACAGCGGACATTAATGGTCCCCAAATCCGTCCTAAGCATTACTTTTTCTTAACTTTTCCAACAATCCATTTAATGAGCAGAACCGCGCCTGCAATTGCCGCAACTTTAAGTAGAGAAACGGCAACGGTCGTTGCAAAGAGCGGCAAAATATCTTCCGATGGCATTTTGGCATAAATCGCCGTGATGTCTTTTTTTACCCACATGAAGACTATGAACGCCACGGAGAGGGTGAAAACGACAATTTTCCAAGGCTCTTTTTTGTTGGTGCTATTCATTTTTTTCTCCAATATAATCATCAAATCAATATCGGTTTCGCATCGATTTTCAATCAGAACGTAGTTTGCAATACATTACCATAAACTATAATATCACATCTTGTGCCCAATATCAACAATCATTCCGGGGACTTTTACTGCGGACAGGTGCAACTATCCGCGAAAACAGTTTGCGGCTTGCGAATTGCTTCATAACGGCGCGCATTTCAACGGAGGCATACGCATATACTTTTCTCGTAGATACCGTACGGAAGGGGCACAGTTATGAAACGATCTCTCCCACTTTGGCAGCTTATGGGATTTGCTGTTACATCGCTTCTCGGCACATTGTTTCATTTTTTATACGAGTGGACGAACCAAAGTACGATAGCGGCACTCGTTTCGGGAGTAAATGAATCGACGTGGGAGCATATGAAACTTCTGTTTTTCCCTATGTTTTTTTACGGAGTTGTACAGAGCCGTTTTTTCAAGGAGCGACGTGATTTCTGGTGTGTCAAAACTCTCGGGATAACGACGGGAATTCTTCTCATACCTGTTTTGTTTTACACGTACAACGGTGCCTTCGGAAAATCCCCCGATTTTATCAATATCGCGTTCTTTTTTGTAGCGGCGGCCGTTTCATATCTTCTTGAAACGAGGCTGTATAAAAACGGAAGCGTCGTATGCAAGCGTCCGTGGATTCTCGTAGTTTTGCTCATAGTCATAGCGGCTTTGTTCGTGATTTTTACCTTTCTACCGCCCAAAATCCCGCTTTTTGCCGATCCCCTTACCGGTACGTACGGAATACAACGATAACTGAAAGGCTGTCGCTTTCAAAGCGGCAGTTTTTTTGTGGATGCTGAAATGAGAGATTTTGGTGTCAATTCTGAAATATGGGTTGAAATACAAAGAAAAAACAACTATAATAATAAAAAGGAAATCGCCCCGGGCGGTTTTGTGAACGTGAAGAAAGAGACGGTAATGATCCGGATGAAAGTAGTCCTCTCAAATCTGACAAAGAAATTCCCGAACCGCGATAAGAAAGCGGGTGCGGACGTTGTTGCTGTAAACGGTTTTTCGTTTGAAATCCCCGACGGCAAGCTGGTAGGCCTTCTCGGCCCTTCCGGCTGCGGAAAGAGCACCACGCTCCACCTTTTAAGCGGCCTTCAGAAACCGACGTCGGGAAAGATTTATTTCGGCGATGATGACGTAACGAACCTGCCCCCGGAACACCGCGGTGTCGGTCTTGTGTTCCAGAACTATGCGCTCTATCCACATCTCACCGTTATGCAAAATATAGTTTTCCCGCTTGAGAATCAAAAAGGGAAGGATCGCCTCACAAAAGAGCAGATGCGTGAAAAAGCCTACGAGGCCGCAAAGCTTGTGCAGATCGAGGAGCTTATGGAGCGTAAGCCGAGTGAACTTTCCGGCGGTCAGCAGCAGCGCGTGGCAATCGCACGTGCGCTTGTGAAAATGCCGAAAATTCTCCTCTTGGACGAGCCTCTCTCCAACCTTGACGCGCGGCTTCGTTTGCAGACCCGTGAAGAGATTCGCCGGATTCAGCGCGAAACGGGTATTACGACCGTATTTGTTACCCACGATCAGGAAGAAGCCATGAGCATCTCCGATCTCATTATCGTTATGAAGGAAGGCGTGGTGCAGCAGATCGGCGAGCCGCAGTCGGTGTATGACGATCCCTCGAATCTGTTCGTTGCAAAATTCCTCGGCACGCCGCCGATCAACGTGTTTGAGGGAACTGTGCGCGGCGGAAAACTGTATATCGGTGAAGAGGCCGTTCTGGAGGTCACGGGAATTTCCGATCGTGATGTAGCGGTCGCGATCCGCCCCGAGGGATTTGTTCTCGCCGAGACCGGCGCTTTTCGTCTTGATCTCACTCGGGTGGAAGTGATGGGGCGTGACGTGAGCGTCGTATCTACACACCCCTTTTCGGAAAACGAAACGATCCGCTCGATTATCCGCGCGGAGAATATGTCGGAGATCCGCGGCACGACGGTCCGTTTCGATCTCATCCCTCAAAAAGTATTTGTGTTCGATAAAGAGACGGGTGCGCGCATACGCACGGATCTGTAAAGGAGCGGCAAATGGAAGAAAAGAACTATAAAGCGTGGCTCTACCTTTTGCCCGCGCTTCTGTTTTTGGGCGCGTTTATGGTGTATCCGCTCATAGACGTGTTTATCTATTCATTGGAAGAGGGGTACAACTTTGCCTCTCAGAGTTTTTCGGGAATAGGTACGTACAATTACTCCTACATTCTTCACGACACATTCTTTTTGCAGGCGGTCAAGAATACCTTTATTCTCGTATTTATTACAGTTCCGCTTTCTACCGGCATCGCGCTTCTTATTTCACTCGGCCTCAATTCCATTAAAAAACTGCGCGAGCTGTTTCAGACGGTCTATTTTCTCCCGTACGTTACGAATACCTTGGCGGTCGGACTCGTCTTTATGATCCTCTTTCAGAAGACGCCGTATTCGGACGGGTTTGTAAACCTCATCATTCAGTTTTTCGGCGGGGAAGCGATCGACTTTATCGATGGCCCTTATTGGGCGAAGATGTTCGTTCTTTGTTTTTATACCATTTGGGTCGTTATGCCGTTTAAAATACTTATTCTAACGAGTGCACTTGCATCCGTAAACGGGGATTATTACAAAGCCGCGAAGGTCGACGGCACGTCAAGATTCCGCATCTTCACCAAAATCACGCTGCCCATGATCTCGCCCTCGCTCTTTTATTTGGTGATTACCGGATTTATCGGCGCATTCAAGGCGTACAGCGATGCGGTTGCACTTTTCGGCACGGATCTGAATGCGGCAGAGATGAACACGATCGTCGGCTACGTATACGATATGCTCTACGGCGACAGCGGCGGATATCCGTCTTATGCTTCGGCGGCGGCCATCGTTCTTTTCGCGATCGTACTGACCATTACCGTAATCAATCTTATGGTCAGCAAAAAGCACGTGCACTACTGAGAGGTATCCGATGAAAAAACGTACGGATTTTGAAAAAATCGAACGGACGGCTGACGTCCGAAAAAAAGTGCTGACGTCGGTTACGTACGTGCTTTTGGGACTTTGGGGCATTATGGTTCTGTTTCCGTTTTATTGGATGCTTCTTACGTCCGTCAAAAGCTACGGCGCGTACAACGCAGAGTACATTCCGAAACTCTTTACGCTCACCCCTACGCTTGAAAATTACATTTCCGCCTTTACGGAAGTGCCGCTTCTCGATTACTTCGTAAACACGGTCATTTTTACAGTTATTACGACGGCGCTTATGCTGATCGTTACCGTTTTTGCGGCGTTTGCGTTTGCAAGACTTCAGTTCAGGGGCAAGGATCTTTTGTTTACGCTCTTTTTGGCGCTGATGATGATCCCCTCCGAGCTTGTTGTTATTACGAACTACGTTACCGTTACGAATCTCGAACTGAGAAACACGTTTGCGGGACTTATCCTGCCGTCGGTGACGTCCGTGTTCTATATCTATCTTTTAAAGGAAAACTTCTCGCAGGTTCCAAACGAGCTTTATTATGCCGCCAAGGTGGACGGAACGAGCGATCTCAAATATCTCTTTAAGGTGCTCATCCCGATCACGAAGCCGACGATCATTACCGTTACGATTCTGAAGGTGATCGAGTGCTGGAACTCCTACGTCTGGCCGCGTCTCGTTACAGACGAACAGTCTCATTTTCTCGTTTCCAACGGTATCCAGGCCATCCGCGAAAGCGGATTCGGACGTGAGAATATCCCCGCAATGATGGCGGCGGTGGTCGTTATCTCCGTGCCGCTTATCGCTTTATTTCTTATCTTCCGTAAAAAGATTATGGAGGGCGTATCGAGAGGAGGTACGAAAGGATGAGAAAACTTCGTCTTGTTTCCGTGCTTCTTTTGACGGTGCTTCTTTCATCACTCCTTCTCACGGGCTGCCACGGATCTCGCAGTTATCCGCCTTTTGAAATGCCGGAGACGTTTGATACCTCTCACGCGTACGAGATTTCGTTTTGGGCAAAAAACGACACGAACAAAACGCAGGTCGGGATCTATCAGAAGGCGATCGAGGATTTTATGGCGCTGTACCCGAATATTACGGTGAATCTTCGGCTTTATACGGACTACGGCCATATCTATAACGACGTCATTACAAATATTTCCACGAAGACGACGCCGAACGTCTGTATCACCTATCCCGATCATATTGCGACGTATCTGACGGGCGCGGGGACTGTTGTGCCGCTCGACGAACTGTTCGACGATGAAAAGTACGGCCTCGGCGGCAGTGAAGTGCGTTTTGATTCTCCCACAAAAGAACAGATCGTGCCGCAGTTCCTCGAAGAATGTATTCTTGACGGTAAGCACTACGCCATACCGTATATGCGTTCAACCGAGGCGTGCTACGTGAACAAGACGTACGTGGAAGCGCTTGGCTTTACGTTGCCCGAGGTGCTTACTTGGGATTTCGTATGGGAAGTTTCAGAAGCCGCGCTCGAAAAGGATGCAGATGGGAATTTCAAGGTGAACGGCCAGAAGGTTCTGTTTCCGTTCATATACAAATCCACGGATAATATGATGATCCAGATGTTGAAGCAGAAGTGTGCTCCGTATTCTACCGATGCCGGTGAAATAGGGCTCTTCAACGATACCACGAAAGAGATCCTTTATACCGTGGCTGAGCACGCAAAAAGCGAAGCATTCGGCACGTTCAAGATTCTCGGCTATCCTGCGAATTATCTGAATGCGGGGCAGTGCATTTTTGCCGTGGATTCGACCGCCGGTGCGACGTGGATGGGCTCGGATGCTCCTCTTATCGATATTCCGGAGGAGAATCTCGTTAATTTCGAAACGGTGGTTATGCCTATTCCGCAGTACGATCCCGAGAATTCCGTAATGATCTCGCAGGGGCCCTCTGTCTGCGTGTTCAATAAAAGCGATCCCGGGGAGGTGTTGGCATCGTGGCTTTTCGCCCAGTATCTTCTGACGAACGACGTGCAGATTGCCTACGCACAGACAGAAGGCTACGTTCCCGTGACGTTAAAGGCGCAGAACTCACCCGAATATATTGAGTATCTCTCCCGCATCGGTGAGGACAAAGAGCTGCATTATGACGTGAAGATTAAGGCGTCCGAACTTCTTATTTCGCACGTGGATGACACGTTCGTTACTCCCGTGTTCAACGGATCGGCATCGCTTCGAAACGCTGCCGGCCAACTGATTGAAAACACAACGAAATCCGTCCGCCGAAAACAGACGATAGATGAAGAGTATATGGATGCTTTGTTTGCGGACATAACGTCTCTTTACCGCCTGGATCAAAGCGGTATTCGTAGCGATACGACCGATGGGGAGAGGACGGTGGGTCCTTTGCCGTCAACGTCCGTATTTCTTTTAAGCGTTCTTGCCGGGACTTGGTTTTTTATTTTGCTTTATTTGCTTCGAGAAACAATTAAACAAAGAAAAAACAAAAAAATCCAAAATACCCATTGATTTATTCAGGAATTTGTTGTATAATAGTACAGCATTTTACCCAACTAAACTATGGAGGAACAAACAATGAAGAAAATTTTGGCACTCGCACTCGTACTTGTTGTTGCATGCGGCCTTGTTGCATGCGATAAGATGGTAGATGTAAACGCAAAGTCCGAAGGCGTCATGACTTATGAAGAGTACATGGCAGCTCCGATGGATGCCGAGGTAGTAATCGAGGCATACGTACAGGGACATCAGGCATGGTGGGAGAATAACGGACAGGGTGTTGTAACCGTGTACGCACAGGATCCCGACGGTGCATACTTCCTTTATGAAGCTAAGTGCTCTGAAGAAGATGCTGCTAAGCTGACCGAAGGTCAGAAGATCAAGGTCAAAGGTTACAAGGGCACTTGGGCCGGCGAAATCGAGATCATGGACGCTACCATCGAAATCGTTGAAGGAAAATGGATTGCCGACGTTCTTGACGTTACCGATCTGCTCGGCAAAGAAGAACTGATCAATCACCAGAACAAGAAGGTTTCTTTCAAGGGCATGACCGTTGTTTCCATCGCTTATAAGGACAGCGAGTGGGATAAGGACATTTACCTCACCGTTTCCAATGACGGCGCAAACTACGATTTCTGCGTTGAGAACTACCTCGCAGGTCCGGATACCGACGTTTACAAGGCAGTAGCCGCACTGAACGCAGGTGACGTCATCGACGTAGAAGGCTTCCTTTACTGGTACGAGGGCGTAAACACCCACATCACCGCAGTTTCCGCAGCAAAATAAGAATCAACCGATTCTCTCCGGTTTCGCATATGCGAAACCGGATTTTTTTATCTTTCTGCATATTTCATATTCGTACAGTCCAAACCGGAAATTGTATAAATCAACATTTTTTCCGAAAATCCCGCACTGAACGCCTTTGCCCTACATATGCTGTTAATGTCAAACAGTGCGGGAAACCCCTGTTGACATGACTGTTATGAAAGGTATATGAACGGATGAAATCATATGATTATTCAGCCACTCCGCGTATTCTCGGCGACTGCACGGATATGATGATGCGCGGTCCCGTTTCTGTAACGCGCGAAACACCTACGGTTACTGCGCAGGGAGAATGCGGATGCGGCACGGCCGACCAGTATTCGGATTCGCCGCTGGCTATCGTATCGTCGCCGTATCAGGGATTTGGCGATATATTTGAGTGCCCCCGAGAAGCACTTGGGCACGGAACGCTTTTTAAGAACCTCTTTCTTCCGATAAAGGATGCAAACGGTGCAAAATCGAGAGGAGGCTGTATCTAATGGGAAATACACGAGGATATGCACGCCGTGATGACTGCGCTTTGAGAGAAAGACGCGGATATAGCGGCGGTTTTTGCGGGTGTGAAACGGATTCGCGCTTCACAGGGAAACAAGAATACCGTCGGCCCGGTACGAAAACCGAAACTTTTCCGAATGACCGAAACACGAGCGAGTGGTGTCAGATGCGCGAAAAACTGATGTCGCTGTATTTTGTTATAGTTGAACTTGAACTGTATCTGGACGGACACCCCGATAACACAGCAGCTTTGGCAAGATACAAATGCGTTGTCCGTGATTACAAGGAACTGGCGGCATCTTACGAGAAAGCCTACGGCCCGCTTACCGCAATGGGAAATGGCAGTAAAGACGAATGGCAGTGGGTGCGTCAGCCCTGGCCGTGGGAGGTGTGACTTATGTGGGTGTATAGAAAAGAATTGCAGTTTCCGGTAAAGATTAAAAACCCTAATCCGCAGTACGCGCAGATTATCGTATCGCAACTCGGCGGTCCCGATGGCTTTTGCTGATAGTCATAAGGGGCGAAAATAAAGGTCGATCGTGCGGGTGTTTGCGCGGAAGATCACCTTTTCCAATATTTCAAGAAGTGCTTTGTTTTTTGCGTCCGGCTTTACGGAGGGATCCTTGAGGAGTTTGAGCGCGTTTTTGACACGAGCAACATATTTTTCAAGAGATACCGGGGCAGGAGGCTCTGGGTTCAGTTGAGATTCGAGATCACGTATACGCTGCGTGATCCTTTTTTTATTTTCGGCGTATTCCTCGAGCGTATCAACGCCGTTTTGGTAGGCATCCTTGGCGCGCTGAAGCCGCCGCTTCTCGGCCGCGATATTTCTTTCAATTTCCACGTTGCCGGGTGAGGAGACAATTTCGGCGGTCGGCGTTACGTAGAAAGAGAGGGTGCGGAGAGAATCCTCCAGCGCTTCAGCGAGGGCGGCCTCTGCTTTTTTCTGTGTGATGCTGTGGGATGTGTCGCATATACCGCGTGAATAGTTATGACACTGCAGTCCGGGATTCTTAGCGGTCGACTGAATGAGAGTGGCGCCGCAGGCGCTGCATCGGAACAGACTGCGGAGAGGGAACGAGGATGGCGCCTGTTCTTTCCGCGCATATTTTGCGTATTTCGTTTTCCGCTCGGTGAGGAGTGCTTGGGCGGAATCCCAGAGTTCCTTGGAGACGATCGGCTCGTGCTTTCCGTCGAAGATCACAATATTCGGATCGTCATACCGCCGCGCGGATGCCGTGCGTCCGTCTGTTGACCAGCGGATCTTTCCGATATAGGTCGGGTTATTGAGCATATACTCAACCCAGCGATTATCGGGAAGATTGCCGAACCTGGTGCGCACACCCGCATCACCGAGACGGCGAGCGATTTTTCGTATTCCTTCCCCGGATACAAAGGATTCAAACACATCGCGCACGATCGGCGCTTGATCGTTCGGAGTATACATATCGTCTTTCAGATCGTAGCCGAACGCGGGCGCGCACACAGGTTGACCGCGGGAAGCTTTTTCAAGCATGCCGCGCTTTACCTCGCCGGACAGACGAATGAGGTAGTATTCGTCCATCCATTCAATGATGCGCTCTACGAGAGAGCCGAACGGCCCGTCCGGGAGCGGCTCGGAGATGGAGACAACCGTTACGCCGATCTTTTGAAGCAGGGATTTATAGACGATGCTCTCTTCCTGATTGCGGGCGAAACGGGAGAACTTCCACACGAGGATCGCGTCGATCGGGTGATCCTTATCCTTTGCGAGCGCGATGAGCTCGCGGAATTGGTCGCGGCGTTTCACGGACTTGCCGCTGATGCCGTCGTCATAGAATATGTATTCCTGCGGCAGCTCGTAGCCGTTTTCCTTGCAATATTCGCGGATTCGTTTCAGCTGGCTGTCCGGGGAGTATTCGTCCTGCCGTTCATCCGAAACGCGGATATACGCGGCGGCGGTTTTGTCGGGAGAGATCATATACACCTCTGTTCGGAACTAATTAATTTCAATATACACAGCAGTAAGGGACGGTATGGATATGGATATGCCCAATGCTGAAGTGTATTCTTTTATACCTGCCAGTTCACCGTACATTGTGATAATATCATCCTCGAGGATTCTGCTTTCATTATCCGATTTGCGGCGATAATTAACATATACGGTGTCGCTCCACAAATACGTGCCTTCGGTTACATCGACGCGCAGAACGACTGTGTTTCCGTTTTCCAATACTTGAATGACCTTTCCTCTGAAAACAGCCTTTTTTCCCACATATTGGCTCGGATTGCGGGCAATATCGTCGTACGCAAATGTTTGGCAGCTTGATTTGTATTCTGATGCCGACATGGTCTGCGCAGACGGAGAAAGTTCCGGAACAGGATCGGAATTTGAGTTGCTTCCAATCGCATAAAGGACAATCAGAACGAGGCAGACGACAGCAAGTTTACTCCACCCGGACATCTTCTTTTTAGGCTTGACCAGGGCGGTAGAAGGGAGCTGCGGGGCAGCCTCATTCCCAAGCACAAACTTACGCAGAGAAGAGCGAAACGAAGGTTCAACGTATTGCAATTTTTCACGGCGATCATAGTAGGTGCACGGATCTTCACCGAATTCATCGCGGTAAAACTCTTCGCCGCAGTGCATGCAGAAGTCGGCGGTTTCATAACTTACCTCGCCGCATTCAGGGCAGATCACCATATCGGACGGGTGAACGATCTTATCTCCGCATTTTTTGCAGAAGCGCGCTTTGGGCTTGTTCATCTCTCCGCAGATCGGGCATTCGAGCATCGGTTCGGCGGGAATGGACTCTCCGCATTCTACGCAAAACGCGGATCCGGACTCCAGCTGCTCTCCGCAGCGGGGGCAATATTTTATCATGGGTTACTCCGTTAATATGTAGTCAGTGGGAAATGCAATTTTCTAAAACGGTCATGCGGCATCCGGGTACTCTTCGAAATAGTAATCGAAAATTTCCTTACGGCGGGTAAAGATGTTTTCCGGAATGCAAACAAGGCGAAACAGATTCGAAAAATATTCCGATAATTCAACTTTTTGCAAAAGTGCAAAGGCTATCAAATCGCGTTTTTTCAGTTTAGGGAGTTTCAGTTCGGGCACGACGGCGGAACATAACTCCCGAAAGTCATCGGCGGTGTATGTTTTTTCAACGTATGCGATCAATTCATCGGAGATAGAGTTGTCTATCGCTATAAGCGAAAGAGAAGCGATGGTAGGGAGATGCTTAAAAACATCATTTGAACGGTCAACGATCACTCGATTAGAAGAAAATCGTTTATAGCGAAGATATAAGGCGAACTCGCGGGCGGCGTCCTTCGAAATACGCTGCAGATTATCGATGCAGAAAGAAATATCGCTCGGCAGATTGTATAGAGCGGAGATGGAGGATATTACACCTGCCTGGATCATTACTGCATACATATGCTTGCACGGTAGTCCGCGCTTGAAAAAGTCCTGGCATGTGCACGATTCCGGGGTTACTTCGTAAACAGTAGAGAAATCGGACGAGAAAACTGTCGTGTAAGTATAATCGGAAGAGTGGGATTTGAGTTGAATTTGAGAAGCTCGCCTAAATCTGGTGCGTTGATGCTGTGTTCGGAATTTAGGCGAAAGCCAGTAGTTGTAGGAAAAGGGATGTTCGTGGGAAGTTATCAGCGGTTCTTCTTCCCCGAAACCATGTCCACATTCCAGACAGTACCAACGATCAACAGGGTTTTTCAGAAAGCAATCGGGGCAATGCTTGTATTTTTCGCGCTTTCCGACATAATAGTCGTAATTGTATGATTCCGAGTTGTTGCCTCTTCCTCTATTCAGATCCTCATCGCGCGGCTTTGAAACAGATATTGGCCTTGACTTATTATAAGATTTGCGAGAAGAATGTCGCTCGCTGCGATTTACTATCTTATTGCAAATCCACACGCCAATGATAGTTATTAATATCAGTTGAAGCATAGACACCCTCAAAATTTCGCCCGGAGTTCGACCACCTTGCCGATGATACGGACGGGGAGCGTCTCGATATCGTGGTTGGAGAAGAACATAGGGCTATAGGCGGGATTCGTAGAGAGAAGGGAAATACCTTCTCTCGTTTTTTGTAAGATCTTACAAGTGGCTTCGTCGCCGTTCACCATGGCGATCACGGTGTCGCCGGAGTCGCAGTCATCCTGCAGGCGGACGATCACAATGTCGCCCTCGCGCATCCGCGGCTCCATAGAGGAACCGTGGATCTGTAAACCGATATACGTGCCGTTGCGCGCCATCGCTTCGGAGATCTGTTCGCGGTCGATCACTTCCTCGATCGCTTCGATCGGGATGCCGGCGGCAACGCGGCCGAGCACGTTGATCCACGTGGGGTCGGGAAGGGGTGAGTCGGTTTCTTCGCCAAGAAGCTCACCGACCGAAATATCGAGCACGTGGCTCAGCTGAAGGATCATCTCTATGTCAGGCTGGCTGGCGCCGGATTCCCACATAGCAATAGTTGAACGACTGACGCCGACTGTTTTGGCGAGTTCAGATTGATTGAGATTCGCTCTTTGACGAGCAACTTTTAACCGAATCATATTTTCAACTCCATTTTCATCTTTAACAATATTATATCGTCAATTAAATTGACATTCAATAGAAATTGAAAATATTTTCGTCAAGATACTTGACAAGATAGGAGGTGAGGGGTATAATGGTGTCAAGAAACTTGACAACAAGGAGAGAGAAAGCGTGATTGCATCAAAAAGAAGATCAAAAAACTTGACACAGCAACAGCTTGGCGACATCATGGGCGTGAAGAGATCAACTGTTGCGATGTGGGAAACGGGTACGAGTTTGCCCCGCGCAGATCTGCTGCCGAAATTGGCGGACGTGCTCGGGTGCACGGTGGATGAGCTTTTGCGGGCGCCGTCCGAACAAAAAGAAACTCCCGCCTGAGCGGGAGAGGGACGTGCACAAAAAACGCAAATACAGAATTTACTAAAAGAAAGGGGTGAAAGATGTGGCGGGAAGACGGAATCAACCGATTACATACCGATTCTTTTTAAACGGCGTACAAGTGGACCGTTTGCCGGACGATTATGCAGAGAAGGCGGGCGAGCGGCTCAGCAAAGTTATGAGCGAATACTTTCGGCAGCACCCTGACGAGTTGAGCGAGCTTAAGGGCAAGGACTACGTTGAAATAATCCCGGTCACATCGGGACAGGCGTGAGTAAAATGTGGATGACGGAGGGCGAGATCGTAGCGGACTACCGTCAGGCGCTCCACAAGAGACCGCAGATCAAGATCCTCGTTGAGCTGAACGGCGTAGCGCCGAACGTGATCCAAGAGATCCTCGAACGGTGGGGCGTACTTGAAAAGGAACAAAAACCAAAAGAAAAGAGGAAAAAGACAGTGAGTAAACAAGAATGGACGCTCGACGAGGTTGAGTATCTCCTGGAGAAAAGGAAACTCGGGTTAACGGCGGAGCAGATCGCCCGTGATATGGGGCGGACAAAGGGTGCGATCTGGGCAAAACTGCACGATCTGAGATCGAAAGGGAAGGAGATCGCCAAAGAGATAGAGGCCAAGGAGAAGGCGGTCGTCGCGACTGCCCCGATGCCGGAGAAGATCGGCGTAGTTGAAAGGATCGCGAGGATCGCGGAGACGTTCGGAAAGATCGTGCGCGAGATCGGCGAGCCGGAGTTCGCGTACATCGACGTAACGACTGATGGTGTATGTCTGAAGAGCGCGATCGGGAAGATGGACATACTGCTTGAGGAGAAGGAGTTTTCAGGTGAAAGCAAGAATAAGGCCTCATAATCTTACGGCAGAACAGCGCAGCGAGCTCGATCGGGCAGCGCGGGAATATTTCGCTTCCAAAGTGGAGGAGTACGCAAAGAGTTTGCAATGGCGGCTTACCCGTCGGACGATCTTTGCGGTTTGCCTTTCGCTATCGGATCTGTTTAACTTCGGATCGAAGCGATGCCAGCGCGTGGTGGAGGGATTCAGCGAGATCCTTTCGGGTGTGGCTGATGACGTGTACGATAAAAAGGACATTGATCCGGACGGCGTTGACCGTATGGCTGACAATATGGCAGCGGAGCTGCTTGATCGCGGTATTGTGATCGAGATCAACGGGGATCCGCATTATGACGACGTTTCGAAAATCAAAGAAAGGAAAAAGCGCCCTCGGTGCACAGGGGTTCCCCGAAACGAATGGTGAGAGTTTCGGGGGTCCGCAGATGGCAACACGCGAGAGCGCAAAGGTAATAACCCAATGAAATTATATCAGATACTCAAAAATTTGTCAAGAGACACGTGGGCGTCCGTCGGCGGCTTGCTTTGTGCGGCATGCGTCGTCGTTGATCTTCGGGCGCTCCCGTGCTTCGTCGGAATGGTTGCCGGTGTTGAGATGACGTTGGACAAGTCGTCGCTGGCGTGGTTTTTCGTGGTGCAGGTCGCTGTGCTTTTGCTCTGTGCATCCCTGGAGATCGCACGACTGTTCAAGCGTGCACGTGCGCCGAGGAGACAGGGCGTTATTCCTCCGGAGATGATCCGAGAGATACTGGGTGCGGAAAGATGAACGAAAAACGGTATACAGTAATCAAGGGCGTACCCGAACAGGGGCGGTGCAAGATCGTACGGCGTGCGGATGTGGATCTGTACGTACGGTACGATGGGTATTACTATCCGGATCAAGGGTACTGGAAACTGTATTCACAGCCGGGCACGCCTGAGAAATACCGCGTACACGGCATGATCGTGAATGCACGCGACGTCAAGTATGTGAGACGGGAGACGCCGTCGCCGGTCAAAAAGCCGGCAGAGGAAAAACAGAAACCGTGGTGGACTCTGCCCGACCCGGAAGGGCAGATCGGACTGATATAAAAACAGGAGATAAGCAAATGAAATACACATTGAAACAACTGAACGAATTAGTGAAGAGAGCCAACAAGACTGGCGGCAGTCTCTATCTCGGCAGCCTTATGAGTATTCCGGAGGGATTCAATCCGACGGTCGGCGGCAGTCTCTATCTCGGCAGCCTTATGAGTATTCCGGAGGGATTCAATCCGACGGTCGGCGGCAGTCTCTATCTCGGCAGCCTTACGAGCATTCCGGAGGGATTCAATCCGACGGTCGGCGGTTGGCTCGATCTCAGCAACCTTACGAGCATTCCGGAGGGATTCAATCCGACGGTCGGCGGCGATCTCTATCTCGGCAACCTTACGAGCATTCCGGAGGGATTCAATCCGACGGTCGGCGGCAGTCTCTATCTCGGCAACCTTACGAGCATTCCGGAGGGATTCAATCCGACGGTCGGCGGGAATCTCTATCTCCGCGGCCTTACGAGCAAGTGTAAAAAATTGAAGGATGGCGATTATGCGCCGGGCAATTATCTGTACTGCGACGGTATTCTTACGCATGTAAAGCGTGAAAAGAAGATCGGAGAGTACACATATTATATCGGCAAGATCAAGAGCCGGAACGTGATTTTTGATGGCGAGAATTACGCGCACTGTGAATCGTTTGAGGATGGTGTGTGTGATCTGGAGTTTAAGAAAGCGAGAGATCGCGGTGCAGATCAGTACAAAACTTATACACCGGACACGGTTGTTACTTTTGACGAAGCGAAAACAATGTACCGCGTTATCACCGGTGCGTGTAAGGCGGGGACGGAGCAGTTTGTTCGCGCTCAAAAGGGAATCAAGGATACATATACCGTCCGAGAGATCATTGATATCACAAAAGGCGCGTACCGCGCGGACGTATTTAAGCGGTTCTTTGAAAATAAGTGATTGTGTGAGGAAGTGAGGGGAGTTAGTGCAAATGAATCCACTTGAAAAAATGGCCGATTTGCTTTTGTTCGCGCCTTGCCGCGCGGATGGGTGAATGCACGCGACGTCAAGTATGCGAGACGGGAGACGCCGGCGCCGGTCAAAAAGCCGGCAGAGGAAAAACAGAAACCGTGGTGGACTCTGCCAGACCCGGAAGGGCAGATCGGACTGATATAACGGAGAAGAAAAGAGAATGAAAAGAAAAGAACTATTCGTTGATAATTTCGCCGGTGGCGGCGGTGCCTCCACGGGGATTGAAATGGCGATCGGACGCAGCGTGGACATTGCGATCAATCATGACCCGGACGCGATAGCGATGCACAAAGTCAACCACCCGAGAACGAAGCATTACTGCGAAGATGTATGGCAAGTCGATCCCGTTGAAGCCTGCGCCGGCAAACCCGTGGCTCTCGCGTGGTTTTCACCGGACTGCAAACACTTCAGCAGAGCAAAAGGCGGCAAGCCTGTGGATAAAAACATACGCGGCCTCGCATGGGTTGCGGTAAAATGGGCATACTCCGTCCGTCCTCGTGTGATCATGATGGAAAACGTACCGGAAATACAGACATGGGGACCGCTGGGGGGCGATAACAAACCCATCAAGGAGTGCGCGGGAGAGACGTTTGCCGGATTCATTTTTGCGCTGACAACAGGGATCCCGGCGGATCATCCTGCGTTTCATGAAATGTGCGACGCGCTGGGTATTGCGACGGATTCGCGCATGGCATACGATCTGCAGAACGGTCTTGGGTATGTGATCGATTTCCGCGTGCTGAAATCCTGCGACTACGGCGCACCAACTACCCGGACAAGATTCTATCTGATCGGGCGGTGCGACGGTAAACCCATCGCGTGGCCGCAGGCGACCCACGGACAAAAGGGATCGCGGGAAGTGAAAGACGGCCGCCTGCTGCCGTACCGCACTGCGGCGGATTGCATCGATTGGACTATACCTGCGCAAAGCATTTTTGAAAGAGGCAAGCCGCTTGCGGAGAACACCTTGAGGCGAATAGCTCGCGGAATCCAAAAGTTTGTGATTGAGAATCCCGAACCGTTCATCGTGACAGTGAATCACGCGGGAGAGGGATTCAGAGGTCAGAAGATCGACGAACCATTGCAGACGGTAACTGCGAAACACGGATACGGAGTGGTTGTTCCTACGATCATGTGCAACAACACGAACAACATGGGCGCGAGCGCGGACTCACCTCTACCGACGGTAACGACGGGCAATAGGAATTATCTCATTGCTCCGGCTATCGTACCAGTTGGATATGGCGAACGCAAGGGACAGCAGCCGAGAGTCAACAGTATCGAAGAGCCGCTCGGAACCATTGTGAGCAGTGGGAAACATTATGTAGTCGCTCCGACGCTGATCCAGTATCACTCCGAGACCGCAAAGGACGAAGTGAGAGGACAGGAACTCGATGAACCGCTGATGACGCAGGATACCTCGAACAGGTACGCGCTGTCGGTCGCTCACATCATGAAGAATTACGCCGGAAACTATCAAGGAGCCGGCAGTGATGTTTCTGATCCCCTTGATACGATCACAGCCAAAGATCACAACAGCTTGGTGACAGCTCACATTCTGACCCTGCGGAACAATATGGACGGACAGCCGGCGGATGAACCGCTCACTACAGTTTCGTGTAGCGGAGCTCATCATGCAGAAGTGCAGGCGTTCCTGGAAAAGTATTTCAGAAAAGACGGTCAGACGGTTGATGATTACGCTGTGGTGAAGATCCACGGCGAGGAGTACATAATCACCGACATCAAAATGAGGATGCTTCAGCCGAGAGAACTGTTCAACTGCCAAGGATTTCCGAATGACTATATCATTGATCTTGAGATGGACGGTAAGCCGTATCCGAAGAGCAAACAGGTTGCGCGATGCGGAAACGCAGTGACGCCGCCTGTGCCGGCTGCGCTTGTTCGAGTGAATTTGCCGGAACACTGTAAGAATAGAGAGGTGACAGCGGGGTGAAAGCGATTCTCAATTATCCAGGTGCAAAATGGGGAATGGCGAAAGAGATTGTAGCAATGATGCCGCCGCATCGTTCCTATTTAGAGCCTTATTTTGGATCAGGTGCTGTGTTATTTAATAAGCCGCCATCGGCTATTGAAACGGTGAACGATATTGATGGTGATATAACGAATTTCTTTCGCGTGTTGCGAGAGGACGCCGGTGAACTTGCCCGCATGATTGCGTTTACACCGTATGCAAGAGAGATATTTGATGACGCGCACGAAAACAGAGGAGGATCTGCTATTGATAGAGCGTACCGATTCGCGATAAGATCAAGAATGGGACACGGTTTCAAGACCTACCAGAAGACCGGTTACAAAATTGATGTATTTGCGCGTGAAAGATCCTACTGCGTGGACTACTGGAACAAGATGCCGGATGGGATTTTAGAAGCCGCTTCAAGATTAAAAAACGTGCAGATAGAAAACAGGCCTGCCTTGGAGTTGATCAACAAGTTCAACCATGAAAATGTGCTAATATACGCAGATCCTCCGTACTTACTTCATACACGAGGTGGAAAACAGTATCGTCACGAAATGAACGAACGGGATCACGTGAATCTTCTGGAAGCGTTGCTGGATCACAAAGGAATGGTGATACTTAGCGGGTATCCGTCGGACATGTATGATACATATTTGAAAGGATGGAGAAGGTATGAGAAACCATCCTACAACCAAAACTCAGATCCGCGTACAGAGGTTTTGTGGTGCAATTTTGAAGGATGTCAAATCACTCTTGGAGGTGCTGACAATGGCTGAACTGAAGCCGAAGCCGTGTCCCAAGTGCGGAAATGTTCCGGAAATCGCGTATGTATGCGGCGAATATTTTGTTTTCTCCGCGGACAAGCCTGCGGGCTCATGCACGTGCAGTTCTTTTTATGAAATGCACGCAAGCCGAGAACGAGAAATCGAAGCGTGGAACAGGAGTATTAAAAATGGCTGAAAAGAAATATATCGAGCGGGAGGCACTGCTTAAAATAATCAGAGCAGGAGTTGTAAACGTACCAGGATCTATCGGGGCGGTACTAATAGGACGCGGAAGAAAAATGGAACGGTATTATTTACCGGAAACCGTTGACGAAGCAATAAGAATGATTCCCGCCGCGGACGTGGTGGAAGTAGTGCGGTGCAATAAGTGCAGGCGTTGGCGCGCAATTTCGGAAACAAATGGCTTTTGCGACAAAATACTCAACTTTACGAACAAAGATGGTTTTTGCAGTTTGGGCGAGAAGGTAATCCAACCCAATAACAGGGAAAGAGACGATATTAAAAACTCTAATTCCTGTTGCCAAACAAGAAAAAACCGTCATGGTTGCGACAACTGCAGCGCGGCTCGTTCTGCGTGCCGCACAGAAAGTAGAGTGCCAAACCGCGAAATGTTGAGAGTGGAGCGCGATGTTGTAACCGGCGCGGTGCTGAAGATCGAGGTCCTCGAATGATGCTTGACATGGAAACGCCGTACCTTGATATGCTTAGAGCACAGCACTTCAAATTTAAAAAAGCGCCAACGGTTCTTCATCAACAGACCTGTCCCGAATGCGGGAGGAAGCTTGTTAATACCTACTATTCGGAAAAACTTGAAAAATACATTTGCAAAAAATGTAGTGATGCTCTTTTATGAGAAAAGGAGAAGGGAAATGCCGCTGTTTGTGACAAACTATGCAAAGCTATATGCGCAAGTTGAAGAAAAAATAGAGAGAATTCGTATGTTATCGGGATATACACTCGATACCATTATAGAATTGCTGGCAAAAAGCTTCTCATTCATTCCACCAAAGCCGCCAGACACACTCAGAGAAATGCTGGATTTTCCAGATGAAACAAAAGATATGACAGCCGCCGAGATACTGAATTGCTATCGAAACAGATACCGCGCTGAGCCACAAGTTACAGAGCGGGGCATTGTGGCGAATGCTATAAACGATATTCTTTCTCAATATCACAACCAAAAAGCAGATATTAAGAAACTACAAGAAGCGTTTTTCAAAAAAGAGGATTTAATGCAAACGCTTCTCACTCAAAAGCAAGCCTATTATGACGAACTTGTATCATCAAAAGTGGATCTTGAAAAGTACCGAAAGTTGATCGCTAATGTTCACGAAGAATTGAAAGAAGCAAAAGCCTTGTACATCGCCGAGATTGCAACCGTCAGAGCCGAAGCAATCAAAGAGTTTGCGGAGAGGGGGTTCAAAATGATAACCGAAGTTTATAACAAACACATTTTTGGTAATAACGATTTAGAAGACGAAGAAAAAGATGCAATTATAAACTTTTCTGACGATGTTACGTTTGGAATCGACAACCTTGTAAAAGAAATGACTGGGAACCCGTTACAAAATGAAACGGTATGAAACGGTGACAAATTGTCACTGTTTGCAAGGAGGGAAAGAACATGGGAATCTTTTCAAAAAGGTTGCGGGAATTACGGGAGGAAGCGGGGCTTTCTCAAAAGAAACTTAGCGAAAAAACGAGTGTATCCGCTGCAAGTATCGGGTACTATGAGAACGGCGAACGTGAGCCTGGCCTCGATATTGCGATGGAATTTGCAAAATTTTTCGGGGTTACTTTGGATTATTTGGCAGGCCTTGAAGATTGCAGGCAGAACAAGGACATGTCGGCGCAGTTGAAGATTGCCGCCGAAATGCGCGGACTGCTGCGTGATAAGAGACCGATCATCGGCGCAGGCAACGCACTTATAGTGTCGGAAGAATTGTGGTTAAAAATCGCGGATGCGGTGGAAGGTAAGTGTGCATTATGGCAAGAGAAATGGAACTGATCGACGCGGGGAGGATCTCGGAGATCCTGCAGTCGTTCGTATTGTTCGTAAACGGAAAGGTAGCGACGCAGGCTGAATACCGCGAAGCGGTTCTGAAGATCATCGGAGAGCAGCCCCGCCTCCGCGTGAAGCTTGCGCCGGAGAAGAAAAAGGCGGGCGCAAAGCCGGAGGAGATCTCCGTATTTACGCAGATCGTGGGGATGTATCACGAGATGTGCCCCGATCTCCCGAAGGTAACGGCGATTACGGCGGCGCGGGAAAGCGCTCTCCGCGCACGTCTGCAACAAGTGGAGGAGGAGGCGCCGGGACAGATCTTCGGCACGTTTGCCGAGCTGTTTGCCCACGTGCAAGCGTCCTCTTTCCTCCGAGGTTACAACGATCGGAAGTGGCGTGCGAACTTCGACTGGCTCATGAATCCGCAAAACTTTGCGAAGGTGATGGGCGGTACCTACGACGATCACAAGCCGGCGGACGAAAAGCCGACAGGCAGTTTTGATACAGATGAGTTTTTCGAAGCGGCGCTTCATGCGGCGCATGGGAGTGACTAAAAATACAGAGAATCCGCGCGGATGAAAAAGTCCGCGCGGATTTGGAGCATAAAGAGAAGGGTGACGCCGTCGCGAAAAGGGCGGCGGGATTCCAACGTGGAGGACGTATGAAACGGGTTAAAAAACGCATTTTTTCGGGCACGGTATGCGAGCAGCTGGTGTATAACATACCGGATTTTGCAGATCCGCGCACATACAAAAAGCGTGTGCGGTTTTCTACTGCAGAGGAATATATAGCGTTTAAGGATAGAGTTGCCCTCCGGAAGTTCATTCGCCTCGTGAACGCAAATCACGACCCGTCCTCCTTTAAGTGCACCTTTACTTTTAATTCGGATTATGAAATTTATGAATTTGACGACGGGCGCAGAATGCGTTCCGTTTATGTGCGCCGCCTTCGCCGCCGATATCCGGATGCCAAGATCATTGTCGTGATGGGGCAGCACAAAAAGAGCGGAAAGATTCATTTTCACGCCATCATTGGCGGTGTGCCGCGCGATGTGATTTTGGAGCAATGGACGTGGGGCAAAATCAAAGAATGTGAACCGCTGCGCGAACACAATATATACGATGGCGTGGATCGCGGACGGGATTATACGGCACTGGCCGAATATTACTGGAAGAATTGGACACCCGAACAGGGCGGCCATCACTACTATGCTACAAGAAACCATGAAAAACCGCAGGAAGAGCCGGCGGAGGAAGTGAAAAGAGAGTACAGCAAAAAGAATCCTCCGCGCGCACCGAAGGGATATGTTTTGGCGAAAGCGGAAACAACGCCTTTTGGATTCTTACATTTTATATACATAATACCACCGAAAAAACGAAATTACAGTAAAAAAGATGCATCACAAGAGGAATAGTGCGGTTGCCGTGAGCGCAGCCGTGTATATCCTTGTAGATGCGTAAGATTTTAGAACCACAGAGGAGGTGAGGGCGTGGGGATAAGCATAAATGATCTGTCCGACTCGGCCGCGAGAAGGGCGCGGGAGATATACCTGCGTGAGAGCGGCGGGGCGAAATTGCCGGACGTCCGGGACGATCGACGGCGCGGAAAGTACGGCGCGGTGAAAGAGGATCGCGGAAAACTGAATTTTGACAGCAAGAAAGAAGCACGCCGTTATGACGTGCTTGTTCTGCTGCTCAAATCCGGTGAGATCACGGATCTGAAGATACAGCCGGAGTTTACGCTCGTGGAGGCGTACACCAAGCCGGACGGGGAGCGGGTGCGCGCTCTTCGGTATCGGGCGGATTTTTCATACAAGAGGGACGGGGTGCTCGTGGTGGAGGATGTGAAATCGGCTGCGACGAGAACGCGGACGTACTTAGATAAGCGAAAATGGATGCGGGAGATACACGGGATAGAGATCACGGAGATTCAGGAGGTAGAAGCATGGTGACGAAAGAAGAACTCAGGGGATATCGAGAGGGGAAGAGGGAACTTGCGGAGATCCACCGCCGGAAAGCAGAAGCGGAGAGGGAAGCTCAGTACACATCCTCTCCCGGTGAGCGGCAGGCGGCCTTGCGCGTGGCGAAACGATACGAGCGGATCATCGCGGAGAGGACACGGTCGGCGGAGAGGATCGAAGCGGCGATCCAGGCGCTGCCGCATCCCCTCCACAGAAGCGTTTTGTATTACCGCTTCGTGAAGGGATGGAGTCGGCTGAAGACTGCCGTCGCGATGGAAAGGTCGGAGCGATCGATATCGTATCTCACAAAGGACGCGATTCGTGAACTGGAAAAACAATAACAAAAACGGAGGTGTAAAAGCCTCCGTTAAATTTTTTTGTTTTTTATTTTTTTGCACCTAATTGCACTTTTTTGAATTTACAATACGGTCAGGGTAGTCATAGCGCACTGCCGGATGTAAGTGGAGGGGCACCGGGTGCGGTGTGTATGCACCGCACCGAGAGGTGTGCTTCGCTCGTAGGTACTCCTGACGGGGGTACCGGGAGCGGGGCGGAAACGAGCGCGGGATTTTGCTGTTTTTGAGTGCAAAAAAATTACTTCGCAATTTCGCATTTGCCGTGTGGGCGCGCATTATGGGCGCGTGTACGGGAGTTGCGAAATGAAAGACTGTGCTCTATTTCGCATTGATGAGTTTGTCAAAACACGGAAAAGGATTTCGGAGAGGGAGGGGGCCGCGTGAAGGTGCAGGTGTTGGAAGACGATGTTTTGGTATCGTCGGAAATGCTCGCGAAAATATACGACGTAACGACGCGCACGGTAAATCTGTGGACGAAATCGGGATGCCCGAAGCGGGGCCGCGGCGTGTACTCGCTCAAAGATGTCGCAAAATGGTTTCGCGCCGGCGCCTCCGGTGAATCGACGGACCTTGAAAAATTATCACTTCAACAGCAGAAGATCTATTACGAGGGACAGCACAGAGCAGCACTTGCCGAACTGCAGCAGATGAAAGTCATGTCGCTGAAAGGTGAATTGGTACCGTCAGCGCAGATCACAGCGGATCTGACGCGGTTCTGCGGTGTCTTAAAAAAAGAACTCCTGGCTGTTGGGCGCGAAGTGGTCGCGGAGATCGCGCCGGAGATCCCGTCGGAGAGGGCGCGTGCGCTGGATAAGATCGTAACGGATCGTATCCAGGATGCTCTTCGACAGATGAGCGCAGGTGATTTTCGATATGACGGAGAATAATACGGATTTCCCGGCTTACATAACAGACGCGCTTGCGGCACTTCGTCCGTCGGACGATTTGACGGTATCGGAGTGGGCGGACAAATACCGCGTGCTCGGTGCCAAGTCCAACGCAGAGCCGGGTAAATGGCGAACAGCGCGCACGCCGTACCTCAGAGGGATCATGGACGCGTGGAGCGACAGGGACGTGGAACGCATCACCTTTGTGAAGCCGACGCAGGTGGGCGGCACGGAGACGATTCTGAACGCCATGGGACGTGCCATCGATCAGGATCCAGCCCCGCTTATGGTGGTATACCCGACGATTGATCTGGCAGAAACAACGTCGGACAATCGAATACGTCCGATGATCGAACTGTGCGAACCGCTGAAGGAAAAGTTCGATCCGCAGTCGAAAAAGTTGGAACTACAGTTTACGGATATGTATGTCGTTCTCTCCGGTGCGAATTCAGCGGCATCGCTTGCCGGCCGCCCGATGCGGTACTTGCTTATGGATGAAGCCGACAAATACCCGCGGATGGCGGGAAAAGAAGCAAATCCGATAAAATTAGCGATCGAGCGAACGAAAACATTTAAGCACACCAAAAAGATTCTTCTCACCTCCACGCCCACGCTGGAAACGGGTGCTGTTTGGGAGTCCTGGGAAGCTGCCGACACGCAGTATGAGTACTGTGTGCCGTGTGGGCACTGCGGGACATTCCAAACACTCCGATTCCCGCAGATCCGTTGGGAAGATGAAAAGGGAAACGCTAACTTGGCGCGTGAGACCGCCGTGTATGTCTGCCCGCATTGCGGGGCGGCAATGGACGACCGGATGATCCGCGCAGCGGTACAGGCTGGTGAGTGGCGTGCGACGCGTACAAATGGCTCAAAGCTCCATTCCGGTTTTCGGCTCAACGCCATAGCATCACCATGGCTGACGCTCGGAGATATCGCCTACGAGTTCAAGGTGTCGAAAGACGATCCGGAATCGCTTATGAACTTTGTCAACTCATGGCTTGCTGAACCGTGGAAAGAGATCGAGGGATCTATGGATGCGCAGGCTCTTGCGCGGAAGACCTCCGGTTATGCTCGCGGTGTCGTTCCGCCGGGTACGGTGCTTTTGACGGGCGGCGTAGACGTGCAGAAACGTGGTTTTTACTTCGTGATCCGTGCATTTCTTCCGGACGGAACAAACTGCCTTATCGAAAACGGCTACGTGGAGAATTGGAGCGATATCACAGACGCGATGAACCGACCGTATCCAGGATCGGAAGGCGGCGCGCATCTTGTAAATCTGTGCTTTGTGGACTCGGGCGACCAGACAGACCAAGTTTACGAATACTGCGCAGTACACAGAGAGTGGGCGGTACCTTCGAAGGGATCATCCGTGCCGATTTTAAGCCGATACCGTATCAGCAGCGTGGACAAAGAGGGAAGCCGTGCGAACGGAATGCAGCTGGTCGTTGTGGATACCAATCTGTACAAAGACGCGATCTACGGAAGGATTCTCGCGTCGGGCGGCTTTCAGGTGTACGAGGGGTGCGGCGAAGAATATCTCTCACAGGTAACGGCAGAGCAAAAAGTAACCGTTCGTCGAAACGGGAAGAAGGTAGCCGTGTGGGTACCGAAAGTTTCGCACGGGGACAACCACTATCTCGACTGCGAGGTGTACGCGGCAGCCGCAGCGGATGTCGCAGGATACCGTGCAATCACACGCGCGGCGGCGCGCGGAGAGATGGATCGGAATGCGGAAAAAGAGCCGACGCAAGAACGGGATACGGAGTGGTCTCAAGGCGGTGAATGGTCGGCAGAAAATACAGAAACGTGGTGAGGTAGAAAATGAACTCTTATACGGAACAGTTAAAACGAATCGAAGAGGCGATAGAAGCCATCGAAAGCGGCGCGCAGAGTTACTCCATCGGCTCCCGCAGAGTGGAACGCGCAAGTCTTGGCATATTGTACGAGGAACGGCGAAAACTGCGTGCAATGGCGGCAGGAGAACAAGCCGGTGGATGCAACGGCGTGCTGTACGCCGAATTTGATCGGCGGTGATGAAATGACGATCAGAGAAAAGATTCGCTATCTCCTGACCCCGGAGAGGGGCAAGAGAGAACTGCTACGCGCTTACGACGCGGCGGTAAAGGATCGCCTGCACGGCGGATGGCGTGCGGTGAATGACGCGGCAGAGAACGAACAGTTTGGCGTTCGCGATACGCTCCGCGCACGCGCGCGGGATCTGGAACGAAATTCGGACATCATAAATGCCGCGTTGTCTGCTTTCGAAAGAAACGTGGTATCCACGGGCATCGTCCTTCAGCCTTCTGTCATGAGCGCAGACGGCACAACGGAAGAAGAAGCACTGAATCGTGCTATTGAAGCGGCTTGGTGGGAGTGGCAGAACCGCTGTGACGTAACCGGGTGTTTCAGCTTTGAGGATATCCAGCGCATGGCTCTCCGCCGCCGCATCGTGGACGGCGGTCTGCTTATTGTTAAGTGCTACGACAGAAAAAACGGATTTCGTTTGCAAATCCGGGAAGTGGACGAGCTGGACAGCGCGGTGGCCGCCGCAGGGAACAGCGTGTTCGGCGGCATAGAGGTGGACAAGACCGGGCGCATCCTCCGGTACCATCTGTCCGGATATACATACGATTCGTCCTATGTGGGGCGAAGCGAAGAGAGCCTTCCCGCGGAGCGGGTGATCTATATTCGGCACAGAAGCCGTCCTTCGCAGGTGCGGGAGATCACGCCGCTTGCGTCGGCCATGTCGATCATTGCACACCTGAACAGTTACATTGAAGCGGTTACGGTGAAAGAACGCATGCTTGCCTGTTTCGGTATCGCCATCACCAAAATGGAGGGCGGCGGGGCACTCGGCCGCGTTTCCGGAGAGGGATCGAAGAAAGATCGGCATCTCAATATAAAGCCTGGCATGGTAATGGAATTGCAGCCGGGTGAGAAGGTGGAGCCGATCAATCCGCAGAATGGCGTCGGTGCGAACATGACGGAGTTCGTAAAGATCCAGACGAGACTTTTTGCGGCTTCGCTCGGGCTGTCCTATGAATCCCTTTCAAGAGATATGTCCGGCGTCAGTTATTCGTCCGCACGTCAGGCGCTTCTGGACGATCAGAGAACGTTCAAGGTGCTTCAGGATTACTTGATCTGCGAACTGTGTACACCCGTGTACGAGGCGTGGCTCGAATATGCCGTTCTGGAAGGAAAGGTACCGATCAAAGCGGCGGATTTCTTCGCAAACCGCAGAAAGTATACGGCGCACACATGGACGCCCGTGGGCTGGGAATGGGTCGATCCTCTGAAGGACATAACAGCATCCGTCAAAGCGATCGACGCGAACATGACAACGCTGCAGGCGGTGTGCGCCGAGAGCGGAAAAGACTGGCGCGATGTGATCCGTCAGCGGAAAATCGAAAATGATTTTATAGCGTCGGTGCTTCCGGCGCAGAAAGAAGAGGAAAATAAGAATGCCTGAGTTAAACAATCAGCGGAAGCCTATGGCGGGGGATGCAGCATCCCGCATCATGGAGATCGGCGCAGTGCGCGGAGAGGGGGAGGGGACAAATGCGTGGATTACGATGTCCTTCTCTTCGGAAACACCGTATCGCAGATGGTATGGCACGGAGATTCTGAGCCATGCGCCGGGTGCGGTGGATTTCACCCGCCTGAGATCCGTCGGCGTGGTGCTGTACGCACACGGACACGACTGCAACGTCGGCAGAATGCCGATCGCTAAAATCACGGACGTCCGGCTGGAAGCGGATAACGTCTGCCGTGCGGACATTGAATTCGACAGCGAGGACGAATTCGCCGAAAAGGTAAAGAGAAAGGTGGCAGACGGATTTATCCGCGGTGTATCCGTTGGGTACCGTGTCATCGAGTGGGAGTATCTCGCGAAAAAGGGCCAGAAATCCGCAGACGGACGTTTTACGGCCGAGGAAGACGAGACGTATATTGCCGTAAAATGGGAACCCTATGAAATCTCAATCGAACCCGTTCCGGCCGATCATACCGTGGGTGTCGGCAGAGCGATCGAAAATACACAAAACAAAGGAGAAGTGAACATGGGTGAAAATGAAAACACCACCACTGTGGCGCCTCAGGTGCCGCAGAACGCAAATCCTGCCCAGAGAGGGGCAGAACAGCCTGCCGCGCCGGCAGCAGCGCCTACGGCCGGCGAAGGCAACGCCGTGAGCGCAGAGCGCGCACGCGCAGCAGAGATCACGACGCTTTGCCGTACGTTCGGTATGGATGCGTCTGAACACATTGAGAGCGGCGCGACCGTCGATCGGGTGCGCGCGGCCATTCTCGAAAATCTTGCACAGCAGAATCAGACCTCGGGAGTCCGCGTTACCAACGACGAGGGCGACAGACTCCGCGATGCAGTATCGGATGCGCTCCTTATCCGCACCGGCGCACATCTGGATGAGCCGCGCATGTCTGCCGCAAGAAACTTCCGCGCTATGCGCCTTCGTGCGATCGCGGATGAGTGCCTCCTTCGCGCAGGCGTGCAGAATCCGCAGTACATGGACGACAGCGAGGCGTTTGCGCGGGCACTGTCTCCCGATACCGCGTTCGCGGCGATTCTCGATGCTACCGTGCAGAAATCGCTTGCACGCGAGTATGCTTCCGTGCAGACCACGTTTGAAGCATTCACGAGCGAGGGGAGCCTTGCCGACTTCAAGGCAGCAAAGATTTACAGCATCTCCGAGGCGGGTGATCTTAAGCGGATCAAACCGGGCGCAGAGTTTGAGTTTGACGAGATGAAAGATACAGCAGCTACCGCGCAGCTGGCTACCTACGGACGCAGCTGGGGCTTTAATCGCGAGGCAATGATCAACGATGATCTTTCCGCGCTCTCCCGTGTGCCTGCTGCATACGTGCGTGCTTACAAGCGCGCGATCAACAAACTCGTTTACAAGGCGCTGACCTCCATTCAGTACAGCGCCGAGAAGGGCAATCTGTCCGCAGAGGGCGCTATCAGCGTGGCAAGCGTCGGCGATATGCGTGCGCTTATGCGTAAGCAGAAGAACCTTCGCGGCAAAGAGACGCTGAACATCGAGGGTAAAAAGCTGATCGTTCCGGCAGAGTTGGAAGTGGCAGCTCTCGAACTCATCGGTTCTACGGCAAACCCTGCCGCACCGAACAGCGGCACTATGAACGTGTTCCGCAACTCCTTGGATGCGGTCATCGACGCAGAACTCGATACATACAGCGCGAAGGCTTATTATCTCGCTGCAGATCCTCGCGATGTAGAGGGCATCCGCGTGTCTTACCTGAACGGCAAGAAGGAGCCGCATCTCGAGAGCCGCCCTGCTTGGGATCGTCTGGGTGTGGAGTGGCGTATCTACGGCGACGTAGGCGTGGACACGGTAGATCCTCGCGCATTCGTCAAGAACCCCGGCTGATAAGGAGGAGAAACACACATGAAAGCAATGTATGTGAACGAAGGCAAACTGATTGATTACACCGCGCCTGACAAGATCACCCGCGGCGACGTGGTCGTCCTGGGTGGCACGTGCGGCGTGGCGTACAACAACGCCGAAGTGGGTACGGTTGTACCGGTATACGTAAAGGGACGCTTTACCCTTCCCGCAAAGACCGGTACCGCTATCACCGCAGGTACGACGCTTTACTATGATGCGGATGCCGGTACGGTGTCCGCCACCGAGGGCGAAATCGTCGCGGGTATCGCGGCGGCAGATATGGCACCCGGCGGCAATACCGTGGATGTGATCATCGGATGAGCCTTGCGGAACAAATCGAGCGAGATGTCCGCGATATATTCTTGAACACGAACGACTTTGCCCGTCCCAGACAATGGAACGGGCAAACCGTTACCGTGATCGAGGATCGGGACAAACTGGACGACTTGAAGGCAAAGCGGGACGACCTTAGGCAGGCATCGAAGATGCTGTATATAAGCGAGACAGATCTCAGCGGGATGCCGGTGGTCGGCGCGGGCGTTACCTACGAAGAACGCCGGTACCGGGTGATGGAATGCTCCCTTGAAGAGGGCATGTACGTGATTCTGCTCGGGGAGGTGCGGCGGTAACGGGAAAGAATCTTGAGTCTTTGGAGATTTACGGTGTTGATGAGCTCAAAGCCGCGATGGATGAAATCGCATCCGAAACAGGGGAACCTGTAAAAGCAATTCGTGCCGCCGCCAGAAAAGCCGCTATCCAGGTTGTGAAGCCGTATCTGTACGAAAGTGCGGGTGCGGAGTACACAGCGAAACCGTCCGAACTGAAAAAGCGAGCGAAGATATCTGCGAAGAGGGCGTCGAATCTGTATGGATATGTCCTTCGGGTGGAATCAAACCGTCTGGGCCTTGAGCGCTTTGAAAGAAAGCCGAAAGGTGTACCGAAGCAAGCCGGAAAAAGGATCGTAAAACGAAGGATCGTAGTTTCGCACCCGAAAAGGGACGGAAGCGAAAAAGAGATGAAAGGGATATTCATCGCGCGGATGAAAAGCGGGCATGTCGGGTTGTTCCGTCGGACAGCGGAATACGAACAGACGCAGACCGATACCGGCATTGTTAAAAAGCAGAAGATTCAGGAGTTGATCTCACTGTCGCTTTCGGAGATGTCAAGGAAAACATTGAAAAATCCGGATCCGAAAAGGACAGGAATTGAGGATATGCAGAAAGCGTATATCCGCGCGGTGCGTGAAAATATCGACACCGCAAAACGGAAGAGAGAAGCAAAGGAGGCGGCGCCGTGAGTATCCAAGGGACACTTGACGAAGTAAAAGCCATGCTCGAGCCGTATGTGAACGGCTTTATATCAGGCGGCAGAGATTTCGAGGGAATGTTCGTACAGCGGCATGCGCCGGCGGTCTTTCTGAACGATCTCCGGCCACCGATGCTTGAGGAAACGGAGGAAGAGTATGCCCAGAACATTTACCCGTATATCCTTCTTCGCGCTCCCTCGGGCTCTGTGGAGACGGATGAAATAGATGCCGCGGAAAACAGCATCACCATAATCGCTGTGATCGGCATACACGCCCCGGGCGAAGATATGCAAGGGGAGAGGGACGTGTGCGATCTGATCGACCGCATTATAAACGCGGTGCAGGAGAATCCGTGCACGGAACGCTGCCGGATCGACACAAAAGTGAATTGGGTAGTGGATGAAGAGGACACACACCCGTATTACCACGGCGCGGTAACGCTTACCGCGTACGACCGCCTTGCGACACGGGCGGAATATGACATCTGATTCGGCAAAGCCGAAAAGAAAAGGAGTGATACTATGCACGGTATTACCGTGAAGGAGGCTGCCACCAACGTCGTGGCGACCAAACAGGTTGACAGTGCGATCCCGTGTGTTATCGGCACAGCGCCGGTCCATATGGGCACTGAGAGGGGCACCGGCAAGCCGGTGATTGCCTACTCCTACGAAGAGGCGGTGGAGAAACTCGGGTATTCCGATGACTGGAAATCCTACACGCTGTGCGAGGCGATGTACGTGCTTTTCCGCGTGTTCGGTGTATCTCCGGTGGTGTTCATCAACGTGCTGGATGTGAAAAAGCACAAGGAAAAGGTAGCAGCCGGCACATTGGACCTTACGGATCCCGAAAAGCCGCTTGTGAAGGATTCGGGCATTCTGCTTGATACCCTGAAACTCGGCGAATACGCTGCCGGAAAAGATTACACGGTCCGTCATGATGAAAACGGCTATGCGGCCATTACACCCATTGGCGTGACGATTGACGCATCCGTGAAGGTCGAGTATGAAAAACTTGTTCCGAATAAAGTGACTGCCCAGGATATTGTGGGCGGCTACGACGCCGAAACGGGCGAAAGCACCGGTGTTGAACTGGTGGATGACGTTTACCACATCTGCGGCGTCATTCCGGCAACGCTGATCGCACCGGGATACAGTCACGAGGACACGGTATCGGACGTACTCGCCGCAAAAGCCAAGGAGTTTGATACGGTATTCTCCGCTGTTGCCGCTTGCGACGTTGGTGTGAATGAGAAGAAATATTCCGCGATTGTCGAAGCGACCAAGGCACGCGCCAATACATACGTTGTGCCTTGCTGGCCGTGCGCACCGTTGGATGCGTCGCACGTGGTGCACCGTTCCGTCATCTTCGCCGGTATGTGCGCTTCTACGGATGCAGATTACGGAAATATTCCGTACGCTTCGCCGTCGAACCGTCCTCTTCCTTTGGACGGGCTGTGCACCGAGGAAGGCGAGGAAATCACGCTTAACTACAAGCAGGCGAACGCCGTGGAGAGCGCAGGCGTCTATACCGCGGTGCGTTTGGACGTATGGAAGGCGTGGGGCACGTACACGAGCGCTGTGAATGCGTCTGCAGATCCGAAGGATATCTTTATCGCTATTCGCCGTATGGTGAACTGGCATAAGAATACCTTCGTTGTGAACTATTTTTCGAAGGTGGACAACCCTTCGAATACACGGCTGATCGAGAGCCTGGTCGACAACGAAAACAAGCGGATCGACGGTCTCAAAAATATCGGTGCGGTAGCCGGCGGACGCATTCAGTTCCTTGATGCGGATAACCCGATCGGGAATATCATGGCCGGAAAACTGAAATTCCGTCAGAAACTCGGATTCTGGCCGCCCGCCCGCGAGATCGAGAACGTGATCGAGATCGACGCGGAGCTCGTCAAGAAAGCGCTCGGAGGTGTATGAAGATGACCACAGCCATTAACATGATTCCGGAAGTCATCACGGACTTCAATGTTTACGAGAACGGTGCGAAACTCATCGGCGTGAGCGGAGAGGTAACTCTTCCCGCGCTGGAAGCCATGACGGAGACGATCACAGGTGCGGGGATCGCCGGCGAGTATAACACCACCGTGCCCGGGCATTTCTCGGCAATAAAGATAGACATCCCGTTTGAAGTGATGAACATCTCTGCCGCAAAAATTTATGCAAAGAGAAACGTGAATCTCACTTTACGCGGATCGGTCCAGATGCGAGACGTCTCCACCGGCACGGTGAAGCACGAAAAAATGCGCGTGGTGGTAAGCGGCGTTCCTACCGCTTTAAATCCCGGCTCGGTCGGCAAGGCGAAGAAGAGCAGCGCCGGCGTAAGCGTTGAAGTGCTTCGCTTGGAGATCTATATGGGCGGTGAGGAAGTTATCGTTCTGGACAAAGCGAATTATGTGTTCCGTGTATTCGGAGAGGATATGCTCGCCGAAATCCGGAACAACATCTGACGGGAGGGAAGAAACATGAAAGTGGTTTTTGAAAAGCCGTATACCTTTGAGAAAAAAGAGTATACGGAGATCGAACTTACAGAGATGGAGAACTTGACGGCAGAAGATGTCTTTGCCGCTGAAGCATATGCGCGTAGAAAAACGGGTGGAGGCTTCGGGGTGGCGGAAAATTCCGCGCCTTATCTTCTCCATTTGGCAGCAGCGGCGGCAAAACTGCCGATTGAGTTTATGGAAGGCCTGCCCGTAAAGGATGCAGCGCGGGTGAAATATGCCGCCATGGTTTTTTTCCAGTAATCGATCCGGGCATTCTTCGGCGTAATCTTGTAGTGCTGGCGAGGGATTTCTTTACTTCCCTCGGCTGGCTCTACCGCACGCCGCTGTCCGAGATTGGGGAACTTCTCAAAATACACGACGAACAGGCAAAGGAGGCATGATGCTTGGCGCTGGATAAAAAGAAATCAGTATATGAGATCGCCATAGAGATCGGCGGCAGGATAGATCAGTCTCTGGGAAGAACTGTTGGGCAGACGAAAAAAGAAATGGACGGGCTGGAAGGCAGTTTCGCTAAAATGAACAAAACGGTGAGCGGACTGAAGAATTTCATCGGTGGCTCTCTGATTGTAGCGGGCGGCACTTTTTTAATAAATAAACTGAAAAACGTCGCCGGCTCTGCCATCGATGCCGCGTCTGAAATGGAAACGTACCGCGCCACGCTGAACACCGTTCTGAAAGACGAAAAACGTGCCGGCGAGATGATGGCGTGGGCGACGGATTTCGCCGCGCACACACCGTTTAGCACGGGCGACATCGTGGATGCAGTAACACGCCTCGAAGCCTACGGTTTCAAATCGCAGACGATGATGGAGAACATCGGCAACATGGCGTCGGCGATGAACAAGGATCTTCCCACCGCAGTCGAAGCCGTATATAAAGCCACGCTCGGCGAGATGGAACTGATGGAGAACAACTTCGCTATTACGAAGAAACTCATCAAGGAAAAATCGCAGGAATGGTACGGACAGGCTGCCGTCAACGCCTCCGGGGCAATCGCCAACGCAGAACTGTATAACAACACTCTTTTGCGGCTCATCGAAGAAAAGTTCGAAGGCGGCATGGAACGGCAGTCCAAAATATGGGCGGGCATCAAGTCCAACATGGAGGACAGCAAGGAAGCAATTCTTCGAAAGATCATCGGCGTGGATAACGAAGCAAACGCCCTGGAAGACGGTGCGTATGCAAAGTTTCTCTCCTTCATGGGCGGTGTCAGCGAGAAAATGTCCGAACTGGTGGATTCCGATACGGTGGAAGCATGGGCTGAAGTGACAAGCAACGTAACTGAAGAATATCTTCCGAAGATAGAGAAATTTATAACGGAGGACCTTCCGCCGCTGGCCAAAAGCTTGGGCGAAGCTGCAAAAGCTGGCGTAGACCTTGCTGCGTCGGTTGAGCAATTTGTAAGAGCGCTAACCGGCGGCCAAGGCGTTTTGGGCGTAACCGCGGATTTGGCGACATCTACTGCGAACTCAATAACGGGAACGACAAACGCGTTGACGGAACTGACAGAAGGAAAGGTCGGTGCAAAAGAATGGTACGTAAAAACAGAAGCCGCAATACTCGGAGAGGATAATATGTTAAGCGCGATACGAAGAGGCTGGAAGCAAACGAATGATTTTCTGAATAGCTTCTTTGTGGATTCATCGATATACGGCTACGTCCGGAAGGACTTGGGCGGAGCAATAAGTCGCTGGTCGCAGGGAAACGTTATCACCGGCGATATCGTCGTAAGCGTAACCACCCAGCCGGGCGATGATGCTAACGCGATTGGCCGAACGGTTGGCGAACGCGTCCGCGAAGCGATTGCAGAAGCACAGCACCAAAACAATCGGACACGGTTCACGCCTCAGCTGGCAAAATAAAGGAGAGAATGTGCAAACATACATAACAAAGACCGGCGACGTTTGGGACAAGATCGCCTTTGAAACGATGGGCTCAAGCAAGCACGCGCCGCTTTTGATGCGTGCGAACAGCAAATACATCCATGTCGCCATATTCCCGAAAGGAATCACTCTCTGCATTCCTGATCATCCCTCGTCGGACACAACAACCAAAGCACCGTGGAGGAGGGATTCCGTATGAGAAGCGCCACGCTTCGACTGCTCTATAACGGAGTGGATATCACGGAAGATATCGAAGAAGATGTAGGAGGCTTCTCATACACCGCCGCCTCCTCTGATGAAGCTGACGTGATCGACGTTTCTATTGCAGATCCCCATAAAAAATGGCTGACGCAGTGGATGCCGAAAGCCGGCGACAAGCTCACCGCCGCTATCCTTCTGAAAGACTGGGAGAGGGACGGAGACAGCCACGTTATTCAGTGCGGCAGTTACATCTTAGACGAGCCATCGTACAGTTGGCCGCCGCACATACAAAAACTGTCTGCCATCTCCGTGGCGTGTAACACAAGTTTCGTGAGCGAGGAACGGTCGCGTACTTGGACGGATGCCGCTGTCAGCGAGATTGCGGCGCAGATCGGTCGGGAAAACGGGCTGGAAGTATATTTCGTAAGCCGGTACAATCCGCGCCTTACCGTGGAGCAGAGCAAGACTGCAGACCTCTCCTTCCTTGCGAAGATCTGTTCAGACTACACGCTTTACATCAAGGCGGCCGACGGAAGAATCGTCATCCTCGATCCGTTCGAGATGGAGGAACAGCCACCGGTAACGACGATCCGCGAAAGCGGAGACGTTACGCGCTACCAACTCCGACACACATACCTCGATACAGGGTATACGGACGCGGCTATCACGACCGTGGATGCCGATACCGGTGAATACCACATGATGGAAGACACCGCGAAGTATCAAGGGCTGACGGAAGAAGAGGCACAGGAGAAGTACGGCAAAACGCTCACAGTCGAAGCCTCGGAGATTACCGAGGACCCGGTTTTAGCGGAGCGAAAACTCAAAAAAGAAAAAATGAAAGAATACACTGCGAACATTACAATGCCCATCCGTCTCGGAGTAACCGAGGGGTGCGCTGTAACGCTTCAGGATTTCGGATCATGGGACGGTCACTGGATCGTGGACAAACTGTCCATATCCTTGCCGGCGGGTACCATGTCACTATCTTTGCATAAGGTGGTGATCGGATGATCGCGAGAACGGGAATAATCGACAACTACGATCGGGAGAAAAAAAGAGTTACCCTGATCTGGGACGATACGAAAAACCGATCTTTGCCGCTTTTGATGCTGAAGGGGCTGGCTGATAATACCGAGATCACGAACCAAAGCCTGGGCAAAACGGAAACGCCGGTCAAATTGCCGGACGCCTGTGAATGCGGCGGCATCGGAACGTATATCGAGGAGGGAAATCCGGGCGTTCCCATCATCGGATGCCGCGCCCTTGCGGTATTACTGGATCGAAGCGGACACGGAGTGTATATCGGAATGATACAGGAGTAAGACATGGTATTAGGTGCTTTTGACGGGGATCTCATTTTTGAGACTTCGGATGAACGAGTTCTGACGTACCAAGGATTGCAGCGGGCGAATTCTTCCCGCTGGCAGAGTCACGAGATTATAGGTGCATGTCCGAGACGGGAGTTCTTGGGAGAGAACACTCCGACGCTCTCGTTTTTGATCCATCTGTCCGCGGTATCCGGTGTATCGCCGGACAGAGAAGCGGATAGATGGATGCAAGCGGCGCAGAGGGGGAGCACGGGTTACCTCGTGATCGGCGGCAGGGTGATCGGACAGCACCGCTGGAGCGTGACGAAAGCGGCATTTGTGCAGCTTAAAACGATCGCGGACGGAAGAACGCTGTCTGCAGATATTACCGTAACAATGGAGGGCTACGCATGATACAGGTGCAGGTAAAAAGCGGCTCTCGCTTGGGCGTGAATCAGCGGGTGCGGCTCACGAATCTCTTTTCTACGCCGAAGGGAAGCGTCCCGCACATGCGGGATTTCGGTATCCCGAGCGAGCCTTTGGACATGCCTATCCAAGCGGCGGTAAATATCCTCGCGGCGGCAATGGCTGAAGCGTGCGAAAAGTGGGAGCCATCCGTGCGCGTCGTGTCCGTAACGCCGAATTACGAAAACTGCGCTGAGGGGCGCGTATCACTGACAGTGGAGGTAGCGGAAAATGCCTGAAGTACTTTTTGCCGAAGCCGATTCGGAAAAGATAATCGCGGAGATGTCCGCAGAATACGAAAAAGTTTTCAAGGAAGCGACGGGGGAGAGCATCGTTCTCCGTCCGGCAGATACGGCACGGCTCATGATTGCCACCGCAGCCTTTGCTGTCACGCACATAGAGGCGCTTGTCGATCACGCGGCGAAAATGAATCTGGTGCAGCATTCGGAAGGGAAGTACTTGGATGAGTTAGCGTATGGCGTTACCGATCCGCGCAAGGACGCAGTGCCGGCGTACACGACTGTCAAGATATATTTCTCGACTGCGCTCGCGGCACCGCAGACAATTTCAAAAGGAACAAGAGTAACGGCAGGGGACGGGATATATTGGGCGACGGAAACGGACGTGATCGCTCCCGTGAGCGCCACGGAGGCGACGGTACGCTGCATCTGTCAGACGCCGGGCTCGATCGGGAACGGATATACCGCAGGTGCAATCAAAACGCTCGTGGACACCTCGAAAATTCGCTTTTTCGCGTCGCTTGAAAATGTCGACACGTCTTCCGGCGGTGCGGATTCTGAGTCTGACGCGGATCTTCGCGAACGCATTCGAACAGCACCGGAATCGTTTTCGACAGCAGGGCCGGAGGGCGCATACATACATCTTTTGAAGGCCTATGACGCGAACATCGCGGACGCGTGCACGGTGTCTCCTTCGCCGGGCGTGGTAGCAAATTATATTGTTATGAAGGACGGGTACGTGCCGTCCGAGGAATACCTTGCAGGCGCGAAGGCACATATGTCTCAGAAAACAAAACGCCCCATGACGGACAATGTGCTGGTTCAATCGCCGGACGGGATCGATTATGAGGTGGATGCGACGTATTACATACGCGCCGAAGATGCCGCCTTGGAGGCGGATATCCGCGCTCGCGTGGAGAATGCGGTGGAGGAATACATCCTATGGCAGAGAAGCCGTATCGGACGGGGCATAGATCCCTCCGAGTTGGTGTGTCGGATGAAAAACGCCGGCGCCTCGCGGGTGTCGGTGACGGCGCCGGTGTATACGGAACTGACGCGCGGCGAGTACGATGAGGACGCGCAGGCGCTCAAACCGGTACAGATCGCCAGAAATGTGCAAAAGACAGTGAGGTTCGGAGGGGTAACCAATGGCTGATATAAAAGACATATCTCTTCTTGACGTCGCCCCGCCGAATCTCACCGAGGATTCCGAATGTGCTTCACTGCTTCAAGCGATGAGCGGTCAGTTTCGACGACTGGCGGAGCTCACCGAGAGGGTCATTCTTCTGCCAAATATAGACAAGCAGCCGTCCGAGATCGTGGATGCGCTGGCGTATCACTATCACGTGGATTTCTATGACGCATCGCTCCCGTTGGAGACGCGCAGAAATCTTGTGAAAAATCACAACGAATGGCATCGGATCAAAGGAACACCTGCGGCGGTGGAGAAACTCATACAGATCGTATTCGGAGACGGCTATCTCGTGGAGTGGTTTCAGCGTGAAGACATGGAACCGTATACCTTCGAGGTGCACACCGCTAACGCCAAAGCCGCGGGGGAAGAACGAAAACGCTTTCTCTCGGCGATCAATGCCGTAAAAAACGTGCGATCGCACTTAACGCGTATCGTTGTCGACGAAAACTGCACCGGTACGGTGTATATGGGCGGCGCGATCGCGATTCACGATAAAATCATAATGGAGGCAAGCAACTGATGTTTTCGGCAGAATTAAAGCCAACGGAGGCCGCACGAGCGCTGCTTTCGAAATGCCAGTCCGGCGCAGAGATGTGCTTTACGCGTGTAAAAATCGGATCGGGTATGCTGGGAGAGGCGGATCCGGACACCATCACGGATGTCATCCAGGAGGAAAGCGTTCGTGATATTACATCTATACGGAGAACAGGCGATAAAACCTATGTAAAGTTTCTCTTGACAAACGACAATAAGGTGCCGTATTACCTTCGAGAGATGGCGCTTTTTGCGAAGGATCCCGATTTGGGGGAGATCGTCTATTTGTACGGAAACGACGGAGAAAACGCAGAACTCATAGAGACCGCTGAACACTCCCCTTTGGAGAGGGAAATTACACTTGTTGTAACCGTTTCCAACGTTCAAAGCGTAACCGCTGTCATTCCCGCGGCGACATCCGTATCGCGTGAAGAGTTTGAAGAACACAGCGAAGATGAGGTTATTCATATAACCGCCGAAGAGCGAGAGGCGTGGAACAATAAAGCAGATCTTGACGAGGAGGGAAAAATCTCCACTGAGTACTTGCCGGATCTGCGCGACCTGCTGGGGGTCAAGGAACTGGTGGAACTCGTCCGGTTTACATCGTCCGGCACGTTCGACCCGTCTGACTACCCAACCGCAGACGGTTTGTACACCATCGTGCTGCAGGGCGCAGGCGGCAGCGGCGGCAATACTTCTTTGCACTATGGCGGTAGTGCCGGAGCGCTGAACGTCGTGTCGAATGTTCCGCTCCCCGCCAAGACCTTCGACGTGATTGTAGGGGCAGGGGGAGCGCCTGTGTACGTGGGTCCCGATGGTACCATGGCAGATGAACCCAAAGAAGGCAAGGATGGCGGAGAGACGCAGTTCGGCCCGTACTATGCGCCGGGCGGCCCGGGAGGCGTTTATAATGGCGGATATGATGAAACTATCGAACCCGAGCCCGCGGAATTCTCCGGTTTTCGTTCGGAGGTGGGCACCCTCCTTAAGGGCGGGGACTCCTTTTTTGGTAAAGGTGGCGCTACCCCCTCTTCGGGCGAGAAAGGGGACGGCGGTGCAGGTGGTATCGGCGCCGGCGGTGGTTCTTGCAGAGGGAATCCGGTCACTTTAGGAACGAGTTACTACAGCGGCGCCGGAGGCGACGGCCTCGTGATCATTTACGGACGCGTGGAACAGCGAGGAGGAGAGCAAAAATGAAAATCGCACTTTTAAAAAATGACACCGTGGTCAATGTTATCGTATGCGATACGGTAGAACACGCCGCGGCCATTTTTCCGCAGTATGACTGCGTTGAGATGGCGGATGACTTGATCTTCAAAAAACCGAACAAAACCGAGGAATTGTACAGCAAAATGGCGGAGGCTATCCTGGAAGGAGTGAACGGTATATGACAGAAAAAGAGTTGATTCTTGAAACACTCCGCCGTATGGGACAAATTATCGCCGTCGGTGTGCAAACCAGATCGGCAGAGATGAACGGGACGCAGCTGAACGCGGAGAGGGAGTACATTCCTCGCTTTGCCGACGCTGTGAAGACGAAAAACATGCTGACCCGGAAGGCGGGACAGACGGACGGCTTCGTGTGCAAGTCTACCGCTGGCCGTGTTGTGCGCTTGATCCAGAATTATGATTCGTCTGTTCATACCGGTGAGCCGGAAGAACTTTCGGCGCAGTGGCGTTTCGTGTGGTCCACTGATCCACAAAAAGCCTTGCCGTTTGTATCTATCAGCACCTCGCCGTTTGCTAAGGGGGATTGCTGTACTCACGACGGTCATGTGTGGCGCTCCGGACAGGATGGAAACGTGTGGGCCCCGGGAACATTCGGCGTATCGTGGGAAGATCTCGGCTCGATTGATGAAGTTATATAAGGAGACGATAGAATGAACAATACACTATCCGTAATGCAGGGAGATCAGTACGGGATCCCGTTTGAGATCACGGACAAGGACGGAAACCTTCTCACCGATGCGTCCGTTGATGACGTGGAGATCGTGATTGGCGACATGAGAAAAACGCTCGCCGACGGCGAGATTACGTACAGCGAAGCGGATGGCGCGTTTCTGTTTCCCCTGACGCAAAAGGAATCGTTCGCGATGGCGGAGCGCACCCAGCGCGTGCAGGTGCGTGTGAAAATCGCGGGGACGG
>JAFVVP010000007.1 GCA_017502135.1 Clostridia bacterium | reverse complement strand
TGATCACCGGTGCTGCTCAGATGGACGGCGCTATCCTCGTAGTTGCTGCAACCGACGGCCCGATGGCTCAGACCCGTGAGCACATCCTGCTTGCTCGTCAGGTAGGCGTTCCTGCACTCGTTGTATTCATGAACAAGTGCGACCTCGTTGACGACGCTGAGCTGTGCGACCTCGTTGAGATGGAGATCCGTGATCTTCTCTCCGAGTACGACTTCCCGGGTGATGATATTCCGATCATCCGCGGCTCCGCTCGTGAAGCTCTCGAGAGCGCTGTTACCGATAACTCCGATGCGGTTTACGCACCTATCATGGAGCTCATGGCTGCTGTTGACAGCTACATCCCGACTCCGGACAGAAAGGCTGATCTGCCCTTCCTGATGCCCGTCGAGGACGTATTCTCCATCACCGGTCGTGGTACTGTTGCTACCGGTCGTGTTGAGCGTGGACAGGTTCGTATGTCTGACAACGTAGAAATCGTTGGTCTGGCTGACGAGAAGAAGACCACCGTTATCACCGGTATCGAAATGTTCCGTAAGCTGCTTGACTACGCTGAGGCAGGCGACAACGTAGGTCTGCTCCTCCGTGGTATCCAGAAGAACGAGATCGAGCGCGGTCAGGTTCTCTGCAAGCCCGGCTCCATCAACCCCTACACCAAGTTCTCCGGTCAGGTTTACGTTCTGCACGAGAAAGAGGGCGGTCGTCAGAAGCCGTTCTTCTCCGGCTACCGTCCGCAGTTCTACTTCAGAACGACCGACGTTACCGGTACCATCTCTCTTCCCGAAGGCGTTGATATGTGCCGCCCCGGCGATAACGTTATAATGAATGTTGAGCTCATTACTCCTATCGCTATTGAGAAGGGTCTCCGTTTCGCTATCCGTGAGGGTGGCCGTACGGTTGGTTCCGGCGTTGTATCTGAGATCGCTGAGTAATTCTACTCTGCCCGTCGGATAAAACCGATTTACCGAGAGCACCGGCGCGACCGCGTCGGTGCTCTTTTAAAGCTGAACAAATCTTCGGGGAATGGTGAAAATCCATACCGGTGGTACAGTCCACGAACGCCCACGGGCGCTGAGCAGGTGTAATTCCTGCACCGACGGTTAAAGTCCGGATGAGAGAAGATATACTAAACCGTATAACGGCGCACACAGCGCCCATCGAGTTAGTTCCCCCGAGTCGATTCGTCACTCGGGGGTTTATCTTCTCCTTGTGTATTTACGAAGGAGAATTATTATGTCAACACAAAAAAACAACCTCACCAAATCCAGAAAAACCATTCACGATATTACAAAAATGGCGGTTCTCGCCGCGATTTCTTCCATCATTATGCTCTTCGAATTTCCGCTCTGGTTCGCCCCGGGATTCTACAAACTTGATCTTTCCGAAGCGGTTATCCTTATGGGCGGATTCGCCATGGGCCCCGTTGCAGCCGCCGTCATAGAGTTTCTCAAAAATCTCATCAATATCCTTCTGAACGGCACCACTACCGCCTATGTCGGCGAGTTGGCCAATTTCATCACAGGATGTGCGTTCGTAGTACCCGCTTCGCTGATTTATAAATTCGTCAAAAACAGGAAAGGTGCGATTATCTCGCTCATCGTTGGCACGCTTTCTCTCGCGGCCATCGGCGGTCTTTTCAACTATTTTTTCCTGATCCCCGCCTTCTCAAAACTTTACGATATGCCCATCGATTCAATTATTGGCATGGGCACCGCGGTAAATCCGCTTGTAACCGATCTAAAAACGCTCGTCGTTTTCGCAGTTGCTCCATTTAACGTCATAAAAGGCGTTCTGTGCTCGGTTATCAATCTCTTACTGTATAAGCGCGTATCGAAAATCCTCCACATCTGACGCATTCCCCTTGCAATCGCCTCTGAAATATGGTAAAATACATACGCCCACAATCTACATAAGGAATAAGGAATAACGGCTATGTTAGAGCAAATTGAGCATTACTTATACGTCTTTTTCTGTTCCATGGTACCTCTCATAGAGCTGCGCGGCGCGATCCCGATCGGTGCGGCGTTGGGGCTTCCATGGCTCGCCAATTTCACAGTCAGCGTTATTGGAAACATGGTTCCCGTGCCGTTTATTCTCCTTTTCATCCGCCATATTCTCGCTTGGATGAAAACAACAAAAGTCTTTTCAAAAATTGCACTGTGGGTAGAGGAAAAAGGAAAAAAGAACACGGTGAAGGTGATGAAATACGCCTCGTTCGGTCTTATGCTTTTCGTCGGTATTCCGCTTCCCGGAACAGGTGCGTGGACGGGCGCTCTTGCCGCCGCGCTTCTCAATATGCGTATGAAGTATTCCCTCCCCTCGATTTTCGCAGGTGTCATCATCGCAGCGTTTATTATGAGCGGAATCTCCTACGGTTTTTTGTCCTTTTTATCCTTCTTGGCGTAAAAGTCGAGGCGACGATGAAATCGTCGCCTCTGTTTTTTCGTCTTTTTTTCTACTTCCTATTGCAATTTACGCGAAGATGTGCTATACTCTACTATGTTAAAATTGAATCTTATCAAGAGTGGCGGAGGGACAGGCCCCATGAAGCCCGGCAACCTACCGATAAAAGTCGGCAAGGTGCTAATTCCCGATAGATAAGAGTCGATAAGCAAACGGCTGGTTTGCCTCGGACTCTGTCCGGGGCAATTTTTTATCCGTCAGAGAAAGGAACACTATGAGACAGTTTTTCACTTCCGAATCCGTAACCGAGGGACATCCCGACAAGATCTGCGATCAGATCTCCGACGCGATTCTTGACGAAATGCTTCGTCAGGACCCAATGTCCCGCGTTGCGTGTGAGACTACGTGCACGACGGGGCTCGTGATGGTTCTCGGCGAGATCACGACCGCCGGATACGTCGATATCCAAAGCATCGTACGCGAGACCGTCCGCGAAATCGGCTACGACCGCGCAAAATACGGCTTTGACTGCGATACGTGCGCTGTCCTCAACTCCATTCACGAGCAGTCCGCAGACATCGCTCTCGGCGTTGACAAATCTCTCGAAGCTAAGAACGGCGATACCGATCCGTTCGACATCGGTGCCGGCGACCAGGGACTTATGTTTGGATACGCCTGCAACGAGACGCCGGAGCTTATGCCCTACCCCATCTCGACCGCACATAAGCTTGCCATCCAACTGACTGCTGTAAGAAAGAACGGCACGCTCCCCTATCTCCGTCCCGACGGAAAAACGCAGGTTACCGTGGAATACGAAGACGGAAAGCCGATCCGCATCGATACGATCGTCGTCTCTTCGCAACATGATCCCGACGTAGCGCTCGAGCAGATCCGCCGCGATGTTATCGAGCACGTCATCACGCCGATCGTCGATCCCGCGATGATTGACCCTAATACGATCATCCACGTGAACCCCACCGGCCGTTTCGTTATCGGCGGCCCGCATGGCGACAGCGGCCTTACCGGACGAAAAATTATCGTAGACACCTACGGTGGCTATTCACGCCACGGCGGCGGCGCTTTCTCCGGAAAGGATCCGACGAAAGTCGACCGCTCTGCCTCTTACATGGCACGCTATATTGCGAAAAACATAGTTGCCGCCGGCCTCGCCGACAAATGCGAGGTCCAGCTTGCCTACGCGATCGGCGTAGCACATCCCGTATCGGTACTCGTGGACACGTTCGGCACGGCAAAGATCGCCGAGGAGAAAATTTCTGCCTACGTCTCGGAGCACGTCGATCTTCGCCCCGCGGCGATCATTCAGAAATTCGATCTCCGCCGCCCCATCTACAAGCAGGTGGCTGCCTACGGTCATATGGGACGAGAAGAACTCGGTCTGCCGTGGGAAAACCGCGACCTTGCCGATGAAATGAAGAAAGCGCTTCTGTAATTGGTTATCCAAAAGGCATCGTATCTTTGATACGGTGCCTTTTTTGCACACACGTCCGTCTCCCGGCATACTTTATTAGAAAAACAGGGAGGCAGTTATGAACGAAATTCTTGCCGTTCTCGTCGCAATGTTCGCCGTTTTCGGCTTCTATTCAGCCTTATACGAACTGAAAAAGCTCCTCTTTAGATTGGCAGAACGGTGGAGCAAGAAAATTGACAATGAACGGGATTTAGGGTATAATAATAGAAACAAAATGTAGAAAGGATACCGAATCTTCGGTGCGGTTTATGAGTTATTCCGAAATCCCCATGATACCCCGCGACAAGCATACCGTGTCCGGCACGGTGTCCGCAATCATCTACCAGAATGAAGAGAACGGCTACACCGTATGCGAGATCACAACACCAGACGGCGATGAGATTACCGTTACCGGCATACTTCCCTTTCTCACGGAGGGGGACAAGATCACGGCAAAGGGCACTTTTGTGAATCACGCGGTTTACGGCCCGCAGTTCAAAGCGGATATTTACGAAAAGACGCTCCCCGCCGAGGAGGGCGATATTCTCCGCTATCTTTCCGCGGGGAACGTGAAAGGGATCGGCCCCAGAACGGCTTCGCGGATCGTAGAGAAATTCGGCACGGATACCTTCGACGTTCTCGCCAACCACCCCGATTGGCTGGCGGAGATTCCGGGCATTTCTCAAAAGAAAGCCGCGGCAATCAGTGAAAGTTTTTCCGAAACTGCCGGTGTGCGCGCCGTTATGATGTTCTGCCGTGATTATTTTTCGCCGTCGGCCGCCGTCAAAATATTCAAACGATGGGGCGGTGCCTCCGTGGATCTCATCCGCGAAAACCCGTATATTCTCTGTGAGAATATCGACGGTATCGGGTTTAAGAACGCGGACAAGCTCGCCATGTCCCTCGGTATGCCCGAATTCTCCCCTGACCGCATTACGGCGGGCATCCGATTCGTACTCGAAAACGAAGCACAAAAGAACGGTCACACATGTCTCCCAAAATCGGACGTGATCCGGCTTGCCGCCGATCTTTTGACCGTTGACGCAGAACTTTGTGCCGATGCCGCTTCCTCTATGCTTGATGAAAAACGTCTTTCCTTCGTTTCGGAGAATGGCGATCTTCTTCTCTTTTTGCCAAAATATTACCGCGCGGAGCAGTATATCGCAAAGAAAATGAGCCAACTTTGCCGCGTCTGCCCACAAACCGATACGGGCGATACGGAACGGCTGATCTGGAAACTTGAATCAGAAAACAAAATCGAGTACGCCTCCGCCCAAAAGAACGCGATCCGCACGGCGCTCAGCGAAGGCGTGATGCTCCTCACAGGTGGACCCGGCACAGGAAAAACGACCGTCATCCGCGCACTGATTTCCATCTTTGAAAGCCTTGGCTTTGACTGCGCTTTGGCCGCCCCGACCGGGCGCGCCGCCAAACGGATGGGCGAAGCCACATCCCGCGAAGCAAAAACCGTCCACCGCCTTTTGGAGATGGAGTTCGGTACCGAAGAACGAACGTCCTTTCAACGAGGCGAAAAGAATTATCTGGACGAGGACGTCATCATTCTGGATGAGTGCTCTATGATGGACGTGCTTCTCCTCGAATCGCTTTTACGTGCCGTGAAAAACGGCGCCCGTCTCATCCTCATCGGAGACGCGGATCAGCTGCCGTCCGTCGGCGCCGGGAACGTCCTCAGTGATCTGATCACATCCGGTGTCATTCCGACGATCCGACTCACGGAGATTTTCCGTCAAGCGGAAGAAAGCCTCATCATAACGAACTCGCACGCGATAAACGAGGGACGCTTCCCGAATATCACAGAGAAAAACAAGGATTTCTTCTTTCTCACCCGAAAAACGGACGAGGAAATCGCCTTGACCGTTGCCGATCTATGCAAAAACCGTCTCCCCCGCTCGTACGGTGAGGAGATCGTCAGTAGCATTCAGATCATCACTCCCTCCCACAACGGTGCTGCCGGCACGGTACGCCTCAATCAAATGATGCAGGCGGCACTCAATCCGAAAAGCCCCGAGAAGGCAGAGCGCAAAGTTCGTGATTCCGTATTCCGAACGGGCGATCGCGTGATGCAAATCAAAAACAATTATTCCCTCGTCTGGACGAAAAACGGCAATGAAGGCATGGGTATCTTTAACGGAGATATAGGCGTCATAACGGATATAGATCCCGTCTCCGAATCGCTCGTCGTCTCTTTTGACGACAGAGAAGTCATCTACGAATTTTCCATGCTTGACGAGCTCGAACACGCGTATGCCGTAACCGTACATAAAAGTCAGGGCAGCGAATATCCGGTCGTGATTCTGCCGATTTTCAACTGTCCCCCGATTCTCCGAACGAGAAATCTTCTCTATACCGCCGTTACAAGAGCGGAAAAAATGGTTATCCTCGTCGGGCGGCAGGATATTCTCGCCGATATGGTCGCCAATGACAGACACGCCGTCCGCTGTACGCATCTTAAAGCGTTCGTCAGGGAGGCGTTTGACAAATGATTACGCCTTCAAAATTCGGTGATGCTATTCTCTCCTTGTTTTTCCCGCGTAAATGCCCTCTCTGCGGCAGAATCGCACCGGAGGGAGAGGAGGCACATCTATGCCAGGAGTGCGCCCGCTATCTTTCGGCGGAACTCGAGATCCGCTGTCCCGTGTGCCGCTGTCGCGCGACTGAATGCCGATGTACACCGAAGCCGTTGCGAAAGGCGATGTCGACCGTAGGCGACCGAAAATTTATTGCTGTTGGCTTTTATCAGCCGAAAAGCAAATCGGCTCTCCTAAATCGACTCATCTATACAGTCAAAAACAGTACCGACGATACCGCCGCCCGCGTCCTCGCACGAATGCTTTCGAAAGAGATCCTAAAGCACTTCCTCAAAAACGGAGAGGAGGTCCGCGAGTGGATCATCACCTATCCGCCGCGGCGGCGAAGGAACAAACGAAAGACGGGTGTAGATCAAGCAAAGAGAATTGCCCGATTTGTGGCGAAGGATCTCGGTGCCGAATTCGAAGCGGTCTTCACTCGCAAACGTGAGGCAGAGCAGAAACGGCTGAGCAAAGAGGATCGCATAAAGAGCGCCGCCGACACATACGCGGTTCGCTCCACCGCCGACTGCTGCGGCAAACGATACATCCTCTGCGACGATATCCTCACATCGGGTGCAACACTCTCATCCTGTGCCGAAAAACTCATCGCAGCCGGCGCAATAGATGTTTTTGCTGCCACGGCACTCTATTCTCTTCCAAAAGGGAAAGTTTTCCCTTATAGATCAGACGTGCCGTGGTTTAACGAGGTAAATTCCTAACAAAAAGCGGAGAAATGTACCGCCGTACACTCTCCGCTTTCTTTTATGTTCTATGTCCAAATTTGTCATATCTTCTGAACTCAAAAAGGGGAATCTGTATGAAGAACAAGATTATTGCCGCATCGGCGGCTTTGGCATTGGCGGTACTTATCGGTGCAGCAGACGCAGGCCCGCGGCCGATCACGATCATCCCCGCCGAAACAGAGAAAACAGCGACAACGTCCAACGAAGAGACGACATCCCTTTCTCTTGCAAAAGAGTACAATGATGTATTTTCGGATGAAACCGCAGTATACGTTTTAAACGTAAGCACCAAGCGATTCCACTATTCCGACTGCAAAAGCGTCGGGCAAATGAAAGAATCAAATAAACGGGAATTTGAAGGCTCGCGTGAGAATCTCATAGCCGACGGGTACAAGCCGTGCGGTATCTGCAATCCGTAGCACCTTTCACACAGTCGGCGGCAGTTTTGTGAGAAGTCCCTCAAGGTGTTCGGTTATGCCAATGTTTTCGAGTGTAAAGACGCCGTTTTCATACGATGCCTCGGTAATTGACGCATTCGGCACCCACTTGTACTCTTTCATATCACGAAGACTGCCGGTTGCCCACAGACTGATGAGCGAACGGATCGGCGTCGCGTGCGTGGCGATCACGACGGTTTTCCCATCGTTTTCTTCGGCAATTCTCGTAATTGCCGCCGATACGCGCCGACTTAGCTGAAGAACGCTCTCACCGTTCGTACAAACGGCACGGCCGATATCCTCACGCCAAACGGTATAATCCTCTTTATATTTCTCCATGATCGTATCGAAGTGAACGCCCTCCCATGCACCCGCCGATATTTCACGGAATGAAGGCTCTTTTACTACGGGTAGATTTCTCGCCTTCGCAAGCGGGCACGCGGTATGATACGCCCGCTTCAGATCGGATGCGAAAATGGCATCAATATGTATCTCACGAAAGTATTCGGGGATATGCTCCGCCTGTGCGTAGCCAAGTTCAGTCAGATCAATATCGAAATTGCCTGCAAACAGCCTCGCGCGGTTTGCCTCACTTTCGCCGTGGCGTATAAGATATAACTTCGTCATAGTTTTACCGTCCTATTTCCTTTTCTCATAAAAAAGCCACTTGCTCACGCAAGTGGCTTTTTGGCCCGCCCTACAGGATTCGAACCTACGACCCTCAGAATCGGAATCTGATACTCTATCCAGCTGAGCTAAGGGCGGATTGACTATAATATTATACACCATGGGCAACTATATTGCAAGAGTTTTTCAAATATTTTTCTCTTCCGTATTGCAGAGATAACACCATCTGTGCTATAATATACGCGTATGAAATTCGGTAAAAGGAGGGGATAAAATGAAAGAATTCACATTTCTGTCCGATGCTGTCGAAACAACGGAAAACCTCGGTGCATCACTCGCCGAAGCGATCGTCAAAGCCATGCCGAAGACGCCCTGCTTCGTCGCGTTATACGGCGATCTCGGCGCAGGAAAAACGGCATTCGTCCGTGGGTTTGCCTCTGTTTTATCGCCCCTGAGCCGCGTAAAAAGCCCCACCTACACCGTTGTCAACGAATACCGCCGCGGTGACTTCCCTCTCTTTCACTTTGATCTCTACCGTATGGAGGACGCCGACTCCCTTGACTCCATCGGATTTGACGAATACCTCGCCTCGGGCATCTGCATTGCGGAATGGAGCGAGCATCTCGGTGATCGGATACCGGACAACCTTTTGTCCGTAACCATTACAAAAACCGGCGAGACCGCGAGAAAGATCGTTATGAACTTGCCCGACAATATAGCATTATCCCCCGAAAGGAGTTCACCATGCTGATACTGGCACTGGAAAGCACTGCAAAAACCGCTTCTGCCGCTCTCTGGCGGGATGGAGAAATGCTGGCGCTCTCTTCCCTTTCGTCCGGCAATACTCACAGCACAACGCTTCTGCCGCTTGTTGAGCAAATGCTCACCGCCACGGGATATAGTCTTTCCGACGTTAATCTTTTCGCCACAGCGGTAGGGCCCGGCTCTTTTACAGGAATCCGCATCGGTGCCGCCACACTCCAAGGACTCGCGTTCGGCTCAGAAAAGCCCTCTGTGGGTGTCTCCTCGCTCACCGCTATGGCATATAACCTAAGAGGATTCGAGGGTATCCTGTGCCCCGTCATCGGTGCACGCCGATCACAGTTTTACTCGGCGCTCTTCTCTTCGGACGGCGAACAGATCAAACGGCTCACCGACGACGACATCGTTTTAACCTCCGAAATGGACGAATATCTTGCGCCGTACGATATGCCTGTTTATTTGACCGGTGACGGATACGATGACCTGTACGGCATTCTCACGCATCCGCGCCTTTCGTCAACACCCGTCGCACAGCGGATGCCCTCTGCCTTTTCCGTTGCCGAAGCCGCGTACGACATTTACACGAAGGCCGGGGACAAATCCGTATTCACGGCATCCACTGTAACACCCATATATCTAAGAAAAACAGAGGCCGAACGCGCGCGGGAAGAAAAACTTTCGGTAAGCGGTGCTTTATAAAATTCACGAGAAACGGTAGGAATAAAACATGGAACAAACGAAGAAAACGATTGCTTTCGCCTGTGATCACGGCGGATATATTCTGAAAGATGCAATCCTTGCACATGTACGCGATAAAGGATACGATGTACTTGATTTCGGCACTGACTCAACTGCCAGATGTGAGTATCCCGATCACGGGGAACCCGCCTGCCGCGCCGTAGTCGCAGGTAAAGCGGACCTCGCGATCCTCGTATGCGGAACGGGCATCGGCATGAGTCTTATCGCCAACAAGATTCACGGAATCCGCGCCGCTTGCTGCTCGGAACCGTATTCCGCCAAGATGACCCGCTGCCACAACGACGCGAACGTTTTGTGCATAGGTGCACGCGTGGTCGGCGAAGGACCGGCACTCGACATCGTGGACGCTTTCCTCGATCACGCTTTCGAGGGAGGGCGCCACGCCGAACGCGTAGCACGCATCATGGAAGTAGAAAAAAGAGGATAATACGTAAGCCGCCCTTATCGGGCGGCTTATCCTTTTTCTTTGTACAACTCGATAGCCCTTTCCATGGAAGCGAGCGTATGCGGCTCGATAAAATGCTCCACCTTCTCCGTTTGACTCAGTTCACATCTACTCCCGTTGAGCATACAGAAAAACGCATGGATCGTCTCGTGCCGCCGCATCAGAAACGTGCCCATATTCCGCCCGTATTCCGTGAGCGTAACGTCTCCGTACCGCTCTGCATAAACGCATCCTTTCTCACAAAGCTGAGTGATCATTTTTGTAGCAGACGACGGCGTAACGTGCAGTTTTCTTGCAAGATTACAGACACGTACAGCCTCCCCGTCCGCCGAAAGCCGCATGATCATTTCGAGATAATCTTCCATGGACGGCGTGATTTTCATTTTCTCCGCTTCTCGGTATCCGTTAAGCGTGCGAAATGCTTCGCTCTCCCCTCTTTCATCAGGCACGATTCGTCAACCTCCGACATATAGTAGTGAATGGAAAGATTGTTTCCCTACACCAAAATATGCACGGAGGAAAATCTATATGATTTCTTTATCTTATACACCTATGTGCGCGCTGTCTCCCGGTGAGTGCGGTACCGTGTCGGATATCACGCTGGGCGGTGCTATGCGCCGCCGACTGCAGGACATCGGTCTGATTCCCGGCACATCCGTCAGATGCGTCGGTGTAAGCCCTCTCGGTGATCCGCGGGCATACGAGATCCGTGGCGCCGTGATTGCTCTGAGAAACGACGATGCCGAAGCCGTACACATAACGCGGTAATCTGCCATGGGACTGACAAGAACCTCTCTCACCGCCGAAATCGGCCGTGGAGCAAATTACACCGACAAACACGACTGTGTCGTTGCCCTTGCAGGCAATCCAAACGTAGGAAAAAGTACCGTTTTCAACGCCTTGACCGGTATGCACCAACACACGGGCAACTGGTCGGGAAAAACGGTGGGCACGGCGTTTGGCAGATATACGTACGATGAACGCACGTATTCGGTAGTGGACCTGCCGGGGACGTACTCCCTCCTCACACATTCGAAAGAGGAGGATGCGGCCAAGGATTTCCTCGTGAATGAAACCCCACACCTGACCGTCGTCGTCTCAGATGCTGCCTGTCTTGAACGGAATCTGAATCTTGTTCTCCAAATACTCGAAGTAACCCCAAAAGTGCTTCTCTGCGTAAACCTTATAGACGAAGCGAAAAAAAGGCATATCAAAATTGACATAGGAAAATTAAAAAAACATCTCGGGATTCCGGTAATCGCCATTACAGCGCGATCAAAAAAGGATATCGAACGTCTAAAAGAAGAGATTACGCGCGCCACCGACAATCCGTCCGAGAGTGCATATACCGTTCAATACGACGACGAAATCGAGAAAGCGATAACCACACTCCGGGAAGGCGGCGTGGGAACCCGTTTCGAGGCTCTGCGCCTTCTGGACGGCACGCCAGAGGCAGGCGGGGACTCTGTCCCCTCGGGAGCGGCTGATGCCGTAGCGGCGCTCCAAATCGCTCGTACAGCCGCCGAACTTTCAGACGAAATCGCGAAAGCTCTCGTCAAGACGGCAGAATTCATTGCCAAAGAGGTAGTGTTCGTCGAAAAAGCCACGGATATGCGCCGTGAGAAAATCGACCGCGTTCTGACAGGCCGCATTTTTGCGTACCCCGTGATGCTTCTCTTGCTCCTTCTCATTTTCTGGATCACCATCGTCGGTGCGAATTACCCATCGTCGTTTCTCTCAAACTTATTCTCCTCTTTTGAGATGCCGATATGCCGCTTTCTCCAAAGGCTCGGCGTACCGCAATTTTTCACGGAGATGCTCGTATTCGGTATGTACCGCGTTCTTTATTGGGTCGTCTCCGTTATGCTGCCGCCTATGGCGATCTTCTTTCCGCTGTTTACGCTTCTCGAAGACGTGGGATATCTGCCGCGCATCGCCTACAATCTTGACCGCTGTTTTCACAAATGCAGTACCTGCGGCAAGCAGGCGCTTACCATGTGTATGGGCTTTGGGTGCAACGCCGCGGGTGTTGTCGGATGCCGCATTATTGACTCACCGAGAGAACGGCTGATCGCGATCCTTACGAACAACTTCGTCCCGTGCAACGGACGTTTTCCGCTACTCATCGCCATGACGTCGATGTTCTTTATTTCCGCTGACACGGCGGCGTCCTCGTTTTGGGGCGCGGCTTTTTTGGCGGCGATCATCATTTTCTCCGTCATGATTACGCTTTTCGTATCTTCTCTCTTATCCAAGACTCTTCTTCGCGGCGTACCGTCGTCCTTTACGCTTGAACTGCCACCGTACAGACGCCCTCAGATCCTCTCCGTTCTCGTTCGCTCTCTTCTTGATCGAACGATATTCGTCCTCGGCCGCGCCGTCGCCGTTGCCGCCCCGGCGGGGATCGTTATATGGCTTTTGGCAAACATAAACGTCGGGGATGCCTCCCTATTCGCACATCTGACCGATTTATTAAATCCGCTCGGAAAAATCATGGGCATGGACGGCGTAATTCTTCTCGCGTTCATTCTCGGATTCCCCGCCAATGAAACGGTCATCCCCATTATGATGATGGGATATATGGCAGAAGGAACGATCAAGGGATACGAGTCCCTGTCCGCCCTCAAAACACTTCTCGAAGCTAACGGATGGACGTGGGTGACTGCCCTCACCGTCGTTCTGTTCAGTCTTATGCACTGGCCTTGCTCCACTACACTTTGGACGATCAAAAAGGAAAGCGGCAGTCTCAAATGGACGGCGGTTGCCTTTTTGCTTCCAACCGTCATCGGAGCAATCACGTGCATTCTCGTGAATTTTGTATTCGGTTTTACTCTGTAATTTAGCACTCACTAAAGTGGAGTGCTAAACATTTACAAACTGATCACATATCATCGTATATACGTTCACATTTCTCGTGTATGATACTGTTTGTACAGGGGAAAGTACGAATGATAAGGAGAAGCGGCGCCCCATTCCCCAAAAAACACACCGTGCGCCGTCTGTTTACGCCCGATGAATCTAAACAAGCTGACACAAAAAAGTCTCGAATCCGTGCAGCGTGCACGGGATATTGCCGTCGAGTACGGCAACCAGCAATTGACCGCTTTACACCTCACCTCTGCCCTTCTGACACAATCGGACGGACTGATCCCGGAAATGCTCCGCTCGATGGAGATTTCAACCGCACAACTAAACGAAGAAGTTAGCAGTTCCATACGTTCTCTGCCAAAAATAAGCGGCAGTGTCGATCCGGAACAGGTATATCTTTCCCGCGAACTGAACGATGCGCTGACGAAAGCCGAACGGGAAGCGGAAATGATGCACGATGCATACGTTTCCGTCGAGCACCTGTTTTTGGGACTTCTTGAAAAGGCAGACAGACCGCTCACGGAACTATTCAAAAAGCACGGAATCACCCGCCAAAAATTTCTTGACGTACTCAAAAACGTACGCGGCACGCAGCGCGTAACCGGCGACAATCCCGAGAGCACGTACGACGCCCTCAAAAAATACGGCACGGATCTCGTGGAAATGGCACGGAGGCAAAAACTCGATCCCGTCATCGGCAGAGACGACGAAATCAGAAACGTGATCCGCATTCTCTCGCGCAAGACGAAAAACAACCCTTGTCTCATCGGTGAGCCGGGCGTCGGCAAAACGGCGATCGCGGAAGGATTGGCACAGCGTATCGTGCGCGGAGACGTTCCCGACAATCTGAAAAACCGCACGATCTTCTCTCTCGATATGGGTGCCCTCATTGCGGGTGCGAAATTCCGCGGCGAGTTTGAAGAACGTCTCAAAGCCGTTCTCACCGAGGTAAAGGAAAGCGACGGGCAGATCATTCTGTTTATTGACGAGCTCCATACGATCGTAGGCGCCGGCAAAACGGACGGCGCGATGGATGCGGGTAATCTCTTAAAACCGATGCTCGCCAGAGGAGAACTCCACTGCATCGGTGCGACAACCCTGAACGAATACAGAAAATATATTGAAAAAGATGCGGCTCTGGAACGCCGTTTCCAGCCCGTGCTCGTAGAAGAGCCGACCGTGCCGGATACGATCACGATTTTGAGAGGGCTCAAGGAGAAATACGAGGTCTTCCACGGCGTCAAGATCCACGATCAGGCGCTCATCACAGCGTCTACGCTCTCCGCCCGCTATATCTCCGACCGTTTCCTCCCCGATAAAGCAATCGACCTTGTAGACGAGGCTTGCGCGCTCATCAAAACGGAAATGAACTCGATGCCGACGGAAATGGACGAAATCTCCCGCAAAATCATGCAGCTTGAAATCGAGGAGGCGGCGCTCTCCAAAGAAAAGGATAAACTTTCCGCCGAACGGCTCGCAAGCATTCATGAAGAACTCGCCGGTATGCGCGAAACGTTCTCCGAAATGAAAGCCCACTGGGAAAACGAAAAGCACTCGATCGCCCGTGTGCAAAAACTGCGCGAGGAAATTGATCTGACAAACGCCGCCATCGAACGTGCTGAGAACGAATATGATCTTGCCAAAGCCGCAGAACTCAAATTCGGCAAACTGCCTGAACTTCAGAAAGAGTTGGAAAAGGCAGAAAACAGCGAGTGTGAAAAAGAGACCGCATCACTGCTTCGCGACACGGTAACGGAAGAGGAGATCGCGCGGATCATCTCGCGCTGGACCGGTATTCCTCTCTCAAAACTGATGGAGGGCGAGCGCGACAAACTCCTCCACCTTGACGATACCCTCCATCGCCGCGTGATCGGTCAGGACGAAGCGGTTGCACGCGTGACCGACGCGATTCTCCGCTCTCGTGCCGGTATTCAGGATCCCCGCCGCCCCATCGGCTCGTTCTTGTTCCTCGGTCCGACGGGCGTGGGTAAGACGGAGCTTGCCAAAGCCTTGGCAGAGGCCTTGTTTGACGACGAACACAGCATGATCCGCATCGACATGAGCGAATATATGGAGAAATACTCCACGTCCCGTCTCATCGGTGCGCCGCCCGGATACGTCGGATACGACGAGGGCGGTCAACTGACCGAGGCGGTTCGCCGTCGTCCGTATGCGGTAGTACTGTTTGACGAAGTGGAAAAAGCACATCCCGATGTATTCAACGTCCTTCTCCAAGTACTTGACGACGGACGGATCACGGACAGCCAGGGACGCACGGTGGATTTCAAAAATACCATCATCATCATGACGAGCAATCTCGGCTCAGACAGAATCCTCGACGGCATCACAGAAACGGGGGAAATCAGCGATACCGCACGGGAGAACGTACACGATCTCTTAAAACGCAGTTTCCGCCCGGAATTCCTCAACCGTATGGATGAGATCGTATTCTATAAGCCACTGACGAAAGAAAACATCCGCGACATCGTGGATCTCATTCTCGCCGATCTCGAAAAGCGTCTCACCGACCGCCGCCTCACCCTCGCGGTAACGGACGCCGCGAAAGCGCACATTGCCGATGCAGGCTATGATCCCGTGTACGGCGCACGCCCTCTCAAACGGTATATCCAGACGAATCTCGAAACAAAGATCGCGCGTAAGATTCTCAGAGACGATCCCGCACCCGAAACGACGATCACCGTTGACTTTGACGAGACGGGGTTAACTGTTTTGTAAATCAAGCAGAATCGGATGCACAAAAGGCATCCGATTCTTTTCTTTTTTTATATTTCCCTTGCATTTTTCCCTGTAAAGCGGTATAATAACAGTATTATACCGATATTAGGAGGCATGGACCCATGCTCGACATTAAATTTCTGAGAGAAAATCCCGAAATCGTAAAGCAGAATATCAAAAACAAATTCCAGGATCAGAAGCTGCCCCTCGTGGACGAGGTGATTGAACTTGACACCGAGCGCCGCCGTGTGATCCGCGAGGCGGACGAGCTGCGCGGCAGCCGCAACAAATATTCAAAACAGATCGGTGCTCTCATGGCGCAGGGCAAGCGCGAGGAAGCGGAAGAAATGAAGCGTCTCGTTACCGAGAACGCCAACAAGCTCGCCGAGGACGAGGCACTCGAGAAGGAACTGGATGAAAAGATCAAGAAGATCATGATGATCATCCCGAACATCATTGATCCCTCCGTTCCGATCGGCAAGGACGACAGCGAAAACGTCGAGATCCAGAAGTACGGTGAGCCCGTCGTTCCGGATTTCGAGATTCCCTACCACACGGACATCATGGAGCGTTTCGCAGGTATTGACCTTGAATCCGCACGCCGCGTTGCAGGCAACGGCTTCTACTACCTCATGGGTGATATCGCGCGCGTGCACTCCGCCGTTATCTCCTACGCACGCGATTTCATGATCGAACGCGGCTTCACGTACTGCATCCCGCCGTTTATGATCCGCTCCGACGTCGTAACGGGCGTTATGAGTTTCGCGGAAATGGAAGCCATGATGTACAAGATCGAGGGCGAGGATCTCTTCCTCATCGGCACGAGTGAGCACTCCATGATCGGCAAGTTTATCGATCAGATCATCCCCGAAGCAGAACTTCCCTACACGCTGACAAGCTACTCTCCCTGCTTCCGCAAGGAGAAAGGCGCGCACGGCATCGAGGAGCGCGGCGTATACCGCATCCACCAGTTTGAAAAGCAGGAAATGATCGTCGTCTGCAAGCCGGAGGATTCCATGATATGGTACGACAAGCTGTGGCAGAACACCGTCGATCTGTTCCGTTCGCTGGATATCCCCGTACGCACGCTCGAATGCTGCTCGGGCGACCTTGCGGATCTCAAAGTTAAATCCTGCGATGTAGAAGCATGGTCTCCTCGTCAGAAGAAGTATTTTGAAGTCGGCAGCTGCTCGAACCTCGGTGAAGCGCAGGCACGCCGCCTCAGAATCCGCGTAAACGGTGAGGACGGCAAGTATCTTGCACACACGCTGAACAATACCGTCGTAGCACCGCCGCGTATGCTGATCGCGTTCCTCGAAAACAACCTGAACGCCGACGGATCCGTGAATATCCCCGTTGCCCTCCGTCCCTACATGGGCGGCACGGAAAAACTGATTCCCAAAAAATGAAAAAATTGAGAGCCGATGCTAAAGCATCGGCTCTTTTTATGAAAAATCAAACACAGCGCGATCGCCTTCGAGTTTTAGGCGAGCGTCGAATTTATTCCCCGTCCGTTTCGACACAAAACCGCTGATTGTATCGGTACGTCCGTCGCGCAGAAGCTGCTCCACGCTCGCTTTGGGAATCACACGCGCACAGATCGGCGAGAAAATGTTGAACTTACAGCCGTTTTCTTTGTATCCGGCGCATCCGTATCCGCGGCGCGTGCGGCGGACGTCCATACCGCAAAGGGGACATTTGCCCACGATATCACCGAAATAGCCGGTATCCGTATCTTCGGCAGATCGCACATCCTTTTTCTGAAACACGGCAGAGATCTCCGCCTCGGCGATCGCCACGCTGTCGCGCACGGTAGATTCGCCGCGGAACACACGCTTTAAAGCACGCCCGACCTCGGCGGTTTTGTACTTATCCATACCTATTCCCATCTGCGAGAGGGATTCAATGAGAAATTCGCCGTCCGGCAAAATCGTATATACGTCTTTCTTCAGTTCAATGTACCCGGATTTTCGGGCGTTGTCTATAATGCCCGTTCGCGTCGCTTCCGTGCCAAGTTCCAATCCCTCAAGCATCGCGCGGTATTCTTCCCTGTCATCTGCCTCATCCTCCGCCCGCTCGGCTTTATCGGCAGCCGCCTTTTCTTCGCGGAACGGATTTTTGAGATAATTGTTGAGCGTTTCAATCGTGTAATGCTTTGGCGGACTCGTCTCTTTTTCGACAGGCTTAAAATCGGTTGTAAGAATATCGCCCTTCCCGAGCGGCGGCAGGATCTTATCCTTTTGCGCGGTATCGTCGTACTTCATCCAACCGTGTTCGAGAATCACCGTTCCGCGGAGCGTGAACTCCTCAAGAACCGTCTCGCCTTCCATAACGGCGATCTTGATCTCCGTTTTATCAACGAGGCAATCCTCCCGACAGAAGACCGCGGCAAAGCGGCGGAATACGGTGGAGTAAACCTGCATCTCTTTTTCGGTGAGGTGGCTCTTATCTGGAATCTTGTACGTGGGTGTGAGCGCGGAGTGCGATTCAATTTTCGAATCGTCAAAAATATTCTTTCCGTCCTTGAAAACGAGCGGATAACCGATTTTTACCGCCCCATCGATGATCTTTCTGATCTTATCCTTCTCGGCGGTGGCAAGATACTCGGAGTTGGTGCGGGGATAGGTCAGATACCCTTTCTCATAGAGCCCCTGGACGATCTCGAGCGATTCCGTCATGGACATTTTGTACTTCTTACTGAGGACGTTCTGGAGTTTCGAAAGCGAGTACAGTTTGCCCGGCGCCATCTTATCTTTTTTGTGCTTCACGGACGTAACGACCGTTTTCGCCGCATTGTATCGGGCAGAGAGCCGTTCGGCATCGGCTTTGTGATGTTTATCAAATTTCTGCTTGCTCGTGAGTTCTACATTCTCGCCGTTCGTCCGGGCGCGGCTGACAACGGCAAAGTACGGCTCGGGCGTGAAATTGCGAATCGCCATATCTCTGTCGTAGATCGCGCGGACGATCGGCACGATCACGCGCCCGACGCGCAGAAGCGTTCCCGTTTTCAGCGTGGCGTATCGGGTGAGATTGACGCCGTAGAGCCAGTCAATATAGGTACGGGCATAGCCCTCGTTGGCTAAATTCTCGTACTCCGTCTCCGGCTTCATTCCCGACAGTGCTTCCGCCACCGTTTCCGGTGTCTGATCCGGCAGCCAGAGCCGATAGAGTGCCTTCGGACTTTCCAGTGCGTGGCGGATGCAGAGACGGACAATGATCTCCCCCTCTCTGTCCGCATCGCCAGCGTTTACAATTTTGTCCACGTCCGGGCGGTTGCAGAGCGTGCGGATTATATCAAACTGCTTTACGATCCCCGCATCCCGGGAGCCATCCGGATTTTTCCGAAGCTCAAAGCGGAACTCCTCTGGAAAGCAAGGGATATTTTTGACCGACCAGCGGTTTCCGTCAGGATTCGGGCGGTACGTTTCAATATCGCACAGAGAGAAGAGATGACCGAATGCCCAGGTAACGAGATACCCGCCGCCCTCGATATAGCCGTCGCGGCGGGACATACGCACACTGCCGCCTGCCGCGATACCGTCAGCAATGTTGCGCGCCAGTGACGGCTTTTCCGCAATGATGAGAATCATTTCCGCTCTCCTTTCAAAGATTTGCCGGACAATGGGTTGTCCACTGCCCGGCCTTAAAATTATGCCAAAAATCCGTTTACGATCTGCTCTTCGGCTTCTCTCTCAGTGAGTCCGAGCGTCATAAGCTTGATAAGCTGCTCACCCGCAATCTTACCGATCGCCGCCTCGTGGATGAGAGATGCATCCACGTGATTCGCCGTGATCTGAGGGCTGGCGAGCACGCACGCATCGTCCATAATGATCGCGTCGCATTCGGTGTGCCCGGCGCAAGCGGTATTGCCGTTGATTCTGCTCACGAACTCCTGACGGCTGTTCTCTTTTGCGACACTGCGCGAGATCACGTTCACGGAGGAGCCTTCGCCGTTCATATCTACGGTGAAATCGGTTACGGCGTGCTGATCGCCTACGGTCATGATCTTCTCTCGAACAACGAGAGAGGCACCCGCCTCGAGATCGCCGTTGGTTATACGCGTGGTATCGTCGATACCGCCGATCTGCGTCGTTTCCATTTCCATATGCGCGCCCTCGGCGAGATGCACTACCGTCGTCGGGTTCATAAGGCGCTTGCCGCTGCCCTCGCCCTCGCCGTAATGCTTCTCCACGTAGCGGAGGCGTGCATTCTTCGCGAGATGGAACGTATGGATACCGTCGTGCGCGGAATCTCCGCAGCCGGCGTTATGGATACCGCAGCCGGCAATGATGACCACGTCGGCATCCTCGCCGATGAAGAAATCGTTGTACACCATGTCTTTGAGTCCCGATTCGCTCAGGACAACGGGGATATGGACGCTTTCGTTCTTGGTGCCCGGCTTGATAATGATATCGATGCCCGGCTTGTCCGTTTTCGTTTGAATATCAATATTGGCGGTAGTCTGCCGTCCGCCTGCTTTTCCGTTTTCGCGGATGTTGTACGCGCCGACTGGCAAGGAATCGAGCTCGGCTACTTCTTTGAGAAGACGCTGTTTGATTGCATCCATTACGCACGTACCCCCTCTACTTTATCGGCAAGGACACTGCACGTGCCGCTCTCCGTACCGGCGAGAAGCCCCGGAAGAAGTTCCGTACGCGGACCCACAGCGGCAAGTTCACCGTTCTTTATGACCACGATCGTATCGGCAATATTAAGGATTCGCTCCTGATGGCTGATAATGAGAATATTGCCCTTCGTTTCCTCATGCATTTTTTCAAACACGCGGATGAGGTTTTGGAAACTCCAAAGATCAATGCCGGCCTCCGGCTCGTCAAAAATGGACAGTTTCGTGCCGCGTGCGAGGATCATCGCGATCTCGATGCGCTTGAGTTCACCGCCGGAGAGGCTGGCGTTCAGTTCACGGTCAATATAATCGCGCGCGCAGAGACCCACCTCGGAAAGGAGCGCACACGCCGCATCCACATTCGTTTTCTTTCCTGCTGCCAGGCTCAAAAGATCTTTCACACGAAGTCCCTTGAAGCGAACGGGCTGCTGGAAAGCGTAGCTGATGCCAAGCCTCGCTCTCTCCGTGATTGATTTGTTTGTTATATCCACACCGTCCAGCAAAATTTTGCCGGAGGTAGGCTGATAAATGCCGGCTATAATTTTTGCGAGAGTGGATTTACCGCCGCCGTTCGGTCCCGTGATGGCAACGAATCTGTCGTCGATCGTAAGGTTGATGCCGCGCAGTATTTCCTTCTCACCGCCGACGTTGAAGCCGACGTTTATGAGTTCCAGCATAGTTCTCCTCCATGAATTACAGATTTGATAAAGCGAGCCGAAGTCGCTTTCGCTTTATCATATTATTATATCCCAAATATGCCAAATTGTCAACACGAAAGCCCCCGAAAAGGAGAAAAAACGCCCCGAAGCACAACACTTCGGGACGCTGTCCGTTCAAAAGATTTCAGATTACTGCGCGATATCGTTGATCATTCTGTAATACTTACGGAATTCCTCTTTCTTCTCCGCGATCGCCTTCTCCATCTCAGCCTTCTCAGCATCGGAGAATTTCTCGAGCATGCCGTCCTTCAAGGTACCCTTGTAGTAACGGTCGAGGCACTGGGAATAAACGATATCGACAGCTACGATCTCGCTCTTCTGTTGGCAGAGCACGAGATTGCTTTCCCCTGCCAGAAGACGCTCAACAGCAGCCACGCCCAGTTTAGTAGCGAACACGCGGTCGGAAAGCGTCGGATCACCGCCGCGCACGGTGTGCGCAAGGCAAGCATATTTGGTCTCAACGCCCGTCTCAGCCTGAATGCGCTTGGCGAGTCCCTCGGAGAAGTTCTCAACACCCTCGGATACAATCACAAGGAAACTCCGCTTTCCGTCCGCACGCAGACGGCGGATCTTCTCCATGCAGGCGGCCTCGTCAAAGGCAACTTCGGGAATAACGACAGCTACAGCACCGAGTGCCATTGCGGTATTGAGCGCAATATCGCCGGCGCCGCGTCCCATGACCTCCACTACATTACAGCGAGCGTGAGACTCGCACGTATCGCGAAGGCGGTCGCAAGCGGCAAGAACCGTGTTCATTGCCGTATCAAATCCAATGGAGTTCTCCGTTGCGGTAATATCGTTATCAATCGTTGCGGGAATACCGATCGTGGGAATGCCGCGGACGGACAGATCGGTCGCACCGCGGAACGTGCCGTCGCCGCCGATCGCAACGATACCGTCGATCCCGTGCTTTTTGCACGTTTCGATGGCTTTCTGCATACCCTCTTCGGTTTTGAACTCATCACAGCGATCGGAATACAAAAACGTACCGCCGCGGTTGATGATATTGGAAACGCTCCGTGCCTTCAGTTCGATCATCTTATCGTTAATAAGGCCGCTGTAACCGCCGTAAATCCCCATTACTTCCACACCGCGTGCCAAAGCCGCACGGGTAACGGCACGGACTGCGGCATTCATGCCGGGCGCATCGCCGCCGGAGGTAAGTACGCCGATTTTTCTGAACTTCTTTTCCATATACTCCCTGAACTCCTTCGTTGTCGTGTAAATATCATTCACTATAATGCATTATTTTAATACATAGTCCAAAAAAAATCAAGTAGTTGTGCGCAAAAATCGTCTTTTTTCGAAAAACTTTCTTCTTCTGTACAAATTATAATTCACAGTTTGCACTGTTGCAATCCGCAGAAAAATATGGTATACTGTTATTTATACAAAAAACTTTGGCTTTTGAAAGGCGGTAAACGCATATGGAATACAAATTCTCTGACAATCTGGCTTCACTGAAGCCCTCCGCGATCCGTGAGATTTTTAAAAGTCTCTCCGATCCTTCGATCATCAGTTTTGCTGCGGGCAATCCGTCGCCGCTTTCGTTCCCCGCGGAAGATCTTGCCGCCATTTCTGCCGACATTTTTGAGAAGAGCGCGTCCACCGCGCTTCAGTACGGCATCACCGAAGGATACCCGCCGCTTCGCCGCGCGGTAACCGAACGTCTCCGTGATAAATTCAAGATCGGCCGTGATTTTGACACAACGATCATCACCTCCGGCGGCAATCAGGGCCTTGAGCTTGCGTGCCGCGTGCTGTGCAATCCCGGCGACGTCGTTCTGTGCGAAAACCCCAGTTTTATCGGTGCGCTCAATGCGTTCCGCGCTGTCGGCGCGAAAACCGTAGGCATCCCGCTCCGTGAGGACGGCATTGATCCCGCCGATCTTGAGGCGGCACTCCAAAAGCATCCGAACACGAAGATGATCTACCTCATCCCCACGTTCCAGAATCCGGCAGGAACGACCACCTCCGCCGAAAAGCGCGCGGCTATTTACGAAATTGCGAAAAAGCACAGCGTGATGATTCTTGAGGACAACCCGTACGGGGATCTCCGCTTTGCCGGTGAGGATATCCTCCCGATCAAGGCTTTGGACGATGCGGGCATCGTCATCTACTGTTCCTCGTTCTCGAAAATCCTCTCCTCCGGCATGCGCGTTGGATTCGTCTGTGCGCCCGATCCGATCGTACAGAAGATGGCCGTCGGCAAGCAGTGCGAGGACGTACACACGAACCAGTTCTTCCAGATGCTCTGCCATCGCTTCATGACGGAGCGCGATATGGACGCGCATATCGAGAAGATCCGCGCCTTGTACCGTGAAAAATGCAATCTCATGCTTTCGTGCCTTAATCAGTATATGCCGAAAGAGGTACATTACACACGCCCCGAGGGCGGCCTGTTCATTTGGTGCACCTTGCCCGACGGCGTAGACATGAACGCATTCGTCAAAAAAGCAATTGAAAAGAAAGTGGCGGTCGTTCCCGGCACCGCATTCAACTGTGACACGGAGGCCCCCTCCCAGTCCTTCCGTCTCAACTATTCCACGCCGTCGGATGAGGACATCAAAGCCGGCATCCGTATAATCGGTGAACTGGCGGCAGAAATGATCGGCTGACCAACAAAACACGAGAGAAAGATACAAAGTTATGTTTATTGATACGATACAAATCTCCGTGAAAGCCGGAAACGGCGGCAACGGATGCGTTTCCTTCCGTCGGGAGAAATACGTCGCCAAGGGCGGCCCTGACGGCGGCGACGGCGGCAACGGCGGCAACGTGGTATTCCGCGTCGATCCGCACATGAACACCCTGCTCTCCTTCCGATACAAGCGAAAATTTGCCGCTGAGCCGGGCGGTGACGGCAGCGGTGCCAAGTGCCACGGCAAAAACGGTGCGGACGTTATCATCCAGGTGCCGCGCGGCACGCTTATCCGCGATCCCGAATCGGGGAAAATCATAAAGGATATGTCCGACGGCGAAGATTTCATTCTCTGCCGCGGCGGAAAAGGCGGTTGGGGCAACAAGCACTTTGCCACCCCGACGCGTCAAGTGCCCCACTTTGCCAAGCAGGGACGCGAGGGCGAAGCGAGAGAAGTCCATCTCGAACTGAAACTGATCGCGGACGTCGGTCTTGCGGGGCTTCCCTCTGCGGGCAAGTCCTCTCTTTTGGCCTCCCTCTCTGCCGCCCGCCCGAAAATCGCCGACTATCATTTCACGACACTTGAACCGAACCTCGGCGTAGTTTCTACCGGCGCCGATCGCGGCTTTGTGATGGCAGATATTCCCGGACTTATCGAAGGCGCATCGGAAGGTGCCGGGCTTGGACACGATTTTCTTCGTCATATTGAGCGCTGCCGCCTGATCGTGCAGGTGATCGACGTCTCCGGCATGGAAGGCCGCGCGCCGCTGGACGATTTTCACACGATTGCCGGAGAACTTGAACGGTTCAGTCAGACGCTTGCGGACAAGCCGCGCATCCTCGTAGCAAACAAATCTGATCTTCTCGATCCCGATGAACTGCCGCCCGGCGGCAAGCCGAGCGAAGACGTACAGAAGCTGATCGACGCCGCTGAGGCGCTCGACTACAAGCTCATCTTCATCTCCACCGCCACGAAGCTCGGCCTTAAGGCTTTGACCGATGAGATCGAACGGCAGCTTGCGGAATTGCCCCCCGTTATCACCTACGAAGCGGAAATCGAAGCGATTGATCCCGAAAAGGATAAAGAAGGCGCAGATGCCGTGCGTATCCGCCGTAACGACAGCGGTGCCTTTGTATGCGAAGGCGGATGGATCGAGGCGCTCGTCAACCGCGTAAATCTGAACGAGCGTGAATCGCTCATGTATTTCCAGCGGATGCTGATCCAGGGAGGAATCATCGACAAACTGCGCGATGCCGGCTGTGAAGAAGGCGACACCGTCCACCTTGGCGGTATTGAATTTGATTTTGTAGAGTAAAAAAAGAGGATGCTCGGAGAGCATCCTCTTTTTTTATTCACCCATTTTTTCGCCGCAGTGTGGGCAGAATTTACCGTTCTTTGCGATCTTCTCGCCGCAATAGGGGCAAACTCCGTTTGCCGCAGGATCGACCGTCTTTGGATCGCTTTTCCTAAGACGCTCCCTCTTTCGCTCATTCTCAGCGATGTTCCGTTTATGCTTTTCAATCGCGGCACAAAGCTTTTCCACCTCGGGATCAAGCGGATCGCCCGATCTGTACTTGCCGAAACAGACCTCGCCAATCTTCTTTTTAAGCGCATCAACGTCCGCCGTTTCTCCATGGATCTTCGCTGTCAGTTTCCCCATTTCGATAAGGTCGTTTGCCTTGTCGGAGACCTTCTTGGTGAACTCATTTACTTTATCCGTAAATTCCATAAGACCCTCCCCATTTTGTAATCGTCACTACTCATTATATCCGCCCAATAGATAATTGAGCACAGATCTTCGCATTATTTTTCCGTGGGATATGCCATTTCAAACAAAACTTCGATACGCGCCGTGTCACCGATCAGATGGAGATAGCCGAACAGTGCTTCAAAGCCTGTAGCGCGACGATACTGTGCCATAGTCGCCTTCTTCGGGACATTGGCGTGGACGCAATTTCTGCCTCTCCGATACGCCGCATCCTCGTGTTCAGTCAGAAGCGGGAGAATGCGCTCGGCGGCATCGCTCTGCGCGGCAGCCGTTACGTACGAAAGCGCTTCTTCGCTCGGTTTTCTGTGGCTTTCGCCAATGAGCCGACGACGCACCAAAACCTCAAGCACCGCATCCCCGAGATACGCAAGCTGGGCAGCACTGACAGCTGCGGCATCCCCTTTCGTCAAATACTCGCTCATGTTTTCCCTCCGTATTTCTGCCAATCTGCCATCAGTATACCATAGCAGTAAATTTTTTTCAAGAGAAAAGATATCGTTTGGCCGAAATGCTCTTGACGGTGAAAACAATAGGAAAATGAAAAAAGCACACACGCAACGCGTGTGTGCTTTCTGCGAAAAACGCATGGGGTGAATGATGGGAGTCGAACCCACGACCTCCAGGGCCACAACCTGGCGCTCTAACCAACTGAGCTACATCCACCATATGGCGTACCTTGGGGGACTCGAACCCTCGACCTACTGCTTAGAAGGCAGTTGCTCTATCCAACTGAGCTAAAGGTACAAAAGTGCGCGCCGCCCGTATACGAAAGTACTGGAGCGGGTGATGGGAATCGAACCCACATAACCAGCTTGGAAGGCTGGAATTCTACCACTGAACTACACCCGCATAGGCGTTTTTTAACTCGCCTAAATATAATACCACACGCATTTCGGTTTGTCAATACTTTTTTTCGGAAATGCGCCGATTTTTATCGCACTCCTCAATGTTCGTAATCATTTTTTCCACAAAGAGTTTACAGTTTGTCCATGGTAATCCCTTGAGATTGTAAAAAGTATGCTGTATAATAAACATCAAATGGTGAGAAGGGGGCAGCATATGTTCGGATATATCCGTCCGCTGGTCGGACAGATGCTCGTTTCGGAGAACGAGCTTTACCGCAGTATCTACTGCGGACTTTGCCGTGCTATGGGACAACACACCGGCTGTGCTTCCCGCCTCTCTCTCAGTTACGATTTCGTATTTCTCGCCGCGTTCCGCGCGGCTCTTCTCGGAATTCCCTTTGAGATTGAGCGTCACCGCTGTGCCGTCCATCCTCTGAAAAAACGGACAATGGCGAAGGACAGCGACGTGTTCGCATACACCGCACGCGCCGCCGCGATTCTGAATTTTGCGAAACTCAAAGACGATATCGCCGATGAATCGGGCAGAAAACGTCTCCGTGCAAAAATGCTCGTACCCGGCGCGCGCGCCGTCCGCCGCCGTGCGGACGGCATGGGTGATCTCGAGGGGGAGATCACAAAATCGCTCACCGCGCTCTCCGCTTTGGAAAACGAAGGATGCGCCTCACTTGATGAGACAGCGGAAAAGTTCGGCGACGTACTCGGCACGGTTTTTGCCTACGGTCTTACCAACACCGAGCGGTGCATCGCCCACGAAGTCGGCCGTGCCGTCGGCAGATTCATCTACGTTACAGACGCCGCGGATGACGCCGCAGATGACGCCGTATCCGGTCAATACAATCCGATTCTCCGACTCTACGCCGGAGATGGGGACGTATCCTCGCTTCTTGCAAAAAGGACTTTCTCGGACCGCGGGGGACGCACACAAACGAGGACGCGCCTTACAACTGACATCGCGGAAAGCATTTATATCTCGGCGCTGAACGACTTATCAAAACTGCAAAACGCGCTGGAGCTGATTGATTTCACCCGCTGTCAGCCACAAACGGCAGGCATTATAAAGAACATAGCCTATCTCGGCATGCCCGAGGAGCTTCGCCGCGTTTTGGCGCTTACTTAATCGGTCGTACAGACTATTCGGGAAAGGATGCCCTTCGGGGGAGACGTATATGAAAGATCCGTATACCATACTTGGCGTTGCGCGCAACGCAACGGACGACGAAATAAAGAAAGCCTACCGCGCTTTGGCGCGAAAATACCATCCGGACAACTACGCCAACAGCAATCTCGCGGACGTAGCCGAGGAGAAAATGAAAGAGATCAACGAGGCCTACGACGCCATCCAGAATGAGCGCGCCGGCGGCAGCACGGGCTCGCACTACGGTTCCGCGGGCGGATTCTACTCACAAAACGGCACGTCCTCCGATTTTGCAAACGTCCGTCGATTAATGAACGAGGGGCATTTTTCCGAAGCGGAGCTGATCCTCGATGCCACGCCGCAAAGCGGTCGCGGCGCGGAATGGAATTTCCTCAAAGGATGCGTTCTTCTGAAGCGCGGCTTCGTGTTTGATGCACAGAAATATATCGAAACCGCCGCATACCTCGACCCTACGAATCTCGAATACAGGGAAGCCAAACAGCAGATGCGGGCAAACGCCTCACACTACGGATCACCCTATACGACAAGGCAGTATTCCTCCTGCTCGAGCTGCGATTTATGTTCCACACTCATCTGTGCGGACTGTCTTTGTGAATGCTGCGGCGGCGACCTGATCCGCTGCTGCTGACGGTGAAATATCAATGAAAAAAACATTTCTGACGAAAGGCGCGCTCACCACACGGCGTCTCGCCGTATGCAGTTTTTTGACCGCCTTGGGCGTCGTTTTTATGCTCGTCGGCGCTCTCACGGAGATCCTTGATCTCTCGATGATGCTCCTTTCTTCCCTCTGTATCGTATTTTCGGTCATCGAGATCGGCATTCCGTGGGCGTGGCTCGTCTGGGCGGCTACCTCCCTTCTTTCGTTTCTCTTTCTCCCCTCAAAATCCGCGGCGCTTTTGTATCTCCTCGGCGGGTTTTACCCCATCGTGAAGGCAGGGCTTGAAAAACTCCGCCCGATTGCCGGTTGGGCTTTGAAAATTTTGTTCTTTACGGCCGAGCAGTTTCTCTTTGTCCTCATCGCCCAAAAGGTGCTGGGACTGACCGGTGCGGGATACGGCTTGGCGATCGTCGAAACGGTACTCGCCGTCATCGTATTCGTTCTGTATGATCTCTGTCTTACTGCGTGTATTACGACGTATCTCATTCGCCTCAGACGGCGCCTCAGAATTAAAAATCTCCGTGACTGACGGACGATCTTTTAGAATCGTTACACAAATAGCAAAAAACAGGCGTAAAATACGCCTGTTTTTTATGTTTTTGCCAAAAATATACGGATAAAGTTGACAAAGAGCGCGAAGATAGATTATAATATATTTAGTATATCTTTATATAAAAATTGCGTCTGCAAAGGAGAATACTCCCGCTTCGGGAGGCTTTGAAACAAATGCTTAAAAGTATGACTGCTTTCGGTCGGGCAAGGGCACTCTCCGCCTCCGGCTCGAAGGATATTACAGCCGAAATCAAAAGTGTAAACAGCCGTTTTCTGGACTGCAGCGTACGTCTTCCCCGCGCCTACTCTTTCCTTGAGGAAAAAATCAAGGCGTATCTGACGGAGCGCGGTATCGTCCGCGGCAAAATTGAAGTATATATCGGCATCGACGTGCTTGAGCAGGACGGTATGCAGATCACCCTTGACGGAGCGCTTACCGAATCCTATCTTGATGCGCTCTACACCCTGCGCAACCGTTTCGGTCTCAAGGACGATATTTCCGTTATGTCCGTGGCGGGCAACCGTGATCTCTTCCTCATAAAGAAGCCCGAGGACGATATGGAGCGTGACTGGAACGACATTAAAGCCGTTCTCTCGTGTGCGATTGACGCCTTCCTCTCCGCAAGAGAACGTGAGGGCGAAAATCTCAAAGTAGACATTCTCGCCAAAGCGGAAAAGATCAAGGCGTGCGCCGCCGAGGTGAAAATCCTCTCTGAAAAGGATATCGACGGCTACAAGACGAAGCTTGACACGCGTATCCACCAGTTGCTCGAAAATTACACCATTCAGATCGACGAACAGCGCATCCTCACCGAGGTCGCCATTTTTGCCGACCGCGCCGCGATCGACGAGGAACTCGTAAGATTGAACTCCCACTTCTCCGCTCTCGCGGAAATTCTTGAGAGCCCCGAACCGGCAGGACGCAAGCTCGACTTCTTACTCCAGGAAATGAATCGCGAAACGAACACGATCGGTTCCAAGGCCAACAACGCCGCCATCGCACGCCTCGTCGTCGATATGAAGAGCGAACTTGAAAAAATCCGCGAACAGATTCAAAACATTGAATAAGGTTTAACAGTATGAGATTTATTAACATCGGTTTTTCCAATATGATCTCCGCCGAGCGGATCGTCGCTTTGGCTTCCCCCGAATCCGCACCGATCAAGCGGCTTATTCAGGACAGCCGCGAGAGCGGACGCGCAATCGACTGCACCTGCGGCAAAAAAACGAAGTCGGTGCTCATTATGGACAGCGACCACGTAATTCTTTCAGCCTTGCCTGCCGAAACGCTCGCCGCACGTATGAGCGGAAATTCGGAAGATCAAAACTCCGACGAACAAAGTGAGGGAGCCCATGAGTAAAAACGGCCTTCTTATCGTAATCTCGGGGCCTGCCGGAAGCGGCAAGGGCACCGTCGTAAAACTTCTCAGGGAAATGCTCCCCGATCTCGGTTTTTCCGTATCTGCCACCACGCGTTCTCCGCGCCCCGGTGAGGAGGACGGCGTGCAGTATTACTTCATGACACGCGACGATTTCGAGGAAGCGCTGGCACACGGCGAAATTCTTGAGCACACCGTATACTGCGGCAACTATTACGGCACCTTAAGATCCGAAGCGGATCGAGTGCTCTCCGCCGGCCACGATCTGATTTTGGAGATTGAGACGGATGGCGCCATGCAGGTGAAAAAGCAGTTTCCCGATGCGCTCACCATTATGCTTTTGCCGCCGGACGGCAAAACGCTGGAGGCAAGACTCCGCGGCCGCGGCACGGAGACGGATGACGTTATCAAGACCCGCCTCGCACGTGCACGTGAGGAGCTTGGCCTCGCCGAGCGGTATGATTACGTCGTCGTGAACGAGAATGACGGCGCGGAGAAATGCGCCGCCCTCATCAGAGAAATTCTCTCGGCGGAACACCACCGCTCCCCCCGCATGAGAGACACCACCGACTCCTTTTTTAACGAATAATAAAAGAAAAATTTGTACATCCATATAAATGACTGATACCCGCAACGGGAGAAAGAGGAATACTATGATCTATCCGTCCAACAGCGATTTGTCCAAAAACGGAAAATTCAACCGCTATACGCTCGTTATCGCAACCTCAAAATGTGCCCGCATCCTCACGGATGAATACGTAAAGCAGCGCGAATACGCTGAAAAGCTGATCGCCAACAAAGAAACGGACAAAAGTCTTATTTCCATGATCAAGCGTGAATACCGAGACGAAAAGGCTGTAAAGACAGCAATCAACCGTATCCACGAGGGTGAGTTCGCCATCGTGGCAGCAGGCGAGGACGCTCCGCTTGAAGAAACCGCCGCCCAAGAGGCCGAAGAAGTAAATCCCTAAAGATTACACCATGCCTGCCGCGGGGCGGCAGGCATGACTTTTATCCGAATATCGGAAATCTGAGGAAAGGAGATCACCATGAGCGAGCTTTTTGCCACCGTCCATATTCTGGACGTGCCGTATCACGCCGATCGGCCGTACGATTATTACGTGCCCGCCGAACTGTCGGACAGTATCAGGCGCGGTATGCTCGTAAGCGTTCCCTACGGTGTATCCAACCGCAAGGTGTCGGCGGTCGTCGTGGAACTCAAAACAGATTCCGCGCGCGAGCACGTAAAGCCGATCCTTTCCCTCTCGGAGAATGGCACTGTTCTCACCGAGGAAATGCTGGCGCTGTGCACCTTTATGAAGGATTACACCCTCTGTACCGTCGGCGATGCCGTCAGAACGGTGATCCCCGCCGCCGCGATTTCCAAAATTACGGAGTACTACACCGCGTGCCTCCTTGAGGACGCCGAGCCGAAACTACAAAAACTCGTTGATAAAGCATCGTTCGTTTACTCTTTTGTCGCGGCAAGAGGACGCGTCTCCGGTACGCGCCTGAGATCAGAATTCGGGACGGAATGCGCGGACCTCTTAGCGGCGCTCGTACGTGCAGGTCTTCTCACGCGAGAAACGGAAGTGCGCGAAAAGAAAAATGAGCGCTACCGCCGCTTCTATGCACTGTCTTCCACTGTTTCCGATCAAAAATCCCTCAGTCAAGCGCTCCGCGGGCAGCGCTCAAAAGCGCAGGCGGAAATTTTGCAAAGCCTTTTCAAAAACGGCGAGATGCTCGAAGCGGATCTCATAGCACTCACGGGAACCTCCCGCGTGCAGATCACCGCTCTTCTCAAAAAAGGTCTCATTACCGAACGGCTCGAGGATGATTTCCGCAACCCATTCTCCGAAAGACAAACGCCGCCCGACGTCGGCGACAGTCCGCTCTCCGAAGAACAAAAGACAGCGTATGACACGCTCACGTCGCTGTACGGATCGGGTGAGCCGAAAGCGGCGCTCCTGCACGGAGTAACCGGTAGCGGAAAAACACGCGTGATCCTTTCTATGATCGACCGCGTGCGTCTTGACGGGCGCGGTGCTATCGTGCTCGTCCCCGAAATTTCGCTCACGCCGCAGATGGTCGGCATCTTCCTCGCACGGTACGGCGACCGTGTTGCCGTCATTCATTCCTCCCTTTCCGCGGGAGAACGGTACGATGCGTGGCGGCGTATCCGCGACGGACTCGCCGACGTGGTCATCGGCACACGCTCTGCTGTTTTTGCTCCGCTTTCTAACATCGGCCTTATCGTCATCGACGAGGAGCAGGAGCACACCTACAAATCCGACACGAACCCGAAATATCTTGCCCACGATATCGCGCGCTTTAGGTGTGGACGGCACAACGCGCTGATGCTCCTTGCGTCCGCCACGCCGTCCGTCGCCAGCTATTACAAGGCGATGAGCGGCAAATACACGCTCATTGAGATGAAAAAGCGATACGGCAAAGCAACGCTTCCGCACGTCGTTATCACCGATATGCGCGGTGAGCCGGCGGGCGGCGCGTCCTCGCCCCTGGGATCGCTCCTTAAAGAACGCCTTGCAGAAACGGTGGCTGCCTCCGAGCAGGCGATCCTGTTTCTCAATCGGCGCGGATACAACAGCTTTATCACGTGCCGCACCTGCGGTGAGGCGCTCAAATGTCCTAACTGCTCCGTCTCTCTTACTTACCACGTCTTCCGACCGCTCGGCGAGAGCGAATCGGCGGAGGAATACCGCCAAACGAGAACGGAAAACGGTGTACTGACCTGCCACTACTGCGGTTACAGATCCCGCGTGCCCGATAAATGCCCCGCGTGCGAGAGCGTACATTTCCATTTCCGCGGATACGGCACGCAGATGGTAGAGGGAGAACTCCAAAACCTCACCCCGTCCCCGCGCGTGATTCGCATGGACATGGACACGACGCAGACGAAATTCTCGCACGAGGAGCTTTTAGGCTCATTCCGCAAAGGGGACGCCGACGTGCTTCTCGGCACGCAAATGGTAACGAAAGGACACGACTTCCCCGCCGTTACTCTCGTAGGTGTCATCAACGCAGATGCGTCTTTGTATCTCGACGACTACCGCGCCTCGGAGCGCACGTTCTCTATGCTCACGCAGGTGATCGGCAGAGCCGGCAGAGCCGATAAGCCGGGGACTGCCGTCGTGCAGACGTTCAACCCGTCAAACGACGTTTTGACGCTTGCCGCCAACCAGGATTACAAGGAATTTTACCGCCGCGAGATCCGCGTGAGAGAGTCGCTTCTCTTCCCGCCGTTTTGCGATATTGCCGTCATCACTCTATCGAGCCGCGACGAAGCGCTTCTCGGGAGTGCCACAGTCCGACTTCGCGAGTGGATCGCCTCGGCGGTATCGGGCGAGTACGCAGATATAAAAATGATTCTGTTCGGTCCGTTTGAAGCCCCCGTATACAAGATTCAGGGCGTTTGCCGCAATCGCATAGTTATTAAGTGCCGACTGAACCGACGTGCCCGTCAGTTTATCTCCGATATACTGACCGAATTCGGCAAAGGCACAGGAAAGCGGCTCACTATCTCGGCAGATCTGAACCCCAATACACTTTGATTTTAAAAGCGAGGATGTTATTATGGCTATTTTGAATATAGTAAAAGAGGGAGACGAAGTTCTCCGCAAAATCTGCCGCCCCGTTGAGGCGATCACACCCCGAATTCTTCAGCTTCTCGACGATATGCTCGAAACCCTCCACGATGCAAACGGCGTCGGTCTTGCCGCGCCGCAGGTGGGCGTACTGCGCCGTATCGCTCTTGTAGAGGTGGTGGACGGTCAGCTGTACGAACTCATCAACCCCGAAATCATTGAACGCGAGGGTAAGCAGAACGAGCTGGAAGGCTGCCTTTCCGTGCCCGAACAGTGGGGCATCACCGATCGCCCGATGAAGGTAACCGTCCGCGCCATGAACCGAAACGGAGAGACGTACACGGTTACCGGCACGGGACTTCTCGCACGCGCGTTCTGCCACGAGATCGATCATCTGGACGGCGTACTCTTCAAGGATAATGCCGTTCATATGCTGACGCCCGAGGAGATCAAGGAAAACATCGGCTGACAAACGAAGGGATAAACGAATGAAAGTTTTATTTATGGGAACGCCGGACTTTGCCAAAACGATTCTCGAAGCGCTCCATGAGAACGGACACGAGATCGCGGCGGTCGTAACCCAGCCGGACAAGCCGAAAGGGCGCAAAAAAATCCTGACGCCGCCCCCCGTAAAGGAGTACGCCATCGAAGCGGGCATACCCGTATATCAGCCCGAAACGATGAAAAACGGGGCTTTTGCCGATACGCTTGCCGCTATTGATCCCGAAATAATCGTTGTTGCAGCTTACGGAAAAATTCTGCCGTCGTATATTCTCGATTATCCGAAGTACGGATGTATCAACGCCCACGGATCGCTTCTTCCCCGCCACCGCGGTGCCGCGCCGATCCAGCGCGCGATCCTCATGGGCGATACACTCACCGGCGTGACCGCCATGTATATGGCAGAAGGTCTCGACACGGGTGATATGATCTTGAAAGTGGAAGTACCGATCACCGACGACGACAATTTTGAAACGCTGCATGATAAAATGGCAGAGGCAGGAAGCCGCGCCATGCTCGATGCTCTCCTTGCCATTGAGAACGGCACCGCCGCCCGCACGCCGCAGGATGACTCTCTTTCCACTTACGCCGCAAAGATTGAAAACAAAGACTGCGCTTTATCCTTTGACGCGCCGCTCCGGGACGTCTTCAACCACATTCGCGGTCTTTCACCCATCCCCGGGGCTGTAGCACTTATGCCAAGCGGACGGACGCTCAAGATCCTCGCCGCCCGTATGACAAACGAAAAGACGGACAAAACGCCCGGCACGGTCCTCTCAACCACCGGCGGCAAGATTGCCGTTGCAACGAAAGACGGCGTGATCGCTATTACCGAAGTACAGCCGGAGGGCAAAGGAAAAATGCCCGCCGCCGCTTTTCTGAACGGACGTGGCATCGCCGAGGGTGACGTCCTCACACAACCGCAGTATGAATAAAGAAAAAACGACCGAAAACCCGCGCGCGGCCGCCATGGCCTCTCTTCTGGCGTGGGAAAAAGAGGGGCGTTACGCCAATCTTGAAATTAACGCGTCTCTTTCGAACTCAAAAATGAGTGGTGCGGATCGCGGTCTTTATACCGCCCTCGTCTACGGCGTGATCGAGCGCGCCATTACACTCGATTACACAATGGCGCATCTGTCCGCGCGCCCTATCGAGAAAATTGACGAATCGGTGCGCTGCGCCATCCGTCTCGGTCTTTATCAGCTGGCGTTTATGGATCGGATCCCGCCACACGCGGCTGTTTCAGAAACCGTAGCCCTTATGCCGAAGCACACGCGCGGCTTTATCAACGCCATTCTCCGCACCTTTCTACGGGAGGGATGCACAATCCCCTTGCCCAAAGAGGAAAACAACGCGGAATACCTTTCCGTTTTGTACAGCACCCCCACTGATCTGTGCCGATTTTTTATTGACAGTTACGGTTTGGAGAAAGCAGGCGCCATTCTCGAGGCATTTCTTCGCCATACGCCCGTAACGGTTCGCGTTAACACACTCAAAACGACCATGGATGAGGCACTTTCTTATCTCAAAGATGCCGATCCGGAAATCTCGCCGCTTTCGGACGATATGATAACGGTATCCAGTGCCGCCAATATTGCAGACGGCGTGAAAGCCGGCTTGTTCTTCGTACAGGATCCCGCCTCGCGATTGGCTATCCGTGCGCTCGACCCGAAGCCGGGCGAAACGGTCATCGACACCTGTGCGGCACCGGGCGGCAAATCCTTCTCCGCCGCCATTGATATGAACAACGACGGCAAGTTATACTCCTTCGACCTTCACGAAAACAAGATCTCTCTCATCCGCCGCACCGCCGGAGCGCTCGGGATCAAAAATCTCACAGCCGAAGCGCAGAACGCGAAAAATCCGCGCGAGGAGCTCATCGGCACGGCTGACCGCGTTCTTTGCGACGCTCCCTGCTCGGGGCTTGGCGTGATCGGTAAAAAGCCCGATATCAAGTACAAACCGATCTCCGCTATTCAATCTCTCCCGTCCGTACAGTACGACGTTCTGAAGGGCGCTTCCCTATACGTACGCCCGGGCGGCGTGCTCGTGTATTCCACCTGCACGCTCAATCCGAAAGAGAATGAGGAGGTCGTTACCCGCTTTCTCAAAGAGAATCCCGATTTTGCCCCCGCGCCGTTTTCTCTTGGCAAGATCGGGGACGTCCCCTCGGGCACGCGAACCTTCTTTCCCGATGCGGACGGATGCGACGGATTTTTCATCGCAAAAATGATACGGAAAAACTAAGGACGGACTCACTATGACGGATACAGTATCCAAAGCAGATATACTCTCCATGACGCCGGATGAACTGAAAGAGTTTATCCGTTCTATCGGTGAGAAGGACTTTCGCGCAAAGCAGTTGTATGATTGGATGCAAAAGGGCGCACAATTTGAAGAAATGACCAATCTGCCTGCCACCCTCCGCGAAAAGCTTGCCGCCGTAACAGACTACCGTCTCCCGAAAATCGAAGAAAAGCTCGTCTCAAAGCTTGACGGCACAGTGAAATATCTTTTTTCTCTCGTCGACGGTGAATGCGTCGAAAGCGTTTTCATGCGCTACGAGCACGGCAATTCCCTCTGCGTTTCCTCGCAGGCGGGGTGCCTTATGGGATGCCGATTCTGTGCATCTACCTTGAATGGCAAGACCAGAGATCTTACCGCATCGGAAATTCTCGGGCAGGTGATTATGGCCGAGAGAGACACCGGCGAGCGCGTCGGCAGCATCGTCATGATGGGCATCGGCGAGCCGCTTGACAATTATGACAACTCCGTTCGCTTTCTCCGACTCGTAAGTCATCCCGACGGACTCAACATCGGCCTTCGGCACATTTCCCTCTCCACGTGCGGAATCGTACCGAAGATCAGAAAACTCGCAGAAGAGAATCTGCCGATCACACTTTCCATCTCTCTCCATGCAGCGGACGATGAGACGAGAAGCGCACTCATGCCGATCAACAATAAATACCCCATTGACGCGCTTCTAACGGCGTGTCGGGATTATTTTACCGCAACCGGCCGCCGCGTTTCCTTCGAGTATACGCTCATCGGCGGCAAAAATGACTCCATCGCGCAGGCCGATGCACTCGCTGCACGACTGAGGAGCGGCATGCACGCAGTCTGCCACGTGAATCTGATCCTATTAAACGAGGTTTCGGAAACCGGTCTCTCCACCGTCGCGCGAAAAAACGCGATAGCGTTCCGCGATCAGCTCGAGCGACGCGGGATCAACGCCACGATCCGCCGTAGGCTCGGCAGCGATATCAACGCATCCTGCGGTCAGTTAAGACTCCGCCACGGAGCAAAAGCTGTGAAATAATCGATAAATTTTCAAACTCCGCCTTTACTTGGATGGCGGAATGTGATACAATATTTTGTATAGTTTTATAAAGCATCATCGACTCGGAGGTGAATCATATATGCAGTACAGCGGAATCACGGACGTTGGCATGAAACGCAACGTCAATCAGGACAATTTCCTGATAAAAGAATACGCACCCGGCATTCTTCTGGCAGTCGTCTGCGACGGAATGGGCGGCGCACGCGGCGGCTTTGAAGCGAGCTCCACCGCAGCGGAAACCTTTGTCGCATCTATGGACGCGTTCATAGGATCCTACATTACTGCCGAGAATACAATCGAGTGCACCGATTCGCAGATTCACCGCGCACTGCGCAACGCCGCAATTGATTCCAACAAAGCGGTCTTTGACCGCTCCGAAGCGGACGATGCTCTCAAGGGCATGGGAACGACGCTCGTTTCCGCCCTCATCGTCGGCACGACGCTCTACACCGCCAACGTGGGCGACAGCCGTTTATACGTAGCACAGGCTGATGAGATCAACCAGATCACCCACGACCATTCCTACGTTCAGTATCTCGTAGATATCGGACGCATTTCCGAGGAAGAAGCACGCACCGCTCCAAACCGCAACATCATCACGAAAGCTGTCGGCACGGAATCAAGCGTCGATGCGGACGTGTTCGTAACGGAAATCGATCCGACCGTCAATCCCGCCTACGTTCTTCTCTGCTCGGACGGTCTTACGAATCACCTGGCACCCGAACAACTATTCGAAATCCTCAAAGCGGAAACATCCGTTGATGAAAAAACGACAACGCTTATCAGCCGCGCAAATTCGCTTGGCGGTACGGACAACATTACTGCGGTTGTCATTGTGATGGAATCCTGAGATCAAATTACGTTTGAGGTGAATGTATCTTGATGGATCAATTTGAAAGATATGTCGGTGCCGTTTTCGACAACCGATACAAGATAGAAAAAATTATAGGCATCGGCGGCATGGCAGTCGTGTACAAAGCGCACGATCTGTTAATGAAGCGCGTCGTTGCCGTAAAAATGCTCAGAGACGAGATCGCGGCAGACCAGCCGAGTGTCAGACGCTTCATCAATGAATCAAAAGCGGTTGCCATGCTCTCCCACCCGAACATCGTCAATATTTACGATGTTTCCGTACGCGATAACGTGAAGTATATCGTTATGGAGTTCGTGGAGGGTATCACGCTCAAAAACTACATGACGCACAAAGGTATCCTTTCCGTAAAGGAAATCCTCAGCTATACCGAACAGATTCTGAGCGCACTTGAGCACGCGCATGCCAAAGGAATCGTCCACCGCGATATAAAGCCGCAAAATATCATGCTTCTGAAAAACGGCCTCATCAAGGTGATGGATTTCGGCATTGCCAAACTGCCGAATGCCGAAACGGTAACGATGACGGATAAAGCCATCGGTACGGTGTATTATATCAGCCCCGAGCAGGCAAGCGGGCACCAGATCGACGCGAGAAGCGATCTGTACTCTCTGGGCGTTCTTATGTATGAAATGGCGTGTGCAAGGCTTCCCTTCGATGCGGACAGTCCCGTGTCCGTCGCACTTATGCAGGTGAACTCCGTGGCCACGCCGCCGAGAGAACTGAACGGAGCGCTCCCCTTGGGACTTGAACAGATTATCACGAAAGCGATGGAGAAAAATCCGGAGGACCGCTATCAGACTGCTGCCCACATGCACCGGCAGATCCAAAGACTCAAGGAAAATCCCCACATCGTTTTCCGTGAGATGAAAAAAGACTCTCTGAAGAAAACCAAGAAACGAAGCCGTACGAGCCATTCCATGCTGCCGATCATCCTTGGCGTGTTCTTTGCACTTGTCATTGTCGCCGGAATCAGCGGATACGTTATGCTGGACAAGCTGATCTTCAAGAGTTCCACGAACGCGGAAACGATTACGATTACAAATTTTATCGGTGCGTATTACACCGAGGAACTTGGGCAATTCTTTGAGAAATCCGAGCACTACACGCTGGATATTTCCTACGCATATGATCCCAAATACGACAAAGGCATCATTATAGAACAAGAACCCGCCAGCGGCGAACGCCGTAAGGTTATCCCCGGTGAGCAGAAATGCGAAATCAAGCTGGTAATCAGTAAAGGTGCTGAAACGGTTACTCTGCCCGATCTTATTATCGAAGACTACCGCGAGGCAGAACGCATCTGTAAGGAACTCGGCCTCAAAGTAAAGGTTTCCAAAGTGCACAGCGAATCGTTTGACGTAGGCCGCGTGATCCGCACGGAACCGTCAGCCGGCTCCATTATGAAGCTTGGTGAGACGGTCACCGTTTATACCAGTATCGGGCCTTCTCTGGGCACGGTAGTCGTTCCGAACTTTGTCGGTCTCACAGAAGTCCAGACCTTGCAAAAATTGTCTGACTGCGGACTGCGCGTCGGCAACGTAACGTACGAGGCATCCGGCTATGCTATCGGTACGGTCATTATGCAAAGCATCGCGGAATTCAAGACGGTGCACGCCAACACGAAGATCGATTTCGTTGTAAGCGGAGGCCCCGGCTATATGCAGCCGTATGAGCCCACCGAGAATCCGACGAATAACGATACCCCTGTAACCACCGAAAAAACACCGGATTCTTCCTCCGTTCTGCCCGCACCTCTCCCTCAGACGCCGAAGTTCCCGGAATCCATTGATGAGTGGCTGAACGATTTCTTCGGAAGAAACTGACAAAATAACAGGAACCGAACCGTATGCATGAATCTATGCAAAAAGGAATTATAATGCGCGGAGTAGGCGGACTTTTTGGAGTCCGCCTTTTTCCGCTTACGTCCGGAGACGAACTGCTCCTTTGCCGAGCACGCGGCTCATTCCGCCACGATAAGATCACGCCTCTCCCGGGTGATCTCGTCCGTATTGAGAGAGACAGCGACGCTCCCGCCGTAGACGACGGAAAAACCGCCTCTTTTGTAATTGACGAGATCCTCCCCCGCCGAAACGCGCTGATCCGTCCGCCGCTTGCAAATCTTACACATCTGTTTCTCGTGATTCCCGCCGCGCGGCCGGCGCCGGACCTCAAAACAGCAGATAAGCTTATTGCAATCGCGGAATCGGCGAACATTGAGCCTATTATTCTCGTAACGAAACAGGATCTCGACGAATCGAGCGCGGATGCAATCGCCGCTATCTACCGCTCTGCGGGATTTACTGTTATTACTCTCTCGGCGAGTGATCCGGAATCGGTAGAGACGCTTCGAAAGTTTATCGGCTCGCTCGCTGCTGCCGAGACGAGCGTAACAGCCGCCTTCGCAGGTGCCTCGGGTGCAGGTAAATCCACCATGATGTCCAAACTCTTCCCTGATCTTACCATAAAAACGGGGGAGATCAGCCGCCGTGCGGAACGCGGCCGCCAGACGACGCGCCACGTGGAACTTCATCCCTTTGAACAAAACGAAAACGTATGCCTTATCGCCGACACGCCCGGCTTCTCCATTCTCGATTTTACGCGCTTCAACTTTTTTGATCCCGCCGATCTTACAAGCGCTTTCCGTGAATTTCGCCCGCATATCGGCGACTGCCGATACACGAAATGCACCCATACGAAGGAAGAAGGCTGCGCCATTCTCGACGCCGTACACAGGGGAGAAATCACGAAAGAGCGCCATGACAGTTACCTCGAAATACTTACCGAAATGAAGAAGAAACCCGATTGGAAGCGCCGCAAGGAGGAATCAAGAACATGAAAAATGATGTCTCCGTAAAGCGTGCCGTCATTTTTACCGGTGGATTTTGCAGTTTCTCCCATCTCTCAAGCGATGATTTCAACGGCGATCTCATAATCGCCGCCGACGCGGGCAGAATTACAGCTGAAATGTGCGGCGTTCATCCTGGTATTATCGTCGGTGATTTTGACTCCTCCCCCATTCCAGCCCACACAACAGCAGAGATCATCCGCGTTCCCGCAGAAAAAGACGACACGGACACGATGCTCGCCTGCCGTCTCGCGATTGAGCGCGGTGCCACGGAACTGTGTGTTATCGGCGGCACGGGCGGACGTCTCGATCACACCTTATCAAACGTATTTTTTCTTGAAGCGCTCCACGAGCGCGGCGTACGTACCGTTTTGACAGACGGTGTTAACCGACTCCGCCTTCTGAAGGATGAGTCCGTAACGCTTCCCTCTTCCCGATTTACGTACTTTTCACTTTTTGCCCTCGACTCCGCGCACGTAACGCTCGAAGGCTGCAAATATCCCCTCGACAACGCCCTTTTGTCCCGCGATAATCCGTATGCGGTCAGCAACGAGATCACCACCGACAAAGCTACGATCTCTGTGAGCGGCGGGGCTGTACTTTTGGTTGAAAGCGATGCACGCTGATTTATAAAGGATCATATACTGTATCGAAACCACCAAAAGGAGATTCTCTATGAAAATCGTTATTGTAAAATCCCCGCATTTTCTTTCTCCGCTCCTCCGCCGTCTTTTTTTCGGAGCACGGGCAAACTGATATCTGAATGTATCCACATATCAAAAAGGGCGGATTTTCCGCCCTTTCTTTGTGAAATTCATTGACAGTACACGTTTATTTGTGCTATAATAAACGTTGACAATACAACTTTTTCCAAAAATGCGCGAATCCCGCCGAAAAACGGCGGATCTGCGCCCCAAAAGGAGTTTTTCATATGACAGACCGCTTCCAACGGTTTGAACAGTTTTCTTTCGCACTCTCGGAGATCACCCGTTATTGGCATAAGCTTACCGCGGATGAAATGGAAAAATACGGCCTTAAAGGCGGTCATTCCGTTTATCTTTTAACGCTTGCCCGCCATCCCGAAGGTATTACCGCAACCGCAATGTCGGAAATCTGCGGACGGGACAAATCCGACGTTTCCCGTATGATGGCAATCATGGAAGAGCAAGAACTAATTACGAGAGGAGGACCAGGGAAAAACAAATACCGCGCCGTTCTGCGCCTGACAGACAAAGGCCACGCCGCAGCCGATGCGATGAGAAAAAGCATTGCGCAGGCAGTCGAAACCGCCGGACGCGATCTTACCGAAGAACGCCGCACCGTTTTTTATGAGTCTTTACGCTCCATTACCGATAATCTGCGCGATATGGCAGAAAACGGTTTTGATGCTGAGAAAAATAACTTCTGATATTCCCAAACTATTGATACATAAAGGAGACTAAAATGAGTGAGTTTGTACTTTTTACCGATTCCGGCTGTGATATTAAGCCAGATATGCTGAAAGAGTGGAACGTTCCCTACCTGAATCTCACCTTCCGCTTTGAGGGAGACAACACGGAATACACCGGCGACGATATGAGCATTCATGACTTCTATAACCGCATGCGTGAGGGTGGCGTCGCAAAAACCGCTGCTATCAATCCCGACACGTTTATGATCGCTTTTGAGGAAATTCTCAAAGGTGGTCGGGACATCCTCTATCTTGGATTTTCCTCCGGTCTCAGCACCACGTACAACTCCGGCCGCATCGCCGCTGAGATGCTCAAAGAAAAATACCCCGACAGAAAAATCATCACCGTGGATACGCTTTGTGCGTCTGCCGGCCAGGGACTCCTTGTTTATCTCGTAAACGAGAAAAGAAAACAAGGCGCCACGATTGAAGAAGCCGCCGCTTACGCCGAGGAGATCCGTCCCCGCCTCTGCCACTGGTTCACCGTAGACGATCTCGTATATCTGAAACGGGGCGGCCGCGTCTCCCCCACCGCCGCTTTCGTAGGCGGTATGCTCGGTATCAAACCGGTCATGCACGTGGACGATGCCGGAAAACTGATCCCCATAGTAAAAGTGCGCGGTCGGAAAGCATCCCTCGATGCACTTGCCGATAAACTGGGCACAACCGCAGAGGATCCCAAAGGCGGTACGGTATTCATCTCCCACGCAGACTCGGATGCGGACGTAGAGTATCTGAAGGATACGCTCAACAAAAAGTACGGTACAACCGTAGACGTAGTTACAAACGTCGGTGCCGTAATCGGTGCACATTCCGGTCCCGGCACGATGGCACTCTTCTTCGTCGGAAAGGAGCGATAAGATGGCACAGAGATACTTTTCCTCTAAAGATAGCCTCGGCGATGCCGATACGTCCACGCCTCGCTATCATATCGTTGTAAAGATCAAAGTAAAAAAAGATCCCGAATTTGAAAAGCAGCGTCTGGAACGCCGTCTCGAAAAAGAAGAACGGAGAGCGGAACGGGAGGCTGAAAAGGCCGCTAAAGAGGCGGCAAAAAAAGAATTGGGCGGCATTAAAAGCAACCTGAAAGCGCTTGGCGGAAAGCTTCTCTGCCGTATGGCGATCGGCGGCGCTGCGCTTCTCTCAAGAAATGCGGATGAGGTCAACCGCCTCAACGTATTCCCCGTCCCCGACGGAGATACGGGCGACAACATGCGCATGACGATCGAAAGCGGTATTGCCGCTATTGAAAATATGGACTCCGACGATCTCGGCGAGATCATGAACGCCCTCTCTCACGGTATGCTTCTCGGTGCACGTGGCAACTCAGGCGTTATTCTCTCGCAGTTCTTTGCCGGAACGGCAAAGGGATTCCTCGGCAAAGAAACGGCCGATCCGACGGTTCTCGGACATGCACTGGAGCTTGGCGTGCAGCAAGCGTACGGCTCCGTCATGACGCCCACCGAAGGCACCATTCTTACCGTTGCCCGTGAAGCCGTAGAATACGCCGTTTCTCATATTACAAGCGAGAGTAACATACGTACGTTCTTCGCCGATCTGGTAAAGGAAATGCACGCCTCTCTCGATCGCACGCCGGAAATTCTCACCGTTCTCAAAGAAGCCGGTGTGGTTGACAGCGGCGGTGCGGGACTCCTCTACATCATGGACGGATTCAATCGCGTTCTGAACGACGAGGAGATTCTCCTCGATAACAGAGGAGGAGCGGACAAACCCGCCCCGAAACCGACCGTGTTCGCTTTCAATGCCGACAGCGAAATGACCTATGGCTACTGCACCGAGCTTCTCGTGCAGATCACGCGTCGCAAGGCGGATCCCGATCATTTCGACGTGGATGCGCTCAAAGCGTTCCTCTCTGAAATCGGTGATTCTATCGTCGCCTTCGTAACGGACGGCATCGTAAAGATCCACGTACACACCTTCACGCCGGATAAAGTACTGGCCCACTGCCTGACGTTCGGTGAGTTCCTCACGGTGAAGATCGAAAACATGTCTGTACAGCACACCGAGCTGTCCCCCGCAGGCGAGGATGCCCCCGCCCCGGAACAGAAAAAGCAAGATGAGGACAAGCCGACAGCACCACAGATCAAAAAACGGCATGGCATTGCGGCTGTATCGAACGGTCCCGGTGTTGACGCGCTCTTTACTGAACTGGGCGTAGATCAGATCATCTCGGGCGGTCAAACGCAGAACCCCTCTACCAACGATTTTCTCGCCGCTTTTGAAAAGATCCCCGCCGAGCATATCTTCGTTTTCCCGAACAACGGAAATATTTTGATGGCAGCACAGCAGGCGGCGGCGCTCTATAAGGATGCCACGATTCACGTGATTCCCTCGAAGAGCATCGGCTCTGGTTACGTTGCCATTTCTACCGCAGATCTGACAGCGGAGGATCCCGCCTTTATCGAATCCGCCATGAAAGAAGCGATGAGCCACGCAACGGCAGGCTACGTCTCGCCCTCGATCCGTGATGCGGAGATAGGCGGGGTAAAAATCAAAAAAGGCGACACGATCGGCGTTATAGAAAAAGAGATCATCCTCTCCGAGGAGATCTGTCTTACCGCCGCGGAGCGTCTCGCTTCCCGGATGCTTAATCTTCCTGAGAAGTTCATGCTGACGATCTTCGTCGGTAAAGATGCCACTGAGAGCGATACTGAGGCACTCACGGAATTCCTCACAAAAGAATTCCCCCATTCCGAGGTGTACTTCATCGACGGCGGACAGGATATCTACCCGTATCTGTTCGTTGCCGAATAAAATGCTTTCAAAAGAAGGCGGTGCTAAAGCACCGCCTTTTCTTTTTATTCGTATTTGGTCGTTCCCAGATGCTCGGCCTCGGCGATTTCAAAACTCATCATGCTTTGCGCAAGCGCCAGCACGTCTTTGTCGCATCCGCTCTCCCTGAGATCGGCAATCGCGCTTCTCATGCGGTTGGCACTCTCTTTTGAACTGACCCGCAACAGACGCGCCAATTCTCCATCATCCGGATTACCCATCGTTTCCATCATCACGCCGCCGCGCACGGTCAGCTTGTTCATAAGCGGGAACCCGATATCGGTAATGTTTTTCTCGTTCATCATCGACTCGGCACGCCTTGCGTATCCCGAATACGCTTCAAGCTGTGCTGCAGTGTCCCGCCGCAGTTGCTCGTTTTTAATCTTCGACTCCATAGCCGTTATCGCTTCACAACCGCTCTTAGCGCCGACGTAGACCATTTTTAAAAGTTCCTTCGTTGGATCGTGCATTATAATTTTACCTCATTTCCTCGTATACGTTTAGTATTTCAGATTGCATCAAAAATACACGCGGCGGGAAAAATATCTTGACAAAAAAGCCACTCTGTGATATCATATCTTGTACGGCATAAACTGCGTGGAGGGTTATCGAAGCGGTCATAACGAGGCGGTCTTGAAAACCGTTTGAGAGCAATCTCACGTGGGTTCGAATCCCACACCCTCCGCCAAAAACTCCCGAATGAGATTCATTCGGGAGTTTTCCATATGGTTTATTATTCAATAATTGCTGTAGTCAATTTATCGATAATTCAATTACCGCTTGCTGTTCTTTTTTTTTAGAAAAGAATATACTGATTGTGCAAGACAAAAAACAAGTCTGCGGAAAGGAAAGAAGTTTATGTTTGACACGACACAAATCGGGAAAAGGATTTCTGAATTTAGAAAAGCAAAGGATATGACGCAGTACGAACTCGCGGACAAGTTATCCATCAGTTTTCAAGCTGTATCAAATTGGGAACGCGGAAACTCTATGCCGGATATATCCAAACTTCCTGAACTTGCAGAAATATTCGGTGTAACCATTGATGATATTATCGGTCATAATAATACGGTTTTGCATGATGTTATTTCTTCACAATCACCAAATGCCAATGAATATTCAGATGCAGATATTTCCGAGGCGGCATACCTCTTAAAACCTTCACAGATTGAAGACATTTTAATAAACACAGACTATAATCCGCGTTTTTTATCAACATTTATTGCCTTTTTGAGTGAAAATACTATCGAAGAAATTGCAGATGCACATATCAAAAACGGAAAAAGTGTTGCCGTTCTTCTTCCGCATCTTCGTTATGAAAAAATTGAAGAATTAGCGAGAATTGCATTAGAAAATGGCGAATCCATTACCATGTTTGTCCCGTTTTTGAGAGAATCAACCGTAAAAGCATATGCTATCAAGGCCTTTGAGCACGGCGGTATGGATGAAGCATCTGTTTTTTTGCCGTTTATGAATGAGGCTGATATATTAGAACTTATGAAACTTGCATCGCAGACAAATAATTGACTTATAATATAAAATATGAGTATGGTGTAGGTTCAAATCCGATCACAAAAACCGGAAAATATCTTTTTTATAGTCGATAGACAAAAAACCTTGAAAGCAAATGCTTTCAAGGTTTTTTATTGCATGCTCTTTTCACGAACACGATTATTTGTTATAATATAGGTAAACTACGAAAGGAGGGGTCGATATGCGAAAGGCTGTAATTGGAATTCTGGCGCACGTAGATGCGGGAAAAACGACGCTCTCCGAGGCTATTCTCTATAAAAGCGGAAAGCTACGCAAAATGGGCAGAGTGGATAACGGTGATACCTTACTCGATACGCATTCGCTCGAACGCGAACGCGGGATCACGATATTTGCAAGTCAGGCCGTTTTCACACTCGGAGACTTGGAAGTAACGCTTCTCGATACACCCGGGCACGTCGATTTTTCCGCAGAGACGGAACGCACACTCCAGGTGCTCGATGCGGCGATTCTCGTAATCAGCGGAACGGACGGCGTGCAGGCGCACACGCGCACGCTTTGGCGGCTTCTTTCCCTCTATCATATTCCCACGTTTCTGTTTGTTACGAAAATGGATTTTGCGCGGCGCGAAAGATCCGATCTTATAAAGGAACTGAGAGAAGAGTTCGGCGAAGGATGCATTGATTTCACCGAAAATACCCTCCCCGACCATTTGGAGCAACTGGTTCTGAGACAGGAGGATTTGCTGGAAAAATTCCTATCGGGCGATGCAATCACCGATGATGATATCACTTCCCTCTTCCGTCAGCGGCTCGTTTTCCCCGTCAGCTTCGGCTCAGGGCTGAAACTCGACGGCATCGACCCATTTCTCGACACACTCTCACGCTACGCCGCCCCCTACTCCTATCCGGATGCGTTCGGGGCAAAGGTGTTCAAGATCAGCCACGATACGCAGGGCAATCGCCTGACGCATATGAAGATCACGGGCGGCACGCTCCGCGTGCGGGACACGCTGAAACTCGGAGATGCCGAGGAAAAAGTCAGTCAGATCCGTATTTACAACGGCGCGAAATTTCAAACGGCAGATGAAATGACAGCAGGCGGAGTATGCGTCGTCCCCGGCCTTGAAAGGACGAAAAACGGAATGGGGATCGGTATCGAAGCAGATACCGGCACGCCGATCCTTGAGCCGGTCATGAGCTACCGCGTAAAACTCCCCAAGGGAGTTGATACCGAAATCATGCTCCCAAAACTCAGACTTCTCGAGGAGGAAGATCCCGCGCTACGCGTGACCTACGCCTCCCACCTCGGCGAGATCCACGTAGAGATCATGGGTGCGGTGCAAGCGGAGATCTTGCAGAGCCTTGTCGAAGAGCGGTTTGGCGTTGCCGTAGAACTTGACTCGGGGAAAATACTTTACAAAGAAACGATCAAAAACACGGTAGAAGGTGTCGGGCACTTTGAACCCCTCCGCCACTATGCAGAGGTGCACCTCATCCTTGAGCCGCTGTCGCGCGGCAAGGGCTTGGTCTTTGACACCGCCTGCTCAGAAAATGTGCTTGAACGAAACTGGCAGCGGCTGATCCTCACGCATCTCGCCGAAAAACAGCATCTCGGCGTTTTGACCGGCTCCCCGATCACGGATATGAAGATCACCCTCGCCGCGGGACGCGCACACGTAAAGCATACCGAAGGCGGCGATTTCAGAGAGGCAACCTACCGCGCCGTACGTCAAGGACTGATGCGTGCAGAATCCGTGCTTCTGGAGCCGTATTACTCCTTCCGTCTTGAAATTCCGTCGGAGCAGATCGGGCGCGCCGTGAACGATATCCGAAAGCGGAGCGGCACGTTTGATCCTCCGGAGAATGCCGGTCAGGTCACCATTCTCCGCGGACGTGCACCCGTCTCCACGCTCAACGGTTACGCACTTGAGGTGGCCGCCTACACGGGCGGACGCGGACGGCTTATCACGCAGATCGACGGATACGATGTATGCCATAATCCGGACGAGGTTTTAGCCGATTTCGGCTATATGCCCGAGCATGATCTTGAAAACACTCCGGATTCCGTATTCTGCGCCCGCGGCAGCGGCTTTAACGTGAAATGGGACAAGGTGCCCGAGTATATGCATCTTGAAAGCTGTCTTTCGGTAAAAGATCCGTCGATTGCACCGAAGGTAAACCACAAAAATATCCGTCTGGACGAAAAAGAATTGGAAGCCTTGATGCTCCGCGAATTCGGACCGATCAAGCGCCCATCCTACCGACCGGCAGCTATTGTTGCTGAACCACGCACAACCACAGCCGAGCCTTCATCTCCCAAAAAGGAATACGTGATCGTTGACGGCTACAACGTCATCTTTGCCTGGGAAAGCCTAAAAAATCTCGCGAAAGCGGATCTTGATACGGCAAGAAAGGTGCTGACGGACACCATGGTCAATTACAGCGCCTACACGAAGCGCGAGGTCATCCTCGTTTTCGATGCGTATAACGTTACGAGTACGGAAGAACGGCGTCTTGAAGTAGACGGTATTCACGTCGTCTACACGAAAGAAAACGAGACGGCGGATATGTATATTGAGAAATTCATCGCACAGATCGGAAAAAACGATCGCGTGCGCGTCGTTACCTCCGACGGACTCATTCAGCTTTCCGCGATCCGCGTAGGCGTTCTTCGCGTACCCGCTCGCGAATTCGAAAAGGATGTGGATGAAGTGAACCGTGAAATCGAGAGCGTTCTTGACGGACTCAAAAAAGAACCGCTCGCAAATATCGGCGAGATTCTGAAAGCAAAGGAAACTGAATAAATAAGCCCTCCGAGCCATACGGCCCGGAGGGTATCTTTTTTATTTAAGGAAATCGAGCGCCATATCCTCCGCGATCGCCTCATCAAGGAGAACAGGAGCGTACCTGTTATCGTGTGCCCATTGGATGGCGGTACGAATACGCTCTTCGTAATCGGGCAGGTATTTCGGATAATGCGGATAGAAAAACTGCTCGTGAACGAGGAAATTGATCGTGCCTGCTTCGTGCGGACGGGATCTGAGATCGTCGAGTGCCGGCGGAATTCCCTCGACAGTGTGCCTATCGATGACGAATTTGTCCTTCGAGAAAATAATACCCTCCGACGTATCGACCCAAAAATCACGACCGGCCGCGTGGGCGGTCTGCTCGCGGTTCAGGTAGTACGAAACGAACGGCTCACCGTCCTTATCAAAACGGAAATAGCCAAGCAGACAGCGGATGCCGACTGCGCGAAGCGCACGTGCGCCCTCTCGGGTGGTCTCCCCCCAATGGAGACCCATTGCCGCGGATTTTACGGCATTTTCTCCCGCAAAGCGGACGATCTCGCGGGTAACTTTTTGATAATCCCCGTACAGTTCCTCATATGGCGCGAAGCGATAAATGCGGTCCGGTTTATTCGCCCGTGCGTGGAACGTGAATTTCAGCCAATCGGACGCAGTTTCAAACTCACTTTTATACGTATCCGGCATCATCGTAAGATTGAAGCCCCCGTCCTCCGTTTCGTAAAACAGATTCATGTGAATCTGGGTACCGAAATCCTCATGCAAACGTTTGAAGATCGCAAAAAACGGATGATCGAACAAAGAGCGGTAAGCACCACCGGCAATCTCCTCAAGTGACCAGATAACGTCGTCCACTGACAAGCGGTACTTCATAAATGCATTTTTAAAGCGATAGAGCGCGATCTTCGCCTCCGCCGTCTCGCCGTCCTTTTCCGCCCGCGCGACGACGGTATTCCGATAACCGTCCAGTTTCACGGGTGCGGTATATACGCTATCATTCACAACAGCAGGGATTCCGTTTACCGTAACGACAGAACCAACGGGGGCTTTCACAATAACGGGCACAATAAGACTTTCATTTTCCTCACGCCCATCAAGTGGGGTCAACACATCCCCGTCTACGGGAGATAAAAATGCAATCTTCATTCTTTTTCCTTCGGCTTACTCAAAATACATAACGCCAAAATCTTCGGGACGGTGGAACGCCGGCTTTTCGCACACTACGGGATTCCAGGAGAGATAATGGGGGTGTACCGTGCAGTTTCCGCACTTGTAGCAGTTTGCGCGGATCTCTTTACCCGATGTAAACTGTATATGCGGGAAGAAGATGCGCAGGAAAGAAAGCGGAATCTGATAGGTGATATACCAACCGTCCTCCGTACGTACGGGATTGGCGTTAAACGGCACTTCTCCGTCGGGAATCAGCCGCATGAGATCCTCAAGCGAATGACCGATACCGACGTAAAAGCACGCGTTCGGGTTGAATTCAAAATTCATATATCTGTCGTCATCAATCTCGGGTCGGAAGAAAAATTCAAGGCAGCTGTCCTCCCACGGAGAACCGATGGGCGACGTTTCCACGGCACGGATATTCTCTTCCTTCGCCTCAAGATAAACGTACAGATTCTCTTCATCGTAACAAATTTTTGCAAATGCAGAAATTCCACAATCCTCACGCCAAAGCAGCGTATCAATAGGAAGAACGGGGACACGGCTCCATTCAAGGGTTTCTCCCTTTTTCACGATCGTATATTCTCTCATCGTTTATCTCCTTTTATTTTGCGTTATTCATTTTATACTTTTGCCTTAAATAGACGAGTGCCCGATCGAACGCCGTAACCAAAGCAAACCCGGCGGAAACACCGAGCGCTGTTTCCAAAGTGCGTGAAAAATACTGCAATGTCATATCTGTTTGATGCGCTATCAGGTAATACATTGTGTAATAGAGGCCGCTTCCGGGTACAAGCGGAATCATACACGCAATAATAAAGATATTGCGCGGTGCTTTACGCACCGTAGCACACACATACGAGTACACAGCTGCCGCGGTAGCCGCAAGCATATTGGATGAAAACACGTTTAATTCAAGCCATTGTGCTGCAAAAAGATACACAGCACACGCAATCAGACCGCCGATACCTGCCATAGGAACATGACAAATTCTCGTGCTGAAAAGCAAGCTAAATCCGATCGTTCCCAAAACGCCTGTAAATAGAAACAACCATTTGGCCGCCGATGCACTTTGTACAGCCGAAATACCGATTGGGAAAACAAGCATAGACACAGAAAACCCGAGCGCGATAGACAGTGCTAACAAAACTGCCTGAATAAACCGAAGCGTTCCGGAAAGGACGTCTCCGCCCAGAAGATCCTGCATCGAAACACTGAATGCAACACCAGGTATAAGCAGCATGATGGACCCGATCATTACCTTTTCCACATTTAAGCCTATCCCCAGAAAGACAAGCAAGATCGCAACACCACCGGCAACAAACGAGTCAAGCACCGTGATCGCAATTTGATTCGTGTTACTGCCCAAATGACGGTTCAAAAACGTAATGACAATGCCGCAAATACCTGCGGCAATACCGTCCTGCCACGATCCGCCAAAAAACACCGCGAAGCTGCCGGCTGCCAAAATAGCACCTAAGTAATAAACCCATGAAGGATACGTCTTTTTTTGACGGGCCTTTCGCACGGCCTCACGTGCTTCGGCTAAGGTCATAGTACCGTTGCAAAGACTGCGCGAAATACTGTTATAGGTCTCAAATGCCTCCAAATTATTGGAAGAGCCGTATACACGGCGCATCTGCTGGGAATGGGTACCATCCGGCATCCACACGGATGCGACGATCACCGAGGTGATCGTAAACGATTCCGTATGGGTAGCACCGAAGGCCGCACAGATACGAATAATGGTTTCCTCTACCCGTCGCACATCCCCGCCGCATCGAAGCGTATGCTCCGCTATATCCAGAGCTGTTCTGAGAAGCTCATCTGCAGAAACGCTCGTCGATACCGGCACGGAGATGGCCTTTTCCGTAAGTTGTTTCATAAATTTCCCCGTAAATTTTACGCTTTATCTTCAAAAATGGAGCGAATTTTCTCAGCAACCGCGCGACCAAGGTTCGGGTGATCCTCGGGACAAATGTGAACGCAGTCTACCTCGGAGGGTAAGGCAAACTTTGCGGCATCCATAAAATGAACGCCGTATTTTTTTGCGACTTTCTCAAGCTCACCGGCTAAGGCGTGCGAGATCTCCACTCGCTCCTTGCTGGGGTGATCATCGTGAATGTAAACGGGAGACATAAGAAGAACGTTAGGCTCTCTGTTGAGCCATACCTTCTGAGAACCCGTTACCCATTCGTCTGCCGTCAGAAGCATATGTACCATTTTATCAACACCTGCCACGACGCCACTGAGATCGGTGCGTGCGGAATCGTTTGAGCCGAGCATAAGCACGGCGAGATCCAGTGGCATATTTTCGAGAAGCGCAAAGGGGAGCGCGTCCGCGCCGTTTCTGAATTTCACATTGGGATTATCGTATATCGTAGTGCGCCCGTTCAGTCCGCACTCAATGACCGTATAGTCTGCGCCGAGTTCACGTCGGCAAACGCCGGTCCACCGCTGATCCGCACAAAGTCTGCCCGCGCCGCCGGGGAGAAAGCCCCACGTGTTGGAGTCTCCGTAACAAAGAATTCTTTTTTGACTCATGATTTGTTCCTCCGTCTTTTTCTTATCGTTTATTATGCAAATCGCTCCAAAAGTGCGTTTTTTCAAAGTTCAAATCCGATCTGCGCGGACGATGCGGGACGCACCGCCTCCGGTTTCGGTTCGGGAAAAGATAGCTGATCCACAGCCAAAAAATAACGGTCGCAAAGTCGCTCGTACCAGCCGTCCTCTTTCAAAAAGGGCGAAGCATATACCAGATCGTCTGCCGGCATCACGCCCGCATCAATAATATTACAAATTGCCTTTGCAAATGCCTCATCAAACACCGCTGCGGGAATCCGATGGAGCATATTGGAACTGATCGTTGAAAAATGCGGCACGGGCTCGTCGAGCGGGCAGCCGATAAACCAACGATATACGAGATTCGTCTCAAGTTCTGCCGCCGTGGCGCGCAGAGATTCAAGTCGGTAGATATGCCTAAGAAGCGCCACCGCCAAAAGAATCTCCGGTTCAAAAGCAGGTCTGCCACGCTCTTTGCTGTAAGAGGCACGAAGCGCTTCCGATGAAGCCTGCCAATCAATGGCCGCGTCGATTTTCCGAATAATATGGTCTTCGGGAATGAGACTGTCCAGAGAAACATTCGCCTCGGCTTCTCTTCCGTCACAGAGGGATACAGATGCCAGCATACGATTACGTTCCTTTCTTTTGTTGGTAATAATCAGCGCTCAATGGCACGGACGATCTCGGAAAAACGGTTCCCGCGCTCTTCAAAATTGACAAACGCGTCAAAACTCGCACACGCCGGCGAGAGAAGCACCGCATCTCCCGTTTTGGCGCTATCGGAGGCTCTCAGTACCGCGGCGGTGAAGTCCGTTTCGCGGTGAAGCGTGAAGGCTCCTTCACCGAAAAGTGGATGCGACACGATCGCGTCCTCAATCTTCTCAGCGGTAGCACCGGTTAAAACTACGGCGCGGATATTCCCGTGCGTGAGGAGTGCCTCCGCCAAGGGCTCAAACGGAATGTTTTTATCATAGCCGCCGCATATAACGACGAGCGAGCGGTTTTTCATCGCGCTGAGCGCCGCCGCCGTCCGTGTAGGCGAAGAATCAATAGAACTGTTGTAATACGACACACCGCCTGTCTCGTGGACGAGTTCCAAACGGTGGCGCACACCGCGGAACGTGCGTGCAACGGCGGAAATGTGCTCGGGTGATGCGTACCCGCGAACGGCACCGATCGCTGCCATGTAATTTTCCACGTTATGCCTGCCGAGCAAAAGAATATCCGCGCTCTTGAGAATCGGGAATTCCTCCGTTTCGTTCGAAAGACAGAAGACGATCATACCGTCTCTTTCATAGATTGCCGAGTCCTCAGGCCGAAGCGCACTGTCGGGGATCGGCTCGTGGGCGAACAGTGTTACCGGACACGGTGCAGTACGGGCAAGTTCTCTCGTGATCTCGTTTTCATAATTGAGCACCGCACGTGCGCATCCCGTAAGGATCTTCGCCTTGGCGGCAATATACTCGTCCATATCCGTGTGCCAGTTGAGATGATTGGGCGTTACGTTCGTGATAACCGCCACGTCGGGTGCACGGTTCACCGTCATCAGCTGAAAGCTGGAGAGTTCCACCACCGCGTAATCTCTTTCTCCCATCGACTCGATGCGGTGGAGCATCGGCTCGCCGATATTACCGCCGAGAAAGACGGAAGCGTCCTTCTCCTTGGCGGCAAGGCGCAGAATTTCCGAAATCAGCGTCGTGGTCGTCGTTTTGCCGTCGCTGCCCGTGATGCCGATCGTCGTTGAGGGACGGTTTTCCAAAAACAGCTCCATTTCCGAGGTAAGAACCGCACCGCCTGCCACCGCTTCTTTGATCGGGGGAAGATCGGGGCGGAACCCGGGAGAGCGGAAAATGTAGTCTCCGTTTATATTGGAAAGGTAGGAAGGGCCGCCGATGATCGTCGCGCCCAGTGCACGAAGTTTCTGTGCACGCTCGCCCATTTCCTCTGGCGTTTTCTGATCGCGAACAACAAGCGACGCTCCCTTTGCCAGAAGATACTCGGCAAGCGGCATATTCGATACGCCCGCGCCGAGCAGTACGGCTGTTTTATTTTTAAATGTCGGCATAGCCATAAAGGATACCTCTTTATCTGTTGTTTCAAAAGGGGGCAAATACAGAACACATACTGCCCCTATACACTATTATATACCAAAATTCACTGGATGCAACAGAAGTTTTTCTTTTTCGGTAATTTCTTTGGGTGAATTGTGAACAAATTCGTAAATTTTACAAATATTTCATCCATCGTGAGAAATATGTGGTATAATGTATTATGTATCGTTATATTCCGGTGCCCCACCGACACCGTACTTACTTTGATTATTCGCCCGACTGTGCGGCATCTATATCTTATTCCGCCAAAACGCGCCGCTCTCATACGCGTCGTTCCCCTTTGCGGAAGGAAAGAAGGAAATCATGTCAAAGTTTTCAAAAATAAAACAGATCACAAAGAGGATCTCCCTATCGTCTCTTCTTAAGACGGCGGCTGTTCTTTTCATCCTTGCTCTCGTTTGGGTGCTCGGAATCTCGACCGAGATCCCGCTTTTCATTCTTTGCGGTGCGGCATTCGTTCTCATCGTCGGTTCCGTATCGCTTATCGGATTTCTGACGCTCGGACACGGACCGCACGGTGCAGACAGCCAGATTCTGAGTCCGGTGCTCGGCAACATTATGGTCGACACCGTTATGAAGCAACCCTCCCCTGTCTTCATCTGCGATGAAGCGGAAGAACGCATCATCTGGTACAACCATGCGTTCGCCGCCGCTACGGAAGAAAAAATACAGCTGTACGGCCACAGTGCCGGTGAGTACCTCAGCCGCAGTGTCGCCGATATGCTTTCAGAGAATGCCGCAGACGGTGCTTACGTCGCCCTCAAAGAACATTCCTGCCGTGCACGGATACAGACTATCCGCGCCAAGGACAAGGGCTTCTCTGTCGTAACGCTCACCGACGTGACCGAAATGGAACGTCTGTACAGCCAGCTCGCGCAGAGTGAGGCAGTCGTCGCCTATATCCTTATGGATAACCTTGATGAACTCCTCCAGTACGAGCACGAAAAATTCCGTACCGTTGCGGTGGAGATCGAAACGGTCCTCAGAGAATGGGCAAACGAAGCGGAAGGTATTCTGAAGGAATACGAACGAGACCGTTACCTTTTCGTATTTGAGGCACGCCATCTGGACGACTTTATCGTTCGGAAGTTTGACATTCTTGATAAGATCCGCGATATCCGCATCGGTGACGCCAAACTCCCCGTTACCGTGTCCGTCGGCGTCGCAAACGTACGCGGCGCGTTCACGGAAAAAGAACGGGCGGCGGCAGCGGCACTCGACATGGCGCTCCAGCGCGGTGGCGATCAGGTCGTCGTCAAAAACGAGGCCGGCATTGAGTTCTACGGCGGACGCACGAAGACCGTACAGAAGCGCACGAAGATCCGTGCCCGCGTAATTGCAAATGAGCTGATCCTGCACCTGTCCCGCGCGTCCAACGTCCTTATCATGGGTCACAAGTACGCAGACTTCGACGCGTTCGGCGCGGCAGTCGGCGTGGCACGCGTAGCCATGTTCTGCGGCAATCAGGTGAACATCGTAACGGATCTCCGCGACCCGAACCTCACGGGCTGCCGTCGGATGCTCGAGAACGAGCCGGATTACAAAGACGTTCTGGTAGATGCAACCGAGGCCCTCGACCTCGTATCCGCCCACACGCTTCTCATTGTCGTGGACGTGAACAATCCCGAAAAATACGAATCTCCCGAACTGTTCCAGAACGTAGATAACGTCGTTATTATCGACCACCACAGAAAAACGGCTGAATTTGAAAAAACGCCGCTCATTTCTTACATCGAACCGTCCGCCTCTGCAACGTGTGAGCTTGTTTCCGAAATGCTCGAACAGGTTCTGCCCGAGAATCTCCTCCGCCCTGCGGAAGCGAATCTCATGATGGCAGGCATTCTGCTCGACACGAAGCAATTTACCAAAAACACCGGTACGCGCACGTTCAGCGCGGCTCTTTACCTACGTGAACGCGGTGCCGTTCCCCAGGAATCACAGAACCTATTCAAAACGGATCTGGACGACTTTATCCGCGAGGCAAAATTCCGTTCCAACGTAGTCGTCTACCGCGGTGTAACTGCAATCGCGCTCGGAGAGGGCGAAGGCGAGGCGGGTGACCGTATCGCCGCCGCCAAAGCCGCAGACAAGCTCCTCTCTGTGGAGGGCGTGCAGGCATCGTTCGCACTCATACGCATCGGAGACGTGGTGCACATCTCCGCACGTTCGGGAGATGCGATCAACGTACAGCTGATCCTCGAAAAACTGAAAGGCGGCGGCCATTTCGATATGGCGGCGGCACAGGTTACCGCTACGCTCCATGATGCCCTCGTTCAGCTGAAAGCCGCCATTGATGCATATCTCGACGGCACAGACAAACCCGTCAAAAAATAAACATTTCGTATATAGAGAAAGGACTCCCCAAAGGGAGCTGGGTGAAATAATTATGAAGGTAGTTCTTTTACAGGACGTAAAGGCACAGGGAAAGAAAGGCGATCTCGTCAACGTATCCGACGGATACGCACGCAACTTCCTTTTCCCAAAAGGTCTCGCCGTTGAGGCAGACGCCAAGATCATGAACGAACTGAAAACCAAGGAAGAGGCACGTCTCCATAAAATTGAAGAAGAAAAGGCCGCCGCACGTGCCGTCGCCGAAAAACTCACCGGCATCGTGGTAAAACTGAAATCCACTGCAGGTGCTGACGGACGTCTGTACGGCTCCATTACCGCAAAGGATATTGCCGAGGCACTTCAAAGCGTACACGGCGTTACGGTCGATAAAAGAAAAATCGTTATGGACGGACCGATCCGTGCTTTCGGCACGTACGCTCTGGATGTAAAACTGTACACCGAGATCAGCGGCAAGATCAACGTTGTCGTTTCGGACAGCTGAGCCTATGAACGGTGAACTAAAAAGACGTATGCCCTTTTCGCTCGAAGCGGAGCAATCCGTTCTGGGCGCCATTCTCATTGATCCCACCTGCATGGATCAGCTGGCAGGTATTCTGACGGCAGACGATTTTCAGCTGGAAGAACACCAGGAACTGTTCCGCACTATGGGAGGAATGTATCTCCGCTCACGCACCATCGACGTCATTACTCTTCTCGATGAGCTGGTAAAAAACGGCGTGTACGATGAAGCGGGCGGTAAGGATTACATCCGCCTTATCTCCGAGATCGTTCCGAGCTCATCAAACGTAAAGGATTATGCAGAAATCGTACGGGATAAGAGCCTTCTTCGCTCGCTGATCGGTGCGTGCGAGGAAATTGCCGAAGCCTCATACAGTGAACAGGATGATGTCCCTCATCTGATCGAAATGGCGGAGCAAAAAATCTTCGCCATCGCCGAGGGCCACGAAAACAAAAACTTCGTACACATCAGAGACGCACTCGTTCAGGTTTACGATCGTCTGCACATGCTGAATGAAAACAAAGCGGAAGTCCTCGGCATGCCCACCGGCTTTTCGGGACTCGACCGCGTGCTCGTCGGCCTTGGAAAATCCGATCTCGTGCTCGTCGGTGCGCGTCCCGGTATGGGTAAAACGAGTTTTGCGATGAACGTAGCAACCCACGCCGCCGCTTCCACAAAAAAAGCGGTAGCGATCTTCTCTCTCGAAATGTCGGCGGAACAGCTCGTTTCACGCGTTCTCTCGAGCGAGGCTTTGATCGACAGCTACCACCTCCGTTCGGGCGAACTGACTGACGAAGACTGGACAAAGCTGGCGCACGCCTCCTCCCGTCTTTCCGATTGCCAAATCCTCATCGACGATACGACGGGTATCACGGTGACCGGCATGAAGGCAAAACTGCGCCGCGTGAAAAATCTCGGACTCGTTGTTATCGACTATCTCCAGCTCATGCAAAGCGATCGGCGTATCGACAATCGCGTACAGGAAGTGGCAGAGATCTCCCGTGCTTTGAAGCTTCTCGCCAAAGAACTTCAGGTTCCCGTCATTTGCTGCGCACAGCTTTCGCGCGGTCCCGAATCCCGTACGGACAAGCGTCCGATGCTTTCCGACCTGCGTGACTCCGGTGCAATTGAGCAGGACGCAGACATCGTTCTCTTCCTCTACCGCGACGAATACTACAAGTCTGAAGACGAACCGCAGAATACGGCAGAAGTGATCGTAGCGAAAAACCGACACGGCTCCACCGGTAATGTCAAGATGGGCTGGTTCGGTCAGTACACGAAATTCACCACGCTCGAGGAAAACCGCGACAGCTGAGTTTTTAACGGCTTGACTTAAGCATGCGTGAGAAAATTTTGCCTTTTATGTGACCAAATCTTTCCTCCGTGCGTGTATATAGTAAGAGGAGCAAGCGCAACTTTTAGACCCAAAGCACACCACGCCTCTTTCAAAGCAAAAACATATATTTAGACGACAATAAAAAACGTGGTGTATTTTTCCATGTTTGGCAAATTTACTTGACAAAATCTACACATTATAGTAGAATAAACGTAAGGATAGTTCCTACGATATCAACGAAAAAGGAGTTTGACTATGAAAAAATCCGTGAAACTGATTGCATGCCTTTGCGCTGCCGTTATGCTTCTTGCCTCGGGCGCAACCGTCATTTCTGCTGCCACGGCAATCCCCCCCATTCCGACGTATCCTTATCCCAATTATGGCGTATTCCCGCCCTATCAGCAGATTCCCGGCATTGTGATAAAGCCCAGCGTTCCGAGTCTTATGACCAAATCGGTAACACTCGATCCGCTTGACATCTACAACATCGGTTTCGGCCTCGGCGTGTCGTATGACTCCACCAATCCCTACGTTGCAACCGTCAATGAATACGGTACCGTATATGCCGTTGCCCCCGGTACGGCTAACATTGTCGTTTTCAACGATAATTACACGCTCGCTATCATCAAGGTAACCGTAAACGCTTATGATCCCGATGATATCCCCGAAATGGACATCGTAACCTACCTTGGCTCTTCCCGTCTCGTTGTCGGTGAAACCACCACACTGTACGCGTATCTGTCCTTAAACGGTGCTTACGTCCCCTTCGGTTACGAGCTCAACTTCTACGTACAGGACGAGGACGTCATCTCCTTTGACGAAGCCACCGGCACCATCACTGCAAAGGAAGCCGGCCTTTCCCGAATCACGATCACCGTGGGCAATCTGCCTATCTACAAAACCATTACGATCTCTGTAGTCGAGGACGGCTTCACTCCCGCGCCCTCTTATCCGAGCATAGTGCCTCCGTTCATCGGCGGCTTCTACCCCGGAATCAGCTACCCCTTCTTCCCGTATCCCGAACTTGACACCGAGAAATATGATTACGTATACAGAACCTACTATATAAACGGCGAATGGAGAACCATTCTCGTTCCTATTTTGAAGGCCGACGCTGAAGAAGATAAGCCTCAAGAACCGTCTTTGACGCCTGAAGAACTGGAGGCCCTTGCAAAAGCCGAGGCCGAGGCCAAGAGACTCGCTGAGTTGGAAGCAAACATCGCACTGGCAAAAGAAGGAAAGATTGGTTGGGATGCTATATACAGTGATATCAACCCTGACTCCTCCTTCATAAGCGGCGTAAAGTATGTTCTGAACAACGATCTTCTCGCCGACAACGATGACGGCACCTTCGGTATGAACCAAGAGATGACCTTTGGTGATCTCTCCGCACTGCTCAGCAAATATCTGAACATTACCGAGGAAGAATTTGCCGCAAAGAATTTGGTTGGTAATGCGGATGCAAAAGAAGCTCTTACGCGCGAGGATATCGCTGTGGTATTCTACAATTTGGCAAAAGAGCTGAAGCTGGATGTATCCAAAACCAGAAACCTTACTTCCTTTAAGGACTACGCAGATCTCGATGCGGATGCAGCCGACGCTTTCGCTTGGGCGGTTGCAACCTATATCTTTGATGTTACTTCCACGGAGCTGAGCGTACACGCTCCCGTGAGCAAGGCACAGCTTGCTCTGTCCCTGTACCGTTTCCACCGTCTTGTCGGTTAATCGAGACAAACACACAAGCAAACGAAACAGTCGGTCATAAAAGACCGACTGTTTTTTTGTGCACTTTTACCAGCACATCCGACTTGCAATTTCGGCACAATTGTGATATACTAATTGTACACGCCGGTGTGATGGAATTGGCAGACGTGCTGGACTCAAAATCCAGTCCTGGCAACAGGGTGCGGGTTCGACCCCCGCCACCGGCACCAGCCGCAAGTTGCCGCCCCCAATCATCGGGTGGCGACAGAAAAAATCCGAACCTTGTCACACGACGGTGAGGTTCGGATTTGTCTTTATTCACTGCACCCCCCGAGGTTTCTCTCCGGGGCTTTTTCTTTTCTCCGAAAAATTTTCGACGTTTTCTTATTTGATTCTTGACAATCCCCCTCACTTCGTGATATACTTATGTTAGATAAAGCAAAGAAGCTGTTACTGCTGGCGGATTAGTGGAAAAACCACGTGCAGTTCAGCCCGTATTATGCCGACCGCCTGGGCAATCCTGCATTCATGCCGGATTGCCTTTTCTGTTTCTTCCATTTATTTCATTACTTAATCGAAAAGGAGCCACCCATGAACCAAACGGCCAAAGACTTCAGATCGCTTCGTCACGCGGATTTTCCCCACGACGCAGGTGCGAAAACGCCAAGAAAGCCTTCCCCCGTTTTGAACGCGTTTATTCTCGCGATCCCCGCCGGCATCTGTGTCAGCATCGGCGGTGCTGTTCTTCTCTCGGTCGCTGACCGCGTCGTCGGCTCCATTCTCTTCTCCGTAGCACTTTTGTCAATCTGTATGCTTGGTTTTTACCTCTTTACCGGTAAAGTCGGATACCTCGTGAACTCCCACAAGGTCACAGATATCTTTTCCGTTATCGCCGGGCTTTTCGGTAACGCCGTCGGATGCTTCCTCGCCGCCACGGGCGTACGCATCTGCCGTCCGGCGCTCATTGAAAAGGCGCAGGCACTGGTTGCCCCCAAACTTGAGCAGAACTGGATTTACGCGATTGTTGCGGGCATTTTCTGCGGCATTCTTATGTACACCGCCGTGCAGATCTACAAGGATAAAGCGTCGACCGCCGGCATCTTCTTCTGCGTACCCGTGTTTATTCTCTCGGGCTTTGAACACTCGATCGCTGATATGTTCTACTTCTTCTGCGCCGGCGAATATTCACTCAAAATGGTTATCTTTATCCTCTTCGTCGTAATCGGCAACTCGATCGGCGGCTGGCTGATGCCCCTTTTCGCCCGCCTTGCCGGCAATAAATAATTCTGAAAATTCACCAAACGGAGGTTTTATATGAGCATCTATACGAACGAAAATCTGGCAAAACTTCTTTCCGAGAACACCTACCCCGGCCGCGGTATCGTCATCGGCAAAACCGAAGACGGAAAGTCCGCCGCGATCGCTTACTTCATCATGGGTCGGAGCGAAAACAGCCGCAACCGCGTTTTCATCGAAAACGGCGATGAGGTCATCATCCATCCCTTCGATGCCTCCAAAGTTGAGGATCCGTCTCTTATTATCTACTCTCCTATCCGTGTTTTTGAAAACCAGCTGATCGTTACAAACGGCGACCAGACAGACACCGTATACGAAGGACTCAAAGTAGGAAAATCTTTTGAGGCAGCGCTCGAAACCCGCGCGTTTGAGCCGGATGCACCGAACTTCACCCCCCGTATCAGCGGTATGTTGACGTTCCAGAAAAACGCATTCACCTATAAGATGAGCATCCTCAAGAGCGCTGATGCCGAAGGCACTGCGTGCAACCGTTATACCTTCTCTTATGCCCCCATCGCCGGCACGGGACACTTTATTCACACCTACAACTGCGACGGCAATCCGATCCCGACCTTTACGGGTGAGCCGGAGCGCGTAGTTATTCCTTCCGACATTGACGCATTCGCAGATATGATCTGGAACAATCTGAACGAGCAGAACAAGATTTCCCTGTACGTTCGCTTTGTAAATCTCGAAACCGGCGCGGTCGAGAACCGTATGTTCAATAAAAACCACTAATAAAGCAAGGAGGCACACCATGGCATACCTTACCGATATTGAAATTGCACAGTCCGTTGAAATGCAACCTATCTCCAAAATTGCAGACAAAGCAGGCATTGATGAAAGATACGTAGAGCACTACGGCAAATACAAAGCGAAGGTAGATCTTTCCCTCCTTACCGAATCCGACCGCAAGGAAGGAAAACTGATCCTCGTTACGGCTATTACCCCCACTCCTGCAGGCGAAGGCAAAACGACCACCACTATCGGTCTCGCTGACGGCCTTTCCAAGATTGGCAAGAACGTTATGGTAGCGCTCCGTGAGCCGTCCCTCGGCCCGGTATTCGGCGTAAAAGGCGGTGCCGCCGGCGGCGGATATGCGCAGGTCGTTCCGATGGAGGACATCAACCTCCACTTCACCGGCGACTTCCACGCGATCGGTGCGGCGAACAATCTTCTTGCCGCTATGCTTGATAACCACATCTACCAGGGCAACGCCCTTGGCATTGATCCCCGCCGCATCACCTGGCACCGCTGCGTGGACATGAACGACCGTCAGCTCCGCTTCGTTGTGGACGGATTGGGCGGTCGCGTAAACGGCACGCCCCGCGAGGACAGCTACGATATCACCGTTGCTTCCGAGATCATGGCAGTTCTCTGCCTTGCAAATTCCCTCCACGATCTGAAGGAGCGCCTCTCCCGCATCATCGTCGGCTATACCTATGATGAAAAACCGGTTACTGCAGGCGATCTGAAGGCGCACGGCGCGATGGCAGCGCTTCTCAAGGATGCCTTGAAGCCGAATCTCGTACAGACGCTCGAAGGCACGCCGGCGTTCGTACACGGCGGTCCCTTTGCCAACATCGCACACGGATGTAACTCCGTAATCGCTACGAAGATGGCAATGAAGCTCGGCGATTACACCGTAACCGAGGCCGGTTTCGGTGCCGACCTGGGTGCTGAGAAATTTCTCGACATCAAGTGCCGCTATGCGGGACTTACCCCCTCTGCCGTCGTTGTTGTCGCAACCGTTCGCGCGCTCAAGATGCACGGCGGCGTTCCGAAGACAGAACTCGGCACGGAGAATCTCGACGCCCTCGGCGTGGGTCTGCCGAACCTGCTGCGCCACGTTTCCAATATCCGCGACGTATACGGTCTGCCGACCGTCGTAGCCGTCAACCGCTTCCCCACCGATACCGATGCGGAAGTCGCACTCGTCATCGAAAAGTGCAAGGAACTCGGCGTAAACGTCGTTCTGTCCGACGTATGGGCAAAGGGCGGCGAAGGCGGTGTTGCTCTGGCTGAAGAAGTTGTTCGTCTGTGCGAAACTCCGTCCGAGTTTAAGTTCAGTTACGAACTCGATCTGCCGATCAAGGAGAAAATCGAAACGCTCGTGAAACGCGTTTATCGTGGCACAGGCGTTACGATCCAGCCGGCTGCCGAAAAGCAGATCGCCCAGTTGACTGCGCTCGGCTTTGACAAGCTTCCGATCTGCGTGGCGAAGACGCAGTACAGTTTTTCCGACGATCCCTCAAAGCTTGGTGCCCCCGAGAATTTCACCGTTACCGTAAAGAACGTGAAGGTTTCCGCAGGTGCCGGTTTCCTTGTCATTCTCACAGGCGATATCATGACGATGCCCGGCCTTCCCAAGGTACCTGCCGCCGAGAAGATCGACGTATCGGACGACGGCGTAATTACCGGACTTTTCTGATAGAAATTCTCTTGCAATTCTTCATAAAAAGTGATATAATAACTTGTGGAAACATCTGGATGCGGTTTCGAAACAAGCGGTTAGAACCACAATACTGATTTTACCCAAATCATACGAAAGCAGGAAACAAAAATGAAAACTCTCTACACGGGCAAAACGAAAAACGTTCTTCTTGATGAGGAAAACGGCATTGTCCATCTGTTGTTCAAGGATGACATGACCGGCGAAAACGGCAACTTCGATCCCGGCTCCAACACGGTCGGCGGAAGCGTTGCAGGCAAGGGCAAGATCGGCCTTGCGCTCTCCAAGTATTTCTTTGAGTTGATGGAGAAAAACAACATCCCCACGCACTATATTGCTGCCGACGTTGAAAAGGGACTCATGCAGGTAAGACAGCTGACCGTTCCGAAGCTCGAGTTCGTTCTTCGCTACTTTACTGCAGGCAGCATGTGCCGCCGCTTCACCCTTGAGGAAGGCATCCCGTTTGATCCGCCGTACACTGAAGTAACCCTGAAGGATGACGCACAGGGTGATCCGCTTATTAGCGAACGTCTTTGCATTATGAAAGGCATCCTGAAGGAAGGACAGTACAACGAGGCACTCGGTATTCTTGTACGTGTCGGCGAAGTTCTGAAAAAAGAACTTTCCTCTATGGGCCTCACGCTGATCGACTTCAAAATTGAGGTCGGCTACGATGAAACTGGCAAGATGTATATTGCAGACGAAATCACGCCCGATATCTGGCGCGTCCGCGACGAGAACGGAAACATCCCCAATCAAATCGATTGCGCGAAGTTGCTTCTCACCAAAATGAACATCTGATTTATTTCTGCTTTCGCATTTCGCGTATAAAAGTGAGCGAGCCGACCCTTTGTCGGCTCGCTCTTTTGTTTTGAGCGTGTGAGCGCTTTTTGCACACGCTTGCGTGCATTGAATGAGTAAAGAGATATGAGTTTCAATAAACAATCGCGTCACTTGGCTCTGTGCGCTTGTACGACGACAACCGACGTAAAAAGAAAGCCCTTCCCTTTGCCGTTTTTGGCAAGAGAAAGGCTTTTTCTTTACATAATTCACACCGGCTGCACCTGGAGGATCTCCTCGGTGTCTTCGGAATTGTTGATGTCATCCGGTCTACGGAAGGTAGGTACGACTCGCATGAGCGCATCTTTTACGATCTCGTCGTTTGCGGTGTCAAGAGCCGCTCTCAGGATATGGAGTTTTTGATTTATTTCTTCTTCGGAAAGAATCTCATCGCGCTCCACAAAAATCATTCCGTTGTCGGTTTTTTCAAGTTTATCGGAGCGAATGAGCAGTTCCTCATACAGCTTCTCGCCCGGACGAAGGCCGGTCTCGATGATATCGATATCGCGGTATGGCTCAAAACCGCTGAGACGGATCATGTTTTCAGCAAGTTCCAAAATCTTCACCGATTTACCCATATCGAGAACGAACAACTCACCGTTTTTCGCCATATACCCCGACTGCAGAACGAGCTGGCTCGCTTCGGAGATGGACATAAAATAGCGGATGATCCGTTTGTCGGTGATGGTAACGGGGCCGCCGCTTTTGATCTGTTTTTTGAACAGAGGAACGACAGATGCAGCACTGCCGAGCACATTGCCGAAGCGAGTAGCACTGAATGAAGTAACCGATCCACTCCTCGTATGGCTGAGAACGATCATTTCACAAACTCGCTTGGTAGCGCCCATTACGTTGGTGGGATTAACGGCCTTATCCGTGGAAACCATGATGAACCGTTCCACTCCGTACTTCTCTGCCAGTTCAACTACGTTCAGCGTTCCGAACACGTTATTCTTGACAGCCTCACAGCAGTTATGCTCCATAAGAGGCACGTGCTTGTGTGCAGCGGCATGCAGGATGATGTGGGGGTGATACAAATCCATCACTTTTTCAATGCCGATCCTGTCGCACACAGACACGATCTCAACTCGTACGTCAAGAGAATCGCCATAGGCAAAGCGCAGTTCTTGCTGAATGTCGTACGCGCCGTTTTCGCATACATCAAGAATAATAAGCGTTTTCGGCTGCATTTTTGCAACCTGACGGCAAAGTTCACTGCCGATGGAACCGCCGCCGCCCGTGATGAGAACGATTTTATTTTTGTAATACGCATTCATCGTCTCGTCCTCAAAACGAACCGGTTTGCGGAAAAGGAGTTCTTCAATATCGAATTCGCGCATCTGGCGTTTTCCCTTTTCAGCCGTCTGGATAATCGGAAAATCGTACACCTTGATTTTACATCCGGTTTTTTCATACAGGAGATACAGTGCCTGTATTTCTTCCGGTGTGCTGTTGGGCAGCGCGAATACGATTTCCTGCACGGAATATTTCTCAAGTGCTTTAAGAGATGCAGATGCCTCCCAAATGACCGGGAGATCAAAAATCAGACGCCCAACCTTCGAGCGGTCAATATCAATAAAGCAACAGGGTACATAAGCAGCATTCGGGTTTTTGAGAAGCTCCTCCGCAAGCATTACGCCTACCTGCCCCGCACCAACAATCGCAATGCGGATCTTGGCGCCGATTTTTGTCGAAGCCTCCGTCTTATCATTCTCAAAAGAGAGGCCGGTTAACTTTTTCACAAGCGTCCAAAAAAGGCCCTTGTGCGTCGCCTGCTTGTTTGCGTACTCATAAATATACTGATATGCCAGTCGCATGGAAATAGCAACAAGGAGATTCACCGCTATGATGGACGCCGTACGTATAAACAGAATTCGATCAACAGGCACGATGTAACCAAGAAGATAATACAAAACACCCGCAACGAAATCGGATCCGATCAAATGCATATAGGCAACCGGTGAACCGTATCGCCAAATCTGTTTATAGACACCGCCAACAGAACGGCACAGATATACGCAAAAGCCGGACATCAGAAAATGGGTGACAAGTGTCCATATTCCCATCGGCTCAGGACTGCTCGGATTTATACCCAAAAGCAGTATATCCACAAGCACAAGAACAACAAGGTCATACACGACCAAAGAGAGATGTCGATGTTTTCGTGAAGTTCTTCGTCCAGAAGACTGCGTCTTACCGCATGACTGCGTTTTCATTTGAACTTACTCCTCAAGTCTATAAAATAAATCAACAACTGTTTTTTAAGAACTGCCTCATCTACGCGGTGCATTGAAGAAGCCGTACTGATTTCCGTTCGCATCCAACTGCGTTATATCCGTCATGGTATCACGGTTTATATGGAGAACGGAAAACGTTATATCAAGTTTATTGATCGATAGGACAGGGATATAGTCAGCCTGTGAAGAATCTAGATCAGCGCCGGGAATCGCAATGCCGGAAATCAATGCCCAGCCAGATAGCGCCTAATTTCTATTAAATGAATCAGGTGTACGTTTGAAATCCCACTAAACGCCGCAATCCAAGGAATTAGATATCACTTTTTCATATTACGGTTGCACCATATTCTGCGGAGTGTTGTTTTCGGAAAGCAGCCGATGTGCCGTATGCATAATCTTTTCAAGAAAGCGTTCACCCATCCGGTTTACGATCACATCACACGCTTTGAAAAGATCCGGAGGACGCGTAGTGGTATTGTGGCAATCCGATCCAAGAAGATGAATTGACCCTTGCTTCAGCATAGTAAGTGCTTTGTGCGTCGTTCTTTTTGTGTAAAAGAACGACGCGTTGGACTGCATGAGGACGCCATTCTCTAAAAGAGTACGAACAACCTCTTTAGGCTGATCAAGAAGATACCGTTCGACATGCGCCAAAATCACGCGGCAGTCCGAGCGGCTGTTTAGCTGCAGCACATCGTTTACTACGCGTGAGGTCCATTGTCCGAACGGCATTTCAAGGAGCAAGCAGCGGGAGTTTCCCAAACGAAACAACTGGTGTTCCCCCAACGATGCTACACCCTCAAAATACTCAATCTCCGCACCGGGCACGAGGCGCGGCACCGCAAAATTCGTCTCAGTAGAAAGCGCCTCGCTGAGTCTTGCAACCGCTTGATCGCGACGTCTCAAAAAGCGCTCCGGATTATCCAGCCTTGCATAGAAATGCGGCGTTAAAACAATGCAGTCTGTACCGTTTACTGCCAAAGTGCGTACCATCGCTACACTCTCTTCGACAGATTTGCTTCCGTCATCTGTGCAGGGGAGAATGTGCGTGTGAAAGTCAACTGTTTTGATACTGCCGGCCATTTATCTTGCATCTCATTTCCTATCTGTGATTTGAAAGGCAGTTATAAAACGCATTCTCTTTTGTTTTTGAATGCGAACGGCCATTACTCTTTCCCAGTGAAACCGTTTTCAGTGGGCGCGGATGCATCGTGCCGTCCGGAGTAACCGTATCCGTGTTTTTTGGACAAGCCGCGATACCCGTATCGTCCGCCATATTTCTTTTTGTGTTTATACTTGCTGTATTTCGGCCCATGCTGTGAGCAAGTTACCACAAACCCGATAATCCGTGCTTCACTCAAAAGAAGCTGGTGCACCGTATCATCGAGGGCGCGCTTATCAACAAACTCCTGGCGAACAACGATAACCATTCCATCAATCAATTTTGAAGCGATAAGTGCATCGGAGACCTCGCCTACGGGCGGCAGGTCGATAATAATGTATTCGTATACTTTCTTGAGCGCGGTCAACATAAGCGCAAAGCGCTTAGAGGAGAGAATCTCCGTAGGATTCGGCGGGATATCACCGCAGGAGATAACCGGAAGTCCGCCATGCTCGGTAGCATGCTGTACCAGATCCTGGCCGTTGTTGTTGCCTACAAGCATATTGCTAAGGCCCGGAGCGCGCGAAATATTTAAAATTTTAGCAATATGGGAAAGACGCATATCCGCATCAATCAGAAGCGTCTTCTTTCCTGCTTTCATCATATCGTACGCAAGGTTGATAGCAGTAGTGCTTTTTCCTTCGTGTGCCATAGCACTCGTAATACCCACTACATGACACTCACTGTCATCCGCAAAACTGAAAATTACGTTGGTGCGCAGACGTTTGTGTGCCTCCGACATAGCGAAGGAGCGGTTATGACCGACAATTTCAGACAAAGCAGGTACATTTGAATCCTCTGTCTTCTTCATATCATTTGCAATCTCTTGTTGTTTCTTTTTGATCATGCTCATTTATCGCCACCATCTTTATTATTGTTCTGCTCGAACTGAAAGTTTTCGTAATTGCTCTCGTAAAGGGTCTCATACAAGTTTCCGTAATAAGCGTGCCGCTTTTGACCGTATTTGTAACCGGATTTTTTCCCTTTTTTATACTTGTAACCGTACGATTTCCCGGAGGAGCCGAACACATCGGGAACAACTGCAAGAATCGGGATGTTGTATCTGTACCGCAGATAATCTTCATCACGAACGGTGGTGTTCATCATATCTCGGATAATGATAAACGCACAACTGATCAGCGCACCGAGAAGCATGCCGACCACACCGTAACGAGTATAGGAAGGTGAGGAAGGCGTTGAGGGGAGCGATGCGCGATCCAGAACACGAACCGAACTTCCGTCCACAACTGCCGCAATGCGGTCGGGGAGAATTTCCACGAGCGTATCAACAATGAGTTTGGCATCATCGGGATTCGCGCAAGTCGCAGAAATAGAGAAAATCTCCGTATCGTCCACCGCTTTTGCTGAAACTATGTTGCGAAGCTGCCCGCATGTATAAGGCAAATCAGCTTTTTCAATAGCAGTTTCAAGCGTTGTTCTGGACTCCAGGATAATCACATACAAATCAAGAAGACTTCTTGCGGCCGAAATCTGCGAGGCACTGATAGCGTACGCACTCGCTCCCTGGGAGATCGAGTGGTTGTTTACGTACATCATAGCGCTGGATGTGTACTGAGGCTCGATGGAAAACATTGCTGTCGAAAACGCGATACTGCCGCACAAAATGACAGAAATAATGATGCTCCAAATATTCTGCCAAAGGAGTCTAAGCATATCAAGCAGGTCGATTTCGACAAAATCCATCTCGTGCACTTCATTGGTTGCCTGATTATTCATTTTACTACCATTCCTATCTGTAATCTAAGAGTGCCGCTATGCGCTCGTCAAAAGGACGGCACAGCAGCTTTGTTATATTTACCTTGCCATCAAAGCCAAAAATATAAATTCCGGCATTCCAGAGATCTCTAAAAATTTTGAAGAAGGCGGGCAAGTCTCCGTTTCGCGCCGCGAAAAGTGCGGCGAACAAGGCGTGATCGGCTCCAAAGAGCGCTGTACACCTTATGCCCAAAGCTAAGCGCGTCTTTCCATCGGACACCGTCGCGGGAAAATGACGTCATCACGGCAAGAATCTGGTCACGCCGGATACCGCACTCTAAAACATATTGATTGTCGCCGCACATTATGTAAGATCCGTTCTTGATCTTAACAATTCGGTGCAAAACGTACGCGCCGTTGTCTCTTCGGTAAAGAACGACATCACCGTTTCTGAGGACGTCCGCGCGGGAAAGCCTCACACGGCTCACATTATGCCGCAGAAACGGATGCATACTATTCCCTGCAACGGTCAATTCAGCCGCTGTGCCATTCCCGATCACTTCCTCTATAAGTGGAGAAAGGGAGGCCATGTTGACCTCCATATTCTTTCTCTTTGTCATACTCAGCCGTTACCGCCGCCCAAGTTAACTTCTCCGTCTCCGCCGATTTCAATGCGGTCCTGACTGTCTTCGTATTCCTTCTTAGCAGCATTGTACCACGCAAGGAACGCACTTGTAGACCCAAACTGATCCTTGAATTCTTTTCTTTCCGTAGAGGACATTGCCAGATAATCATCGTAAGTATAAACGCCCGGCTCAAACTCCTCGGGGGCCGTTGTGGTCTCCTCGGGGATCGTCGTCGTCTCCTCGGGTTCGGTCACGGGGGGAACGATCGGGTACCACGGGATAATCGGAACGACGATCTCCGCATCTTTTCCGTTCTTCTCAATCTGCACTGCCTTATAGAAAGCGTCCTCAGAGAATACCTTATTTTTAATAAGCTCATTTGCAAGCGCATTGTTGTCTGCGGTCAGTGCATTCCAGAAGACTTCAACCGCATTGGCACGCTTGAATGCCGCGTTTGCCTCTTCCGTATCGGCAAGACCTACCGATTTGGCAAGCGCGTAAGGGTTATCCCATGCAAACTGGGGGTTCTCACCGCTGTCCTTATAGCCAAGCGCGCGAAGGGTAAGCGTCAGGAACATAAAATCTGTCATCACGCCATCCGGATCATACCGCACGTCAGACACACCGTTAGTGATAGAATGGAGCCACGCGTAGTTCACGTAAGGCTTCGCCCATTCATCAACGTCGGTAAAGGGCGCTGTATAAGGCAGAGAGACTGCTTCTGCTTCTTTACCGAGCATACGAACGAGCAAAGTGATTCCCTGCGCACGCGTAAGCTCTGCGTCGAGCTCATAGCTGGTGCCGGTACCGAGAAACAGGCCCAAATGATTCAGAGCATCTGCCGTATTTAACTGTTCTCCCGTGTAGGCACTGACTGCGGGAATCAGCAGCACTGCCACCAGAAGCAAAGCAATTACTTTTCTCATAATAACATCCTCCAAAATGCATTTCAAGTGCAACACGTTTGCACCCTGTAACGTGTCGGAACGTCCGGCACATTACGCGGTACAAACGCCGCACGCAGCTACCCGCGTGCGACGAATACCACAGGTAATTATTCAATACAGCCGATTTTAGTAAGAGTCTCAATAAACTCGTCCACATCGGAAAGAGCCTCCGCACGATCGACCTCGTATTCAGCCAAAAGCGCATCAGCCAATGCTTCGCGATCACTTCCCTCTTCCAGTGCTTTCCAAAGAAGAACACCGGATTTGTTCAGAGAAAGCATGCCGCTGAAATCAACGGATGCCTGCCCTACAGGCAGAACGACAGGGGTACCTGCGACCTCGCGCAGCACAAACCCGTTTTTGATTTTCATAATCCAATCTCCTCAGCCGAACGGCGCATCGTTTCATAACTCAAAAGGGCTGCCGCCGGTTCGGGGCGGTTTTCCAGTTCAAAAATGGGAATTTCCTGAATAAGTTTGTCAACATGAGAAAGAAGACGCGCAGCCTCTTCCGTATTCAAACGCTTTCGAAGCGTCTGGGAAAGGAGTCTCTGCAAGGCCTCCATACTGCCAAGACGGCGAATTCTGTTTTCCTCTGCCTGTTTCAGAAAACAGATGCCGCCGAGCGGTACTTTCATGTTGATATTGATGTGATTCTTGCCGCACCACGGCGTACCGTAGGCGTACCAACGGCCATCTATACGGCGCAGCACAGGTTTATCATCGTTGAAGATCTTTGCCTCCTCGCCAAACGTACTCTGCCAAAGCCTGGTGTGGGTAGATTTACCCATACCGGAGGGACCGGAGAAGAGATACGCCCTGCCCTCGTATGCGACGGCAGACGAGTGAATATAAAATCCGTTAAAACGCAAAAGTTGACGATAAAACTGAAACCCGGATTCCATATAGGCGACCGTTTCTTTGGTTGCGGCAAATTTGGTGGGCGTATGATAATCACTCGCTCGCACCACAATGTCCGGGGAATCCGCAGAATCGATTGCATACCCCGCGCAGAGAGGAGCTAAGCCCCCCTCTGCGGGAATTTCTGCAATCAGATCAGCAATTCGGCAATAGAGAATAGAATTATTCCCATCCATCCAGGCCTGTGCTGGTACCATACTCGGGATCGAACGGATCGCTCGTAGCAATCGTTTCCGTGTAGAGATCCACAATCTCTACCAGCGGCTTTTCATATACTGCTTTCATTCATTACACCCCTTTTCTTACTGATTTGCTTCTGCCTGTTTTGCTTCTGCGATCATGTCACTCAAATTATAATCAGTGACAAGGTACGAAGCGCCACTACCTTCAACAATTACTTCAGCCCTGAGGTTTTCGTATCCGGTAAGGCCGCGAACCGTAAGTTTGAACGCCAATCTCTGACCGTAAACCTTTGCGGTCAGTTCATCATTGAACTCAAAGATCTGAGAGTTCTCACCGACGCCCCAAGAGATCTTAACGGTGACCTTTGCATCGGCAGCCTCCGAACCGTCCTTAAGATAGGTTTCATTGAACACCTGACCGAAGGAAGGCTTCAGGGAGATAGCAAACGTGTCGCCATTGTCTTCGATCTTTGCATACTTCACCTGGTTCTTCATAGTAGCGAAGACATAACCCTCACCGGTCCAAACGGGAACCTGCGAGTTATTCTCGGGAACAACAAGAGCATCCTTTGCGACTTTCAGCACGCCGGATTTGTCAGCGCTGTTGTCCACAATCTGACCGCCAAACATAAGCAGAGCATCAAGCGTCAGATCGTTACCGTTCAGATCCAAGGTAACGTTATTTTCGATTTCCAGTTCAGTGATAGAAGCATCATTCGTCAAAGTGATGGTATCTCCACCCTGTGCATCATTGATAGCATCCTGGATAGTCGGATAGTACGTACCGTTGATCTCAGCCTCGGTGTTATCCACGGTCAGCTCAGTTGCAATAAATTTGTTTTCTGCTTCTACCCATTTGCCAACGTAGCCTGTATCAAAGCTAAGGAGATCGCCGATTGCCTCGTGATCCTGCGCGGGACAAATGATAGAGTTGTTGACAGAAAGCTTGATATCCACGAACGAACCGTCAACGATGGTCGTGGAAGCAACTCCTTCAGCGGGTGTCATTGCCCACAGATACTCAACAGAACCGGAGTTGATCGTGAAGACACCGGAGGTAGCGAGCGATCCGTTAACGGTAGTGCCGTTTATCGTCATGGTTGCACCGTTTTCGATGGTGAATACACCCTCATCGGCGGAAGCAATCGTACCGCCGATTATGGTAAGCGCACCGAAGTTACCAATTCCTCCGTTTGGCGTGAGCGTGTAGTTGCCGAGGTTCAGAGTAACTTCCTTTTCGGCATCTACGATAAGAGATTCATCTACTTCAACGTCGGAGAGGAGTTCGATCTCACCGCCCTGTGCAAATGCCTCGGCGAAAGAACCGTAGTACTTGTCACCGATCTGTGCCACTGCGGTCTTACCGCAGACGCACACGCCGTTTTCGTCATATTCGTGTGCGTTCGGATTAACAGGGAGAGTAACATCACCCTCGATCGGAGTTATGCCTTCGTCAGAATACTTCTGACCGTCGAGAGGACAGCCGGCTGCGTCGCAGTAGTAATATTCAATATTACCTTCCTCGGTACAGGTAGCTTCCTTAGCCTCTACTTTTACAAAGTTGTGCATGTGCTGATTTACTGCATTGCAGACACACGTGCCATCAACGAATACGTGAGGCTCATCCTCTACCGTATAGGTATGAGCAGGATCGTTTTTGCAAGTGTAAACTGCGGTATGCGTTGCACCGTCTTCGTTGTCGGTGCAAATTGCCGTGTAATCATGGCCGAGTGCCTCGATTTCAAGTGCCTTAAGAGAAGTCTGTTCGGCTGCCTCTTCATCCAGGTAAACTCTGGAGCACGTAGTGCACGCATAGTGTGCATTGTAGCCTACGTTCTCGCACGTAGCAGCAACTGTATCAACAAACTCAAGTCCGCAGATCGGCTTGTCGGAAATGGTGTATATAGCAGTGCTGACCACACCGTCTGCTGCAACTTTTGCGTGGCTGGGAGCATAGAACTCATAGCCTTCGGGCAGAGTAATTGCCGCACGGGACAGATCCACATTACCGCGAACAGTCATACCGTTACCGCTGAGGATAGCCGAAGCTACTGCACTAAGCTGAATGTCTGCAGCATTACTATCGCCAAAGGCAGCATTCTGAACCGTAAGGGTAGCGTCAGGGTTATAAACATATATGGCAGAATGTGCGCCATCCGTGATAAACGTACCGCCGTTCACCGTAATGCTGCCCGCGCCGCGAGCATCAATAACGTTAGCAGCAGCGCTCTCAAACGTACCGTTCTCGATCACAAGATTACCCTGGGAGTTAGCATACACAAAAATGGCAACGCCACCGGGTGCGTAAACTTTACCGCCCGTCTGGCTGTCCTTAAACGTTACCGTGAACGTCTGCCCTTCGTAAACAGGGCTGGTAACAGCTCTGAGCTGGAACGGACGGCTACCTTCCGGACCAGTAATCGTCTTACCGTTCAAATCGAAGGTGATGTTTGCACGCAGAGTAACAGCCGCATCAAGGGTGATACCCTTCTGGAACTGGATGTACGTGGTGTCAAGCGTTGCGCCTGCTGCGCTGACTGCATCAGTAAGAGTACCACCTGCGTTCAGCATTTCAAGAGATGCGCCCCACTTTACTTGGAGTTCTACTTTACAGTCAACGCACACGCCGTCCACAAATTCGTGGTCTTCCGTAGCACCGGTAACAACGTGATCTGCATTGTACCGACAAATCTGCTTTTCGGTATGCGTACCGTCTTCGTTGTCGGTGTAAGTAGTCCTGTAATCGTGCGCGTTCTCGTCGGGTTCGATTACAACAAAAGAAGCTTCGATCTCTTCTTTGCCTTCTGCATCGCTGTAGTACTTGCCGTAGTTTTCACAAGTCTCATCGGCACAGTACCAGTACCCGATGTTGCCCGCCTCAGTACAAGTAGCCGCTTTTGCTTCTACATACGTGAGAGTGCAAGTGGGCTCTTCGGGATCTTCACCCTGCACAAGTTTAACAGTGTACGTCGTAGAAGCAGTAAGATTGCCTTCGGTAACTGCTTCATCACCGTTATAGAGAGCGTAACCCTCAGGGAGAGTAATATTAGCCACAGGACCTGTAGCATTTTTACCGGCGGAAACTCTGAGTCCGTTCAGTGCGGGAGTGCCGTTATACTCGGAAAGATTAAGAACAGTATTGGCCGTATAGATGTTAATTTCCGCATCTTCCGAAACAAACGTACCACCATTGATTATATAAGTACCGTCAGAAATACGGATGGCGTTGGCACTCGTCGACGTAAACGTACCGTCGTTGATAGTCAGCGTACCGGTGTAGGTACTGGGAACGTAGACACCAAGGTTGCCTTCGTACGTACCGCCTTCGATATCAATACTGATAGTGGAATTAGCACGAACGTACAGCGCACCATTGCCGCCGGTGGAAGTTACACCGCCCGTGCCGTCAGCGGTGTCCGTAAGGATAACCTTGCCGCCCTTGGTACCGCGGATATCAAACGGAATAACGCTACCGGTAATGGTATGACCGTTAAAGTCAAAGGTAATGGTGCCGCCGGTGTAGTTACGGATTTCATTCTTGCCATCGGCAAGATACACATCACTCTGCAGCTGCACGTACGTGGTAAGCGGGTCGCCGCCGGTCGTACTACCGTTGGCAGCCTCGAGTGCCTCAGCATACGTACCTGCATTGGTCAGAGCGTTCTCAGACTCGCCCCATTTGGCTTCGATTTTCTGAAGAGTATAAACCGTGCCAGAAACCAGCGTGGTGACAAGGTCACCGTTCGCGTCAAAGACATCGTAGCCTTGGGGGAGGATAACGTTAGCAACGGGGAGATCGGCTGCAGCCTTGATGCGGAGGCCGTCCAGCTGCGGATAGTTAGTGAGGTTTACCATGTCGGAATAACCGGCGCCTCTGTTGCGCAGGAAGATGTCCTGCGCCATACTAGAGGTTATAGTTACATCACCGATGATAAGATCACCGGAAGCAACGTCTATCGCGCCGCCATCCTTAGTTTGGTTCGTCTGCGTAGCTACAAACGTACCAGCGTTCAGTATAACGGAGCCGGTGTTCCCATCGCAGTACTGTTTAAATGCGCCATATACGCCGGTGTAAACGCCGCCGTTAAAGATAAGATCGCCGGTGTTGGCTTTAATAGTCATAATCGGACCGTGCGAGCCGCCTGCAACAGTTACAGAGCCCCACTCTTCCGGATCAGTATGATTATCCGTAAAGATTACGTCTCCGGCAGTAGCATAGATCAGAAAAGGACGCGCCGGAGTACCAGAGGAGTACATATGACAACCGTTCAAGTCAATGGTTACGGTGCTGCCTGCGGCAGGATCGTAAATTTTGTTTTCGGATGTGAAAGTGCCGCCTTGAACAAACTGAATGTAGTTCGGCTTTGCTGCTGCTGCAACAGCGAGGGTGTCGGGACCGTTAGTCAGACTGTCAATGTCATCGCCCCATTTTACGAGCGGTTCGGTCTCCAAATACGTGATTTCTTCAGCCGCTTCCACTTTCGCCGTCAGCGGCGTGAACGGTACGATAGAAAGTACCATGCACAGTGTAAGCAGCCATGCGAGAATTCGCTTGTTCATACTTGGTTTCTCCTTTTATAGAATAAAATTTTTTATATGTTATCATGTTGTCATCGCCGTCCTCGCCCGCTTCTCTCGCGCACACATGCAAATATATGTAGGTTTCGGTGGAAGATCCCCCGCTGCGTTTAAAAATAGGCGCAATACGGCATATGATAGCACGCTACATACATTATACCACTCACGGGGCATTATGGCAAGTGTTTTTTGAAAATTTTTATTCAAAATTGATCCAAAGCGCACTCTTTTCCATCGTCATTTTTAACAAAATTCCGTTCTATATTTTGTTCGTTTGTATCCTTTCCGACGTTTTTTCGCAGCAATCAGAGACTTTTTGTGTTCACGCGAAAAGATCTCGCAACAAACGGCGGCCGCCTAAAAAGCATCTTTTAGCCTTAAAAACGGCGTTTTTTGATTTTCCACACTTGCCAACACAGGTCAAAAACAGCATTTTTGTTGATTTTGCACATCCGGCACTTTTTACGCTCGGATCCGCTTAACGCTTGACGCGCACGCACGTTGCGTGATATAATTGTACCGTAATCAAAAATCGGAAAGAAGGAGGGCGTTTTCATGGATAAGGTGTTTTTCGCACTCATCCGCTCCGCGATCACGGGAGAAAAATCCGATGCGATCCCGCACTCTCCCCTTTCGGAAGACGCTCTCGCGGAATGGATGACCCTCGCGAAAAAGCACGACATTCTGCACCTTCTCGCACTCGCGCTGACTGAGAACAGACTCGTGCCCCCGGACGACACGCGCTTTCGCCGATACGTTCTTAAATCAGCGCTCCGCTGTGAGCGGCTCTCCCACACCTACGACAACCTCTGCCGAGCGCTCGAGTCGGCAAAGATCCCGTTCATGCCTCTCAAAGGCTCCGTTCTCCGCAAATATTACCGTGAGCCGTGGATGCGCTCGAGCTGCGATATCGACGTGCTCGTGCACAAGGAAAATGCCGACGGCGCAGCCGCTTATCTCATCGAGCACTGCGGTTACACTTACGAGCGGACGACCGCACACGACATTTCCCTCTTCACGCCGGAAAAAATCCACGTTGAGCTGCATTTCAGGCTCGTTAGTGAGGACATGGTAAACAAATCCTCCGACGTTCTCGCCTGCGTGTGGGACAATGCCCTTCTCAAAGAGGGGTACAGTTATCTCTACGAGATGCCGGATGCGATGTTCTATTTCTATCACATCGCGCACATGGGACAGCACATGCTGCAGGGCGGTTGCGGCATTCGGCCGTTTATTGATCTTTTTATTCTCGACAGAATCGAGGGCGCCGATACTGACGGCCGCCGCGAACTGCTCCGCGAAGCCGATCTTTTGACGTTTACCGAGGCGTGTCAGAAACTCGCCGACGTATGGTTTGGCGAGGCTTCTATGGATTGTGCCGCAGAGAGGATGGAGAACTACATCCTCCGGGGCGGCGTGTACGGTACGCTCAAAAATCTTGATACCGTTAGAGCAGCGCGCGGAGAAACCCGTCTGAAAAGTTTTTTAAGAATTGCATTTTTGCCGTATGATAAGCTGAAGACAATCTATCCCACACTTGATAATCACCCGCTTTTATTTCCGTTCTATCAGATGAAGCGCTGGTTGCGCATCTTTACGAAAGACAAACGGAAAAAGGTAACCCGCCTCACGAGAATACGAAATTCGGTAACGAACACAGAGGCGGCTACCGTCGCAGCACTTTTCTCAGATATCGGGCTTTACCGCTAAAGCATAAAAAGGCTGATGCACACAAATGCATCAGCCTTTTTCGGTTTCGGAGGTTATTTCTTCCCTCTTTGGAAGATGGCGCGGCGGAACAGAATGATCTGCATGACAACGAAGAACGCCGCTAAAATAATGAGCGTAAGGATCGGCTGCTTCGGCGCGAGGGCGGCAAGCAACATCATGGGAAAGCCGAACACGATCGCCGGGACGTTCTGGTAGACGAGGTTATCCGCGACCGGCGTCTCGTAATTGGGATCGAGCTCACGCAGAAGAATGATACCCGTGCTCGCCGTGCCGGTGAGCATACCGTACATCGCAAGGAACTGCTCCTCGGCGTACTCGGAGAACAGTTTTCTTGCAACGTACAGGTTGTAGAAATACGTGATGACGAGTCCGACGGCGCCGAGCACCAGCATGATCCCCCAGTAGTTTTCAAGCACGTCAAGGCGAATGGCGGCGATGCCCGCGATTACCATGATATCAAAGAAGAATCCGCCGATGCGCTGCATGAGGAACGTATTCACGTACTGGCGGTGGACAATCCCGCGGCGGCGGAGCACCGTAACGCACGAGCTGATCAGCGTGGCGATCAAGACACCGATGAGGAAGTTGAAGCCGTACAGGACGGAGCGCAGTCCGGGCACGAGATTGCCGAGGCCGTACATCACGAGGTACGTGAGGAAGTACGCCGCAAACACCCACGCCATCTGGACGCTGATTTTGTCCATGCTTCCGTTCATGGGGATCTCGTCGTCGCCCTGCACGTCGTCCATACCGAGCGCGTCCGAATGCTCGCTTCCGCGGTGGATGATCTTGTTTTTCTTTTTCAGGATGTTGAGGTGTATGACGCCGCCGAGGCTGGCGCTCAGAAATCCAAGTGCGGCGATCGTAAGGCCGAAGCTCTTACCGCCGATGAAGCCGTAGTCAAGCTCGTAGAGATTGCCGTAATTGAGCGCCTGACCGGTTCCCTGGCCGAAGCCGAACGGCAGAAGGATACCTGCCGCCGGGAAGAAGCCCTTTATAAACATCGCGGCGACGATCGTGATCGCCATACCGAAGACGCCCTGCAGAAGGTACATGGAAACGGTTGTAACGCCGGTATTGAAGATCTCCGCGCGGCGTTTGCCCGTAAGCTTTTCGCGTGCCGGCTTATAGGAGGTGGCGATAAAGCCGAGCGCCAAGGCGTGATAGGTGATTATCTCGAGGGTCTGCATGCCGTTTCCGCCGAAGAACGCGGTATCAAACAGGACGTTCCCCGTAATTGCCTTGTACGCGATCGACAGAAGAAGCAAGAGGATGCCGCCGAGAACGGAGGTCGGAATGAGCGAATTGCGCAAAAACGGCACGGAGCGTTTGATCATATTGGCCGTTAGAAGGCTGAGCAGCAAAACGGCGACCAGATGGATTCCGCCCCATACACTAAAGTCCCAAAAATTCTGCATGTGAAACTCCTTTCGCCGCAGTTTTTTCACCGACGGCGTGGTAATATATGTTTAGATATTTGAGAACGCAGAAACGTTTGCCGCCGTGCACCTGGAATATGCGGCCGCCGACGTAGAGGTTCAGTTTGTTCCGACCGAGCGCCGTGGCTGCCGTAATCTCCGAGAACGGATACACAGAGAGACCGCCCGCGTGCGAAAAGATGAACCGATCGGCGTATACGGAGAGTACTGCTTCGTCAGCGATTTTCACCTTGTGTTTGCACGGAATCGCCTCGGAGAAACGGACGGTGTCCGTATAGACGGGTGCCTCCGCGTACGGAGAAAGATCAAGGGTGCGGATGAAATCCGACTGGTAATCGTACCACTCGGCGAGAAAACGAAACGGGAACGTAAAGCCCACGCCTTCGAGTTCCTTCGAGGGGAGATAGCGGACGCTTCTCTCGCACTTTTTACAGGTAACGAGATCGCCCGAGGATTCAAACTCCGAGAGTCCGCAAGCGGGGCAGACGTACATCGCACGTTCGAGATACTCAGCGGATTTCTTGTGATAGAAGAAGCCGTCGGCCTTCGCTTCGTCTACGTACAGTTCTTTGGAGAGAAGCCCGAACAGCTCCCCGTCGGTCATGTCCTTGTATTCTTCGTACTCAATCACGCGGGAAACGCCTGCACGCATTTTACCGCGTCTTCTCACATCGCTCCAACGGGGATGCACGCCGAATCCGCCCTCGATGCGGAATATCGCCACCGGAAGACGGAGCGAGCGCACGAAAGGAGCGATTGAGTCCTTGATGTGTTCCGTCCGTCCGCTGTATGTACGGTTTCCCTCCGGCGCCATAGCAATCGTACCGCCTTCGCGCACGACGCGCTTGCAGTCAAGCACCGCTTTGATATCCGTCATGGATTTTTGAATAGGGATCGGTGCCACCAAATAACGTATAAGCGACGATACGAATCCTTTGGAGAACAGATCCTCCGACGCCAGATAATACACCGGTCCGCGGAATGCCACCGAGATGAAAAACTGATCAAACGCCGTCTGATGATTCATCAGAACGAGATATTGACGGTTTCCCTGTTCTCGGAAACGGTCGATGCGAATATTATACATAAGGCGGGACAAAGCCGCCAAAACCGGTCTCCCCAAAAAGGTGAAGACACGGTGGCGCGGACGAAGCCATTTTTTCTGTTTGGCGCGTCCTTGTTTTTTCTGTTTTATCTTTATCGTTTCGGTATTTCGATTCATATGAATACGGAATCCTCCGTCTTGGTTTACTTCGAATAAAACGGTCAGTCTATTATATCATATTTCGGTATGCTTTTGTCAACAATTGAGCAATATTTCTTCAAACAATAAAAAAACGCCGCCTTCCGTGCGCTTACAAAAGATGTTTCGCTTGCGCGCGGGCGCGTTATGTGGTATAATATTATCATAGGGTTACTGTCAGAGAAAGGAGGCCCGCAGGGCACGTGGGGCAGAACCGTTCCATGATTGATTTTGAAATTACACAGGCATCTGCATCCGACAAAGACACGTTAAAACAAATCTGGCTCGACTCGTTCGGCGATGATCCCGATTACGTGAATTTCTTTTTCGAAAACAAACTGCCATACTGCAAAGCCATAACGGCACGAATGGGTGGCACCCCGCTCGGCGCCGCCTACCTTCTCCCCGCAGAGATGCGAGACGGAGAGCGGTGGCACAAAGCATACTACGTCTACGCCGTGGGTGTTTCGCCCGTCCACCGCGGCCGCGGTATCGGTGCAGCTATGATGAAGCAAATCCTCGATTTCGCAAAACGGGAGGACGCAATCTGTTTTCTCTCTCCCGCATCGGAGAAACTTGTGACCTATTACAGCCGCCTCGGCATGCAGCCTTCGCATTTCGCAAAAAATCTTTCTTTGAAGAAAACGCCGATTCCCAAAGACACCGCCGCTTCTCTTTCCGATTTGACCGCAGAGGACTACCGGGCACTGCAATCCACCGCCGCCGGCTCCGTCCGCTGGGATATTCAAAGTATTCGGTACGCCCTCGCCGAAGCACGCCTTTCGGGCGGACGTGCTGTAAAATGCAAGATGGGCGCGGACACGTTCGGCGTGATCGGCTATGAAAAGGACGGCACGTTTTTCCTAAAAGAGATCGTCCCCGCGCCGAAAGGCACCGCGATTCTATCACGGATCGCCTTCCTTTTGGGCACAAAAGTGATAGTCGCACGCATCCCCGCCGATGCAGACGATCCCGAAGGATTCGTTCTCGGCATGACGAACAACGCACAAAAAACGACCGGCGCGCCCCTCGGGCTTTTGCTGGACTGACGATGGGAGAATGTATGAACAAAATACAGTGGAAGGGCGGCGCTATGCTCGGCCCCCTGCCGCCCGTAATGGTAACGTGCGGCACTATGGAAGAATCGAACATCATCACGATAGGCTGGACGGGTATCGTCAACACGATCCCGCCGAAAACGTATATATCGATCCGCCCGACGAGACATTCGTACAACATCATAAAAGAAAGCGGCGAGTTTGCCATCAATCTGACGACAGCCGCAATCGTTGCCGCCGCCGACACGTGCGGCGTATATACCGGCAGAAAAGTGGACAAATTCGCACGGTGCAAGCTTACGAAAGAGCCGTCGGCGATTCTCGCGTGCCCACTCATCGGGGAGTCCCCGCTTTCGCTCGCCTGCCGCGTTACGGATATCATCCCCATGGGCTCGCACGATATGTTCCTCGCTGACATCGTAGGCGTAGAGGTAGATCCCGCGTATATCGACGAAAACGGAAAGCTGCATCTTGAGCGTGCAGGGCTTGCCGCCTATCTCCACGGAGAATACTACGCACTCGGCCAAAACCTCGGCACGTTTGGCTTCTCCGTGAAGAAAAAAGGAAAGCACCCGACCAAAAAGCCGGGCGCCCCCAAAAAGAAAACCGCCGCGGAAAATCCGAAGCGGGCAAACACGAAAAAATAATATTCCGGTGGGGTATCCGTCGGATACCCCTTTATCCTGCGGACAGGCTGTGTTTTTCACTCCGCCGACATCGGCGCGGCCGACAAGGTTTCTATCTGTACTTTCGCGAGCTCTTCTTCATACGCCGCGATCACGGAGTTTTCCAGCTCCGCGCGGAATCTCGCGTTGATCGGATGCACGATATCACGGTACGTGCCGTCCGGATTCTTTCGGTTCGGCATAACGATAAAAAATCTGTCGCGGGCGTTGATCACCTTGATATCATGAAGCGCCAACTGGCCGTCAAAGGTTACGGAAACGACAGCCTTCATAGGACCTTCATCAAAAAGTTTGCGGATTTTGATATCGGTTATCTCCATTGTTTTCATCCTCCTGATGTTTTGCTTATAACGTCTCAAAGACGCTTTATGATGCGTATCCGAGTCCACAGTTACAGTATACAGTGCGGATATAAAAATTATTCAGAACGAATGGAAGATTTTTTTGCGTTTAGTATTTATTTTTTCAAAAGAAGATGTATAATTAAAGCAGATGACACCGCAGTTCCGTCTTCACGGCCCATAAACGTTTGGAGGTGTTTTGATGGCGTTGCCAAACACACATTTCGGCAGAGAAAAAATAGCCGCTTTTCTTTCGACCCCGAAAAAGATTTTTTTTGCGGGAATCGGCGGAGTAAGCATGAATTCCCTAGCCCACATATCGAAACTGCGCGGACACGACGTATGTGGCTACGACCGTACGCCGTCCGCTCTCACAAAACAACTTGAAAACCTCGGCATCCCCGTCTTTTACGAAAGCAATCCCGAAAGGATCTCTGACGTGGATGTTTTCGTATACACCGTCGCGATTTCCGACACGCTTCCCGAGTACAAGGAGGCAATACGACTGGGCATCCCCGTGATCTCCCGCGCGGACTATCTCGGCTACGTTATGAGCGGATACAAACGAAGAATCGGGGTGAGCGGGGTGCACGGAAAAAGCACGACGACCTCGATGCTCGAATGTATTTTCCGCGTAGGCGGAGCAGATCCCACAGTCAGCTGCGGCGCACCTATGAAGGATGCCGGCAACCGCTGCGACCGCATTGGCGGCGATGAATACTTCATCTTTGAAGCGTGCGAATACATGGATTCTTTCCTTGATTTCTATCCGACGGACGCCGTCGTTCTGAACATAGAAGCCGATCATCTCGACTATTTCTCCGGCATCGAGCAGATCCGCGACTCGTTCGGCAAATTCATGAGCCGCACGGGAGAAACAGGCACCGTGTATCTGAACTGCACCGACGAGAATGTTATGCTCGCGGCAAAAGATTACAAGGGGAAAATTGTAACGTTCGGCATAGAGACACCCGAAGCCGACTACAACGCCGCCGACGTCTCGTTCTCCCACGGTATGCCGTCCTTCACCGTTACGTATCAAGGCGAGTCGCTTTGCCGCGTTCAACTCTCCGTCCCCGGCATGCACAACGTCAGCGATGCCATAGCCGCCGCCTCGGTTGCATTTGAATGCGGAATCTCCCCCGAAAAGCTTGTCGAAGCACTCGCACTCTTCTCGGGCGCCGGCAGGCGCATGGACTTTTGCGGAAAGACCGACTGTGGTGCTGACATATACGACGATTACGCCCATCATCCGACGGAAATAAGAGCCACGCTCGACGCCGCTCTCTCAATGAATTATAAGCGCGTATTCGCCGTGTTCCAGCCACACACGTTCACGCGCACCAAGGAACTGTTTGACGATTTCGCCGACGTACTCGCAAAGCGAGGGATTACGAAGATCCTTCTCGCCGATATTTATCCCGCACGCGAGACGGATACGCTGGGGGTTTCCTCCGCGCTTCTGGCCGAAGCGGTAGTCAAACGCGGCGGCAACTGCCTCGCCGTACCCACGAAAGAGGAGATCGCCGAGTTTCTTCTTCGGGAATCCGGCAAAGGTGATATTATTCTCGTCATGGGAGCGGGCGATATCGGTGCACTTTGCACAATGCTTTTGTGAAATCCGCGTGTGAAAATTCACAATCCGGAATGTGAATTTCCTCAATCAAATTGTTGACATGTGTATGTGAAATGTGTTAAAATAGAACAGATTTAGATTTTCAGCGCTTCCCTTTTGATTTTTAGGAAAGGATGTGCACCCATGTACAACGAACGACGGGAACAAATCCGCGGCTTGTTTGCCGCCAAACCGTTTGTTTCCATAAAAGAACTTGAGGCAATGTTTCCGAACGTATCCGGCATGACGCTCCGTCGGGACATCGAATATTTCGAAGAGCAGGGCGATGCCATCAAGGTGCGCGGCGGTGCGCGGTCGACAAAATTTATCACCACCTCCACCGACGACACCATCACCACCCGTATGCACGAAAACGTAGAGTCCAAGGAAAAGATCGCGCGGCACGCCGCTTCTCTTCTCGAAACCGGCCGCTCCATCTTCATTGATTCCGGATCTACCCTCCAACGTATGGTTCCATACGTACCGAACGAGCGATTCACGTTTACGACGACGAATCCGATGGCTGCGCTTGAGCTTTGTAAGATCGGGCTTCCTATCGTCAACATCGTCGGCGGCAAGCTCGACCGCGATTACCAGACGGTTACCGGTATGCACGCGATGCATTTTCTCTCCGACATCAATATTGATATTGCCTTTCTCTCACCCTCCGGTCTTTCGCCGAAAAGCGGATTCACCGGCGGTAACTACAGCGAATGCGAGTTGAAGCGTGTCGTCGTGGAAAAAGCGCGGCTGGTCGTAATCCTTCTTGACGGCTCGAAATTCGATAAGAGCCTGCCGTACACCTTCTGTCATCTTGATCAGGTGCACGTGATCATCACCGACGCGCCCTTGCCGTCCGTGCTTACCCTGGAAGCGGAGAAGCACGGCGTCCGCGTCATCAACGTCTGCGAAGAAAACTGATCCCCCGAAGGTTCTCCGGTTTTCCGGATCCTATATATCTACATAACAAAAAATGAAACTATACACGAAAGGAATGATTTTCATTGGCACAACCCGTAATCATGCCCCGTCAGGGGCAAAGCGTTGAAAGCTGTATCATCACCGCTTGGAACAAAAAAGTAGGTGATACCGTTGCCGAAGGCGATATCCTGTTCTCCTACGAGACGGACAAATCCTCCTTCGACGAGCCCGCTCAGGTAAGCGGTACTATTCTTGCCATTCTGGCAAACGACGGCGACGTCGTTCCCTGCCTTGACACCGTATGCTATATCGGTGAAGCAGGTGAGGACATCTCCGCTCTTGTAAATGCCGCCGCTCCCGCACAGGAAGAAGCACCGAAGGCAGAGGAGAAGCCCGCCGCCGAAGCCACCGCCCCCGCCGCTGCTCCCGCCGTTGTCGCAACGAAGGCTGAAGGCGATATCATACGCATTTCTCCCCGCGCCAAGAACCTGGCGCTCAAAACCGGCGTTGATATGACAAAGGTTGTTCCCTCCGGTCCTCACGGCCGCATCATTGAGCGCGACATCAACATCGCTCTCGATGCAGGCTTCGTTGCAAACGCTGCCGCTGTGGAGGCATTCCTTGCCGGCAATCCGATCATCACCGAGCAAGAAGAGGCACCGGTCGCTGCTGCCGCAGTTGCCGCACCGCTCGCAGACGACGTTCTCGCATATACCGAGGAGCCTTTCACCGGTATCCGCAAGGTCATCGCACGTCAGATGCACGCTTCCCTCTCCGAGATGGCACAGCTTACGCTGAACGCTTCCTTCGACGCCACGGCTATGATGAATTTCCGTGCTACGCTGAAGGCAAACGGCGAGGCTTTGGGTCTCGGCAAGATCTCTCTGAACGATATGGTTCTTTACGCCGTATCCCGCACGCTCCCGAATCATCCCACGCTGAATGCCAACGTGGTTGGCGACACCTTCCGCTACTTCAAGCACGCGAATATCGGCATGGCTGTTGACACCGAGCGCGGACTGCTCGTTCCCACGATCTTTGCCGCTGAGAAGATGTCTCTTGCAGAGATCTCCGCAGCCGCTAAGGGCGCTGCCGGCAAGGCACGCGACGGAAAGCTTTCCCCCGACGAGATGTCCGGCGGTTCCTTCACCGTTACGAACCTCGGCTCGATGGGCGTTGAATCCTTCACGCCCGTTATCAACCCGCCGCAGACCGCGATCCTGGGCGTATGCTCCATCACTTACAAGCTCCGTGCAGACGGCACGACGTACCCGGCAATGGGTCTCTCCCTTACGTTCGATCATCGCGCTGTGGACGGTGCACCCGCTGCCCGCTTCCTTGCCGATCTCTGCAAGGCTCTGGAGAACTTCGGTCTCCTGCTCGCAAAATAAGGGAGGTACATCACATGATTTACGATCTGATCGTACTGGGCGGTGGCCCGGCAGGCTACAATGCGGCTGAACGCGCCGCACACGGCGGAATGAAGACGCTTCTCTTTGAAGAGAGAGCACTCGGCGGCGTATGCCTTAACGAAGGCTGCATCCCCACCAAAACCCTCCTCTATTCCGCAAAGATTTACGATTACGCACACCATGGCGAGGCGTACGGCGTTACCGTTACCGGTGCGTCCATTGACCACGCCAAGGTTGTAGATCGCAAGGAGAAAGTCGTCCGCACGCTCGTTTCCGGCATCGGCGCGAAGATGAAGGGCGCAGGCGTTACCGTTGTTCCCGCCACCGCCGTTATCACCGGCAAGACCGCCGAGGGCTTCACCGTAAAGAGCGGTGAGGAAACCTACACGGCAAAGCAGCTGCTCATCTGCACCGGCTCCTCCGCGGCTGTCCCGCCGATCCCCGGCCTCAAGGAGTCCGTCGAAAGCGGATTTGCCGTAACGAACCGCGAGATCCTCGATCTCAAGGTTGCACCGAAGCGCATCGCTGTCGTTGGCGGCGGCGTCATCGGTCTTGAGATGGCTTCCTACTTCAACTCTATCGGCTCCGAAGTTACCGTTATCGAAATGATGGACAAGATCGCAGGTCCCACCGATAAGGATATCTCCGCTCTTCTCCAGAAGAATTACGCAAAGCGCGGCGTAAAATTCCTCCTCGGTGCAAAGGTTACCGCCGTGAACGGCAAGCCGGGTGACGGCGCCGTTACCTGCGAAATCGCCGGCAAGGAAGAAAAGATCCCCGCTGATCTCGTTCTCGTAAGCGTTGGCCGCCGTGCACGCACGGCTAACATCGGTCTTGAATCCGTCGGCGTTCTCACCGAGCGCGGCGCGATCGTTACCGATGAATGCAGCCGCACCTCCGTTCCGGGCATCTGGGCGGCAGGCGACGTCAACGGCAAGAGCATGCTGGCGCACACCGCATACCGCGAGGGTGAGGTTGCCGTCAACAACATGCTCGGCAAGAAAGATCGCATGGATTACCGCTCCATTCCTGCCGTTATCTACACGAATCCCGAGGTTGCTACCGTCGGTGAGACGGTCGAATCCGCCCAGAAGGCAGGACTCAAAGCAACCGAGCACACCATCTCCCTCCGTTACAGCGGCCGTTACATCGCTGAAAACGAAGGCGGAGACGGTATCGTGAAGATCGTCATCGGCGAGCATCGCGAAATCCTCGGCGTGCACATGATCGGCTCTTACGCCTCCGAGATCATCTTCGGCGCGGCTGCCATGGTTGCCAAGGCTGAGCGCGTAGAAGATGTCCGCCGTATCGTATTCCCGCATCCTTCCGTTTGCGAAGTCATCCGCGAAAGCATGTTCATGATCTGACATCGCACACAAAACTCCGTTTTTTGCAACAGATTCCGTTTAATATTTTTCAATTACATAAAAAGGAGAACCCACTATGCCTAAGAGTCAATACGTGGATCCCGGCAAAGTATTTCTGCCCGGTTCCATAAAGTTCACTGACATCCCCTCCTGCCAGTACAAGAAAACCCTCGCGCAGGAAAAGAAGATCTACACCAAAGACGATTTCCTCCGCATCTACCGCGACATGCGCATCATCCGTGAATTCGAGACGATGCTCAACGATATCAAGGTTAAGAGCGAGTACAACGGCATCAAGTACAACAACCCCGGCCCGGCTCACCTCTCTATCGGTCAGGAAGCCTCCGCCGTCGGTGAAGCATACTGCCTCGACATCAACGACTTTACCTTCGGTTCCCACCGTTCCCACGGCGAGATTCTCGCAAAGGGTCTTTCCTCTATCCACAAGCTGGATGAGACTGAACTGTATGACATCATGAAGGAGTTCTTCGGCGGCGATATCCTAAAGGTCGTTGAAGGCAGACAGGAGAAGCAGGGCGACGTTCGCGACCTCGCTATCGACTTCCTCCTCTACGGCGCTCTCGCTGAGATCTTTGCCCGCACCACCGGCTTCAACCGCGGTCTTGGCGGATCCATGCACGCTTTCTTCATCCCCTTCGGCATCTTCCCGAACAACGCTATCGTAGGCGGCGCGGCTCCCGTTGCTCTCGGTGCTGCTCTGTACAAGAGAGCAAACCACAAGAAGGGTATCGTAGTTGCGAACTCCGGCGATGGTGCTACCGGCCGCGGTCCCGTTCTTGAGGCTCTGAACATGGCTTCCATGCGTCAGATCACCGAGCTTTGGGGCATGGACGGCAAGTACTCCGACGGCGGTATGCCGATCCTCTTCAACGTATTCAACAACTTCTACGGCATGGGCGGCCAGACCCAGGGCGAAACGATGGGTTACGATACCCCCGCACGTCTCGGCGCCGGCTTCTCTGCATCCCAGCTTCATGCTGAGCGCGTAAACGGCTACGATCCGCTTGCCGTTATCGACGCTACCACCCGTAAGAAGGAACTGCTCCTCGCAGGCAAGGGCCCGGCTCTGCTTGAGGTTGCTACCTACCGTATCAGCGGCCACTCCCCGTCCGACTCCTCCACCTACCGTACCCCCGAGGAAATCGAGGCTTGGAAGGAAGCGTGCCCGATCGCCGCTTACCGCAAGAAGATGGTAGAGGGCGGCATCGCATCCGATGAAGAATTTGCCGCTATCGAAGAGTCCATCGTTCGCCGTATGGAAAAGATCTGCAAGCTCTCCATCGACGACGAACTCTCCCCGCGTATGGATCTCGACAAGGATCCCGCAATGATCTCCTCTCTCATGTTCTCCAACAACAACGTAAAGAGCCTTGAGCCCGATCGCGAGCCCGACGTTCTTATGGCTAAGGAAGAGAACCCGCGCGTAAAGCAGCTTAAGACCAAGGCACGTTACGCTTACGACGAGAAGGGCGCTCCGATCCCGAAGATCAAGCTGTTCGGTGTTCGTGATGCCATCTTCGAGTCCATTCTCGATAAGTTCTACGAAGATCCGACCACCATCGCATACGGTGAAGATAACCGTGACTGGGGCGGCGCGTTTGCCGTTTACCGCGGTCTGACCGAGGCTCTTCCCTACCACCGCTTCTTCAACGCACCGATCTCCGAGTCCGCTATCGTCGGCTCCGCCGTCGGTTACGCAATGGCAGGCGGCCGTGCGATCGTTGAGCTTATGTACGCTGACTTCATCGGCTGTGCAGGCGACGAAATCTTCAATCAGCTCTCCAAATGGCAGTCCATGTCCGCAGGCATTCTGAAGATGCCGGTCGTTATCCGCGTATCCGTTGGCTCCAAGTACGGCGCACAGCACTCTCAAGACTGGACCGCGCTCACCGCGCACATCCCGGGATTGAAAGTATGCTTCCCCTCCACGCCGTATGATGCAAAGGGTCTTATGAACGCTGCTCTCGCAGGCACTGACCCCGTTATCTTCTTCGAGTCCCAGCGTATCTACGACAAGGGCGAAGAATTCCACAAGGAAGGCGTTCCCACCGAGTACTACGAAGTTCCGTTCGGCGAACCCGACGTGAAGCGCGAAGGTAAGGACGTTACCATCCTCACCATCGGTGCCGTTCTGTACCGCGCTATGGATGCCGCTAAGATCCTCGAGGAGAAATACGGCATTTCCGCTGAGGTTATCGACACCCGCTCCATCGTTCCTTTCAACTACGACAAGGTTCTCGAGAGTGTCAAGAAGACCGGCCGCGTGATCATCGTCGGCGACGCGGTAGACCGCAACTCCGTGATGCGTGATATGGCTTCCAACATCACCGAGATGGCATTCGACTACCTCGATGCTCCGCCGGTTGTATTCGGTTCCCGCAACTGGATCACCCCTGCATTTGAGCTGGAGAAGTACTTCTTCCCGCAGGCTGAAGGCATCGTAGACGTTATCAGCCAGAAGCTCATGCCCATCCAAGGCCACGTAAGCACGATCAACGAAAGTGAGATCGAGCATATCGAGCGCAACAAGAAGGGTCTTTAATCCATAATAAAAAGTCCTGACCGATCGGTCAGGACTTTTTTTGTTTATTCACCGAATCCTTCGGCGGCTCTTTTCAACATCTGTCGGATCGGCAGATGATACGGACAGCGCGGCTCGCACGCACCGCAGTCAATGCACGCCCCCGCTTTCACCTTGAGTGTGGCATATCGCTCGTGTGCCCAACCGGCGAGGTTGTAGCGCTTAAGATATCCCTCGAACAAAAAGACGTTCGGGATGCTGATGCCAACCGTGCACGGCGCACAGTAATTGCACCGACGGCAGAAATTCTCGCCAAGTTCTTCGCGGATATCCGCGATCTCCTTTTGTTCCGTATCGGTTAGGGGCTCTCTGTTGTCTGCCGCTGCGGTATTCTCCGCCACCTCCTCGGCACAGTACATACCGGGGATCACGACGGACACCGCCGGATTGGCAAGCACAAAGCGCATCGCGAGCGTTCCGTTCTCGATCGCACCGCCCGCCATCGGCTTCATAACGATAAACCCGACGTTCTTTTCCTTACAAAGCGCGATCAGTTCCTCCCCCTGCGTCTCCACGATATTGTAAGGAAACATGACCGTTTCCACGAAATCGAGTTCGAGCGCTCGGCGGAACACCTCTGCCGAGTGCGCGGTGAGGCCGATGTGGCGGATCTTTCCCGAAGCCTTTGCTTCAAAGAGAGCTTCCAGCGCACCGCCCGGCGCCAACACCGCATCGAGCTGCTCCACGCTCGGGTTATGTATCTGGTAGATATCAATATAGTCCGTCTTGAAATTTTTAAGACTTATCTCAATATCTCTTGCCATATCCTCACGGGTGCGCGCCATGCTTTTCGATGCGAGAACAAACTCGTCCCTGAGTCCTTCCGCCATAAGGGCGTAGCCGATATACTCCTCGCTTACCGTATACGCCCGTGCGGAATCAATATAGTTGATCCCCGCATCGTAAACTGAGCGCAGAAGCGCCGGCGATTCCTCTTTTTTGATTCTTTGAATCGGAATCCCGCCAAAGCCTACGGGCGATACCGAAAGCCCCGTTTTGCCGAGAACAATTTTCTTCATAAACGAACTCCTTACGTCTTCTTTTGATGCTTCCATTATACAGTAATCTGATGCGTTTTGCAATCCTAATTCAGGTGAAAAAACCTACTTCTTTGCCTCTTCGTTTTTTAGAGCTCTATTGACTTTCTCTATAAATAAGTTATAATTATATAGGTGGAATATTGGCATTTTATGCTTTTTATAAGATTTTTTCTCAAAACGTTCCCCAGCCCCGCATTTCAAATCCCAAGAAAAGGAGTGTCTCATGAACCATCTCGCAAAAGTGCTTGCCGCAGCCGCACCGACCCATACTGCAGAACCGGGTATGCTGTTCGTAGCGATCCTCGGAATCTCGATCGTCATGATCGGGCTCACCTGCATTATCCTTCTGTGCGTGCTTACCGGCAAGGTTTGCCAACTGATCGATCGAACGGTCGGCGGCGAACAAGCAAGATCCCCTATCCCCAAGGCTTCGGCACCTCTGGCGGAAAGCGCACCTATCCCCCTGAAAGGTGAACTGGTAGCCGCCATCACAGCCGCCGTTGCAGAAGAACTCGGCACGGACGTATCCGCGTTCCGCGTGCATTCTCTCCGCCGTGTCGGCGCACCTTCAGCACCTATTGCCGACCCGAATCGCGGCGAACTCATCGCCGCCGTTACCGCAGCTCTTGCGGAAGAACTCGGCACGGATGTATCTGCGATCCGCGTGCATTCATTCAGAAAGATCGACTGATCTTTCACCAAAAACATTATATCTCCATTATAAAATCTTGAAAATTATTAAAAGGAAGGTATCCCTTTATGAAAATGTATAGAGTTAATGTAAACGGCAATTTGTATGAGATCACCCTTGAGGTTGTTGACAAGGCAAACGTCGCTCCCGCAGCCGCTCCGGCCCCCGCCGCAACACCCGCACCGACTCCTGTCGCCGCTCCCGCTCCTGCTCCTGCTGCAGCCCCTGCAGCCGCAGGCTCCGAATCCATCACGGCTCCGATGCCGGGCACGATTCTCGCCGTTAACGTAACGAACGGTGCCGCCGTCAAGAAGGGCGATGTTCTCTTCATTCTTGAGGCGATGAAGATGGAAAACGAGATCATGGCTCCCCGTGATGGCGTGATCGCTTCCGTAAACACCACCAAAGGCTCGTCCGTTGAATCCGGCGCAGTTCTCTGCACCCTCGCTTAATGTTTGAGGACATGCTTGCATGGAAACTATCCTCAACTTTTTGAATCAAACGGGTTTTTCCATGATCGCCGACAACTGGAAAGTACTTTTGATGATTCTCATCTCCTTTGTACTTATGTTTCTTGCGATCGTGAAAAAATTCGAGCCAATGCTCCTTTTGCCCATCGCGTTCGGCATGCTTCTGACAAACCTGCCCGGTGCGGGTATGTATCACGAGATTCTCTTTGCCGGCGGACACGTCCATTGGGATCTCTTCGGCGGTGCGCCCGTTACGGCAGAACTGCTTGCAGAACTCGAAGCGGCGGGCGTTTCCGAAGTTATACGAAATACCGTAGCCGTAGGTGAGACGATCTCTATCGGTCTTATCGACATTCTCTATTTGGGCGTTAAGCTAGGTATTTACCCCTGCCTTATCTTCCTTGGTGTCGGTGCGATGACTGACTTCGGTCCCTTGATCGCCAACCCGAAAAGCCTGCTTCTCGGCGGTGCGGCGCAGATAGGTATCTTTATCACCTATATGAGTGCGAGAGGTCTGCTCGGATTCTCCGCTGCTCAGGCTGCCTCCACGGCAATCATCGGCGGTGCAGACGGTCCTACCGCCATTTACGTTACATCGTTCCTCGCTCCGGAACTGCTCGGTCCGATCGCTGTTGCCGCATACTCCTACATGGCGCTCGTCCCGGTCATTCAGCCGCCGATCATGAAACTCCTTACGACGAAAGAAGAGCGTCAGATCGTGATGACGACACTTCGCCCCGTCTCCAAGCGCGAGAAGATCGTATTCCCGATCATCATCACCACGTTCGTGGCACTGCTTGTTCCCTCGGCAACACCGCTTGTGGGCTGCCTGATGCTCGGCAACCTGTTCCGTGAATCCGGTGTTGTAGAACGTCTGAGCAAAACGGTACAGAATGAACTGATGAACATCGTCACCGTGCTTCTGGGCATTTCCGTAGGTGCCACGGCAACCGCCAACACATTCCTCTCCTGGAGCACACTCGGAATCATGGCGATGGGTATCGTTGCATTTGCCATGGGCTCCGCCGGCGGCGTGCTTCTGGCAAAGTTCATGAATCTGTTCCTCAAAAACAAGATCAATCCGCTCATCGGTTCTGCGGGCGTTTCCGCCGTGCCGATGGCTGCCCGTGTATCTCAGGTAGTCGGACAGAAAGAAAACCCGTCCAACTTCCTGCTCATGCACGCCATGGGTCCGAACGTCGCCGGCGTTATCGGCTCTGCGATCGCCGCCGGTGTACTGATGGCACTGTTCGGCTGATTCCCGCACTCATTCCACAGAAAGGATATTAACACTTATGGCAAAGAAACTGTATATAACCGACACGATCCTCCGCGACGCGCATCAGTCTCAGGCTGCCACGCGTATGCGCATCGAGGATATGCTCCCCGCCTGCGAGCTTCTCGACAAAGCGGGATACTGGTCCCTCGAATGCTGGGGCGGCGCTACGTTTGACGCCTGCATGCGTTATTTGAACGAGGATCCGTGGGAGCGTCTGCGCGCCCTCAAGAAAGCAATGCCCAACACGAAACTCCAAATGCTGTTCCGCGGACAAAACATCCTCGGCTACAAGCACTACGCAGACGACGTGGTGGACGCGTTCGTTAAAAAGTCTATTGAGAACGGCATCGAAGTCATCCGTATTTTCGATGCATTGAACGATCCACGCAACCTAAAGCAGGCAGTTGCGTCCTGCAAAAAGCACGGCGGTATCTGCGAAACTGCGATCAGCTACACGTTCTCGCCCGTACATGACGAGGATTACTTCGTCCGTCTCGCCATTGAACTGGAGAAGATGGGCGCTGACGTCATCTGCATCAAAGATATGGCAAACCTGCTTCTTCCCTACGATGCGTATTCTCTCGTATCGAAACTGAAGCAGAACGTAGGCGTGCCGATCCACCTGCACACACATAACACGACCGGTACCGGCGACATGGTATATCTGATGGCTGCACAGGCAGGCGTTGATATCGTTGATACCGCGCTCTCGCCGCTTGCAAACGGTACGTCCCAGCCCGCCACTGAGTCCCTCGTTGCTACCATGATGGGCACGGAGCGTGATACCGAACTGGATCTCGAGCTTCTGAGCAAGGCGGCCGCCCATTTCCGCGGTGTGGCAAAGAAACTCACCGATTCGGGAGACTTGAACTCCAAGGTTCTGAGCGTGGATACGAACACGCTTCTCTATCAGGTGCCGGGCGGCATGCTCTCAAACCTCATCTCCCAGCTCAAAAAAGCGAATGCCGAAGACAAATACTACGAAGTGCTGGCAGAAGTGCCGCGCGTCCGTAAAGACTTCGGTTATCCCCCGCTTGTAACGCCCACAAGCCAGATCGTCGGCACGCAGGCCGTTATGAACATCCTCGCCGGTGAGCGCTATAAGATGGTTCCGAAGGAATCGAAGGCGCTTCTCCGCGGCGAATACGGACGACTCCCCGCACCGGTCAACGAAGAGGTCCGCAAGAAAGCAATCGGCGACGCTCCCGTCATCGACTGCCGTCCCGCCGACCTTATCGAGCCTGAACTCGAAAAGTACCGCGAGGAAGCAAAGGATCTTGCCCGCTCGGAAGAGGACGTGCTGAGTTATGCCCTGTTCCCCCAAGTAGCAACCGACTTCCTCACTAAGAAGTACAATCCTCAGCCCGAAGCACCGGCTGAAGAAGTTCCTTGCGCAGATGCGAACGCTCCCCGCGAGTTGTTTGTTGAAGATCTGTCTGTATAAAGGCAACCGCCCAAACAGGTGCTTTGTATGATTGAAGCACTCGAACAACCTTACAAAGGATGAAAGACAATGCTTACTGTAATTGCCCAAAAATATCGCGATGCCCGCCCCGACGCCGTATGCGAAAGCTACAGTCATCGGTACAAGGACAAAGAAGGACTTGTCCGCGTTGAAACCTGCAGTTACCAAAGTTCCTCCGATTTTGTACAGGGCGCATCCGAGCGCGTAAGTGAGGACAACGGAAAAACCTGGAGTGAGTGGAAAGAAGTTGATACCTCAAAAATTGCCGTAAAAATCGGCGAGAACGAGGTCAACCGCATGTATCCCTTCACCATCTCCGGCAGATGGAATCCCGTTCACAAGCATTTCGTCGGCACGGGACTTGAGCGTATTTTCGTCGGCGGTCACGAGGAAGCGTACCGCAAAATGTGGAAAGAAGGAGATCATAGTGCCATCTGCGATCACGGGTATATTGGCGTTACCCTTGAAGACGGCACGTATTTTCCGCAGCTCATCACCTACGAAGAAGGCGCTGAGCGAAATGCAGACGATCTTCTGAACCCCGAGTACCGCTTTAAGAACAACTCCTTCCCTACCTCCTTTGACATTGATCCCGAAACGGGTGATATCCTCATCGCCGCCGGTGTCGCCATGGCAAAATGCTGCGAGATCCGAAACATTGACGTAAACGAGATTTTTCCCCACGCAACGCCTCTTTTAAAAGGTCTCATGGTCATAAGAGGAAAATGGGACGGTGAACGGTATTATTTCATTCCCTCCCCGCCGGTTCTCATTAACAATCTGCAATCGTCCCGCGGCGTGGATGAGCCTACCATCTCCGTTCTCAAATCCGGGCGTATCCTCGTCGTGTTCCGCGGCTCCAACTGGTCGAGTCCCGCATGGAAAACCCGTATCGAGCCCGGCACGCCCGGCTTCAAGTGGTACACTTACTCCGATGACGGCGGGAAAACGTTCTCCCCCGCGATGCCTTGGCATTTTGACGACGGCGAGGTCATCTACTCTTCCGCGACGATCTCCAAGTTTGTACGCAGTGAGAAAAACGGCCGCCTCTACTGGATCGGCAACATCACCGGACATAACATCAACGGAAACTTCCCGCGCTACCCCCTCTGCATCGTAGAGGTGGATGAAGCCTACGGAACGGCAAAGAAGGATTCCTACACGGTGATCGACACCAAACGTGAAGGCGAGTCCGAAAAGGTACAACTTTCAAATTTCACTATTTTCCAGAACCGCGAAACGGGAAATATAGAAGTGAATCTTACCAAAGTCGGTCAGTACGACGGACAGAGCCACTGGATCGCAGAACCGTGGCACTACGAAATCGTGATGCCTGATTAACAAACGAAAAACGCACTCTGTTCCATTTGGGACGGGGTGCGTTTCTGTTTCAGTTAAGTGTATTCGTGAGGCTTTCCCGCATTTTGAAAACGGCATCGCGAAGTGGGGCGTTCTCCGCCTGCGAAAGCGCAGGATCCCGATCGAGCAGCAGGCGCGCCTCTGCCATTGCCTCAGAGAGGAGGTCGTAATCGCCGCTTTCAGCGGGGATCGGGAGCATTGTTTTTCCGTGCTGATGAACAGCACCTCCCGTTCCCACAAATTCACCGGGGCCGCGCAGAGCGAGATCCTCCTCGGCGATCTCAAAGCCGTCGTTGCTCCGTCGGAGCACTCCGAGCCGCCTTTTGGCCGTCTCCCCTTTCGCATCGGAAACGAGCACGCAATAAGATTTCGCCGAGCCGCGACCGACGCGGCCCCGAAGCTGATGCAGCTGGGCGAGTCCGAACCGCTCCGCGTTCTCTACGATCATAAGCGTGGCGTTCGGCACGTTCACGCCGACCTCAATGACCGTCGTGGATACGAGAATGGAAATCTCCCCTTCGCAAAACGCGCGCATGATGCGGTCCTTCTCGGCGGACTTCATTCGCCCGTGCACGAATCCCACGGTGAGATCAGAGAATACCGTATCGGAAAGATGTCCGGCATATTCGACAGCCGCCTTAAGCGGCGGTCGATCTGTACTTTCCGCCTCTTCGGTGAGAAGCAAATCCGTCAGTTCCTCGGGATCATCGGAGGCTTTCTTCTTCGCCTCGGGATTCTCCTCGACGGCGGGGCAAACGATATATACCTGATGCCCTGCCTCTACCTCTTTACGGATAAATCCGTTAAGTCTGGCGCGGTATGTTTCATTCACCACGAAGGTGTCAATTTTCTGTCTGCCGGGTGGCATCTCGTCAAGGCGGGACACGGCAAGGCCGCCGTACGCGACGAGCGAAAGCGATCGCGGGATCGGCGTCGCGCTCATCGTGAGCATATGTGCCGTCTCGCCCTTCTCGGCAAGTGCCGCACGCTGTGCTACACCGAAACGGTGCTGTTCGTCCTCGATCACCAAACCGAGATTCCGAAAGGTAACACCGGCGCTGATAAGCGCGTGCGTACCGATCGCTATCTCGGCGCCGCTTTCGATCTCGGCATAAAGTTTCCGCTTCTGTGCCGCCGTCACCGATCCCGTGAGCAAAAGCACGCGAAACCCGAGCGACTGAAGCAGCGGCGTAAGTTCACGCGCGTGCTGGGCGGCAAGTATTTCCGTCGGTGCCATGATCGCCGTCTGGAATCCGTTTTTCGCGGCGATAAAAGCGGCCGCCGCGGCAACGATCGTTTTACCGGAACCGACGTCGCCCAGTAAGATGCGGTTCATCCGCACACCGGATGCAAGATCGTGCGCGATCTCGCCAATGGAGCGCGTCTGTGCACCGGTCAGTGTGTACGGGAGCTGCCTGAGAAGCGGCGAAAAATCGGGCAGCTCCATTTTGGGCGCGGGTACGTCCGTTTTCGGCTTGCCTGCCGCCGCCATCATAAGACCAAACTGAAAATACTCCTCAAAAACGAGTCGCCGCCGTGCGCGAAAAAGGCTGTCCGTGTCATCGGGCATATGGATATTGCGAAGCGCAAACGGCAATGTACAGAGCGAGGAGCGCGCCATCACGTCCGCGGGCAGCGTTTCCGTGATCTCCGATAAGACGGCGGTGAGTGCATCGCGGATAAGCGTTGACAGAACTTTTTGCGACAGTCCCGAAGCCAGTTTGTACACCGGCACGATGCTCGGAAGCGATCTCTCCGGTACAACGGGCTCCCAGATAGGCGACGTCATTTTGAGCGTCCGCCCTTCCAAAGTGACACGTCCGAAAAATCGGAACTCCGAACCGGTATGAAACGTATCTCTTAAAAAATTCTGATTGAAATAGGTAATTTCACAAACGCCGGTTTCGTCAAATGCACGAAAGCGCAGAACGGACATCCCACGACGGATGACATGGTAACTCGGCTCGGCAGAAACAGTGAGCATAAGGGAGATCGGCATCTCACCGCCGCCGGATCGGAGAAGATCGACAGCCTTTGAAACAGTGCGGACGTCTCCACGCCGCTGATAGCCGCGGGGATAGTGCCGAATGAGATCCTCCACCGTATAAATCCCGAGCGAAGCGAGGGCGGCTGCACGCGCTTCACCGATACCGCGCATAGTCGAAACAGAAGAAGTCAAAGATAACGGCATGCCGTCCTCCCGTCAGTAAAATTCATTCTGCTTTTATTGTACACTTTTTTTCCCTTGTTTGCAAGATGCATAAGCATTTTCAGAGAGACGCTGAAAAACAGAATCGAATACCGCCGAGGCAAAACACCGATTTTTCCGAACTGCCTTGACGGAACACGCGTCTATGCGGTATAATGTATTATGTAAATTTGTACGAATTGAGTCAGTAAAAATGCGGAGGTGATGATATGGCGGCTTTACGCGAAATCCGGCTCAGCCGTCATATGTCCTCCTGGGACAGTGAGGCATCTGTGATAATATCCCGTCTCACTTCTCAACTCGGCGAGAACGCCGTCGATATACAGCACATCGGTTCGACGGCCGTTCGCGGCATCCTTGCCGTTCCCGTGATCGACATCGCCATCGCTCTGACCGACGGTGCAGATATAGATAAAGTTGTCGAAACCCTCGCGGAGATCGGCTTTTTCCGTATTCCGACGGATGAAACCGGATGTGTTCGCATGGCGAGAGCGCACCGCGACCGTTCAGGCGACGCCCATCACCTTTACATCACGCGCCACTCGGAGAAAATCTGGAAGGATCTCCTCGCATTCCGCACTTACCTGAATAACCACGTATTTGCCGCAAACGAGTACGAGGAACTGAAAAAAGACCTCGCAAAGCGCTATCGCTACGATCAAAAAAGGTATGCCGCGGAAAAATCCCGCTTTATACAAAATATTCTCAGGCTCAGTATTACCGATCCGCTTCTCGGTAAGCATCTGACCATTGTGATCGACCGCCCGCTGGGCAGTGTTCATCCGAAGCACCCCGACTTGACCTATACGCTCAACTACGGATTCGTCCCCGGCATTCCCGCCGCCGACGGCGAGAATCTCGATGCGTATATTTACGGTGTGAACAAGCCGCTTCGCCGATTCACGGGAACAGTCATCGCAGTGATTCACCGAAAAAACGACAACGAGGACAAGTTAGTCGTTGCCCCCAGCGGCATGGTCGCTTACGAGCCGATGATCGAAGAAGCCGTTCGCTTTGCCGAACAGTATTTTGACACAAGCATCATCTGCATCTATGAAAAATCCTGCGGCGGCATCATTTACCGAGTACGCCCCAACGGCGGGATCGAATATCTGATCCTCTATCAGCACCGATCCGGTACGTGGAGCGTTCCGAAGGGACACATCGCCGCAGGGGAGACGGAAAGAGAAACGGCACTTCGTGAAATCCGCGAGGAAACGGGACTTACCGTAGCGCTCATCGAAGGATTCCGCCGCGAGCTCTCCTACACGGTATCCGCGAAGGCCTCCAAAAACGTAGTAATCTTTTTAGCCGAAGCCACGGGAGAGCTTTCCCTCGGCGAGAACGAAATCTCCGATGCGATCTGGGCGGATAAATCTACCGCCATCCGCCGTCTGGGCGGTCGAAGCATCGGCCGTATTATCGAATCGGCAGAAGTATTTATCAAAGCGCGGCTGGAAAAACAAAAGCGCACTACCCAATAAACAAGAGCACCCCGATGCCAAACGCATCGGGGCGCCGTTTCCTTTTTATTTTTATTCCATTGTGCCAACGCTCTGCGCATCACCCGCACAAACGGCATGGCGAGCCCAGCCGATAAATAGGAGCGCCGTAAACAGCGTCAAGAGGCCGATAAGGACGCCGCCAAGCCACGCGGGAGCCACCGCGATGAACGAAAGCACCGCCAAAGCCGAAGCCAAGGTGCCGATAAATCCGGCTATCCATTGTCCGGCCGTCCGGCTGAGGCATCTCAGAAGGCGGGGGTTTCTTCCCGCCAAAACTGCCGCCGCACTGAACAGCGCCGCGCCGACAAGAGCGACTGCAATCAACGCATACACGACCGGCGTAATAAGCGGCAAAAGACCGAATCCGAAAAGGATACCCACAAGCACTGCGAGTATTCCCGCTCCGAGAACGGCGATGCCGCCCCACACCGACAGGCATCTCTTATAACATTCCATACTTTGTGCACCTTCATTTTGAAATTGAGCTTTTAAGGCTCAATGTATCATATGTCAAAGCTTGTCGATTGGTGCCGCTTTATACAAAACGTATTATAACAAAATGCCGTACCTCTTTCACAGAAAAGTGGATTTACATATCCGATCCGAAAGACGCCATACTAAAGATACGACTTTTCCATAGCGTCAAAATCCGTTTCGATGCATTTCGCACATTCCGGCGGCGAATAGCGCCAATACGATAAGTGATCGACCGCCGCCGTATCAATGAAATACCGCATACGTCTCGGCACGTGCTCCGCATGCGAATCAATGATTACAAGTTTGATCTTCATACGGTTCGGAACGATGCTCTTTATGTATACGGCGCAGCGATCGCCGACGGCAACCCCCTCGCGAAGCTCTGCAAGGCCCGCCAGATTCGGCGCAAGCTCCACGAAAATCCCGTACGGCTCGATCGACCGCACGATTCCCGACACTGTTTGCGTCGGTGCAAACATGGCGGCATTTTCCTCCCATGTTCCGAGGAGTTCACGGTGCGTCATATACACCCGACCGCTCACAGCGTCGATGCTTTTGATCACCGCCATGATCTGCTCACCCGGGAAAAGCCGATCGGACGGATGGGATATGCGTGATACGGAAATACAGTCCACCGTCAAAAGGGAAACAATTCCGCACCCAATATCAACGAACGCGCCGAAGGATTCAAGATGCGTAACCTTCGCGGGCACGATATCCCCCGGACGCCGACGGAGGATGAAGTTCTCCATACACTCAGCCTGTGCAGCGCGGCGGGAAAGGCGAACGCGCACGTTCCCACCGTCCCGCATAATTCCGATCACCTTAAAACAAACCGGCTTTCCCACGCGGGTGATGATGGCGATATCCTTGACCTCGCCTCCGTCGTGGTTGTATACGGCTTCTTCCCGTTCAATCACCCCGATGATCCCGCCGAGATCCACCTGAAGACTCATCTCAGTACAGTCGCACATGACCGCGATCCCCTCAAGGATCCGCCCCTGTGCCATCGCCCGTTCAAGTCCGTAGAGAGATGACACGCACGCCGCGTTCTCCGCTGTACCGATGAGTGTGCCTTCCGGTGCATATGTCTTATCCGTCATTTTTTGATACCCTCTTTTCCCTTTTTGTTATGAATTTCCTCCGCTTGCTCTACAACAAGATATGCCGGCGGGCAGATTCGTATTCCCAAAAACGCTCTCCTCGTCTCACTCGTAAATCCCTTAATTATTTCACACGGCCGTTTGGAGGAACGCTATGCGTACAAAATCAGTCTTTATTGAACTGGGCACCGTACTTACGGGCAGCGTGCTCTTTGCATTATCTCTGGCTTTTTTTCTGACACCCTGCGGCATCGTCACGGGCGGCGCGACCGGTATTGCTGTCACCGCCCACGAGCTCTTAGGCCTTCCCGTCGGTCTCGGCATCCTGATCGTAAACGCCCCGCTCGTCCTTCTCAACATAAAGTTTGAAGGTGTCAAAGGGATGACGCGTACGGTGATCGGAATCGCCGCGACGTCCGTTTTTACCGACCTTCTTGCTTTCTTTCCGCCCGCCTCCGCCGAGCCGATGCTCAGCGCAATCTGCGGCGGTGCGATGATGGGCGCGGGCGCGGGCATCATGCTGATGCGCGGCTACACCACGGGCGGCTCTGATCTGGCTGCATATCTCATCCGCCACCGCGTACGCCGTATTCCCGTAGGCACGCTTATCCTCATGATCGACGCCGTGATCATTCTCGGCGCGGCGCTCCTCAAGTGGCGTTTTGACGGAATCCTTTATTCCGTTGCCGCCACGATCGCCTATTCCTTTTCTATTGATGCCGTGATGAACGGCATGGGACGCGCAAAGCTCTCCCTTATCATTTCCGACCGCTACGCGGAGATCGGCGACGCAATCACGCAAAAAATAAGCCGCGGAGCAACGGTGCTCCGCGGCATTGGATGGTATACCGGCGTCAATAAAAACGTAGTAATGTGTGTAATGAAACGTTCCGAGCTGTTCGCTTTGCAGAAACTCGTCAAGGAGATTGATCCCGAGGCGTTTATGATCATCACGGACGCCGCCGAGGTAATCGGCTCGGGCTTCAGCAAGAAAGAACTTGAGTAAAGCCCCGACTCAAAGTTCAATCTCCGCCATTACAGGATAGTGATCGGAGAAGCGTTTTCTCCGTCCTTTGCCGTTTCAAACCGAGGATTAAAAGTGCAGATGCTCAGTTTCACAAACATCTCCCCCGTTTTTAGTATTTTCACGCGGTCATTTTACGACAAAAAGACTGCATTTACAAATGCTTCAGAGAAAACAAACAGAAAAGAGGTAGCTTTATGGTAAACCGCTACATAACCGAAAACGGACTTCTTAAAACGGCCGATCCGTGCACGAAAGGGACGTGGATCTCGCTTGTTGCGCCCACCCGGGAGGAGATAAAAAACGTAGCCGAAGAATTGTCGCTCGAGGAGGATGTTCTGCGTGCCGCGCTCGACAAGGAGGAGCGATCCCGCCTCGAGACGGATGAAGCATACACGATGATCCTCGTAAATATACCGTACTTCAGCGTGGAAGCCGAGCGCGAGTTGTACGATACGCTCCCTCTCTCCGTCATTCTGACGGAGAATGCCGCCGTTACCGTATGCCTTGACGATTCTCCCATACTAAAGCAGTTTTCGGAGGGTAAGGTGCGGGAGTTCAACACGTCGATGAAATCGCGTTTCGTTTTGCAGATCCTCTACCGCGTTGCCTCTTCGTATCTGTCTTACCTTCGGAGCATCGACCGCAAAAGCGGCGTGATCGAGAAAACCCTGCACCGCTCCACGCGCAACGAGGAGCTTTTGGAACTGCTCAAACTGGAAAAAAGTCTTCTCTATTTCTCAACGTCGCTCCGCGCCAACGGAACCGTCCTCGAAAAACTCCTTCGCGTAGAAGCAATCAAAAAATATCCCGAGGATGCGGACCTTCTCGACGACGTCATCGTCGAGAACAAGCAGGCGATCGAAATGGCGGCCATTTACAGCGGTGTATTGAACGATCTGATGAATGCGTTCTCGTCAGTCATTTCCAATAATCTAAACGTCGTCATGAAACTGCTCGCGATCATCACAATCGTCATGTCCGTTCCTACGATGATCTTCAGCGCGTACGGAATGAACGTATCCCTCGCGGGGATGCCGTTTGCACAGAGCCCGTACGGCTTTGCCATCATACTGGGGATCGCCGCCCTTTCGCTCATCGTGGCCGGTATTATCCTTTCAAAACTTCGTATTTTCAAATAATGTCTGCGGGCGGTGCCGGGTTTCGGTACCGTCCCGTTTTTTATACTATTTTTCAAAGCCGTCGCATATAGTAGACCATAAAATTTCATCTGACGTAAAGGTCGTGATTTTATGGATATTCGGGAAAACCTCCCGCTCGCACCAAAGATCCGCTACGACCTCCGCCGGGGACTTACGACAAAAGCGGCGGAGGAATCCAGAAAGAAATTCGGCACAAACGTTCTCACCGAAAAAAAACGTGCCGGATTTTTTATACAGTTTATAAGAAACTTCAACGATCCGATCATCAAAATCCTGCTCGGTGCACTCCTTGTCAATATTCTCGTCACCCTCGGCCATGTGAATTACCTTGAATGCGGCGGGATTGCCGCCGCCATTCTCATCTCCACCCTCGTTTCAACAGTCTCGGAATACACGAGTGCCAAGGCGTTTGAAACGCTCCTCGGCCAAGCGGACGATACGCTCCTCACCGTACTTCGGAACGGCGAGAGGATTCAGTTATGCGCCTCACAGATCGCGGTCGGCGACGTTATAACGCTTACGTCCGGCTTTACCGTACCGGCAGACGGGATCGTCATATCCGGATCACTCTCTGCCGACGAATCGCCTCTAACAGGTGAAAGCGAAGAAAAAAAGAAAACGGCTGCTGCCCGTTTTGCCGACGGATCGGCGGGTGAACTCTCACCCGATGAAATACGCTGGGATCTCGAGGATCCAAACGAGATTTTCCGCGGCAGCCGTATAACGGAGGGCGAAGCTGAGATTCTCATCCTTCGTGTAGGTGATTCCACTTTCTACGGAGGTATGGCCTCGGACGTACAAGAAAGCGCCCGCCCAAGTCCCTTAAAGGAACGGCTCGCCGGCCTCGCCAAAAGCGTCAGCTTTCTCGGCTACGTTGCCGCCGCCGCCATCGCTTTCGCGTATCTGTTTAACGTATTCGTCATCGACAGCGGTATGAATACGGCCGTGATCCTCGAGAAGATCAAAAATCCCGCCTTCTCGATTCCGGCGCTTATCCGCGCCTTGACGGTGGCGATCTCCATTCTCGTCGTCGCCGTCCCCGAAGGACTCCCCATGATGATCACCGTTGTACTCTCTTCCAATATGAAACGAATGCTCCGCTCGGGCGTTCTGGTACGGCGTCTTGTCGGCATCGAGACCGCGGGCAATCTGAACATACTGTTTACCGACAAAACGGGTACTCTGACCGCGGGCAAACTCGAGGTGGCATCCGTATTATCGGCGGAGAGCGCATTTGAGAGCATGACAGCGCTCAAAAAGACCCCGCCGATCCATTCCGCGGTCTTACAAAATCACGCCGCCTGTGCCCCCCTGGGACGCGGGAATGCCACTGACCGCGCGATGTCGTCGTTTGTAGGTAAGCATACGCGTGCTTCCACCGTCGTGGGGCGCGTGCCGTTCTCCTCCGAGCGCCGGTACGCAAGCGCTGTTCTCAATACGCAAGGACGCACGAAAACGTACGTAAGGGGGGCGCCGGAAGTGCTCCTTCCCGCCGCTGTCACCTATCTTTCCGATGACGGACGCGTTCGTCCCATCACACCGACGGTGACAGCCTCGGTCCGCAGTCGATGGCAGAGTCTTGCCGCCTCTTCACACCGCGTGATCGCGCTTATGGAATACGACGGTGAGAACCTCACGGAATGCGGTACGTTTCAAAATCTCACGTTTATTGCACTCATTGCGATCCGCGATCGAATCCGGCCCGATGCGAGAAGTGCCGTGGAATCCGCACGCGGCGCGGGGATACAAACAGTGATGATCACGGGCGACAATCCCATAACGGCTGAAGCGATCGCGCGCGAATGCGAGATCATAACGGAAAGCGGCCCCTCTCTCGTTCTGACCGGTGCCGAGATGGCCAAAATGACAGATGCGGAACTGTCTCTGAAAATCCCCGAGATCGCCGTGGTGGCACGCGCGCTCCCTACGGACAAAAGCCGCCTTGTGCGCCTCTCGCAAGGACTCGGACTTGTCGTCGGCATGACCGGAGACGGCATCAACGATGCCCCCGCTCTCCGTGCCGCGGACGTCGGCTTCTCTATGGGAAGCGGAACGGACGCCGCCCGTGAAGCGAGTGCCATCGTCATCACCGACGACCGCTTTTCTTCCATTACGAAGGCGGTGCTTTTCGGAAGAACAATCTTTCTGAGCATCCGAAAATTCATCGTTTTTCAATTGATGATGAATCTATCCGCTGTCGGCGTATCGCTTATCGGGCCGTTCATCGGTATCGAAAATCCCGTAACGGTCATTCAAATGCTGTGGGTAAACATCATTATGGATACGCTCGGCGCGCTCGCGTTCGCCGGCGAGCCGTCGCTCAAGGAATATATGCGTCATCCGCCGCGACGGCGTGAAGAGCCGCTCCTTTCGTCCGAGATGATCGAATCGATTCTTCTGACGGGCGGCTACACGCTTGCGCTTTGCATCTGGTTTCTCAAATCCCCCCTTATGCATCGGATTTTTTACCGCGGGGATGAAACGTATTACCTCACCGTCTTTTTCTCCATGTTTATTTTCTGCGGTATCTTCAACAGCTTTAACGCGCGTACGAACCGGCTCAATATCTTCGCACATCTCTCCGGCAACAAACCGTTCATCCTTATCATGATGACGGTGGCGATCGTACAGCTGATGATTCTCTTTTTCGGCGGCGAGATGTTCAGATGCGTTCCTTTGACTACCCGAGAGATCACAATAAGTGCCCTTGTCGCATTTACCGTAATCCCTGCCGATTTCATTCGCAAACTCATAACGAAACGATGCAAAAAAAGCGGTGCAGCCTGAGGCTGTGCCGCTTTTTAATGTGTGTTCATTTTATAAGTTTTTCCATTCGTCAACAAAAAATTTCCTTTTGATGATGACTTTTCCCCAAAAACAGTATATAATATAGTTTAATGACAGACTCGGCGGTTTATCCGTTTTTAAGACGCGAAAAAATTTTTTCAAAATTATGTGACCTGCACGCATGTTTGTGCGTGTATATTGCAAAGGAGTTGATGGGATGCAGTCGGACAACGCCTCTTTCGACCGTGTATATGACACCTATGCCGACATGCTGTACCGTCTGGCAGTTTCTATGCTACGTAGTTCGGATGACGCAGAGGATGCGGTACAAAACGCGTTCTGCCGTTATCTGGACCGCGCTCCCGATTTTCGCGACAGCGAACACGAAAAAGCGTGGCTTATCCGCGTAACGATTAATCAATGTAAGGACATCATGCGGCGGCGGAAAATCCGCGCATGGCTTCCGATCGAAGCGCTCTCTGACATCGGTGTGCGCGAGAGGAGCACGCCCGCTTTGGATGCGGTATACACGCTCCCCGAAAAGTACAAGACGGTCATCATTCTTCATCATCTCGAAGAAATGAGCATTGACGAAATCGCGGGAGCCCTTGAAATCTCCCCCTCCGCCGTCAAGATGCGGCTGAGCCGCGGGCGGGACATGCTACGCGAAACGATCAAAAATGCCTGACAAACCGAGAAAGGAGTTTTCCCATGCTGGATCAAGAATCCGTAAAAGCCTACCGCTCTATGCATCTGACCCGCGATCTGAGACAAGATATCCTCATGCAGCATGCGGATAAACACGCGCCGCTCCGCGTACAGAGTTTTCTCCGTCCGGCGGCTGCGCTCTGCTCTCTCGTTCTGATCGCCGGGGTACTTATCATCTCCGCTTTTCATAACCGACCCGGTGCGTACATGGGCGGCGGCAGAATAGAAGCCGATCCGAAACCCGCCGTGATGGAAGCGGTTCCCTACACCGGCGGCGTTATGCGGGTAAGCCTTTTCTCCCTCAGCGGAGAAGAAAATCCCCCGCAAACCGCCGAAGAATGTATCCCGCTCTCCCTGCGCTACGGCCACGACGTCTCCGTTTCGGTAAATGGCGGCATTCTCTTGCTCCCGGGCACCGGCGAAGAACTCAGTTATGCCGGCAGCTTCGGCGAGGTCAGAAACGGTCACACCGCCTACTGGTCCGTCCACGGATGCGAGGAGATGTCCCCCCTCACCGCTGAGATCACCGATTTTTCCGGCAACGTGATCGACACGATCACCCTCACCTATCATGCCGCGGACGGCATGTGGCTCATCGCCAACACACAGTCCGATAAATAAATTAAAAATAAAAAGAAAAGGAAACGATTACTATGCTTAAGAAAATTCTTTGCGCACTTCTCGCACTCGCTGTGCTCGTCCCCTTCGCTGCCTGCAATAAGGAGCCGAACACCGATGAAGAAAACAACGGCGATAACGGTACTCCCGCAGTACAGATCACCGATTCCCTTGAACTGCTCAACAACGTATGGGCGCTCTATGGCGACGACGAGAAATTCCCCGTTGCCGGCGGCGACTTTGAAAATGCAAACATGGAAGGCCCCGGCAAGTACAACATTGCCGATGCAGAATCCGTACAGGCTATCCTCAACTTCCCCGCTTCCGAGATTGCTAAGATCGACGACGCCGCTTCCCTCATGCACATGATGAACGCGAATACCTTTACCTGCGGCGTATTCCGTACCGTTGAAGGCACGGACGTTTCCGCTCTGGTCGAGACGATCAAGACGCAGGTTTCCGGCACGCAGTGGATGTGCGGCTTCCCGGATAAGATGATTATCGCCACCGTCGGTGATTACATCCTCTCCGCTTACGGCAACGGTGAGTTGATCGACAATCTCAAAGCAAAACTGACCGAAGCATACCCGACCGCTTCCGTTGTTTGCGATCAGCCGCTGGCTTAATCTCACAACTGAAAAAACCGCGTCTCTGTCCCCGACAGGGGCGCGTTTTTTCTCTCCGCCAAGATAAACTTTCATCCGCTCAAGGAGAAAACGTATGTTATTTTCCAGCATTCCGTTTTTGTTTTACTATCTCGCTTTGGTGCTGGTGCTCTACGCGATCGCACCGAGAAAACTGAAAAACGGCGTCCTTCTGATCACCAGCCTTCTTTTCTACTTCTGGGGTGAGCCGAAGTACACCCTTCTTATGCTTGCATCCATTACGATCAGCTACGCAGCCGGCCTTTTGGTTGAAAAATACCGCGGCACGAAACTTGCCAAAGTATTTCTCGCATTCGGTGTCGGTGCAGGAATCCTGTTCCTCGGCTTCTTTAAATACGCCGATTTCTTTATCGAAAACGTAAACGCTGTTTTTGGCATCAGTATTCCGCTTCTGAAAATCGCTTTGCCGATCGGTATCAGTTTTTACACGTTCCAGAGCCTCAGTTACGTCATTGACGTGTACCGCGGCGACGTTCCCGCACAGAAAAATTATATCAATCTTGCCACCTACGTAGCGCTCTTCCCGCAGCTGATCGCAGGCCCTATCGTCCGTTATGCAGACGTAAACGTGGACCTCGAAACACGCACGCATTCCATGGAAAAGATCGCGGCGGGTGCTTTTCGCTTCACGATCGGTCTTTCGAAAAAGATCCTCATCGCCGACCAGCTCGGCGAGCTGTGCGATATTTTCCGCAATACCGATGACAAATCCGTCCTCTTTTACTGGCTGTACGCCATCGCGTTCGGGCTGCACATCTATTTTGACTTCTCCGGATACAGCGATATGGCAATCGGCCTTGGCAAGATCTTCGGCTTCCGCTTCCTTGAAAACTTCAACTATCCCTATATTTCAAAGAGCATCACCGAATTCTGGCGCCGCTGGCACATGTCCCTCGGCTCCTGGTTCCGTGATTACGTCTATATCCCGATGGGCGGCAACCGCTGCTCCACGCCCCGCTGGCTCTTCAACATCTTCGTCGTATGGATGCTTACAGGCTTCTGGCACGGCGCGGACTGGAACTTCGTGATCTGGGGACTCTATTTCGCATTCTTCCTCATCATTGAGAAGCTGTGGCTCGGAAAGCTTCTCAAAAAGCTTCCCGGTTTCGTCTCGCATATCTACACGCTGTTTTTGGTGCTCGTCAGCTTCGTGATCTTCAACGCACCGTCCATGGGCACGATTCTCACAGACCTCGGAGGACTTTTCGGCGCACTGGACATTCCCGTTGTCAACAGCAATGCTCTCTACTATATGCGTAGTTACGCGGTAGTTTTCATCCTCGCTCTCATCGGTGCGACGCCGCTCGTCAAAAATCTGGCGATCCGCTTCTCCCAGAGCGAAAAGGCGGGCAAGATCGCAAACGCTCTCGAAGCGCCCGTTATGATCGTCCTGCTTCTGCTCGTCACCGCATACCTTGTGGACGGCTCCTTCAGCCCGTTCCTCTACTTCCGATTCTGATGAAAGAGAGGTAATACGATATGAACAACAAAACGAAAAATATTCTTGTAAGCGTCCTGTTCTGCCTCTTTATCGTCGGCGGTGCGATTGCCTGCATTTTTAAACCGATGGATGATTTTTCCATAAACGAACGGCGCGAACTGAAAAAGTTCCCGAAGATCACCTGGAGCAGCATCCTTGACACTTCCTGGATGAAGAATTTCGAGGACTACACGCTCGATCAGTTCCCGCTCCGTGATACGTTTCGCGAGTTCAAGGCGTTCACCCACTACTTCGTGTTCGGTCAGAAGGACAACAACGATATTTATCTCGTGGGAGACGTCGTATCAAAACTCGAGTATCCGCTACGTGAGGAGCAGATTCTCCACGCCGCAAACCGCTTTGAAGCGATGTATGAACAGTTCTTCGCCGACACCGATGCAAATATGTACTATTCGATCATTCCGGACAAGAACTATTTTATCGCCGAGGAAAACGGATACCCCGCACTCGATTACGATAAACTCCTCTCTCTTATGAAAGAGAATATGACGGATTTCTCGTATATTGATATTTTCAACAAACTTTCCATCGACGACTACTACCGCACGGATACGCACTGGAAGCAGGAGTGCCTCGCGGGTGTCGTAGACACGCTCTCCTCCGCCATGGGCGTACGGGATCAGATAAGCGACGAATTTACCGCGATTACGCACGCACCGTTCTACGGTGTGTATTACGGTCAAGCGGCGCTCCCCCTCACACCCGATACGCTCACGTATCTGACGAATGATATCCTGGAAGGATGCATCGTTACGAACTACGAGACGGGCAAAGTCGGCACCGTATACGATCTCGACAAGCTGAACTCACACGATCCGTACGAGATGTACCTCTCCGGTCCTATCTCCCTTATGACGATCGAAAACCCCGCAGCCGCGACTGATCGTGAACTGGTCATCTTCCGCGACTCCTTCGGCAGCAGCATCGCCCCTCTTTTGGTGTCCGCATACTCAAAGATCACCCTCGTCGATATCCGCTATATCGTACCGGATTATATTGAGCGTTTCGTAGATCTCTCCTCGGCTGACGACGTACTGTTCCTCTACAGCACGCTCGTTCTCAATAACGCCAACACGCTGAAATAATAAAGGAGTCATTGCATTCATAAAAGCAACAACTCCATTCCATTGGAATTTCAAATATTTGCGTCTTTGCCGCAAATATTTGGGGCTGTCGCCTATAAACGCGACAGCCCCTTCGTATTTATTTTATCTCGGGAAGGCTTGCGGCAGCGACGGACTGACCGACGCGGCGGCGGCTTTCATCGGGAATGTGCAGTTCTATCTTCTCATAAAGTTCGGGGAATTCCTCACGGAGGACTTCCTTTGCACGCGCGAGAAGGATCACGCCGCCCTCACCGGACGTAACGCGGCCCATAATAAGCACGTGCCTAATATCGTAAAAGAGCGCGTAGTACGCGATCGCATACCCGAAATACACACCGATCGTGTCATAGATCTTCGCGGCACGCGCATCGCCCTCTTTCATAAGTCCCTGCACGACTTTCAGTTTCTCCGCGGGCGAGAGTTTCTCGTCAAGTTCAATCCCCGCGGCAGGCGCGAGTTTTATGACCGCATCCTGCGAAAAATATTTTACGCCGCATCCGTAATCGCCCGACCACTCGTCGACCATAGCGTTTTTCGAAGCATCGCACGGCACGAAAGCAAGCTCATTGAGCCAGCCGGCGATGTTGCCGACGCCATCCACGTAGCCGCCGGCCTCACTCGTACCCATAGAGATACCGAGCACGTTGTTCTCACCGAGATCCATCGCGCCTGCAAGCGCGGTGACGTCGCCGTCGTTTGCAACCTCCAAGGGAACGTCGCCGAACTCCTTCGCGACGTCGATGTACATATTCTTGCATTTTTTGTTAAACTCTTCTTTTGGCACTTGCATAAAAAGAGATGCGACCATAATACGGTTATCAATACACACACCGGCGGAAGACACGCCGATCGCATCCACGCGCGGCATATGCGCGGCGGCGCTCTTCATAGCGGCGAGGATACCGTCGTAGTGATACTGCGGATCGCTCGCGGTCTTCGGGAACCACACGACCTCTTCGCTGTAGATGCACTTGCCGTCGATCACGGCACTGACCTTGCGGTCGCTGCCGCCCGCATCAAATCCAATGCGGCAGCCGTCAAGATGGCGGCCGACGGGCGTAGCACTCTCCGCCGTCACGGGCGCGTCCTCGATACGGCGATGCTCTACGGTAACGGGCGTTTCATACACGCCGCTCATGAATTCATAATCAAAGCGGCGCTCACCGTCAGGCGTGTACGCCTCGGCGATCCGTGCGGTGATCTTCTCCGATCCCGCGATAATGATCTTATGTCCGCCGCGGATCCAGAGAAGGGTTTTTACAAGACGCTCGATAAACGCGTAGTTTTCCTCATCGCGGCCGATGCCGTCCGGATACACCACCGTTTCAAAAGCACTGACGTATCCTTTGTTACGTTCGATGCCGATGACAAGTTTTTCGCCGCCCGCCGCTTTGGCGGCCTCGGTGAAATCCCTGTACAGAAGTGCCATGGGAGAAAAATCTTTGTCCAGAATCGCTTCGATCTTACACTTCATAACGCACGTCTCCTCCGATAATGGTTTTCTTTATCTCAAAATTTGCATCAGCAAGAATGATGTCCGCATCCTTACCGTTTTCAATAGAGCCTTTCGTTTCGCCAAGACCGATGGCACAGGCAGGATTCAGAGAAGCCGCCGCCACGATCTCATAAAGCGGCAAATCCGTGTTGTTCATAAAATTCCGGACGGCCTCGTTCAGTTTTAAAACACTGCCCGCAATCGTTCCGTCCTCAAGACGGCATTCGATGCCGTGGACCGTCGTTTTCTGACCGCCCAAGGAATACTCACCGTCCGGCATTCCGCCCGCACGGGTGCAGTCCGTGATCAGTACGAGCTTGTCACCCTTCACCTTTGCGATCATGGAGTAGAGGCCGGGGTGCACGTGAAACGTATCCGCGATCAGCTCCGTATAAACCGGCGCGGAAAGTCCCGCACCTACGACACCCGGTTTCCGGTGATGCAGTTTCGTCTGCGCGTTAAACAGATGCGTTACGTGGGTCGCACCGCACGAAAAAGCCTCCAACGCCTCTTCAAACGTCGCATCCGTATGTCCGACGGAAACGCGCACGTCGCTGTTTTCGGTAATCTTGCGGATGGCATCCATGCCGCCCGCCTCCTCCGGCGCTACGGTACAAAGCTTTATAATATCCTTGTTTTCGAGTACCCAATCGGCATCGGGCGCTTTGATGTGCTCTGCCGCCTGCGCGCCCTTATGGGATTCGCTGATAAACGGCCCTTCCGTATGCACGCCGGCAAGATACGCGCCGCACCAGTGCTTACTTTCCTCCTTAAGAGAACGAGCCGCGTCAAGCGCACGTTCGATCTCCTCCATGGAAACAGTCATCGTAGTCGGAAGAAAAGTCGTAACGCCGTTTTTCATGATGCCCTCGGCCATTTTTCGGATACCGTCGGCTGTGCCGTCCGAGGCATCCTCGCCAAGATAGCCGTGGATATGTACGTCAACTAGACCCGGTGCGGCGTACAACCCGTCCGCACGAATGATCTCGGCTTCGGCGGGAATTTCCGTCGGATCAACGATCCCGATAATCTTTTCATCGAAAAGAAGTGCTTTGTCATCTATAACCGCATGGGGCAGTACAATCTTCGCCCCAAGAATACATTTTTTCATACCGTTACCTCGCAGAATTCTCTGCGTCAATTATAGCATGCCAAGATGGCAAAAGCAAGACAAAAAAGGAATGTTTACACTTTCCGTGATAAAATAACTTTATTATTCTCCATCAAGCATCAAGATTTATAAAATATAGTAAAATCAGATTTTTTCAAAAAACGGTCACCTTGACAGAACGCGGCTGATGTGCTATCCTAACATTGTTACAAAACCGCAATGGGTAAAAAGGGAGGAATTCATTATGAGGAAACTGCGCATTTCTTCAGCAATCAACCTGCACACCGCCCCCAAGGACGATATCGTCGAGTACGTAAAAGCGGGGCTTTCGTTTCACAAAAGAATCGGATTTGATGCCGCCGACTTCCCCGTAAAACTCATCACCCTGATGGGGGATGACTGGGAGACGGGCATCGACGAGATCAAAAAATTCTCGAGCGAGATCGGTATCCGCTTTGAGGTGTGCCATCTTCCCTACGGTGTGAAAATCGGCGGCACGCCCGAGGAGGTCGCCCCCTTCAACGAGAATATGCATCTCTCAATCGAGGCGGCAAAACGCCTCGGTGTCGATCACGCGGTCCTTCATCCGAACACGGTCACCGTGCCGCTCGAAGAATTTGATCGGGCAAAAGAGTATGATTCTGTTATGGCGCATCTCTCCCCCTTTGCCGAGCACGCTTCCAAAATCGGACTTTCTTTGGCAGTTGAGAACATGCGTCTCGTGCCCCAGCACTACCCCGTTCACCGCTACTGCGGCGATCCCGACGAGCTTTGCGAGATCGCGGACGCGCTCAGCATCGGCGTATGCTGGGATTTCGGACACGCGCACATATGCGGGCTCACGCAGTCCGAAGCACTCGCCTATGTCGGTTCACGTCTCAAGGTTCTGCACGTGAACGATAATTTCGCCTGGGGCGACGATCATCTGCCTCCTTTCATCGGCAAGATCGACTGGGCGGATGCGATGCGCGGCTTAAACAGCATCGGCTTTAAGGGACTCCTCAATTACGAGGTAGGTGCCAAGCGTGTCCCCGCCTCCGTCAAGGAATCGCTCGCGCGCTATCTGTACGATGCCGCCGAGGCACTTCTCGCACTTATGGAATGACATTTTTTCCGTAAAGAGCGCGTCTCTCGCCATAAGCGGACAAAATCCAAAAAAATACGCAGATTTACGAGAAACTTCTTATTGACTTTTCTATTTAATTGTAGTATACTATGCATGATCTCAATTGGAAAGAGTTTTTTCCAAAGCAGGATTGAACGACCGCCGATTTTTTATCGGCCGAGGCCATACGGACAGCCGGGTCGAATGCCGAACACCGCTTTGCGGTTGGCAACTTCTGTTGCCTTATTGGTTGAGTTAAAAGCTCAGTTTTATAAGTTGGTTACTATAAACCAAATGTGCCTTTGGCATGAACTTGTGAAATGATCAATAAGAGTAGTAAAAGTAATCTTTGCTATATAGACTCTGATCTGATTGTGATTCGACGGAATTTCTATTGGGTTTCAAGACGGCGGAATCAAAGATCCGTCCGTCCTCGGTTTTCGCGAAAAAATTTCTCGGATACCGCCCACAAACACCGAATCCGACACAAGCGTCATGCCGACTGAAAACGGTATGGCGCTTTTCTGTTGCCGCACCGCCGGCGAACAATATGAGAGACGGGGAAACGAAGTATGAATAAAGTAGTTGAGCTGAAAAACATTTCCAAAGCGTTTGACGGAGAGGTTGTGCTTGACAATATCAGTCTCGATATCCACGATAATGAATTCATGACCCTGCTCGGCCCCTCCGGCTGCGGTAAGACGACGACGCTCCGTATCATCGGCGGATTTGAGTTCCCCGACGAGGGTGACGTGATCTTTATGGGTGAACGGATCAACGACGTTCCCTCTCACAAACGCCATGTGAATACGGTGTTTCAGAAATACGCGCTTTTCCCGCATCTGAACGTTTTTGAAAACGTTGCATTTCCCCTCCGTGAAAGAAAACTCCCCAAGACGGAAATCAAAGAAAAAGTGACGAAAATGCTTGAGATGGTTATGCTGTCCGGCTTTGCAGATCGCAGAGTTACGAGTCTCTCGGGCGGTCAGCAGCAGAGAGTTGCCATCGCCCGCGCTCTTGTGAACGAGCCGAAGGTGCTTCTCCTCGACGAGCCGCTCGGTGCACTTGATCTGAAGCTCCGAAAGGATATGCAGCAGGAACTGAAAAAGATCCAGAAAAACACGGGGATCACCTTCATCTTCGTCACTCACGATCAGGAGGAAGCCCTCAGCATGTCCGACACGATCGTCGTTATGAGCGAGGGCAAGATCCAGCAGATCGGCACGCCGACCGACATCTATAACGAGCCGGTCAACGCATTCGTCGCTGACTTCATCGGCGAGAGCAACATCATCGACGGCGTGATGCTCGAAGACTACCGCGTCCGTTTCGGCGGGCACGTGTTCCAGTGTCTGGATACCGGATTTATGAAAAACGAGCCGGTTGACGTCGTCGTCCGTCCCGAGGATGTGGATATCGTCGCGCCCGAAAAAGGAATGCTGTGCGGAGACGTTACCTCCGTTACGTTTATGGGCGTGCATAACGAGGCCATTGTTGATATCGGCGGCTTCAAGTGGATGATCCAGACGACGGATCCCGTTCTGGAAGGCGCTCACATCGGCATCACCCTTGAGCCCGATGCAATCCATATTATGAAAAAGTCGAAATACTCCGGTATGTTCGGCGACTATTCCTCCTACTCCAACGAACTGGAAGAACTCTCGAATCCGGGAGGCGAGGAGGAAGAATGAAAAAACTGACCGCCAAAACGCCCTCCACCTACCGTACGGCGCTCACGCCGTATTCCGTGTGGTCGCTTCTGTTCGTCATAGTTCCTCTGATCTTTATCGCGTTTTACGCGTTTACAGACGATAACTTTACATTCACGACAGACAACATCACGCGTTTTTTCACCGCCAAAAGCAACATCGTAGGCGAAGACGGCACGAGTGAAGAGGTTCGCACCTATATCCTTATCTTCATGCGCTCGTTGAAGCTTGCCGTTATTTCCACGGCAGTCTGTCTCGTTCTCGGCTATCCGATCGCGTACATTATGGCGCGCGCCAAGGAAAGAACGCAGAAGACGATGGTAACGCTCATCATGATCCCCATGTGGATGAACTTCCTCATCCGCACGTACGCGTGGATGACGCTTCTCCAGGACACGGGTATCATTAACGGCCTCCTCGCGAAGGTCGGCCTCGGACCGGTACACGTAATCGGCACGGAGACCGCCGTCATTCTCGGCATGGTGTACGATTACTTTCCGTACATGGTTCTGCCGATCTACTCCATTCTTGCCAAACTGGACGTACGGCTTCTCGAGGCCGCCCGCGATCTCGGATGCGGCAGCGTTTCCGTGCTCCGCCGCGTCGTATTCCCTCTCAGCATGCCAGGCGTCATTTCCGGCATCACGATGGTTCTGATCCCCTCGATCAGCACGTTCTACATCTCGCAGAAGCTCGGTAACGGCAAATTCTTCCTCATTGGTGACGCCATTGAGGGACAGTACGTTGCCAACAATCTGCATTTTGCGGCGGCGATTGCCTTTATTCTTATGGTGATCCTTCTCTCGCTTATGGCTCTCGTGAAATACGTAAGCGCCCGCTACGTGTACGGAGGTGAATGATATGAAGCTGTCATCCAAAATTTACAGCGGCATCATATTCGGGTTTCTTTTTGCCCCGATCGCCGTCCTTCTCATATTCTCCTTCAACGACGCAAAAAGCCTCTCCGTATTCTCCGACTTCTCATTCAAGTGGTACGTAGAGCTGTTCCGCGACAGAAACACGCTGACGGCCGTCAAAAACACGCTCGTCCTCGCGGCCTCTGCCACCGCCGTCTCGACGGTGATGGGTACGCTTGCCGCCGTCGGCATCAACAAACTCAGAAGCCGTTGGTACCGCACCGCCATGAACACCGTTACGGATATCCCCATGACGAATCCCGATATCATTACTGGTATCTCGCTCATGCTTATGTTCGTGTTCGTCGGCCGCCTCTTCGGCGCCGCCACAAGTCTTAATTTCGTAACGATGCTGATCGCGCACGTCACGTTCTGTACGCCGTACGTAATCTTGCAGGTACTCCCGAAACTGCAGCAAATGGACAAATCTCTGCCCGAAGCGGCGATGGATCTGGGCTGCACACCTTTCCGTGCATTTTTGAAGGTCGAACTGCCCGAGATCATGCCCGGCATCATCACCGGCGCCATTATGGCGTTTACCCTGTCACTCGACGATTTCGTCATCAGTTACTTTACGTCCGGCACGGGCTTTGAAACCCTGCCGATCCGCATCTACGCCATGACGAAAAAGACCGTTACCCCGAAGATGTACGCACTTGCCACGATCATCTTCTTCGTAACGCTCACGCTCCTTCTCGTGAGCAACGTCGTGGATAACGATGACAGACGAAAACTGAAAGAAAAAAAGAAAGAAAAAAACAAAAGGAGAACGAACGGATGAAAAAATGGCTTGTTCTTTGTGCGGCGGCGATCCTTACCGCCCTTTGCCTCTCCGCCTGCGGCGGCGATACGCTGACTCTCAACGTATATAACTGGGGTGAATATATCTCCGACGGCAGTGAGGGCAGTTTTGACACGATCCGCGAGTTTGAGAAATGGTACAAGGAAACCTACGGCGTAAAGCTGCGTGTCAACTACACGACGTTCTCTTCGAACGAGGATATGTACAACAAACTCTCCAGCGGCGCGGTCAGCTACGACGTCATCATTCCCTCCGACTACATGATCGCCAAAATGGCTGAGGAAAATCTTCTTCTGCCTCTCAATTTCGACAACATCCCGAATTACGAGTATATCAACGACACGTTCAAGGGACTCTATTACGACAAAGAGAACCGGTACTCCGTTCCCTACGCCTACGGTATCGTCGGTGTCATCTATGATGCAAACATCGTCGACGAAGCCGATGCGAAAGACTGGGATCTTATGTGGAACGAAAAGTACCAAGGCAAGATCCTGCAGTTCAACAATCCCCGCGACGCGTTCGGCACCGCCATGTATAAGCTCGGCATCAGCGTAAACACCACCGACAAAGCGGATTGGGACCGCGCCTACAACGAGCTTCTCACACAGCGCCCCTACGTTTACAGCTACGTTATGGATGAAATCTACAATGCGATGGAGTCCGGCGAGGCCGCCATCGGTGCGTACTACGCCGGTGACTACTTCACCATGGTCGATGCACAGGCGGAGCACGTGGATCTGAAGTTCTACTATCCCGAGCGCACGAATCTGTACGTGGATGCGATGTGCATTCCTACCTGCGCGCAGAACAAAGAGCTCGCTGAGATCTTCATCAACTACATGCTTTCCGAAGAGCCTGCCGTGGCGAACGCGGAATATACCTATTACGCATCCCCGAACCGCATCGTTTATGAAAACGAGACGTATATCGCCGATATGGGCGAGGAAGCGCTCGCGATCCTCTACCCCGACCTCGGCAGCTTCCGGGATCGCTACAACGAAATGGCGTACCAAAATCTCGATAAAGAGATGCTTCGCTATATGAACTCCCTTTGGGAAAACGTGAAGATCAACTGACAGAAGTCCCCGCTCAAAAGAGCGGGGTTTCTTTATATGTACATTGACAATCAACCGAAAAGGCGGTATAATAAATCATAAAATTCCAAAAGGAGAATTACATATGATAGCAATTATCAACGCAGAACTCGTAATGCGCGATCATTTTATCCCCGAGGCGGTTCTTTTCATCGAGAACGGAAAGATCGCGGGATACGGCGAGATGCGGAAGACCGAAATCCCCGAGGGCTGTGAGATCATCGACGCCGAGGGTGAATACGTAGGGCCCGGCCTTGTAGATATCCATTCTCACACGGGCGGTGAATTTCAGGCGTGGCAGGAGCCGATCAAAGCCGCACAGTTCCACCTGACGCACGGTACTACCACGTTTCTCATCGCTACCTATCCGAGACAGAAAAAAGAGCAGTACATCGAGACGGGAAAAAACGTCCGCGAGGCTATGAAACTTCCCGAAGGAAAAAGCATCGGAGGTATTTATTACGAGGGACCGTACATCAATGCAAACTACGGTTCGAACAAAAAACTCTACCCTTGGGACAAACCGATCATACCCGAGGACTACGAGCCGATCATTGAAGCCGGTCTCGGACTTGTCAAGGTATGGGGCCTCGCACCCGAGCGACCCGACATTCTGCCGTTTGTGAAGGCAGTAAAGGCGGCTATGCCCGACGTTCGTTTCGCCGTTACGCACAGTGAGGCCACGCCCCAACAGATCGAGGCTCTTATGCCCTACGGTATGTCCGTCGGTACGCACCACACCAACGCTACGGGTACAATCGTAAACTATCCCGAGTGCCGCGGCGTATGCGTGGATGAGGCGGTAAACTACAACGACGGTATGTATGCGGAGCTCATCTGCGACAGCCGCGGCATCCACGTAGACCCGTATATGCTTCGTCTCGTTCGTAAGATCAAGGGCGATTCCCGTATCGTTCTGATCTCTGACCGCACCTATAACGACGCACCGAAGCCCGCCGGCTACGAAGACGTCTTTGATATTAACTTCGACGGTGCGAACGACATTGCCGGCTCGAAGCTGACGCTCGAGATCGCGTGCCGCAACTACATGAAGCACACTGGTGCGTCGATGGTCGATGCGTTCCGCGTGGGTTCCTACAACCCCTCGCGCGTCGCAGGCTTTACCGACCGCGGTGAGATCGCGGTAGGACTCCGTGCTGACCTTATCATCGTCGACCGTAAGATGAACGTAAAGAAAGTCATCCTCGACGGCGAGGTCGTAAGATAAGCTAAAACCTGTTTTAAAACACAAAACGAGACCGACTCCCCCTGCGGAGTCGGTCTTATTCATATATCCGTATCTTTACAATCGGGAATCGCTATGATATAATGTACTGAAGACACAAAGACCGTCCCGAACGGATCAGCCGTAAAAACAGGAAGTGATTCTATGAAACGTTTCTCCTCCGTGTGCCTATCCCTTATACTGATGCTTTTCGCTCTTTTCGCGTTGGGATGTACAGCCTCCCAAAAAGCGCAAAGAGAATACACCGTACGCGTTCTGCTCCCCGAAAGCGATGCGTATGATTTTTTTGGCGCCCAGATTCTGGAAAACGGCGCCCCTCTCGGGGAACTTTCCGACACACGCATACTCGACGTCCGTCCCGGACAGTCGGTGCGTTTTGCCGTGACGGAAAAGCCGGGAACCCGTCTTTCCTTTGACAACGAAAATCTCACTTTTGAAAACGGGTTTCTCACACTTTCCGATGTCCGCGTTCCCGTAACGCTCGAGATTTTCGTCGATCCGATTCCTACTTATACATACAACTGTCTTGTAAATGTTGACGGAGCGAACGTAATCTCTTCCGTAGAGTCAGGCGGCAAAGCGCTCGAAAATACGACGATCACCATGACCGCGATTCCGAGCGAAAAGCAGATATTTCTCGGCTTTTCCAAGGGGAATTTTTTGAGAGAGGGCGGTGAACTTCTGACAGAGGAGGAAACGTATTCGTTTGACCTTGTCCGAAACACCGATGTATACGCAAACTTTGAGGACTGGTCGCTCTGGCGGCTCAATTATCACAGAAACGGCGGCAAGACCGCGGACGGAACGGAGGAAACGCTCTTCGACGCCTACGCCGAATCCTTTTATTACTGCCCGAACACACGCCCCGACAAGGGATTCTTCACCAGGGATGGCTACGTGCTCACCGGCTATAACACAAAGCCCGACGGCACCGGACAGTATTACGGTCTTGGCTGGAACGTCATCATGCCCGAAAGCGGCGTAATTGATCTGTACTGCCAATGGGAAAAGGCCGCCGACGCTTCCCTTTTCGAATATACGGTTTTACGGAATTCCGTCTCGATAACCGGATACACGGGGGACGATACCCGTCTTATTATACCGGAAACGATTGAAGGAAAAGCCGTAACGACGCTTTCGCAGGATGCCTTTTTGAACGCATCTTTTCGGGAGGTGTATATCCCGAAATCCGTCCGCACGATCGATCATAACGCCTTCAACCGCTGCACGGCACTGGAAAAGGTCTATCTTTCCGACAGCGTAAAGATTTGCTACGACGACAGTTTTTATAACTGCCCCGCACTGAGAACGCTCGTACCCGAGGCTACCGAATATCCCCACAGCGACAACGATCTGAACTTCACCTACCAGGTAAATTACGAGCGGCTCATTACCCGACCGGGGAAAATTATGCTCATCGTTTCCGGCTCGACGAACGTATACGGTCTTACGGCCAAAGAGGTGGAGGATGCCCTCGATAACGAGTGGGATATCATCACCTATGCGACCGTCGCCTCCACGCCCGCTACCATGTACGCGGAGATTGGACTTTCTTACCTGGATGCGGACGACCTTCTGATCCTTACCCCCGAAGCATCCCCCTACGGCCATCCGTGGGGTACAAACTACTGGGAATACTACGTTTGGCAGATCTTTGAGGGTGCCTACGACGCCATTCCGCTTATTGACATATCCAATTACACAAAAGTGTTCTCCGCGTTCTCCACGTTCAATCAGACAAGATCCAAAACGAGAGAAAAATCCTATGAATACCACTCTGAGCATCTGAACAAATACGGTGAATACGCCACGTTCCGCCCCGCCATAAAGCCCGGCTCTCCCTGGGTGAAATGGGATATGGACGTATTCTTCACAGAAGAAAACGTCGAAAATTACAACCGTATGCTCACGGCCGCAAAAGAAAAAGGCCTTACCCCTATGATCGGTTGGCTCGCCAGTGTAAGTGAAGAGGCAATGCTTCCCGAGGCACGCATCCGCGAAAATCAGCTGGCATACATGAACCGTGCCGAAGAACTGTACGACGCGTACTTCTTCGGCGACATCAAGGACTACATATACGAGCCGAAGTACGTGCACGATCAGGCGATGCATCTGAATACCTTGGGCTGTGAGGTCCGTACAAAGCAAATCATCAAAGATATAAAGGCGGCACTTACCGATCTCGGACTTTTGAGGGAGGATTGATTATGGAAATACTTTTGCAGAATTGGCCAATCCTCTTGCCCGCCTTCGGCCTTGTGCTCGTTTGTGCATTTTTGGCCGTCCGTACCCGTTTCGCCCTTCTCTTTACGATTCTCGAAGGGATCGCATCTCTTTTCGTTATCTCTTTTGTCTTATGGCAGGCGGCATCTATGGAGGAACTCCTTCTCGCACTGCTCGTTCTTCTCTCGCCGAGCCTCTTTTTGAGATCTGGGAAAGGAGGAAATGATAAATGAATTTCAACTCTTTTTTCTTTCTCGTCTTTTTCCCGATCGTAGTAGCGCTGTTTTTCACCCTCCCCCATAAACTCCGCTGGATTATGCTTCTCGCCGCCAGTTATCTTTTTTACATGAGCTGGAGCGCCGAGCTGATTGTTCTTATCCTTTTCACCACGCTCATCTCGTATCTTGCCGCCATCGGCATCGAGCAGACAAAGTCGAAAACGAAGAAAAAACTTCTTCTGACCTTGACGCTTGTATCTTGCCTCGGTATTCTCTTTTTCTTCAAGTATTTCCGTTTTCTTTCGGATTCGGTAACGGGCATCCTTCGCTTTTTCTCCATCCCCGCAAACGATCTTTCTCTAGAGCTCCTTTTGCCGGTGGGTATCTCCTTCTACACGTTTCAAACGCTCTCCTACGTCATTGACGTGTATAGAGGAAGCATCAAGGCGGAAAGGCATTTCGGCTACTACGCCTTGTTCGTTTCCTTCTTTCCCCAACTTGTTGCCGGTCCGATTGAGCGCCCCGGCAATCTGATTCCCCAGCTGAAAGCGCGCCACTCGCCTTCCTTTGCCGATTTTTCCGAGGGCTTATCCAAAATGCTGATCGGATTTTTCAAAAAAGTAGTGGTCGCCGACGGACTTGCCGTATACGTAAATGCCGTCTATAACGCTCCCTCATCAGCTACCGGTTTCGGTGTAGCGATCGCTACCGTCCTTTTCGCATTTCAGATTTACTGTGATTTCTCCGGCTATACCGATATAGCCATCGGTGCCGCACGGGTGATGGGCATTCGCCTTATGCAAAACTTCAACCGGCCCTATATTGCCGAAACTATCCGCGATTTCTGGGCACGCTGGCATATCTCCCTCTCCTCGTGGTTTAAGGATTATCTCTATTTCCCCATGGGCGGCAGCAGATGCTCCCCCGCCCGCCATCTTTTCAATCTGTTTTTCGTATTCCTCGTAAGCGGTCTTTGGCACGGCGCCGCGTGGACGTTCGTCCTCTGGGGCGCTCTGCACGGCATCTACCAGATCATAGGCACACTCACACGTGCACCCCGCCTGAAGCTTCTCCAAAAATGCCATATCCCCGAGAATGCCCCCGCCGTACGCATCGCGAGAAGAATAATCGTGTTTCTCCTCGTTTCGTTTTCCTGGATTTTCTTCCGTGCCAACAGCCTTTTTGATCTTCGTGTCCTTTTGGATACACTCTTCACCGATTGGTCCATGAGCGGCGCTTACTTTACGTCTACGCTTGAAACGATGGGGCTCACTCTCCCCAAAATTTTGACGGCGATCCTCTCGCTTCTCTTTATGCGGCAGATGGATACAAACAGGCTGTGCGACAGTGAAAATGAATCCGCGCTTTTAGCGATGCCGCAATCGGTTTACCGCACGGCATGCCTTATTTGGATTATCGCCATCGGCTGGCTTCTCACTCTTGCCGGCGACGGCGCAAGCGCGTTTATTTATTTCCAATTCTGAGAAAGGAAGATGCCTATGAGAAAAAAATACATACTCGGCACGACAGCCGTCATACTTGCCGTTCTTCTTCCTCTCGTCTTCTTTTTGAGCATCACCGCCTCGGTGCCGCCCGTATACGGCGAAACCTTCGTGCAAGCCCTTGGCGAAAAGTTCGACCGTCTCACTTCCGTCGACGAACCGAAACTCATCCTTATCGGCGGCTCCAGCGTGGCTTTCGGCTTTGACAGCAAAATGCTCGAGGAGGCACTCGGCATGCCCGTCGTCAATTTCGGTCTGTACGCCACGCTCGGCACGAAGCTTATGATGGATCTCTCAAAGGCCAATATCGGTAAGAACGATATTATCCTCCTTTCCCCCGAAATGGATCCGCAGACGCTTTCCCTCTACTTCAACGCCGACTCCACGTGGCAGGCGATGGAGGGGCACACGGAGATGCTTCGCTATATTGCCAAAGAGAATCTCCCCGCTATGGCCGGCGCTTATTATGAGTACGGCATGCAAAAATTCGGCTATCACAAAGACGGCATCAAGCTTTCTCCGACGGGCGTATACCGCAGCGATTCTTTCAATGCATACGGCGACATCGCATATAAGCGCCCCTACAACACGCTGTACGAATCGACGGGGCTCCGATACGATACCACAACCGTAATCAACCTCACCCCCGAGATCGTCTCGGATGATTTCATTGATTACGTGAACGAATACACCGCGTGGTGCAAGAAAAAAGGTGCCACCGTGTACTTCAGTTTTTGCCCCATGAACCGAGACGCGCTCTCACAGACGACGGATGCGGAAACTATGATTGCCTTCTTCGATTATCTTTCGGCTTCGCTTGAGTGTACAGTCATAGGCTCCCCCGAAGACACAGCATACGATGCCGAGTACTTCTACGACACGAACTACCATCTGAACGACGCCGGTGCAATACTGCACACAAAAGAAATTCTGAAGGCTTTGTACCGACAGTTGGGACGTACCGACCTCCCCCGTGTCCGGGTACCGGAGAAGCCCTCCTTGCCCGTGTACGAGGGATTCCTCACCTGGAACGATAACGAATATTCTCACTTTTTCCTTTATGAAGCATACGGCAACGGATACGCCATCGTCGGCACGACGGACGCCGCCCAAAGCGAGCCGTATCTCGAAATACCAACGATTTATAAAGGACGTGCCGTACTGGCAATCGCCTCGGGTGCTTTTGCCGGATGCGACTCCCTTTCCGAGATCAAGATTTTCAAAAACGTTACCGTGTTCGAAGAGGAGCTGTTCAGCGGTTACAGCGGAAATCTGACCGTTTATATGGACGTGGAGGATGCCGCGTATATGACGGATCCAAACGCATCCTTACCCCGCGTCAGCCCCGCTATGATGGAAAACACCACCGCAAAAGTGAAGATTTGTTTTTCGCAAAAATGCTTCGAACGCTATCTGCAGGATTACAGCTGGCAGCAGTACGGTGCTCTCTTTGACGTCAGCACGAAAGAATCCCCCGTCTCCCCCTAATAAAAACCCCGCGGACCTGAAGATCCGCGGGGTTTGTTTTATTTCGTTAGTTCCACCGGCAGTCGTAGCTGCCGCCGTCGTTTCTGCCGAGCAAGCCGAAGGCTTTACCGCCTTCCGTTTTGAATGATACTCCGATGAGAACCTTTTTCTCACCAAAGGGATTTTCTATGTTTTTTAGTTCTAAAATTATTTTGCGGCAGACTCCTTGAATTTTAAGTTAATGGCACCGATACCGCCACTAACCTCTATGCCGTTATTACCGTTACCTTTTCTCTTGATATTAGAAACGCTTGTGCCGTCTACGGTGATGTTGCCAATGCCTTTTTCTATATCAAGCTTATAATCGTCTTTGTTGCCGATTACGGTTATATTGGACTCTCCGACACCTAAATCAAAATCACTTTCGCCTGTAAGAGCAGAGGTCAGATTTAATTGACCGACACCCATATCTAAATCAAGGTTATGGAGTGCGCCGCCTGATACGGTGATCTTTCCTGCACCACCGTCAATGTCAATATCTGAGGTGGCAACAAGAGTATCAATCGTAACTTCACCGGCACCAAACACTAAGTTCATTGTAGAGGCAGACAAACTATCTACAGTCAGTCTTCCTGCACCGGTTATAATATTTGCTTTTTCGAATACCGTGTCAGAAGGAACATAGAGAGTCAATACAGCGCCGGTATAAGTGTGCGCGAACTTCTTTGTTTCCTTGATCGTCAGAACGCCGTTCTTATCTTCAACCGTAAGATGTTTTAGATTGCTTTCAATGGAAAACCTTTCGCCTTGCTTAATCCTAAAATCAGCGGCATTTATCTTTACTTCAAGGCTCTGTATATCCGGTGAAACTGCATAAGTTTTAATATCTTCGGTCACAGCATCACCACTGAAAAAACCACCGAACAAACCAAACATACTTAAAACTCCTCCGATAATGCTAACGGTGAGAAAGATAGCAAACGCGATCGCCAAATACTTAATTACCTTTTGAAAAGTGATCATTTTATTTCCACCCCTCCAAACATACAAGTGCCGCTGACATAGATCGTGGGAACGTCTTTATGTACTGCTGTTTTGTTTGATATTCCACCGAAGATACAATTTGAACTAACTTTAACATTTACATTATCGGGGACAAGAATATCAACACCTCCGAAGATTGCCGTTACCTGAATCGCGCAGTCTTTTTCGATAATAGCATTTTTTAAATTACAATCAACTCCACCAAATACGGCGGTGAGTTCTGCACCTTTAAATTCTTCGCCGTCATATTTGACGTCACAACCCGAAAAGACAGCACAGCCTGACTTTAAGTTGTTACCTTCCAATTTCATTTTTTTGACAATTTCATTAGTTTTATTGCCGAACATACCCATAAACACCATCTTAAATCCTACGATAATAATGATGGCAGGGACAAGTAATTTCCAAAGCACAGAGAAACTTAAAATATCCTGACAACACAAAAGCAAGAAAACACCTATAGCGACACCGATGATATTGCCTGTTTTTTCACGCTCTGTAAATAGTCCAATGGCACACGGCACGATGATGAATAATGTCCACCAACCATCAAAAAACACATCGACATCTGTGATATTAAATGCATTAAGCGCAAAAATCACGCCTATTGCTACCAATACGATTCCCCATAAAATACTACTGACTTTTTTCATTTTCTGTATCTCCTTCACTTAAGGCAGTTTCTTGCCGCAGTTGTTACAAAACTCAAAATCACCTGCGACCGGAGTTCCGCAATACGGACAGAACTTGTTATCTACATCGTTCTTTTTCTGCGTGGTAGCTTGCGGATTCCCGAATCGCTCGTTCAGCGGATCGGGTTCCTCGCTACTGTCGGTAATATCAAAAGCAGAATAACGGTTTTTGCCCGTTGCATTCTTGAAGTTATAGATCGCCTGGACAACAGCCACTGCGATAAAGATTATTCCGAACAGTGCAAACACACCGCCGCCCATGCTTGCGGCCACGATTGTCCAAACAACGCCGAACAGACCAACTAATATACTCATAACCCCACCCATAAAGGACGGGCCTCTTCCGGGTTTAATACTTTTCATCGCGATTACCTCCTATCTCACAATCCATAATGGATCACATATTTGTTTCTATTCTTAGCTTCAATCAGAAGGTTTCTTAGTTCTTTATACTCCGCGCCATCACTGAAAACCGTCAGAAATGCGTCTATGGACGATGGTGGAATCAGCGTAATGCCGGCGTAATTTAGTCCCCTCATTGGGATGTCAATGGTATGGCAGAAACTATCGAATATAAGTAGCTGCTCCTGGATACCCTCAATGTAATCGTCGTCAACAGATATGCAGTTGTACTTTTTAGGCTCATATTCATCATACCGCTTTCCGCCGACTGGATCAGATTCCATAATTCCGAATTCGTGTTTTGCCATAATACGTCACCTCATCACAGCAATTCTCTCAGCTTATCGAGGAATGCTTCTTCACCCCAGGTGTTGACCTTAAAGAACAGAGCCTGACTTCCTCCGGCTGTGATAGCGGAAAGGCAGATCGGGTCATCGCCGTTTTGAAAAAGCGTAACGCTCAAACTGACACGGTTTCCTCCTGCATAACTATATCTTTCAAAAACTCGAACGCTACAGCGGGCATCACCACTACGAAAATCGCTGGAGTCCTCCAATGATGCAGACATACTTCCGTTGAGTATTCCATCTTCAATTCTGCTTAGCCACTGATTAAAATTGCCATTCAGTGTGTGTTCTAATTTTGCCATAGTACACCTCCTGTTACTTGATAAAGAACACAGCTATTGCACAGGCAAAAACGAATGCCGCACAGCCGAGACTGAAATATGCAGTCTTCCGGCTTGTGTTCCACTGAGTGTATGTTTGGCAAAGTAAGTTTACGCCCATCAACGGTACGCACAGATTCATCGCCTGTGTCCATATATCAAATATCTGTAATACCGCCAAAGTGACGACTGCAAGGCTGACAATAACCGAAAACACGGTAATCACCTTATGTAATGTCGGGGTATCTTTCCATTTTGTTTTCATATTGCCACACCATCCTCTCGTTGCTATCCAAGCACTTTGCTTTTGCTCGGTTTATTTTCGTCGTAAATTACGGTCACTTCTGAGTTCAAAGCCGGAGGGGTGTCGCAGGCTTTAATCCATTTTCTTTTGAAATACTCGGTTCCATTAACGACATATCTAACCTTGATAATGTGGGGGAACGTAGCACCGTCAAGCGCGTGCATTCTTACAGGTTTTGTGTTAACTTTCAGCCACCATTGCTTTTTTACGGACACTACCGTGCCGATTATTTTCTGTTCCATAATAGATCTCCATTACAATCAGAAGTTGAAGTGTACTACAAGACCGACGATAACAAGGAACACGCCGGCAAGTCGAATGATCAGCAAATTCTTCTTTGTAGGTTCCATATTCTTTGTGCCAACAGGATGGATGATCCACAGTAAGCCGCAAAGCCACCATCCGATACTTGAGAAAATCCAATGCTTGAAAACCGTATTAAGTACATTGAAAAGAAGAATTATCACGCAGGATATTATAAGTTGATTTTTGTATGTAAATTTCATTCTGCTCAATTTCCCCTCAATAAAAAAGTGCGTGACCGAAGCCACGCACCGAAAAACGCAACCCGATTGTCGCCAAACAAATCTTAAACCCAAAAGGACACACCTTATTGTCATTCAAGTGGAATTGCGTTTTTACCGAATTCATTTTGAATGACAAAGGCAAAAGGGTATAATACCCCCTTAGTTAAAGTCATCCTATGTTATTATTAGATTTGTTTGGTAAATTATATTATAAAACAAACAGAAATAAAAATAAAGTAGTTTTAAAAAAGTTGCGGAATTTGTTGATTTAAACATAAAAAATACAGTATAGCCATTTGACTATACTGTATTTTCTGTTATCCCACTCGGTTTGCGTAAAACTTTGATAACAACATTACGCTTTCGGTCTGCAGGGGGCGTATGTACGAAGATTATTTCGCGTGTGCGTCCGTCTGCTTTGCAATGAGTTTGATGATAAACAATGTAGCAACGGTGAGAGCGATACTGAGCGGCAGGCAGATCCATGCGTTCTGCACGAAGCCGGCAAGCACGAACATAACGGCGGAAATTGCCGCCACCGTGATCGCGTAGGGCATCTGCGTGGATACGTGGTTCAGATGGTTGCACTGACCGCCTGCCGAAGACATGATCGTCGTATCGGAGATAGGCGAGCAGTGGTCGCCGCAAACGGCACCTGCAAGGCACGCGGACATACCGATGATGAGAAGTTCCGAGCCTTGGGGGAAGATAGCCGTAACGATCGGAATGAGAATACCGAACGTACCCCAGGAGGTACCCGTAGCAAACGCAAGAATGCAAGCCACGATGAAGATGATCGCGGGCAGGAAAGAACCGAGTGCCTCAGCCTGGCCGGCCATGAGATCGCCAACGTAATACTTCGCACCGAGGACACCGGTGATGTTCTTAAGAGCGGTAGCAAAGGTGAGAATGAGAATTGCGGGCACCATGGCGATGAATCCCTGCGGGATGCATTCCATGGACTCTTTGAGCGTCACAACGCCGCGTGCAAGCATGTAGATGATAATAAGTACGAGTGCGATGAGGCAGCCCCAAGGCAAACCGACGGTCGCATCCGTGTTGGCGAACGCATCCACGAAATTGGCACCGTCCAGAATACCGCCTACGTATACGAGTCCGAGCACGCAGAAGGTGATGAGCAGAATGATCGGCATAACCAGATCAATGACGCGGCCCTTGGAAGAGGGCGTTACCTCTACGGACTCTGCCTTGTCTCCGCTCGTGTAAAGATCGCCGTTTTCGATAGCGTTCTTCTCGTGCAGTTTCATCGGGCCGTAGTCAAATTTCATAAGGGCAATCGTAACGATGAACACGAGAGTGAGAATCGAGTAGAAGTTATACGGAATAGCGCTGATGAAGAGTTTAAGACCTTCGCCTTCCTCCGCATAGCTTGCAACAGCCGCCGCCCAGCTCGAGATCGGCGCGATCATGCAGATGGGAGCCGCAGTAGCATCAATAAGGTAGGACAGCTTTGCACGGGAGATCCCCTTGCTGTCCGTAACGGGACGCATAACGGAACCGACCGTCAGACAGTTGAAATAATCGTCAACGAAAATGAGAATGCCGAGCAAGAACGTCGCCAGCATCGCACCCACACGGGACTTGATGTGCGTCTTCGCCCAGTTACCGAAAGCGGCAGAACCGCCGGCCTTGTTGATAAGCGCAACGATGATGCCAAGCTCCACAAGGAAAATAAAGATGCCCGCACTGCCTGCTACGGCATCAATAAGGCCGGTGTTGATGATGCCGTCAAAAGTTCCCGTGAAGGAAAAATCGGACGCCAAAAGTGCACCGGAGAGAATTCCGATAAACAGAGAGCTGTATACCTCTTTGGTAATAAGAGCCAATCCGATCGCGATAAACGGAGGCAAGATCGCCCAGAGCGTGCCGCGTACGAGGCCTTCACCGCCGCAGGTTTCGCAGTCCAGTACCGCATCGCCGCAATCGGGGCACACGACCGTGCCGTTTGCTGCACCGGTCACGCCGGCGTAAACAAGCAACGCCACAATCGCCACGATCGCAACCAGCAGTGTGATTTTCTTGGATTTTGACATAAGATCCTCCCGAATAAATTTTTCCGCGTACAAAGCATCGACGCAGAATGTTCAGTTAATAATAACACATTTTTACATATTATTCAAGAGAATATTGCCAAATGGTAAATTCTTGGCATAATAAACAAAATCCGCCCGAAACTTGTAAGAGCGGGCGGATTATTTTGGTGCATTTTGCCGAATAAATAAACACTCCGATCGGATGAGCCGGCGACTCTTTTCGCATTTTTGTAATAAATATTCACCCAAAAAGTCCGATCATGCAAATTTACAACTGTTTATACACGCGCGTGTAAAGCGTATCTCTTATCTCTGCGAACTCATCCTTGCTGACAGCACGGCCGTACGTCATAATCTGAAGAGGGATCGGTGAACGACCCTTCGAAATCGACGGCTGCATATAGGGATATTCGTTCAAGAAAAAACCGCACCGCTTATAAAAGCCGATTCTCCGCACCGCAATCTCGGTATCGGGCAGCTCGACTTCAAGGCACACGATTTTATCGCTCGCAGAAACGATTTCATGAAGCATCCGCTTGCCGATTCCTCGATTTCTCTGCGATGGATCCACGGCAAAATGCTCGATAAAGAGAAGCTTTTGCCATTCCCACACCGCCATAAAGGCGATCACGGATTCTCCGTCGTCGCCGTGTAAAACATATATTTGATAGGCATCCTCACCGAGGAGATTCTTTTGTTCTTCAAACGTTCTGTATTCGTCGAGCGGAAAGCTCTTTTCCATAACACGAAATACTTTCCCGAAATCCGCACCGTTCAGTTTCTCCATGCGCTCCCCTCCCTTTTCGTCTTATGAGATTATACCATGAATGAAGAGAAACTTCAAGCGTGCGTTTATCCCTCTCGCCTTGACATTCCGGCTAAAAAATGCTATAATCATCGATAACAAAACATAATTCACCAAGGAGAACAATAAAATGAATTGGCAAACGACACTTCACGGCATACTTGACACCGTGATCCACTGGATAACCACCGCCGGACTGCGGCTCATAATCGCCCTCATTCTTCTTATGATTTCTTTCAAAATCATAAACGCAGTCAGCAGAAGAATCGAAAAAGCAGGCAATACGGGCAAGATTGATAAGACTATTGCCAAAGTGTTCGCCTACACGCTCAAGGTAGGTCTCAAATGCGTCGTCGCGATCTGCCTTGTCGGATTCGTCGGCATCGATACGAGCGGTCTTGCCGCCCTCGTTACCTCGTTCGGTGTGTGCGCCGGTCTGGCTGTGAACGGCGCTCTCTCCAATCTTGCCGGCGGCGTTCTCATTATCCTGACCCGCCCGTTCCGCGTAGACGATTTTATCGAAGCGCAGGGCTATTCCGGCACGGTAGAGGATATCCGCATCACCGCAACGAAGCTACGCACCGCTGACAACAAAGTGGTCTATATCCCGAACGGCACGCTTTCGAGCGGCAATATCGTAAACTATTCCGAAAAGGATACGCGCCGTGTGGATCTTACGTTCTCCATTTCGTACGACAACGATTTTGAAAAAGCGAAATCCATCCTCACCGACATTACGGCGGCACACGAGTTGATTCTCGACGATCCTGCACCCACCATTCGTGTATCCGCACACGGTCAGAGCAGCGTAGACATCGTTACCCGCGCATGGGTAAACAGTGCCGACTACTGGACGGTATATCACGATCTTCTCGAAACGACAAAAACCGCATTTGATAAAGAAGGTATCTCCATTCCGTACAATCAGTTGGACGTACACGTCAAACACGATTGATCCCTTTGAAAAACAAAATCCGCAAGTCCGGCACGCACCGGATTTGCGGATTCTTTTATTGAACGTTCAATCCTTCTCTTTTTCGAATTCTTTGACTGCGCTTTCGAGGTAAGATCGGATCGGCAAATGCTGGGGACACGCCCCTTCACAAGCACCGCATCCGATACACGCGCTCGCTTTTCCGTGCCCGTGCGTATGGAGGCTGTAATAATATCCGGCATTCCAGTTCTGGAAAATCCGTTTCGTATTAAGACTTGCCAGAACTTCCGGAATCGGAATATCTGCAGGACATCCGTCCACGCAGTACCGGCAACCGGTACAAGGGATGAAATCCGTTCCGCGAAGGATTGCGGTAACCTGTTTAACAGCTTCCGTCTCGGCGGCTGTAAGCGGCTGAAACGCCTTCATATACCCGACGTTATCCGTTACCATTTCCACGTCGCTCATTCCCGAAAGAACGGTAACGATCCCCTCAAATCCTGCCGCAAAGCGGATCGCATAGCTGGCGTAAGAGCCTGTACCGACAGCATCATAGATCGCTTTTGCCTCCTCGGGAAGACGAGCGAGGCATCCGCCCTTCACCGGCTCCATAGCGATCACGGGTTTGCCAAAGCGGCGGCAGGTCTCGTATACTCTCTTCGAATCGACAGAAATATCCTCGTAATCCATATAGTTGAACTGGATCTGGACGACCTCGATCTCGGGATATTCCGTCAGTATCTCTTCAAGCACCTCTGCGGTATCGTGGAACGAAATACCGAAATGACGGATCCTCCCTTCTTCTTTGAGTGCAATCGCCGTTTCATACGCACGGCATTCTTTGTATTTTCGGAACTTCTTTCTGTCCTGCGCGTGCATCAGATAAAAGTCAAAATATTCGACGCCGCAAGCCTCCAGTTGGCTTTCAAAGAACGGACGGATATCCTCTTCCTTTGAAAAATACATCGGAGAGAGCTTATCTGCCAGAACGTAGGATTCCCTCGGATAGCGCGACGTAAGGCACGCTTTCAAGGCGGCTTCGCTTTTCTCTTCCATATACCCGCGTGCCGTATCAAAATAGTTAAAACCGGCAGCCATATACGCGTCAACCATAGCCGAGATGGTTTTTGCGTCTATCTCTTGATCTATGAGCGGAAGGCGCATCGCGCCGAAGCCGAGTTTACCCCGAATCTTATCAAAGGATGACATATATTTCTCCTTTACCCGTATGCTTCCCGGCACCGCTTGACAGCGTGTACCCGAGATGCTATAATCTAAAAACAGTATATCGTATCGACACACAAATGTCAAGTGGGGGGATCTTTATGAAGAAAGTCAGAATCACCGTTATGAAAATGGCACGTTACACAGATCTCATAGACGAATACGAAAATCCCCTCGAAAACGAATGTGAAATGACACTCGGACGGGTTTTCGTGGCTAACGGCTGGCAAATGCCCGAGGGCATGTGCAAAAATGCGTGGGAGACCCTCTCCCCGTACGTGATGGCGCTCTCCCACGGTGCATCCGACTTCTTCGAGGGCTGGATGAAAAACAAAAAGTCCGCCATGCTTTCGTGCAACGACGGATTCCGCCCGGTGAGTTTCCTTCTCGAAACGCTCGAGGAAGATGCGGATTCTTAAAAATTTCACGGTAACATTTCATAAGGGTGAGAAACGGAGTTTCCCGCCCTTTTTGTATTTGGCTTTCGTTTTCTCTCCTTTTTCTCTTGTAATAGAGTCCGATTTACTGTATAATATTCGTGTATAGACATACCCCAACATTCGTAAGAGGTGATTATTTTGACGTACACCTTTGGGGGCGGCATTCGCCTCGAAGAACATAAAAACACCCGCGACAAATGGGTGGAAACTATGCCCGCACCGAAAACCGTTTCCATTCCGCTTTGCCGGCATGCGGGCGCACCCGCCGAGCCCACGGTCAAAGTCGGCGATGCGGTGAAAATCGGTCAGTGCATTGCCGATACAAACGGCACACTCTCCTGTCCCGTACACGCAAGCGTGTCCGGAAAGGTGATCGCCATTGAAGAAAGAACCACGCCCACGGGCGAAACGGTTCCTCACGTCGTCATCGAAAACGATATGGAAGATGCGCTTCATTCTGACGTGCAGCCGTTCGAGAAACCGCTTTCTGATACTGAACCCGAGGAAATCGTAGACATCATCAAAAACGCCGGTATCACAGGTATGGACGCCGCTTCGTTCCCCACCCACGAAAAACTCCGTGCCGCTATCGGAAAAGCGGACAAGATCATCATAAACTGTGCCCAGTGTGAGCCGTTTCTTCATGCCGATCACCGGCTGACGCTTGAAAATCCCGCCTCCGTCATAAACGGAATCAAAATTCTTATAAAAGCACTCGACGTACATAAGGCGTATATCGCAATCGGAGACGACAACGCAGCCGCCGCGAGAAAAATCAAAAAGCTGATCCGCGGCAGCCGGATGATCTCCGTTTGCATGCTCAAAAGCAAATACCCCATGGGGGATGAGCGAACGCTCATCTGTTCCCTGACCGGACGTGAACTGCCATCCGAAAAATCCCCCCTTGACGTCGGATGCATCGTTTTCAACGTACAGACGTGCGTCGCCATCTACAACGCGTTTGCCCACGGAATGCCTCTTGTGAAGAGGATCGTTACCGTGAGCGGTGACGCGGTAAAGAAGCCAAAAAACGTTCTCGTGCCCATCGGCACCTCTTTCAGCGACGTGATTGATTTCGCGGGCGGTCTCAAAAGAGAACCCACCAAAATTATCGAGGGCGGCCCTATGACGGGACAAGCCGTCTCCCATTCCAACACACCCGTAACGAAGGGAACGACTGCAATCCTTGCGCTTTCGAGACGCTTTGAGGCCCCTGTCGGTACGCCCGCCGCCTGTATCCGCTGCGGGCGCTGCGTAAAAAGCTGTCCCATGCATCTGATGCCGAATTACATTGCCGGCTTCGCCCGCAAAGGAGAAGTCGCCAAAGCCGAGCGCTTCGGCGCTATGGCCTGCATCGAATGCGGCGTGTGCTCGTACGTGTGCCCCGGACGCGTCGAGATCACCAACTGCATCAAAACGGCAAAAGCCGAGATCAAAAAACTTACCGAAACGGAAGAATAACGCCCTGGCCCGATCCCAAAGAAAGGACGGTTTATCTGAACATGAATGATTCTTTGAAAAACGAACTTCCCGCCGAAGACGAAACGCTCGGTGATACGGACTCCTCTATTGAATCTGAAACGGTATCTGAACCGCAAGAGGAATCCATCCCCGCCGAAACCGATACCGAAACGCCGAACGCCCCAAGGGAGAAAACGTTCTCTTTCCCGGAGCGATTCACCGTTTCACCGGCACCGCATATCCGCACGAGTACTACGACGCGCACGATCATGACCGACGTTATCATTGCGCTTTTGCCCGCTTTTATCTTCGGCGTATATGCCTTCGGCCTGCGCGCTTTGATGATCGGCATCGTGTCTGTCACCTCCGCCGTTTTCTTTCAAGCACTCACGGAGCTGATCCTTCGTCGCCCCGTAACGATCAGCGATTTTTCCGCAGTCGTTACCGGCCTTCTTCTGGCGATGAGCCTCCCCCCAACCGTACCGATCTGGATGCCGATCGTCGGTGCGTTCTTTGCCATCGTCGTTGTAAAGGGTCTGTTTGGCGGCATCGGCAAAAATATCGTCAATCCTGCCCTCGCGGCACGCCTGCTCCTTCTTTCGTGGCCTTCGGGAATGGGCACGTTTGTAAGTGCGGGCTCCCGCCTCTCCACGATAGCTTCCGCGGACGTCGTCGCGGCGGCAACGCCGCTTTCTTCTCTGAAAGAAGGCGTTCTCCCCGATATCACCCTTTGGGATCTCGTTTTCGGCAACGTCAGCGGCTGTATCGGTGAGATTTCCTCCGTCCTCCTTATCGCGGGCGGCGTGTACCTTCTCGTCCGCCGCGTGATCACGTGGCACACACCGGTGGCCTTCCTCGCTACGATTGCCGTGATTTCCCTTTTCTTCCCGCAGACGGCATCGGGCAGTATAAACTTTATGCTCGCCGAGCTGTTCTCCGGCGGCCTCATTTTAGCGGCGATCTTTATGGCAACCGATTACGCCACCACGCCTGTTACCTCCATGGGACGCTTCGTTTTCGGTATCGGATGCGGTCTTATTACCGTATGCATACGCTTCTTTGGAAGAGCCCCTGAAGGTGTCACTATAGCGATTCTCACTATGAATCTTCTCGTTTACGTGATCGACCGACTCACTATGCCCGTGAGATTCGGTGGAAAAAACCGCGAAAAAACAAAGAAAACTGCAGAGATATCCCAAAAAGCAACGGACGAATCCCCTGCCGAATCTGCCATTTCAAGTGAACAGCCCAAGAAGAAAGTTTTCGTTTTTGACAACCGCCTATTATCAACTCTTATCTGTGCTGCCGTCATTCTTCTGCTGTATGCCGTCAGTTGTTTTGCCGGCGACAGAATTCACGACAACACCGTAACAGATCCTGACCCGGCAGAGACGAACATCATCACAAACGAGATTTTGCCGGAAGAAACGACGGAAACAACCACTCCCGAGACTACTGCTTCTCCCGAAACCTCGAACGATTATTCACATATCCAGCCGATTGACCGCACGAACACAGACAATCCCGTACAGATCATCCCCGGGGAAACCGTGTACGTAACGGAAACAGAAGCCCCGATTGAATCCACCGAGGCAGAAGAAACATCCGAAACGAGCGAAACCTCCGAAACGGCTGAAACCTCCGAGACGGCTGAAACCTCCGAGACAGAGGAAACGACCGGCCCCGCAGAAACGACGGAAACCGAAGAACCCGAGGAAACCGAGGAATCTGACGATACGGACGAACAGGAAGAATCTGAGGAAACTGCCGATCCTGAAGAAACTACAGAAGAAGTACCTGCCGAAACGGAAACAACCACTGAATCGGAAAGGCCCGAGGAGACCGAGGAGACCACCGAGACGGAAGAAACTACTGAAGCTGAAGAGTCTGAGGAACCCGAAGAAACCACGGAGGCCGAAGAGACCGCTTCGTCCGAACCGGCAATTCTGTAAAGCGAACCTTTCTACACGGATAAAACGCGTAAAAGAGACCGAACGAAAAACGTTCGGTCTCTTTTTGTATCACGAAAGGTTACAAGCCTCGCTTCATCTAGATACATATGAGCAGATACACCGAGATAAGGAGGAGCGATAGGTTCCCCCCGCACCTTAGTTGCACCGCGACGGCACACATCCAAAGAAAAACCGTGCCGATACCGGACACGGCACGGGCAATTTTTTCCGCACAATCGGCTTCCCAAACCGAAGCCACGGCGGCGTAAAGGATCACCCCGCCGTCGAGACGTCGGAGCGGCAAAAGATTAAAAAAGGCAAGCCCCAAAGATGAAATACCGAAAAGTGCGCCAAATCGGCTTTTCACACCGAACACCGACACTGCACACAAAAGATTCAAAAGTGGCCCTGCGACGGCTATGGCAATCTCTTTTTTGTAGGAAAGCGAAACGGCGTCGTATCCGATCACTGCCCCGACTGCCACGGGATGAAAAAAACGGATCGGCACGCGAAGGATACGGCAAGAGAGCGCGTGCCCGCATTCGTGTATGAGCGCCGCGAGAAGCACCGGCAAAGTGTCCCTGATTCCGTTGAAGAGCGTCCAGCCCGCCGTCCAAAATATAAGACTCGTCACGGCGTCTCAAAAAGGGCGCGGAATGCATCGCGGAGATACTCGCCGAACGTCCAGTTTTTCTTTGCTTCCTCAACAAACGCCCGGTACGCCGCTTCCCCGCGCTCGGAAAAACCGCCAACGCTGATCGAAGGCTTCACAAAATATTCGTCAATACCGATCACATCGGCGAAGACGGTGTGTTCCGATACGAACGCGGCAACCGCCGCCTCGGATGAGACGGTGGGATATGAAATCTCCCGCGGCGTGGCGCCCACGAAGGTACAAAAAAACAGCACGCATGCGAGAGCACCGACGACCATGACCGCATTCGCCGCGGAGAAAAGGGGCATCTCTCGCCTCGACGACGTGTTCACCTTTTCCGTTTCCTTCACCTGTTTTCTCCCCCACGTCATACCGACCGCCTCCCGCAGTATACTCTATAGCATGTGTATGAGAAACGGGGAAAAATATGCGCAAAAAAAAGGGAGCCTTGAAGCAATGTCATTTAGAAAAGGTGATGCGAGTTTAGATAAGGGTGAATCTTCGGATTTGCCCTTATTTTTCTTTTGTTGCTGTTTAGATATATAGTCATGTATCGAGCATGTACGCTTAAGGGCAAAGTGACACAGCGAAGATTCAAACGAAGTCGTTTGGAGGGTTCTCCATCGTGTTCGAACAAAAATATTCTTAAAAACGGGCTTTTTCAAGGCATTTTAAGACAAAAACAAGTGCTTATATCCGAAATGTTTTATAGAAATATAAAAGTTTTATGTATAAGAAATTTTATAGGCTATTTTGTGAATGTACAGTATAAATTGATAACTCAAGCGAGACTATAATTCTGATACACGAATGCTAACTTGCGGAAATAGAATTTACTTGATATAATATATTCAACGGTACCGGAATTTTTTTGAAGGAGAATTATAATGTCAATTGGATCTACAATCAAGAAATTACGCCATGAAAACGATATGACGCAGGAACAGCTTGCAGACCTTCTCGGACTTACATCGGCTGCTGTGTCAGGCTGGGAATGTGACAGAAATGCACCGGATATCAGTCAGATTCCGCAGTTATCTCACATTTTCGGTGTATCCGCTGATACTCTTCTTGGAATTGATCTCACTGCTCAGAATGAGAAAATAAATGAAATCATTTTTCAAGCTGAAAAACTGTCAGCAAAAGAAGCTGTCGAAGTATATCGGCTTGCACTTGCCGAATTCCCTGCCTCTTACAAACTGATGCTGAACCTTGCGCATTCTCTTGATTATGCGGGAGAACCGGAAACATATCACAGCCGCCAGAAAGAACGAATTGCACTGTATGAGCGAATTCGAGAAGGAACAAAAGATGCATATACAAAGAATTGTGCTGAAGGCTGGTTGTGCCGTATCTATTTAAGCCAGGGAAAGCGCGATGAAGCACTGAAAATCGCAGAAAGTGTTCCGAATTATATGTTTTCTTATAACGATTTTGAACTTATGCTGGCACAGGGCAAAGAGAAAATATATAATATGCATCGGAGCATAGAGGGAAGTTTTGCTTCTCTTTGTGATGATATTTGTTTTATCACCACAGTTAAAGTAGATGGAAAACCATTTTTCACACACGAACAGGCCATTGCTATTCTTGAGAAAATTCCAAAATTGTATAAGGTTTTCTATGAAAACAAAGATTATCTTGACGATGGATTCATGGTTGCCTTGGCATATACAAGGATGGCTGAGCATTACTCCGAAATGTATGATGCCGTGAACACTCTCCGCTGCGCCGATACGGCACTGCATTATGCGAAAATGGCAGACGATTATTCTGTTGGTCTGGAAAACGGTCCTTATGGAATATCGGATGTGTGGGATTATCCCCAGCTTCCGCCAGAGAAACGACACACCTCCATTCTGGCATCGCCCGAATTTGATTATCCGACATGCACATTTTGGTTTTCTTTCGACGGAGAAACGCATACTGACCGCGTAAAGAAAGATTTTTCTCATGAGAGATTTGACTTTGTAAGAGATGAACTGACAAAGCTGATCTAAGCAATAAAAACGCCCGCATTACCAGATTCACTCTGTTGATGCGGGCAATTGTTTTGAAGAAATATACACTCGGCTGAATCGATTAGAGGGAAAGTCGCAGTATCGGGCTTATCTAAACGTATACCGCCTTATCTTAATGACATTGGCCTTGAAGGCTCCCTTTTATCACACCAGAGTATACGCACCGTCTCCGTCCGCTTTAAGCGAGGATTCATACAGCTTTGTAAGCGCCGTAATCATGTAATCCGTATCATGGACACCTGCGGTCTCGTACGAGGAGTGCATGGCAAGCTGGGCAAGCCCCACGTCCACCGTATTGAGCGACACCTGCGTATTCGAAATATTGCCGAGCGTCGATCCGCCGACCATATCGGAACGGTTGGCGAAGAACTGCACCGGCACGTCGGCGGCCTTGCAGATCTCGGTGAAGATTGCTTCGGACACTGCATCGGTGGTGTAGCGCTGATTGGCGTTATGCTTTACGACGATACCGCCGTTCATGCGGGGACGGTGCGTCGGATCGGCAAATTCCGGATGATTCGGATGCACAGCATGCGCGTTATCCGCAGAAACGAGGAAACTCAACGCGATCATACGGCGGTAATCGAGCGAAAGCGCCTCCGTAATACGCGAGAGCACGTCAAAAAGGAACGTGGATGCCGCGCCCTGCTTCGTCTGACTGCCCACCTCTTCGTTATCGAGCACGGCGAGCACGGGGATGGAGACGCTATCCTTCGCTTTCACAAATGCCTCAAGGGAGGCAAACGCACACTGGAGGTCGTCCAGTCTCGGTGCGGAGAGATACTGCTCGGACGCGCCCCAGACGGTACCCTCCATCCGGTTGTACAAAAACAGATCTGAACCGAGGATATCCTCCTCTTTCACACCCGCGGCTTCGGCGATGATCGCACGGAATCGTGCGCGGTCAGCCGTATCGCCAAACAAGGGGAAGAGATCCACGTTGGCGTTATAGCTCATACCGTCGTTGGCGTTGCGCATCATGTGGATCGCAACGTTTGGAATCATAACGAGATCGCGGTCGATCGAAACGAGTTTGGGTACAATGCGCCCGTTTTCGCGGACGACCACGCGTCCTGCTACGGACAGAGGGCGATCGAGCCACGTCGCGCACAGCATACCGCCGTACCGCTCCGTGTGAAGTCTTACATACATACCCGCAGACTCCGTTTCGGGATATTCCTTGATTTTGAACGTAGGGCTGTCGCTGTGTGATGCGCACATCATAAAGCCGACAGGCGTCTTCTCGGGCACGCGGAAAGCGATCACGGATGATCCGCCGCGCGTTACGTAATATTTCCCGCCGGGGACAACGTCCCACGCATCCGACTCAAAGAGCGCGGTATAGCCCTCCCCCGAAAGGCGATTTGTGATATTTTCTACTGCGTGAAAAGAGACGGGGCTTTCTTTAATGAACGAGATCAAGCTCTCTGCCGTGTTCTTTGACATCGTTTTTCTCCCTCTGTTTTTACTGTTTATTTGTATTGATTGTACCGCATCACACCGTTTTTGTCAAGGCTTCGGTATTTGGCACTATAATTTTCAAAAAGTGTAAATTATATGCTTTTCAAAAACATTTGTTTATGCTATAATATATAAGATATAGATATCTTAGGAAAAATTCGATGCAAAACGCAAAAGAAAAGGAACTTCTCTGTGAAAAAACTGCTTGTTTACATGAAAGGATACGGGGGTGCCATCGTCCTCAGCCCGCTTCTGAAACTGATTGAAGCGGCGCTTGAACTGTTCGTCCCCTTAGTTATCGCCCGGGTGGTCGACCGCGGTGTCGCGGGAGGCGATCGCGGATACATTACCGGTATGTGTCTCCTTCTCGGAGCACTCGGCGTGATTGGCTATATTTTCTCCATTATCGCGCAGTATTTTGCCGCCAAGGTCGCGGTGGGCTTCGTCGCGCGGGTAAAGCACGTGCTTTTTGCCCATCTCGGCAGACTCTCCTACACGGAGATGGATACGCTCGGCAGCGCCACCATGATCACCCGCATGACAAGCGATATGAACCAGATGCAAAGCGGCATCAATCTCGCACTCCGTCTCCTTCTGCGCTCACCGTTCGTAGTGTTCGGCGCGATGGTGATGGCGTTCACCGTGGACGTGAAAGCAGCGCTCACATTCGCTGTTGCGATTCCTGTTCTTTGCATCGTTGTGTTCGGTATTATGCTCGTCAGCATCCCGCTGTACAAGAAGGTACAAGCAAAACTTGACGCCGTCCTCAAGGCCACGAGAGAAAATCTCTCCGGCGTGCGCGTGATCCGCGCGTTCTGTCACGAAAAGGAAGAAACAGAGGATTTCCATAATAAAAACGAAGCGCTCACCCGTGAGCAGAAATTCGTGGGGCGCATCTCCGCCCTCATGAACCCGATCACGTATATCATCATAAACCTCGCGACCGTCTGGCTCATCCACATAGGCGCTATCCGCGTGGAGATGGGTATCCTCACAAGCGGTGCCGTGATCGCGCTCTACAACTATATGTCGCAGATCCTCATTGAACTCATCAAGATGGCAAATCTGTTCATCACGATCACGAAAGCCATCGCCTCCGGCAACCGCGTACAGGCGATCCTTGAGATCCCCGCAGGCATGGACACCCCCGCCGGCATTTCGGATGCCGTTCAAAACGGCGATGCGGTGCGTTTTGACAACGTAACGCTCACATACCGCGGCGCGGGCGCGCCTTCTCTCGAAACCATTACATTCTCCGCCGCGCGCGGAGAAACCGTCGGCATCATCGGCGGTACGGGCAGCGGCAAAACGTCGCTTGTCAATATGATTCCCCGTTTCTACGATGCAACCGAGGGTTCTGTCACCGTAAACGGCATCGACGTACGTGCCTTTGATACAGAGGTTCTCCGAGAGAAGATCGGCATCGTGCCGCAAAAGGCGCTTCTGTTCCGCGGCACCATCCGTGAGAACCTCCTTTACGGCAATCCCGACGCAACCGACGATGCGCTCTGGGCGGCGCTTGAGATCGCGCAAGCGCGCTCTGTCGTTGAAGAAAAGCCGGGTGGGCTCGACTTTCAGATCGAAGCCGGCGGACGAAATCTCTCGGGCGGTCAGCGCCAGCGCCTGACGATTGCCCGTGCGCTCGTGCGAAATCCCGAAATTCTGATTCTCGATGACAGCGCCTCCGCACTCGACTTCGCAACGGACGCGGCGCTACGGAAGGCTCTCAAAGCCCTTCCCTCCGATATGACCGTCTTTATCGTGTCCCAGCGCACCTCCTCGATCGCACACGCGGATAAGATCCTCGTTATGGAGGACGGATGTATCTCCCATATAGGTACGCACGCCGAACTTCTCGAAACGTCAGATATCTACCGCGAGATCTACGATTCCCAGTTCAAAAAGGAGGCAGCCGTCGGATGAAATCGGAAAAGAAAAAGGCCGCGCCCGGCACGGTCGGAAAAGTGCTGTTTCATATAAAGAAATACCGTCCGCTCCTTTGTCTCTCCATTCTCTTAGCGACCGTAACTGTCATCTTGACGCTGTACGTCCCCATTCTCATCGGCCGTGCTGTTGACGCGATGGTAGAGGCGGGGCAGGTGGATTTCTCCGTGATTCTCCCGACGCTTACGAGAATTATCCTCGTCGTATCCCTAACGGGCCTCGCGCAGTGGATCATGAACACGGTAAACAACCGAATCACCTACGGTGTCGTCCGCGATCTCAGAAACGATGCGTTTGCCCGCATTCAGAAACTGCCCCTTTCGCACCTTGATGCACACCCAACAGGCTCGATCGTCAGCCGCGTTATCACAGATGCGGATCAGTTTGCCGAGGGACTGCTCATGGGCTTCACGCAGCTGTTCACAGGCGTCATGACGATCCTCGGCACGCTCGTCTTTATGCTGACGATCCACGTCGGCATCACGGCAGTCGTCGTGCTTCTGACGCCGATGTCTCTCCTCTTGGCACGGTTTATCGCAACGAGAACGTACAACTTCTTCCACGCGCAGTCCGAGGTGCGCGGTGAGCAGACCGCTCTCATCGACGAAATGCTGACGGGACAGAAAACCGTGCAGGCATTCTCGAGAGAAGAAGCGACGCTTGCCCGCTTTGACGAGATCAACGGGCGGCTTGAGAAATGCTCCCTCAAAGCGACGTTTTTCTCTTCGCTCGTGAATCCGACCACCCGCGTGCTCAACAATCTCATTTACGCCGCCGTAGCGATGACGGGCGCTTTTGCCGCCGTAGCGGGCGCGATATCCGTCGGCGGACTCACCTGTTTTCTCAGTTACGCGACGCAGTACGCAAAACCGTTCAACGAGATCTCCGGCATCATCACCGAACTGCAGAACGCGCTCGCCTGCGCCTCACGCCTCTTTGAGCTGATTGATGCGCCGACGGAAAAGCCCGATGCACCCGATGCAGCCGTCCTTTCCAACGCCGAGGGACACCTCAAAGCGGACTCCGTTTCGTTCTCCTACACGCCTGACCGTCCTCTCATCGAGGATTTCAATCTCACCGTTCTGCCGGGACAGAGGATCGCACTCGTCGGTCCTACGGGATGCGGAAAAACCACCGTAATCAATCTGCTCATGCGATTTTACGACGTTGATCGGGGCATCATATCGGTAGACGGCAAGGATATTCGGAAGATCACCCGACAAAGCCTCAGAGAAAACTACGGCATGGTACTGCAGGATACGTGGCTGAAATCCGCCACGATCCGTGAAAATATCAAAATGGGACGCCCAGACGCGACGGACGAAGAAATGATCGAAGCCGCAAGGGCTGCCCACGCACACAGCTTCATCCGCCGACTGCCCAAGGGCTACGACACCGTCATCGGCGAGGATGGCGGCAGCCTGTCCCAAGGTCAAAAGCAGCTTCTCTCCATCACCCGCGTGATGCTTTGCCTGCCGCCGATGCTTATCCTCGACGAAGCGACCTCCTCGATCGACACTCGCACCGAGGAGAAGATACAAAAAGCTTTCGCCCGTATGATGAAGGGGCGCACGAGCTTCATCGTGGCGCACCGTCTCTCTACCGTCCGTGAAGCGGACGTGATCCTCGTAATGGAAAACGGCAACATCGTCGAACAGGGTCGCCACGAGGAGCTTCTTTTGAAGGGCGGATTTTACGCCCGTCTCTATAACAGTCAATTCGCCCCGTAAAGAGGGGCTGAACAAAACCCGCACACCTGTCAACAAGGAGGAAATACACACTCATGTTCAAGACATTAGCGAAATCCATAAGGGAATTCAAGACACCGTCGATCATCACACCGATTCTCATCATCGGTGAGGTCGTAATCGAATGTCTCATTCCTTACATTATTGCCAATTTGATCAACGACATCAAAGCCGGCTGTGATTTTTCCACCATTCTTACGAATGGCGGCATTATGGCGCTTCTGGCCGTTCTGTCGCTCTCCTTCGGCGCCGCCGCCGCAATCACCGCCTCCAAAGCTTCTGCGGGATTTGCGCGCAATCTCCGGCACGATCTCTTTTACAAGATCCAGACGTACTCTTTTGACAACATCGACAAGTTTTCCTCCTCATCGCTCGTAACGCGTATGACTACCGACGTCTCCTACGTGCAGATGTCGTATATGATGATCATCCGCACGGCGATCCGCTCCCCGTTTATGTTCATTTTCGCGATCATTATGGCATACACGATGGGCGGCGCACTTTCCACCATCTTCGTCGTTGCCGTGCCGATTCTGGCGTTCGGCCTGTTCTTCATCGCACGCAAAGCGATGCCCGCATTCACGCGCTTGTTCCGCAAATACGACCGTCTGAATGAATCCATTGAGGAAAACGTTATGGCAATGCGCGCCGTCAAGGGATTCGTCCGCGAGGAATACGAAAAAGAAAAATTCACCGAAGCCTCCGACGAGATCCGCCGGGACTTTACCCGTGCAGAAAGAATTGTCGCGTTCAATAATCCCCTCATGCAGATTTGCCTGCAGCTTATCATGATCTTCGTTCTCTATTTCGGATCGAAGCTGATCGTAACCTCGTCCGGCTCGTACATCGACGTCGGTCAGCTTTCCGCTATGCTCACCTACGGTATGCAGATCCTCATGTCGCTCATGATGCTCTCCATGATCTACGTAATGATCACCATGTCCGCCGAGTCTGCCCGCCGTATCGTGGAAGTTTTGAACGAAGAACCCACGCTCAAAAATCCCGAAAATCCCGTAACGGAAGTAAAAGACGGCTCGATCCATTTCGAAAATGTATCCTTCAAATACTCCCGACGGGCGGAGAAATACGCACTCTCGGATATTGATCTCCATATAAGATCCGGTGAGACCGTCGGTATCATCGGCGGCACGGGATCAAGTAAATCGACCCTCGTACAACTTATCTCCCGCCTATACGACGCAACGGAAGGCGTCATCCGCGTCGGCGGCGTGGACGTACGCGAGTACGATATGAACGTTCTCCGCGACAGCGTATCCGTAGTTCTTCAGAAAAACGTTCTCTTTGCGGGCACGGTAAAGGAAAACCTCCGCTGGGGCAACAAAAACGCCACCGACGAGGAACTCGAAGAGGCGTGCCGCCTCGCGCAGGCAGACGCCTTTATCAAGGCCTTCCCCGACGGATACGATACGCATATCGAGCAGGGCGGCACCAACGTGTCGGGCGGTCAAAAACAGCGTCTCTGTATCGCACGCGCACTTCTCAAACGCCCGATGATCCTGATCCTTGACGACTCCACGAGCGCCGTTGACACGAAGACCGACGCACTCATCCGCCGCGGACTCAAGGAATTCATCCCCGAAACGACGAAAATCATTATCGCCCAGCGCGTGGCTTCCGTAGAAGACGCCGACAAGATCCTCGTTATGGACGGCGGTCGGATCGTAGCCCAAGGCACGCACGAAGAGCTTCTCAAATCCTCGCCGATTTACTTTGAAGTATATACACAGCAGACGAAAGGAGGACGTGAAAATGCGTAAGAACAACACGCCACCGTCCGGTGCAAAGCCCATGAGCAAGCCGAAAATGAATTTCTCCGTTCTCGGACGTCTCGTAAAACTGCTCTTCGGGTTTTATCCCGTCCTCGTTCCTCTCACCGGCGTATGCATTCTTTTCTCCGCCGTTGTCAGTTCCCTCCCGCCTATTTTTATGCAGAACGTCATCGCCGCTATTGAACGCTGGTTCGAATCCGGCGACTGGGGCTCTGCCAAAGCCGAAATTCTGCCGTATCTCGCCGTACTCGTCGTTCTGTACGCGCTTTCCCTCGCTTCCCTTATCACGTACACACAGCTCAGTGCGTATATCACCCAGGGCTTCCTCAGTAAAATGCGTATCCGTATGTTCAGCAGCATGCAGAACTTGCCGATCCGTTATTTTGACACCCACGCACACGGCGATATCATGAGCCACTACACGAACGATATCGACACTCTCCGTATGCTCGTATCGCAGACTCTGCCGCAGCTGTTGCAGTCCGGTATGATCATCTCCGTGGTTCTGTCAATCATGATCTACTACTGTGGATGGCTGACGATCCTCGTCTTGGCCGGCGTCGCAAGCATGATCCTCGTATCGAAGAAAGTAGGCGGCGGTTCGGCGAAGTACTTCGTCCGTCAGCAGAAATCTGTGGGTAAAACGGAAGGCTTCATCCAGGAAATGATGAACGGCCAGAAGGTCGTCAAGGTCTTCTGCCACGAGGAAGAATCCGAAGCCGCATTCGACGAGATCAACGACGCACTGTACGAGGACAGCCGCCGTGCCAACTCCTTTGCGAATATGCTCGGCCCGATCATTATGAACATCGGCAATATCCTCTACGTTCTGGTCGCGCTCGTCGGCGGTCTTCTTCTCATCGGCAACGTGCCGAATTTGAGCTTGTCAGGAAAGGCTTTGAGCATCAGTATCGTTATCCCCTTCCTCAACATGACAAAGCAGTTCACCGGCAACATCAACCAGCTTTCCCAGCAGATCAACTCCGTCGCCATGGCAATGGCGGGTGCAAGCCGTATCTTCGCCCTCATGGATGAAAAACCGGAAACGGACGAAGGCTACGTTACGCTCGTCAACGCCACCGTTGCCGAAGACGGCACGATCACCGAAAGTGATGCGCGCACCGGCACGTGGGCGTGGAAACACCCGCACGGCGACGGTACCCTCACCTACACGCTCCTTAGAGGAGACGTCCGGCTGAACGGGGTCGATTTCGCCTACGAGGAAGGAAAACAGATCCTTCACGACGTATCTGTATACGCCGAACCCGGCCAGAAGGTGGCCTTCGTCGGTGCCACGGGTGCCGGCAAGACCACGATCACAAACCTCATCAACCGCTATTACGATATCGCCGACGGAAAGATCCGCTACGACGGAATCAACATCAACAAGATCAAAAAGGCCGATCTGCGCCGCTCGCTCGGTATCGTACTGCAAGAGACGAATCTGTTCTCCGGTACGGTTATGGAAAACATCCGCTACGGACGGCTGGACGCCACAGATGAGGACTGTATCGCCGCCGCGAAGCTTTCGGGTGCGGATGATTTCATCTCCCGTCTGCCGGACGGATACAACACGATGCTGAAAAACAACGCATCCAATCTGTCCCAAGGACAAAGACAGCTCATCGCGATCGCGCGTGCCGCCGTTGCCGATCCGCCCGTTATGATCATGGATGAGGCGACCTCCTCCATCGACACGCGTACGGAAGCAATCGTACAGCGCGGCATGGATAAACTGATGGAGGGACGCACGGTGTTCGTCATCGCGCACCGCCTTTCCACCATCATGAACGCCGACGTGATCATGGTACTGGATCACGGCCGCATCATCGAGCGCGGCAATCACGAGACGCTTCTCAAAGAGCACGGCACGTACTATCAGCTCTATACAGGCGCCTTCGAGTTGGAATAAGCCTTATCTATAATTGAAGGACAGTTGTCCAACTCGGCGAAAAAGTCTTTCAAAGCGGGCCCCAACCGCTTTGAATCGGCTTTGCCGACCGACTTTTTCCGAAGTCCGGCATAAATCCTTCGAGTTGGAACAAAACAAAACAAAGCGCGTATCCGCATTCGGATATGCGCTTTTACTATTACATTATTTGAAGAGATTTGTGCGGGCAACGATGCGGTGCACCACCATGCCAAGGATACCCGCGGCTATGATCTCACCGATTCCCACCGTAAGTACAAGAAACGGATACGAATCCGGCACGCCGTATACCTTTTGGAGCACCAGCGGCACGATGATGGCGTTTGAAAGAATTGGCGGGATAGGCGCCGTCCACTTCCCTTTTTTTCGAAGGAAATACGTACCGAGCGAACCGATCAGCGATGCGAGCGAGCCGAACACCACATCCCAAGGCAGACAGCCCGTCAAGAGATTGGACAAAAGGCAACCGATAAATACACCGGGGATCGCAGCAGGGGTAAACGCAGGCAAAACGGTCAAGGCTTCAGAGAGACGAATCTGAATGACTCCGCTCGCAAGTCCGAAAGCGGAGGACAGAAACGTGAGAACGACGTACAGTGCAGAGGTAATGGCGGCGTAGGCCAGAAAACGGATTTTCTTCGTGCGTTGCATAGGTTTCTCCTTTAGTTTTGTTTAAGGTGAGGAAGGTTTCGAACTCACCGAGCATAAGTATATCACACCCTCCTCCTTTTTTCAAGTTTTTATTTTGTCTGAAATTTGAAAATTCGTCTTCTCCCACAAAAAATTTCTAGAAATTTGTACAAAATTTATGTTGATTTTTATATACACATATGGTAAAATGTTATCGTTGGGAAACATTTTTTCCATAAGGTTTTAAGTGTAGCGAATCGGGAGCGTTTATCCCTATTCGGTACCGTTCAAATCAGATTTTTTCAAGGAAGGAAACTACTATGAAAAGAATTACTTGTGCACTCCTCGCCGCATGCATGATGCTGGCGATCCTGGGCGTTACCGCTGTAAGCGCCGCTCAGAATGCTACCGGTACCGTTAACCAGGGTACTCCCGTACTCGACGGTCAGATCGACGATATCTACAAGGCTTCCCTCACCATCATCGCCGGCGGCGACCAGGAAAACGGTCTCGCAAATCACGCACCCTACTGGGATAAGACTATGTCCGCTACCGCCTACGCTCTGTACGATGCAGATTACATCTACCTCGCTGCAGAAGTAAAGGATGACGACCTCGTTGCTCCTTCGGACGACTATATGTCCGGCACCAACCCGTATCGCTCCGACTGTATCGAGTTCAAGCTCCGTGTCGACGGCAAGACCGCCGCAAAGGTTTCCGTGGACGCATTCGGCAAGCGCCTTTGGAGCATGGCCGAAACTGAAGCTCTCTACGATTTTTCTACTATCAAGTACAAGGTTGTTGCTACCGATACCGGCTTTATTGTAGAAATTGCAGTACCGCGCACCGGTATCTTTAACCTCGATGAAACCGGCAAGTTCGGTCTCAAGGTACAGGTTAACGACCTCAACGCTGACGGTGCAGGCATTACTCCGAAACCATACACGCACAACGTTACCTGGGTTCCTACTCAGGATGCAGATGAAGGCATTACCACTCCTGTTCTCTACACCCTGACCGTAAACAAGGATCTCACCGAGGCCACCACGGAAGCTACGACTGAGGCTACGACTGAGGCTACGACCGAGGCTACGACCGAAGCTACAACTGAAGCTACAACTGAAGCTACGACCGAGGCTACGACCGAGGCTACGGAAGATGATGCAGAAGCAAACATGCTGCCCGTTTACATTGCCATCGCTGCTGTTGCAGTAATCGCAATCGTTGTTGTTGCAGTTGTTGTTTCCAAGAAGAAAGCCTAAGACGCGTTCTTGCTCCTCATACGCATAACTACATAGAGCACAGCCGCCCCCGGGCGGCTGTGCTTTTCGTTTTAAGAAAAAGAATCGGGAAGCATTCGCTTCCCGATTCCTCTTTTGAAGATTCTTATTTCGTCTTCAGTTCGTTCTCGTACTTCTCAACCATCTTCTTGACCATCTGGCCGCCGATGGAACCTGCCTGACGGGAAGTGAGGTCGCCATTATAACCCTGATTCAAGGTTACACCAACTTCGCTTGCCGCCTGCATCTTGAACTGATCAAGTGCTGCCTTTGCTTCGGGCACGAGTGTCTTGTTACTAGCCATTGTTTTTGTCTCCCATTTTTGATTCATCTATATCATCGAGGTACGCTCTCGCGTCCTCTGCTATTATTATTTTCACTGATGTATCATTTATGAATGGGAGTTTTTTGTTATTTCATCATTTGTTCACTTTTAAAAAAGGAAAGCGTTTCATCCGGTGGATATTATACGTTTATATAAACGCGAATACTGTTTTTATTTTCTCCGTATTCTCCTCGGAATATTCGATTTCCTCCGACACCGTCCGCAAAAGCTTGATCCGGTCAGATAAAGTATTCGCTTCCCCGAATTTTATTAAAGATGAAAAGAGCCGTTCCATAAACAAGCAAAATCCGAGAAATAAACGAAACTCGTTCTCCTCCCGTGCACCGGAACAATGGCGGAAAATGAAATAAGCAAGCGCACGCTCAAGAAGTTTTTCATCTTCCGAAGGAGTCGAAAGATCGGAAGAATAGGCACTAAACCATTGCTTATGTGCCGCCTTGAGATATTCAAGTCCCGATAGTTCCTCTCTCCATTCGTCATCGGACAGAAGACGCGGCGTTACGCCATATTCCGAGGATATTTTTTCCAATCTTTTCGGGTACAAAACCGTATCATCGGAAAGTATACCGTATATCCGTGTCCGATGAAAACCCGCATCAAAATTCCCCTCTGTCTCTACGGGCTCATCCGGCACTTCACCGATCTCTTCAAATACGTCATACATATCGGAGGTGAGAATCAGTCGGCACGCCTCCTCGCACGAAGCGCCGATGCCAACCTCTTTTCGACGGATCGTATCGACGTAAAACCGCGGATGCTCACGGCAGATATCCGTAAGATATTCTTCCCCAAGATTACAAATAATGCGGCAAAGACCCGTATCATCCAAATGCGGACAGCGCTCATCCTCCAAAAGCCGAAAATGCGGCGTTTCACTCATATCTATACTTGAAAGTATTTCCCCCGCATACGGCGCGGTGCAAGCGGCGTATTTTCTCATGGAATCTGCATCCACGTCGATCTCCCAGCCCATACAGCAGGAATGCGAGCAGGCATCGGCGGTGCATTTAAATGCTTTATAGTACTTAGGCGCGTATATCTTCATAAAAGGTTCCTCTCCATACCGATTCACGAAACACGCCCGCGGAAAACCGCGGGCGTACGTTCACTTAAACCACCTTAAATCCAAAGAAATTCTTCGTATTGTTATAGCAGATATCGCACACAAGCTGAGCGAGAGCATCCATATCACAGGGATACATGCCATCCTCCACCCACTGCCCGATCAGATCGCAAAGGATGCGTCGGAAATACTCGTGGCGCGGATACGAAGTAAAACTGCGCGAGTCGGTAAGCATGCCGAGGAATTTTCCAAAGCAGGAGAGATTCGCGAACTGCTTCATCTGCGCGCGCATGCCGTCATACGTATCGTTGAACCACCAAGCGCTTCCCTGCATCATAAGAGGATATCCGTCGCCGGACGTCTGGAAGCATCCGAGAAGCGTACCGATCGCGGCGTTGTCAGACGGATCGATCGAATAGAGGATCGTCCGCGGCAGCGCGTTCTTCTTTGCCATAAGATCAAACAGTTTGGCAAAATCGGTAATATTGTTGCCGCCGATCGTATCAAAACCGGTATCGGGACCGAGTTTTTTGTACATGACCTCGTTGGTGTTGCGCCATACACCCGCATGGATCTGCATGACCCAGCCGTATTTTTTGTATTCGCCGGCGAGGAATGCGAGCATCTCACACTTGAAAACGGAGAGCTGCTCGGCGGTAACGTCCTTGCCGTCGGAGGCAAGCGCTGCTTTCATCGCCTCGCCCGCCGCGTATTCATTCGGCTCAACGAACATGGGAAACTCATCAAGTCCGTGATCGGACGTGCGGCAGCCCATCGAATCGAAAAACGCAATACGGGAAACGAGGGCTTCCTTTAGAGACCTGAGATCGGTGATCTCCACACCTGCGGCTTCGCCCAGTTTCTTATAATACGCGGCGAGACCGGGCTTATTGATGTTGAAGCACTTATCGGGACGGAATGCAGGAAGCACTCTCGTCTTAAACGTATCATCCTTGGCAAGAACGGCGTGCCACTCAAGGGAGTCTGCCGGATCGTCCGTCGTGCAAAGGAGATCGACGTTCGATCTGCGGATGAGATTGCGGGCGGACATCTCGGGGGAAGCGAGTTTTTCCGCAGTGAGTTTCCAGATCTCGTCGGCGGTGTCCGCGCTCAGAATGAGATCACAGTCGAAATACCGCTGAAGTTCCAGATGTGTCCAGTGATACAAGGGGTTGCCGATGAGCGACGGCATAACGGCCGCGTACGCCTTAAACTTTTCGTAATCGGAGGCGTCGCCGGTGATGTATTTTTCTTCAACACCCGCCGAGCGGATAGCGCGCCACTTGTAGTGATCGCCGCCGAGCCACAGCTCGGTAATATTCGAATACTGTCTGTCCTCGGCGATCTCCTTCGGATTGATGTGGCAATGATAATCAATGATCGGCAGTTTTTCTGCGTAATTGTGGAAGAGCTCACGGGCCACCTCCGTCTTCAAAAGAAAATCCTCGTTAAGAAACGGTTTCATACTGTCCTCCGTAAAATTTAATACTGATTTATATGCTTGTTCCTTATGTGTTTCAAAGTGCTGTCGTCGCGTGCGGCGCCAGCAGGACGCGCTCGCCGTCGATCTTAATATAAAGCGTCGTATCCGTGGGATTTTTTATCTCGGTATCTGTAATTTCAACCGATCGCACAGCGTCGGCATACGCGAAAATATCGCCGACCGCAGCGTAGTAATAATCGTTCGGCCGATCGCCGTATGTTTTCGCAAATGTTTCGAGATCACCCCAATGGTTTCCCGTTTCGTAATCTATGGAATGCGCACCAAACGAGAAAAGCTTCAGTTCCCCGTCGTCCGGATACTTTTCGTAAAGCTCGGCGACTTCGAGAAGATTCGAGTATCTCGCGTTTAACTGCCAGCCCAGACGGTCCGGGGGGAGTGCGAATCCCGTCTTATCAAGCGTAATCCCGCTCTTTCGGGCATGATAGTATTCCTTTTTCAGATACGCGACCACAGACTCACAAGACTGCTTTCCGTACGGCCACGCAAATCCCCGGACGCTGTCCTTGCCGAATACTTTCTCCAAATCCGCTTTCGCCTCATCCAAAAACTCAATATAATGCTCTTTATCCGTGATCCAATGCCAGCCGCCCGGTTTCGGATACTTCGTTTTATCTTCGAGATATAGCGAATAGTGCATCATGTATACGTGGGGCACGTCCGTTTTGTAGACGTATTCCACGGACGATTCCATTTTGTCAAACGGCTCGTCCGAGAATTTGTATTCGATATCCTCCCTGAAAATGAGCGGATGGTGTTTACAGTGGTTTGCAATCTCGTACCCGTGGTACAACGCGCGGTATTCTTCGGCGCTTGCTCTGTTTGTATCGTTAAGATTAAACGTGCCGAGAATCCCGTGCGGTCTTACGATATCGAGAAACTTTCTGTCCCACTCGACTTTTCCGTCGTCGATCGAAAACGTAATTGCTTTTCTCGTCCATCCGGGGAAGAATTTCACGTCAATATGTTTCATAAAAACAATCCTTTCAAGAAAGAAGTAATCGGTTAAGGTAGATAAGCGTCCGACGGAGTTTTCCTCCGTCCGCACCGCCCTCTTTGATCACGGGGGATTCGAGCGTTACGGTGCTTTCGTATCTGATTTCATTCAGTTTTCGCGCGATGGAATCAAAATCGATCATGCCCTCACCGGGATGCAAAATCGGCCGCAGGCTGGAGAAATCCCTCTCGGCGCCCACGTGGTCGCTTATATGAACATGCTCTATGTACGGCACGATCGCGCCGTCCGACAAAGTCGCGTCAATCTGTCTGTGGAGATTGCCGAAACGCGTATCGAAAACGAATCCGATCTCGGGGCAGTACGGCAGAAGCTTTTTCCAATTGATTAGTGGATCGGTGAGTGCGGACGGGACATTCTCTATAAGCAGCCTGATACCGTACGGACGAATAATATTACAGAGTTCGCTTAAAATCTCTATGTTTGAGGAGATATACCGATCCGAATTCAGCCCGCCCCAAAGGTGGATCACCATACGGGACGAACGAACGAGAGCACCCATCTCACAGTTCAGACGGAAGAGTTCAAGTGCACGCGAGTGCGCAGTTTCGGCTTCATCCACGTTTCCGACAGCGTAAAAAGCACCGGCGTCGGAAATAAGCGTGCCCACGTCCTTTTCACAGTGAATCACGGGAAACGGAATGCCGGCAGCAGTCCATTCTGTTGCCACGTCTGTGAGACGCTCGTAGTAGGCGTTCAGCATCATGAGTTCTCCGCCCGCGATCAGTTTTTCGTCTATGAGCGCCGGCAAAATTTCCGTTACGAGATGCGTACCGTAATTGTTCGCTCTCCCCACGATCGTTCCCGTGGATGCAAGGATCGTACGCGCAAGCATCGGCCGTCCCTCCGTTTTCATCTTCTAAAGTACATTCTATCATAAAAGGGGTTTTATCGCAAGAGATATAAGAAAAATTACTAAAAACAACAGAGCGCAATGCCTCACCCGCTGTCCTTTTTCGGCAAATTTTCAAAAGAAATGCTTTCCCCTATCACATTTTCCTTGTGCAGAACTGAATTTTATGATATACTACTGTCATACGAGAAAACAGAGGAGAAAAACCGTATGAAAAAAAACCAATACCTCGACTGTGCCGAAATCGTGGGCACGCACGGCGTGCGGGGCGGCATGCGTCTCCAGTCCCGCGCAGATTCCCCCGAGGCTCTGACGAAACTCAAACGCCTCTTTCTTAACACACCCAACGGATGGCGCGAATGGAAAGTCGCCCGCGCCTCCGTGCAGAAATCCATGGTGCTCATTTGGTTTCATGGCATCGACACGCTGGAAGCGGCGCTTCCCTATAAAGGAAAACTCCTCTATGCCCACCGCGACGATATCCGTCTGCCCAAGGGACAGCACTTTATCGCTGATATGCTCGGTCTCCCCGTCCTCGATGCCGAAACGGGTGAGAATTACGGCACACTTGATGACGTGAATACCGCCGGCGTGCAGGAACTTTACACCGTCAAAAAAGCGGACGGCGGCACGTTTATGATTCCCGCCGTCCCCGCATTTATCGTAAAAGTATCCGTTGATGAGGAAACGGACGGCTGTGCCCCCGGCGTATACGTCCGCCTCATTGAAGGAATGATGGAGTAAAAAATGCGCATTGACATCATGACGCTCTTCCCCGCGCTTATCGAATCCGTTCTCGGAGAAAGCATTATCGGACGCGCAAGAGAAGCAGGCATTGTGGAAATCCACGCACACAACATACGGGATTATTCCGAGGACAAGCATCACCGCGTGGACGACACGCCGTATGGCGGCGGCCGCGGTATGCTCATGGCGGCACCGCCCATCTACAACTGCTACTCGGCGATCACCGCCGACGCCCCCCTCGACGAGAAACGCCATGTAGTGTATTTGTCCCCCCGCGGTCGGACGTTTACCCAAGAGATAGCAAAGGAATTTGTAAGTTACGATCGGCTCATTCTCCTTTGCGGACATTACGAAGGGATCGATCAGCGGATCATCGACGAAATCGTGGACGAGGAGCTCTCCGTGGGAGACTTCGTTCTCACCGGCGGTGAAGTTCCCGCCTGCCTTGTAGCCGATGCAGTCTGCCGCTTGATTGATGGGGTGCTCCCGCTCCCTGAATGCCACGAAAAGGAAAGTTTTGAAGACGATCTTCTCGAGTACCCGCAGTACACGCGCCCACCCGTGTTCCACGGCCGCGCCGTACCGGACGTGCTTTTATCAGGACATCACGCCAATATTGAAAAATGGCGGCAGGAACAGTCCGAGAAAATCACCGCCGAGCGGCGGCCCGATCTGATACAGAAAAAAGCGAAAAAGTAATCAAAGCATCCCAAGATAGGCCAAAACACCGTTCGAGACACCGCGCGCAAAGGATTCGGGATCCTCAGCCATCAATTCCGCATCGTAGGGATTGGTGATGAAGCCGAGCTCGATCAGCGTCGCGGGCATACGCGTACGCCTGAGCACGTAAAGACCCGTGCGCGCCGTTACACCGCGATTCGGAAGCCCCGTGGCGTAATTCAGCTGTGTTAAGATATTCTCTGCCAAAGCGGTGGCCTCGCTGTCCAGCGAGAAAACGAACGCCTCCGAGCCGGATGCGCTCGTGATCTCGGATGCGTTGGCGTGCAGACTGATGAAGTAATCCGCGCCCCACGTATTGGCGTCATTCACGCGGGTAATCAGCGAGGATGACGTGGAAGTGCCGAGCTGTGTCTCGGCGGTGGGACGGGAAAGACGCACGTCAAGCCCTGCCGCGCGCAGTATCGCCGCAGTACGGACCCCGATCGCATACACGAGATCCTGCTCGCGGTAGCCGTTTGCCTCCGCGCCTGCATTGGGATTTCGGGGATTGTGCCCCTGATCAATATAAATCTTCGTAGCCATGTACTGTCTCCTTTATATGAATAGGATTCGGTTATCCTCACGACAGTATATGTGCACGCGCCCCCCGCCGTGATGCGGCGGCATATTTTTAAAACGTGCAGGTTTCACTGATGAAAGAAATGCAGATGCTTCTCAGCCGCGTTCGCTCCGCGGTTGATAAATACCACATGATCGAAGACGGTGATCGGATTGCGGTAGGCGTGTCCGGCGGCAAAGATTCTCTGGCTCTTTTGTGCGTTCTTTCGGAAATGCGGATCTTCTATCCGAAGAAATACGATCTCGTTGCCGTAACGCTTGACATGGGCTTCTCCGAATCCGAAACGATCGCCGCGCCGAAGACGGACTGGAGCGCGATCGCGGAACTTTGCGAACGCATTTCCGTTCCCTACACGGTACAGAAAACGGAGATCGCAAAAATCATTTTCGACATTCGCAAAGAATCCAACCCGTGCTCTCTCTGCGCACGGATGCGCCGCGGCTCTCTCCACGACGCGGTAAAGGAACTCGGATGCAATAAACTGGCGCTCGGACATCACTACGACGACGCGGTCATCACAACGATGCTGAACCTGTTTTACGAGGGCAGATTCGGGTGCTTCTCCCCCGTTACCGAGCTTAGCCGCAAAGAACTCACGATGATACGCCCATTTGTGCACGCCAGAGAAAAAGAGATTAAATCCTTCGTCCGGCGGGCGAATCTCCCCGTTATAGAAAGCCCATGTCCGGAGGACAAGGAATCCGAACGCGCCGCTATGAAAACGTATCTCGGCGATTTCGATCACATCCACCGCGGATTATACACCCGCATCGTCGGCGCCCTTGAGCGCGGCGGGATCGACGGTTGGAATGAATGAGAAAAGACTGCCTCACTTTCGTGCGGCAGTCTTTTTATGCATTTGTAAAATTTATACCTTCGGAGCCGAATCCGGCGTGCCGGTTTCCTCAAGAGGCATCTGCGGCGCCGCTTCTTTCTCAGATGCGCGTGCAGCCATCTTCTCTTTCAGAAGCGTGTAAAGCACCGCACAAATCGGCACACTGAGGAGGGAGTAAATGATACCGCCGATATTACCGCCGATAATCACGGCGGAGAAGACGAGAATACCGGGCAGTCCCACGGAGGTACCGACCACCTTCGGATAGATAAGGGACCCCTCAAGCTGCTGGAGAACGAGCACGAAAACGAGGAACAAAAGTGCCTGCCACGGATTCACCGTAAGGATCAGAACAGCACCGAAGATCTCGCCGATCAAAGCACCGATGATCGGCACGAGCGCGGTACAGCCTACCACAATCGAAATAATACCTGCATACGGGAAGCGGAAGATCAGCATTCCAATATAGCAAAGGACACCGAAGATGACCGCCTCTATACACTGTACGCGGATAAAGTTAGAGAATATCGAGTGGCAGATATCCGTAACGTGGAAGAATTTTTCAGAAATCTTATCCGGCAAAAAGGAGCGAAACACCCGAACGGAAAACGCGCCAATACGCTCTTTCTGCGCCAGAAAATAGATCGCGATGACAAAACTGAAAACGAGGTTCAAAACGCTGCCGGCAACAGATCCCACAAAGGAGGATGCGCCGCCGATGATCGCGGAGGTAGAGTCTGAATCAAAGATGGACTGTACGGCGGTTGTGATCGCCTTCCAGTCGATCGTGAACTCCTCAAGCCATGCACTGTCGAAATTAAAGTTCTCGAGCGTCTTGATTCCCCACTCTTTCAAATCGTTGAAATATGCGGGAAGTTTTCCGGACAGAGAGATAACCGTTTCTTCCACGTCCGGCCATACCACGGCAATAAGTACGGTAATGATCCCGAGGAAGACCACGATTGTGAGGATCAGCGCAAGGGGGCGGAGCATACCACGCACAAATTTGCGTTTGGATTTCTTCATAAACTTGAGAACATAATTCTCAAAACCGCGCATAAGCACGTTTAGAATGTATGCGATTGCAAGGCCGGTGATAACGGGGGAGGCAACAGAGAGAATCTGCCCTAAAAACTTCCAAAGAGATTCAAGATTGATCACGGCGGAGACAATTAGTGCGATAAAACTGACAACGAGAAAAATATTCTTCAAATCACCTTTGCGAAGACGCCACATGCAGTATCACTTCTCCTCATCTTCGGTTTCGGATTCCGGCTCCTTTTCTGTCAGACATACGGTAGCAGTTTCCAGACGGTGATCCCGGATCTCCGTAACCTTAATATGTAGATTTTCAATATCAATTTCAAAAGTGGTTCCGTCATCCGGCACGGATCCGTAAAGGCCGAACACGAGACCACCGAAGGTTTCGTATTCTCCCGTGGGGAGCTCGGTCGCGAGACGCTCCGCCACATCCGTGAGGGAGGCCGTTCCGTTTATGCGCCACGTACCGGAATCAAGCTGTTGGATCTCCTCCGGCTCCGCCGGCGCTTCTGCATCGTCATCAAGATCGCCCACGAGCTGCTCAAGAAGATCGTTCATCGTAACGATACCGAGCGTTCCGCCGTATTCGTCAAGGACGACGGCAAAATGCTTTTTGGACTGTTTCATCTGACGGAAAAGCACATCCGCGCGCACCGTGGAGGGCACGAAATACGCCGGCTGGACGGCGTTTTCCATAATGGCATCCTTGGAACGGTCGGCAAGGCGGAAATAATCCTTCGCGTTCAAAATACCGATGATGTTGTCAACCGTTTCATCGCACACGGGATAGTAGGTATGACGGGCATCGTGGATCGTCTGATCCCATTCCTCAACCGACTCCTCTTTCCAAAGAAGCGAAATTTCCGTACGGTGCGTTGCGAATTCACCAACAGTAAGATCGTCGAAATCAAACAGGTTCTGAATAATTTCCTTCTCCTCGTCGTCAAGAACGCCCTTTTCAATACCGGCATCGACCATCATCTGGATGGATTCCTTGCTGACGTCGTCCTCATCCACGTTGGGATCCACGCCGAAGAGACGGAGGATCATGTTCGTCGACCAAGTGAGCAGAGACACGAGCGGGGAGAAAAAGCGGGAGATGCTGTATACGAGCCCTGCCGACGCAAGAGCAAGAGATTCCGTTTTCTTCATGGCAAGACGCTTGGGGACGAGTTCGCCGAACACGAGCGTCAAAAACGACAAAACAAGCGTAATCAGAATAACCGCGATGGAATTAAGCGTAGCCACAGGCACCTTCACGCCGAGGCCCACGACCCAATCAACGAGATACTCCGAAAAGTTGTCTGCTGCGAAAGCACTTCCCAAAAATCCGGAAAGGGTGATAGCGATCTGGATCGTCGCCAAAAATCCGGACGGCTGATCAGTCAGTTTCTGGAGTTTCTTCGCTCGTTTATCACCGGCGGCCGCAAGTTGATCGATTCGTATATCGTTCATGGAAATCACGGCGATTTCCGCACACGCGAAAACCGCATTCAAAAAAATCAAAAAGAATTGCAGAAGTAACTGCCATAATATAGTTTGCATTGTATTTTCTCCTTAATAATTACGTAAATAATCTCAGTTTTTCGGCATGTACGGTAAGTTAACCGCCACATCACCTGGACTGAAAAGGAAAAAATGCAAAAAAGCACCGCCTGTAACCGATGCAGTACGGTCGCAGGCTGTGCCGACAAATATTCTTCTCTGGGCAGAGCAACTGCAACTGTCCGGGTCAGTCATATATCCTCCGTTAAAATAAGCGCAAAATGCGTAATCCGGCAAAGAAAGCCCTTTACCTTAACTATCATTATACCATAGATTTCGAAAAAATCAATAGATAATTGTATTTTTCTTTGCCGGACGCGCGTAGACGTCGAAAATTATTCGCCGAAAAGAGTGGAGTAGATCATGATCATCTCATCGTGAGAGAGCACGTAGGGAGAGTTTGCATAGTTGCTCGCTCCAGCCACGCGATCGACGTGCTCGTCGATCTGTTCTCTCGTGAGCGTAAGGTGCACATTCGCCTTCGCAGGGATACGGCGGGCAAGTTCCGAGGGAGACGTGCCGAGGTACGCGGCAAAGCGGATGAGTTTTCTCTCGCCAAGAACGGTACGCATATTGTAAACGATGTACGCGCCTGCCAATGCACCGCACGCACGGCCGTGAGGAATTCCCTCCGACAAGGTGATGCTGTATCCGAGGGGATGCGGGAAACCGGTACTGGTACGGTTGATAGCGATCCCGGCGGCGAGCGCCGCAAGGCTGAGCCGCTCACGCTGAACGGGCGTAAAGCCGCCTCTGTCCTTCTCACCTTCGTCGTCCGCACCGCGGAAGAGAACGTCCCAGATCTGCTTTGCGGCAAAGAGTGCATACATCTCCGATGCCGCGTTGGCCTTGGGAGACAGATACGATTCAAGTGCGTGTGAAAAAGCGTCGAGCGCCGTGGAAACGGTATATTCCTCACTGAGGGAATAGGTGTACCGCGGATCCAAAAACGCGATTTTCGGATAGCCGCCGGGAATCGGCTTGAACGTCTTTTTCACGTCGCCGCCCGGAAGCGTGAGAACCGCGTAGGGGTTTGCCTCCGAGCCCGTGCCTGCCGTCGTCGGAATCGCGATAATGGGAAGCATTCCCGTTTTGGGCAGTTCAGCGGTATAGATATCCGTTGGCTGAATATCGGGCAGAACGGCGTACGCGGCGATTGCCTTTGTGGCATCAAGGGGCGAGCCGCCGCCGATACCGATGACGAAATCGGCACCCACCTCACGGGCGACCGTGCCGCCTTTGTGGCAAATCTCCGCGAGCGGATTTTCGGTGATCTCGTCGAACACCGTATAACCGATGCCGTTTTTCGACAGCACCTCGATGACGTCGTCAAGCGCACCGCTCAGGCGTGCGGAATTTTTGCCTGTTACGATAAGCGCGTGGCGGCCCAGCGCCAGCTCATCCGCGTGCTCACGGATGATATGCGTGCCCGTAACCACTTTCGTGGGCATAAAAAAATCAAAATTCATAGATGTGTCCTCCAAATTGAAAGGTATAAAAACAAAGAAGCAGACCCGCGATGGCGAGCCTGCCGTACTTTGCTCAGATCTTTTCCTTGACCTTGGACGCCTTGCCGACTCTGTCTCTCAGATAGTACAGCTTTGCACGGCGAACCTTACCGCGACGGATCACGTCGATACCGTCAACGTTGGGAGAATGCAGGGGGAAAGTCTTCTCCACACCTACGCCGTAGGTAACGCGGCGAACGGTGAACGTCTCGGAGATGCCGCCGCCGTGACGGGCGATAACGGTACCCTCGAACATCTGGATTCTCTCACGGGTTCCCTCTTTGATTCTATTGTGTACACGAACGGTATCACCAATAGAGAAGGCAGGGACAGTTTCCTTCAACTGCTCATTTACAAAAGCGTCGATCTTATTCATTGGATTCGACTCCTTTCTGATCATAGAACATTCATGCGGAGCTTCGCAGAGGACTGTTCCGTATTCGTGCTTACACACATGGGTCATTATAGCATACTTTCAGGCAGATTGCAAGGGCTTTCGGAAAATTTTCCTGTTTTTTCGCTATCTTTTCATCACGCCAGATATTTTTTCACAATTTCGGAGATAGAGCGTAGACACAAATCACCCTTTTCCCCGGGATCTTTTTGGGCATATTTTACCAGTTCAAGCACATCTGTGATCGAGTCCACGTCGGCTATATCGGCACGGTGTATCTTCGCCTTTACTTCTCTTGGCGTATCGGAGAGCTTGATCGGTATATTCCGCGACCTGCACACCCGTATCAGCATACGGTAGGCGTAGCCGATCTTCTCATCCATCGTAGGCAATTTTTCGAGGCGAGACGCATAATTCGCATACGTATCCGTATTCTCTGCCATCTCGTGATAATCCCGTACGGCGGCACGCTGGATCTTCTTTCGCTCGTCCTTATAGTTCAAAATCTCCGGCTTCTCGAGTTTAAACATTTCGCCCGCCATCGTCCAAAAGGCAATCACGTCCTCAATCCACCGGCGAATGCGTTCGAGAAGGTTCTTTACCACGTTCTGCTTGCGCGTGATCATCCATAAAAGCAGAACCGCCATCAGAGCCAAAACGATATATGAAGCGATCTCCAAAAAAGCCGATCCGCCGTACACGGCTTTCCTAAACTCGCCTGCCGCCAGCTCTGCATCGTAGTACCTCTCAGCTTCTTTACTGTCCTCAGAACGGAGCACGTTATAGAGAAACACGTACAAAGCCCCGCGCAGAACGCTCCACAGTCCACCGAACACTACCGCAAGACCGAAGGCGGCCAGCAGCATGCCGCCGAGGAACAAAAGCGTCAGCTTCGTGTTATAGAGCCGTGCCTCACCGGTGAGCACGCACACCACCGATCCGCGAAAACTGCGGGAAATATGCGACTGATTGAGAATGAGCACCATGCAGACCGAAAACACGATCAAGGAACCCACAATGACCGTCGAACCGCCGAAAAAGAGCCCCGCGATGAAAAACAAAACCACCGCCGTTACAACGACGCGGACAGACGCAAGCCGTTCCGGCGGATAGAACCACAAAACGATGCCGGAAAGAAGCGCCAAAAACATTCCCACCGCCCCGATAAACGGAAGCGGGGAGTCAAGATTGTACGCGTCGGTAAGTCCCGCCTCGTAGCGAAGACGGAAAAGATACTCAAAAAGAAACGATGCAAAAAAGGAAAGAAGCAGAGAAACGGCTACGGGTCCCGCCGATGCCGCCACCGTAAAGCGTCTGCCATTCCCCGCACCGGATTCATAGCGATTTCGATAGCGATACGCACCTGCCATCTTCGCGTACAACACCTGCATGCCGTATCCGGATAAAAAGAACAGTGCCGATAAAAAGACGCTCCAAAGAACGGAGTCGCCGATCAGGAAGAAAAAGAACAGCATCATAAGCGGCGAAAGAACGCTGATCACCGCCAAAAAGGAGAGCCCGTGATAGATGCAGTCAACCGTACGCGTATTCACGATACCGCCTCCTTTTCTTTTTCCGGAGCCGCCTCCGGCTTGATCTTGAAAAACACTTTTACGTTATCGGGAATAATGGCAGCGTTGCTGACCGAACCGGTGATATAGAAAATCACAGAAACGCCTCGTTTTTCCATCTCTTTGGCGAAATAGATCATCCGCTCGCTGATATAGGCAGACACGAACACGAGATTTCCGTCCGAGACATACACCTCCGGATGCGCTACGATATGGTCGAGCATCTTCTCGACTGACAAATCAATCCGCATAGGCAGGCGGGCAAGAAAGCGAAGAGCGGCGATCATATCCGTGGTGCCAAAGAAGGACGGCGAAATAAAAATGCTCTTCCCTATCTCGTCCGTATCGTCGAGAGCGGCGCTCATAAGAGGGTCTGCCTCATCGGGCATTACGTTGGTAACGATTCTGACGCCGATATGCTCCGTTGCGACCGTATCAAGGATCGACGCCACGATCGTAATGCAGTCCTCGACAAGCGAGGGAATCGCAGGCGGCCCCGGCACCCGCTCGATGTCACGGGAGTTCATGTTCAAAATAATACGGAAGCTATGGCGCTGAGTATACTCCTCCACGTTTACCATAAGGGCGTTGTGGGCAGCGGTGGATTTCCAGTTGATGCGGTTCATCGGGTCGCCGTTCACATATTCCCGCACGCCTGCGATGCGGAGAGGATCGCTGACGATGCTTCGGCGCACCAGAATATCTCCGCTCAGATATTTGGAGGAGGTAAACTCCTTATCCAGTTCTAACGTTCGCGGCAGAACGACCAACTGATTTCTGGCGGTGGGCGGCACGGTAATCTGTCTGGACTGCTGATTGAAGCCGATCAGATCGTTCGTTACCGCCATAACCTCACCGAGCGTATAGGCGCCGCGCACGTCGCAGTTTACCCGCCAGGTGCGCCGGATCGTCTCATACGGTTTGAGAACAAACACACTCTGTATCGAAGAGGTAAAGAAACTCCTTCTCTTTCCGTCCGAGTCGCTCTGTATCAGTCGGAACCGGAGCCCGCCAGGCAGATATGTTTCCACCTTTAAGAACGGGAGCGGCAGCCATTTCGTATTGCTGATCTCCTCGTAGAAAAGAACGTCCTCGCCCTCGAACACCTCGGCTGTATTGAGTGTTACGTTATAAGTGATTCCGTCGAAGGATTTTTTTGCGTACAGCTTATACTGAATCAGATACACGAGCAAAATCCCCGACAGAACGGCAAGTATGATGTACAAAGCATCTGCTCCTTTTCGAAGACTTATTCAATAGGGGCGGGGATCATATCGAGAACGTAACGGATGATCACCTCGTTGGAATCGGTAACGCGAAGCGTATTCTGGGAGCGGGAGATGACGCGGTGGGAAAGCACCGGCACTGCGACGGCCTTCACGTCGTCCGGCAAAACGAAATCTCTGCCGTTTATAGCGGCAAATGCCTGCGCCGCACGCATAAGGCAAAGCGTTCCGCGGGGGCTGACGCCCAGACGAAGCCGCTCGTTCTCTCTCGTCGCGTTGGCGATAGCGATAATATAATCCTTGATCCGGTCGCTGACGGTGATCTTCGAGACCGACGAGCACGCCGCCTCCAGTTCCTCGGCGGATACAACCGCGGAGATATCGTCGAGCGGCGAGGCGCTTCCGTGCTCGGAGAGAATATTTCTCTCACTCTCACGATCCGGATAACCGAGGGAGAGCTTCATAAAGAATCGGTCGGTCTGCGCCTCCGGCAGAGGGAACGTTCCCTGCGATTCGATCGGGTTTTGCGTTGCGATCACGAGAAACGGGCTTTTGAGCGTATAGGTTACGCCGTCAATGGTGGTCTGCCCCTCTCCCATACATTCGAGAAGCGCGGACTGCGTACGCGGCGTGGTACGGTTGATCTCGTCCGCCAAAAGGATATTGGTGAACACGGGACCCGGACGGAAAACGAACTCGCCCGTTTTCTGATTGAAATAATTGATACCGGTAATGTCCGAGGGGAGAAGATCCGGCGTAAACTGGATACGGCGGCACTCGGCGCTTACCGATTTCGCAAGCGCCTTGGCAAGCGTGGTTTTGCCCGTACCCGGAATATCGTCAAGAAGAATATGTCCGCGGCACAGCATAGAGGTAATGACGAAACGGATCTGCATTTTTTTGCCGAAAATCACTTTTTCGATATTCTCTTCTATCGCACAGGCAAGCTTCTGAACGTTTTCTGCATACATAGTCGTATTGGGCACGCGGTGCCGCTCCTTCTGTCTTTTTTTTAATTATACCATGCCGCACGGAAAATGAAAATACTTTTTCCTCAAAAACAAAAATTCACCTTTCAAAAACAAATGTTTTTGGTTCCTTGCCTTGACAATACACCGATTATACAATACAATATAGTCAATGAAGAAACATCCGCATAACGAAACGTAAATTAAGGGAAAACACATGAAAAAAACGATTACGGCAAGATGGTATTTTAACCCCGCCGAGCCCCATCTTCTGCCGGCAACATTAGAGACACACCTCAAAACGAAGGGCATTGAATCGACGGATATCCGTCTTGCCTTCCGACTGGATCTAAACCGTGATTTCGTTCGGTGTGATCAGTATATCCTCGCAACGGACACGGAAATTCTCGTCGTCGGCGGTTCGGACGTGCGCCGCGAAAAAGAGGCGCATTCCGTACGCCCCGGTGACCGTACGGAGTCGTTTTTTGAAGAGACCGAGTGGGACGTCACCCCCCTTTCCGAGGTCGAATCCGTTAGAGTGGAAGAGCTCCTTTCCACCGCACGGATCACGGCAAAACGGAAGGACGGTACGTACGTTCTTCTCACCAATCTCTCGAACTCCTTCAAAAACGACGCGTTCACAGGCGTCCAGTACCTGAATGATCTCATAAAAAACGGTAAGATCACCCCACCCGAGGATGCGGAAGAAAAAAGCCGCATGGAGTTGTACTGCCCGAAATGCGGCAACCGCTATATCGATCCCGCCCGTAAACTGTGCGCCAAATGCATGGACCGCGCAAAAATTCTCTCTCGCACGGGATCTTTGCTTATAAAATACAAAAAGCAGATTGTCGCCGTATGCATCGTACTTGTTTTCAACAGCCTCATCGGTATTCTTGCCCCCTACGTATCCTCAGGCTTCTACTACGACGAGGTACTCGACGCGGCAGGCGATTTCTACGGACAGATCTTCCTCGTTCTCGGGATCATTCTCGCCACAAAAATCCTCTCTGTGATCTTCTCCTCCATCAACAGCATCGTTACCTCTACGATCGCCGCCCAGCTGACGTATGATCTCAAAACGACGATCTTTACCTCCATCGAACGGCTCTCTCTCCGCTTTTTTACCAGCCGCCAGACGGGCGGACTTATGAATCAGGTAAACCGCGACGCCACGACGATCTATTGGTTTTTCTGCGACGGTCTTCCCTATTTTCTCGTAAACATCGTACAGGTCGCGGCACTGATCATCATCATGCTGACGATGAACCCCGCGCTCACGCTTCTCTCGCTTTTGCCGTTTCCGATCGTTTTCTTCCTCATAAAGAAACTGTTCGGCAAAATGGACGTGCTTCATTCCCGCCGCTACAACCGTTCCCGCCGCATGAACGCGATCTTAAGCGACGTTTTGAACGGAATGCGCGTAGTAAAAGCATTCTCCAAGGAATCACAAGAGACCGCCCGATTTGGCAGAGCGAGTGAATCCTCCGCAAATGCGGAGCGCACGTCGCGCCGCTTCTCTGCCGTTTCGTTTACCGGCATCAATTTTCTCTTTTATCTCAGCAATATCATCATGCTCGCGGTAGGCGGTTGGATGGTCATTGAGGACAAGATGACCTACGGCACCCTGCTTACGTTCACAGCGTACATGAACATGGTCTACAGTCCTATGTATCTGTTCGTGGATATGACCTATATGGCGGCAGACAGCATGAACGCCATGAGCCGCCTCATTGAGGTTATGGACGCCACCCCCGACGTAATTGAAATAGAAAACCCCGTACGGCTCGAAAACCCCGCCGGCCGCGTCGAATTTCGTGACGTGCAGTTCTCCTATGAGAAGAACCGCAAGGTCATCGACGGCATTTCCTTTGACATAGAACCCGGACACGTGATCGGCATCGTCGGACACACCGGTGCGGGCAAATCCACCCTTGCCAATCTCCTCATCCGCCTTTACGACGTATCGAGCGGCGGCATCTTTATCGACGGCGTGAACGTCAAGGATATCGCTTTTGAGGATCTCCGAAAAAATATCGCGATCGTCTCGCAGGAAACATACCTCTTTATGGGCACGATCCTCGAAAACATCAAATACGCAAATCCGGACGCAACGGATGAAGAAGTGATCGAGGCCGCAAAAATTGCGGGCGCGCACGACTTTATCGTAAAGCTGCCGGATGCGTACGCCACGAAGATCGGCTTTGGCAACAAGGATCTTTCGGGCGGTGAGCGCCAGCGCCTTTCCATTGCACGCGCGATTCTCCGCAACCCGAAAATTCTGATTCTTGACGAGGCGACCGCCGCCATGGACACGGCAACGGAAAGAAAAATCCAGACGGCGCTCGAAAAACTGGTCGTCGGTCGCACCACGATCATGATCGCGCACCGTCTCTCCACCCTGCGGGATGCAGACAAGCTGATCGTCGTGGAGAACGGAAAAATGCCGGAATTCGGCACGCACGCCGAGCTTCTCCAGAAAAAAGGAATCTATTATAAACTCTACAAACTCCAACTCGATGCAATGAAGAACATCGGTATCGAGGAATGACGAAAGGAGCACATATGAACGATAAGAAAACAGCCCTCGGCGACGTCGTCTCGATACTGTATCTGACACCGGACAATGCCACAATCGGCGAAAAAAACGAATTCCTCACACTCACCTTGACCGCGCCAAACGAGGAAGGCGAGACCGAGACGAAAGAATACGACCGTATTTTCCTCCACAGATCCTTTCCTTTTGATCATCCGGAGTCGTACATCTCCGTGCAGGATACGGACAAAAACGAACTCGGTATGATCTCCGATCTCTCCGTATTTCCGAAAGAAACCGCCGATCTTATGCGGCGGGAACTTGAGCGAAAATACTACGCGCCTGTTCTCACCTCTATCCGCTCCGTGAAGGACAAGTACGGCTACGCCTACTGCACCGCGACAACGGCGGCGGGCGAGATCACCTTTACGCTCAAGGATGCGGCACGCAGTTTTCTGAAAGTAGACAAAAATCGCGTCGTCATCACCGACGTGGACGGCAACCGCTACGATATACCGGATCTTTCCGCCCTCGACAAAAACAGTTACAAAAAGATTGAGCTGTATCTCTGATACACACGAATTTATACGGAGTTACAAAATCCATGCAAAAAAGAAAATCTCTCACCGCGCGTCTTTGCGAGTGGGATCCGTCAATTGAACCGAATGACGTGAAGCTGGCGCTTCCCTTCAATCTCCGCCGCGATCTATCAGAAGATGCATACACGAAAGCAGACGGTATTTTAGCGCTTCTCAGCGGCCGCATCGTTCTTTACACGGCGGGCACGCTGACGGAATCCATTAGGCTCGACGAGATCGCCGAGGTTGCGTTTCGTGCCGGAGTAGGCTGCGTTTTCGCGGAGTGTACGATGAAAAACGGAGACTCCCGCATCCTCTGCCGCGCCGATATGCGCCAAAAAGACAGATTCGCCGCCTTTATAAAGAAGATTAACTATATACTGGAACACGGTGATTTGCCGGAAAATGCCGGCGAAGGCGAAGAACACACCTGCGAAAAATGCGGCCGTCCGTTCCGCCCCGGATCCTCCGTTTGTGATTACTGCGCGGATAAGCGGCAGTACATAGGGCGGCTGTGGGAAATTGCGCGCCCGTACCGCTTTCAAATTTTTGCGTCGATTTTCCTCTATTTTATCATCGCCGCACTAAATCTGCTCCCTCCGTATCTGAACCGCATCCTGGTCGACGATTACATCAAGGCCGCCGAAAAACCGATCCTCTGGCAGTTTCTGACGGTCATTCTTGCCCTCGTTGTCGTCAATCTCATAACGAAGGCGATCGCCGTTCTGCGCACGCTCGTGCAGGTCGAGGCGAGCACCCACATCACCGTACGCCTGCGCGAACTCGTATTCGAGCGTATTCAGATGCTCTCCATCTCCCGCATATCCAAGCGCACCTCGGGGGAGCTCATCAGCCGCGTATCGCAGGACACCGCCACCGTACAGAATTTTCTGTCGTCGGAGATCGGATCGATCATCGAGCAGATCGTAACGCTCCTCGCTGTAAGCACGATCCTTTTTGCCTATGACTGGCGACTTGCTCTCATGATCCTTCTGCCGATGCCTATCGTTTTGTACCTGAACCGTCTGTTCTGGGGAACGATCCGGCGCCGCTATCACCGTCAGTGGACGAAAACCGCGCACGCCAACACGATCCTGCACGATATTTTCTCCGGCATCCGCGTCGTAAAGGCGTTCGGTATGGAGAAACGCGAAGAAGTACGCTACGATGCCGCGATCACCGCCGAAAGAGACACCTCTGTTTCCAACGAACGGTTCTGGGGACTCCTCTTCCCGTGGCTCGGTTTCGTCATGGGCATAGGTGAGTTTTTTCTTCTCTACTACGTGGGATCCAAAATTCTCGGTGGGACGATGACACTCGGCGAAATGTCCCAGTTTTCCGCCTACGTGAGCATCCTCTACGGACCGCTTCGCATGCTCTCGAACGTCCCCCGCATCCTCGCCCGCGTTATGACCTCGATTGTGAAAATTTTTGACGTCATGGATGAGCAGATCGACATTGTGGATCGGGATGATGCCCAAGAGCTTGACATTGAGGGACACATTACCCTTGAGAACGTATCCTTCGGCTACGACAACACGACCGCCGTTCTCAAAAACGTATCCGTGGAAATCCATCCGGGTGAAATGATCGGTATTGTCGGCAAATCGGGCGCCGGAAAATCCACGCTCATCAACCTCGTCATGCGCCTCTATGACGCCGATGAGGGCACCGTCCGTATCGACGGCGTAGACATCCGCAATATCTCACAGAACTCTCTCCGCTCGCAAATCGGCGTAGTGCTGCAGGAAACGTTCCTCTTCGCAGGCACGATCTACGACAACATTGCCTACGCCAAACCGTCCGCTACCCGTGATGAGGTAATAGACGCCGCAAAAATTGCGGGCGCACACGCCTTTATCATGAAACTGCCGGATGCATACAATACAAAGGTAGGAGAAAAAGGACACACGCTCTCCGGCGGCGAACGCCAGCGCGTTGCCATCGCCCGTGCGCTTCTCCATAACCCCAGAATCCTGATCCTCGACGAAGCCACCGCTTCCCTCGATACCGAAACGGAAAAGCAAATTCAGGATTCTCTCCAGAAACTCACCGCCGATCGTACGACGCTTGCGATCGCGCACCGTCTCTCCACCTTGCGCAACGCCACGAGGATCCTCGTTCTCGATAAAGGCGGTATTGCCGAAATCGGCTCGCACGAGGAGCTTATGCGTCAAAAAGGAATCTACTACGGGCTCGTAATGGCACAGCGACAGATGTCCCGCATGAAAAAATAATTCGTGTTGCTTTTTCTTAAAACTTGTGTTATAATATTCATTATTTTAAAAGAGAGGTTCCTTTATGGACTTTTTGAACACGCTGCTCTTCTCTTCCCCCTTGTCCTTTGAGACAGTTGTTTTTCGATTACTCATCGCCACCTTGTTCAGCGGCGCTATCGGCTTTGAACGCGGATTCCGCGGCAGAGCCGCCGGCCTCCGCACGCATATTCTTGTGTGCATCGGTTCTGCCGTTACCGTCATGACGGGGGTTTACGCGGTTGAGGTTCTCGGCTACACCGGTGCCGATCCCCTCCGAATTGCCGCACAGGTCGTTTCCGGCATTGGTTTTTTGGGCGCCGGCACGATCCTCGTCCGCGGTAAGACGATGGTAACCGGTCTTACCACCGCCGCCGGCCTATGGGCAACAGCTGCGATCGGCATCGCCTGCGGTCTCGGATTTTACACCGGCGCACTTATCTGCACCGTGATCGCTATGTTCTCCTTTGCGCTTCTCACCACGTTCGAGCGCTCGGGCAAGCACGGCAAATACAACGCGAAGATCTACATAGAATGCACCGACGCCGCCAAACTCAACGAGCTCATGGATACGCTCACGAAAGAACATAGACTGTGCGAGATTGAGATCACCCCGCCCCGTACCGGCATTGTAAACCATATCGGCATCGAAGCCACTATGATCCTTCGAAAAAAATCCAACAAGCCGAATCGGATTGCAAAAATTGCCTCTTTGGACACCGTTCTGTGCGCCATTGAATCGGTATAAAAAGAAACTCTGCAAGCTCGAAAATTATTTTTTCGAATTTGCAGAGTTTTTTTTAATTTATGCTTGACAAACAAACAAAAATGTAGTATACTATAAACCGTTCCAGGGAATGCGGAAGTGGCGGAACAGGCAGACGCGCACGTTTGAGGGGCGTGTGGTTCACACCGTACGGGTTCAAGTCCCGTTTTCCGCACCACGAAAGAGGAAGCACAAATGTGCTTCCTCTTTTTGTTTCTCCCAATTCCCTTTTGTGTTCCCAGAGGCTAAAATCCAAAACCCGATGTAGATTTATTCATTAGATGACATAAAACGAGGTCCCCACCGCAGGCAAATGAAAAGGAGCAAGGTGTATTTCAACCTTGCTCCTATCGGTCAGTATTTAGTTCAACAAATTCAAGTTTGGCTGATACTTCTACCCGTAATCTTAGATAACAGCAAACCCAACAAACTACCAACAAAAGCACCGCCAATAGGGATGCAAAGGAATATAGCAAAATACTGATTTTCTGCTACTACACTTGGAGAACTCGTACCAAAGATACCCATGTATGTTACCAGACAAAACAGCAGACCAGCTACGGTCACGGCAATCGGCAAATACTTAATCAGAGCATTTCTGACCTTGCTGGATAACAGCATTTGAACTACTCCAAAAACGATTGCAAATCCAAGGAAAATCAAAATCACACTCATAAAACTGCCTCCGTCAAAATCAAAAGTTGCATTGCCTACCCACGTTTCCTGTGCAGCGGTGATACGCAACGAAAGGTAGGCTCCAATCCCTGTAATAAAGGCTGTTGCCAAAACACAGACAATCATAATCAAATTAAGTTGTCTGTACCACTTCTTCTTGAATGCCTTTAAGGGCATGAACTCGTCTTCTACCGAAACATTATTCTTTTCAAGTCCATTGGACTTTTTCATATCCTCTAACTCAGCACGGCACTCTGCACACTTCTCCAAATGTTCTTCTACAAAAGCAGAGGTGTCAGCACTTACCATATCCTCAACATACAGAGGGAGAATATCTCTGATAATATTACACTTATTCTTCATGGTAATCGACCTCCAATCTTTCTTTAATCTTATTTCTTGCTCGGTGATAGGTAACACAAGCCCAATTTTCAGATTTACCGAATATCTGCCCTATCTGCTTAAAACTTAACTCTGCAAATACTCTCCACATAAAGACTTCTTTATATGGATCGGGAATATCGTGGAGCACCTTTTGTATCTGTACAGCTTCATCATGCCTAACAAACTTTTCTTCGACGGTCTCGTTTGGATCGGCGATGTTTAGAAGTTCGGCATCCTCGATATTGTCAATGCGTCCAGACTTTTTTAGATATGATAAGTAACTATTCTTGGCAATCTGGCACAGCCAAACACGAATGTCACAGTCTCCACGGAAACTATCAATAGAGTTCATAGCCTTAAAGAACGTATCTACTGTGATTTCCTCTGCAATATGTTCATTGCCGGATAGTCTGCGGATGTATCGGAACACGTCATTGAAATATGTACTGTATATCTTTTCAAACTCCATCACCTACCACCTCCTTTCACCTATAAGACTCCGAACTTTCAAAAATCTTACAACTTTTTTCAAATATTTTTCTCTCCCATAATACCATACTGCCACCTTCCCTGTATATAAGAACAGGGCTACCACCCATTTCTGAATGATAGTCCTGTTTCCTATTGTTACTGATTTTTATTCATTGCATCCATAGAGGTTATACATATATTCTTGCCGGGAACACAAAGTCGAATTGGGGCTTTTGTTTTCGAGGCGGGACTTGAAGGGTCGGTAAATTCTTTTCGATAAATTGGAATTGAAAAAATGATACAGAACCGTTTCTGTTTTCGCCGTGCTATTTCAATGCCCACGAATATCTAAATTCGAAAAAAGAGGGAGTCCTTCCCCAAACAGATACACGATAAAATAATCCTCTGTTTCGGTGACATGTGTATTAAAGAAAAGTTCTCCGTGCTCCACACACTCGATTCTTGCTTTTTTTTGCTCTTTTACAACAATATTGTCGAGTTTTTGGGAATAGTAGGCAGATAGTTCGTCAAGTGATTGCTCACTCCTAATCAGCACAGCGCCGAAATACTGCATACCATTACCGTTTCCAACGAGTTTGTTTGCCTTGGATAGAGATTCAATCAACTCTGTATTATCGGGAAGAGCAATCTCTATGAGTTGCTTTTCAATATTCTTCGCCGAAAAATCATTCACCAACGGGATACACACGATAAAACCGACGAGAAGAACAATAACAATTACAACAGAAATAATTGCTCTTTTCACTGTTGGTAACCTCCTTAGTCAAACTCACAATTTTCCAACTGTTTACAAAGCAAAGGAGAGACCGCAATTCGTGAGAATTGCGGTCTTTTGGCGGAGAGAGAGGGATTCGAACCCTCGTGCGCGTGAGCGCAAACTGATTTCGAGCAGCTGTCACACAGGCTCTCTCTGTCCCTCACTATCCCTAATTTCCGCAAATTTCCCGCAATTAGTGACCGCTTTATTGCCCATTCCGAGAAAAATGCACGGCTTTCTCAAGGCCAAAGGGACGGGTGGTCACTTTTGTTTGCCGCATATCTTTGAGAATATTATATCATATTTTTATAAAAATTTCAATAGAGCCCCGATTCTCTCTGGACTTTGCGTTTCTTTGTGATATCCTTTGTGCTGACAAAACCGAAAGGAGTCACACGATGACAACCGAAGAAAAGATAAAAGGGCTGGAGCACCTCCTCCGTAAATGCCCCGACGTGATCACCGCGCTCCAAGCATCAAGGCTGATCCACGTGAGCAAGAACGCCATCCACGCAGCGATCAACGAGGGCAAGCTCATCGCATATGCATACCGAGGCAAGCGGCTGATCAGCAAAGCCGACTTTATCGATTACCTCGCCGCCACTACCGACGACGAGACCGTATGGCAAAGACGGCAGCGGGAGAGGATGAGCCATGACGAATAAAGCAAAGAAAGGCGAAAAGCTTTCCGCTGAGCAGATCTGCAAGATCTTACATATCAGCAAACGCAAGTGTGCGTGGATGCTCCAAAACGGAATGATCCCCTGCAAGGACAGCGGCAAGAAAACCCGCCGTTACACCGTCCTGCGAAAAGACCTCGAAGCATACATAAAGGACAGTACCGAGCACCCCGAGAAGTATTTCATCCCCGTAACCTTTACCTCAAATAGCCCCGGTAAACGTGAACCCGATAAATACTACCTCTACCCGCATCAGGTACCCGAGGACTTCCGCCCATGGCTGGACGATCAGTGGTACGACCTGCCCGACGTCATAACCCCAAAGGAAGTGGAAACCATCCTCGGCTACGAGCACGAATCCGTCCGCCGATGGATCAACCGCGGCTGGCTACGCATCACAAAAGCCCATAACTTCGAGATCGTCCCCCGCGAATGGCTCATCGACTTCACCTGCGACTACGCCTTTCGCATCATCAAGAAAAGCAAAACTCACCGCGAATTGCTGGATAAATACTTCGGTTAATGCATATCACCCTTCGGGAACACCACTCCCGAAGGTTTTTTCTTTTTGGTTTGAAACGGTTATTTAAGTGTATCAATGGCTGCGATCAAAGTTCGAGCATAAGTTTTCGCCGTATTATCAAGTGCTCGTTGGGTTACACCTACACACCAAAACAGAATCATGACAATGTTTGTTGCAAACGCAAAATAATGTACAGTAGGGATCTCTGAAATGGATTCGTAGGTTAAAAGACTATATACGGCGATAAGGCAGCACATACTTATACAAATTAAAATGCCTATATATTTGCTGCGCAAAAGATTTCTGCAAAAACCGTAATTAATATTTTCCTCTTGTACAAGATGATCTTCTCTTGTACGTGTTTTCAAATAAGCGACAGCACTTTCGCAACACTTTCTAAATTCGTCGGTATCATCGGGGTGAAGGAACAACTCAAATGAAGTTTCAAGATCTGCTAATATCTCGTAGTAACGGTGCTTTGAATTTAAGCTTATTGTGGGATCGCTTGGCATTAAGAATTCCGCGGCATAATTAACAGAATACTGTTTACTTCCATATACCATTCGTAAAAGAATCGGAATATAATTTGTGAATGCCAAAAACAGACCTATGAATACTGCAGAAGTAGCGATATTGTGTATCTCATCAAAGCATACAAAAACTGTAATGGCTATCGGCGCCAGCAAAATAATGCTGGCGCTAAGCCTTGCGCGGATGTTGTAAGCATCAAGTAATTCTAATTTCATAAGTCCTCCTTACAAACGAGTATACGCTTTCTCGATTCTGGTTTTAATATCTCCGTCGGCATTGTAAAAATCAAGCTCTGCATCCGAAATCTTAAAATCAAACCCGTAGGCGTGCCCATCATGGATATCACAATATTTTTTGTGAATATCAGGAACGTAGATTGTTTTTTTGCCTGCATACTTTGTGAAAGATTGTCCCATACAGCTTGTAATTACAATTTCTTTTTCTGGGATGGAGTTCAAGTAAGCGCCAAGATACGAATGAACATAATTAGCGTGTCCAGTGATGAATAAAACATCTTCTCCTTCGCTACCTACCGGAATGAAAGGTGTATAACTTCCTTCCGGCTTACCCGGAAGGAAGTACAGCTTGAACACATCATATAGATATTCACACCTTGCCCGAGCTTCATAAAGCTGGCTTTCGTGTATTAAATACCTCATGATTACTCTCCTATGAAATACGTACCGACGCGTGCGGTAACCTTAAATGATTCCGCAGTACATGTCTGGTCACCATTTATGGTATTATAAATAGATCGCCCTCTTGGGTATTTTTCACGGAGCTTGTCCGAGCCACCATTGCTGTCTCCGGTATTATCGGAAACGTAATATATAGTGGCGTTGTCTTTTACGGAGAAAATCTCTTCTGCTTGTGCCAGTTTTCCGTGGTGCGGCAACTGAATAGCAGAGTGAGATTTGACGGTGCTTTCGATAGCCGCAAAGCTACTGTCTCCGGTAAGAAGGAGTTTTTTGCCCGAACCAAAATCAACGGAAAGCTGAGTGCTGACAGCATTAACGATGGTTTCCTTGTCAATGTCGTCGCTTTCTCTGCTGTCAATTCGTTTTGCCACTGCATCCAACGAATACTCTTTGTCAGGCCCCGGAATGGTAATGCCTGTTGCAACCTTCGTATCGGCGAAGATATCCTTCAGCGTGACCTCTCCCGAAAGGGAGTAGATGTTACTGTAAATCTCTTCGATGCTTTTGGCAATTGAGTCTCGGGTGCGGCGTTTATCGTTGATTCTGTCCAACAGCTCGTCCTTGTACTTCAACAGGAGAAGTGTGTAGACCTCAGAGAGAACGCCTTGTTCGATGAGGTACGGAATACCATCAAAATGGTCTGCGTCGTTGTGAGAGAGAACCAATTTCGCTTTTTCGTAGGAATTGGCTTCCATATATTCAACAACGCGCATTGCGTGTTCTTCGCAACCGCAATCAAAAATCACAAGCTCTGTTCCGTTATCAACGAGGATACAGTCGCCATTGTTCTTTGATGGGTCGTCATAGGTGTTTGCGCTTAAAAAGGTAACTTTCATAAAAGTTCCTCCTTGATAAAATTTATTTCCAACCGTTAAAATCTACCCTCAGCCGGCTTTGATTGCAAACAAAAACGGTACTGGATCTCTGTACGACATCATTATACAAGATTTTTTCTTGCAAGTATATAGCATTTCGTAAAGCAAGTGGTGGCAAAGAAATAAATAATTTGTTAAATTGTAAAGCAGGTGGTGGTAATATATTGCGAGTTGTGTTATAATATAATTGGATCTCTGTAGAGAAAGGAGCTTTGAAATGGCTAAACGCATATTTCGCGAATGGGATGAAGAACGAACTGCCCTACTCGGTCAGGATAAGCTCTTTGTTCAAAATGGCAAGGGCGGCGCCAATTACTACTATGCTTGGTTGAAAGAACCCGAAGTAGAGCGATGCCCGATTTGCGGTGGTGAGGTTATTCGCATTCAAGATCTTTTCTCCAAAACATATCAAGAACTCATTTGTGAAGGTGAAAGAAAGCGTGTTATTCAGCTCCAGTACAATTTTTATAAATGGAGATGTTTGAATAGCGAATGCCGCCATATATTTGCCAAAGAAATTGATTTTGCATCGAGATTAGATAATGTAACTTATCGACTTGAAGATGAAATTGCACGTAGAGTTATGGAGAACAATAGCTACAGCAAAATACATATGCAATTTCAGGAATCTGTTTCCCGTCAGGCGATTGGGCAAATATTTAATCGTTGGGTAAATCAAAAGGAAGAGTTGCGGAAAACGCAAACCCCTCCCTCTAAAATTGCGATTCTGTCCGGAAAAACGGACAAGGATTATTATACAATATTTATAAGCCTTGATGACGGTATCAAAATATACGATGTTCTTTTTGGCGTTAATACCTTGGAAATCGCAGCGACTATAAAAAATATAGGAATTGATAATATTACAACAGTTCTTTCTGACTGTAATCCTACGATTATTTCGGCCATCAAAGACAACCTTCCCGATGCTCTGCATATCATCCCGGTTGAGTATTGGTTCGATTTAGTGACCGACGACTTTGCTTATTTCTCGCACGAGAAATTAAAATGGAATCCAACACCTAATAAGGATATTTTGGTTTTAACTCCACAATCGGAACTTGGTTATCGAGTAAGCGCTTTGAAACGCTTGCTTAATGAACGTCCTGCGGTTAAAAAGCCGTATGATGATTATAATCGTCTTCGGGATATCATTTCCCGTCGTGATGAGTTGTGGGTGTATGATGAGTTGATTGAATGGACGGAATCTGTTGACGGCGAGTTCAAAGAGCAATTAATTACAACTATAATACAGCTCAAGGAATATCGAAATGAAATCGAAGCTCACGTTCTCAACCACAATGACGTTCCAGAGCAATTGCACTATTTTACATCGCGATTAGAAGAACTTATCAAAGTTCCAAGAACATTCTCAACCGAGGTTCTGCGTGCAAGAGTTCTTTATTCTGCCGATGCGAAACTTGACGATTGGCGCGGCGTACCGATTGATGCCGCAATCAAAGCTATAGAAAATATGAAACAACAAACGGAGGAATATGAAGATGACTACGAGTGAAGCAAAAATAAATGAAGTTGGACGCAGAGTCCAAGAGAACGCAAGATTAATTTGGAATGCAGCCAACTCTCTTTTTGGCGCATTCAAGCCCCATGAGTACGGATTGGTTATCCTTCCAATGTGTATTATCAAGCGTTTTCACGACTGTTTGATGCCTACACATCAGGCGGTACTGGATGCTAATAAAGAATACGAGAGCTTTGGTGAGCTCAAGGTTGGCTTTTTGAAGGAAGCATCGGGATATCAGTTCTACAATACGAGTAACTATACTTTCCCGAAGCTGATTACCGATCCTAACAGTATTGAAGAAAATTTCCGCGATTACATAGCCGGATTTTCGGATAACGTTCAGCAAATTCTCGCAAGAATGAACTTCCACGCGCAAATCGACCGTATGGCTGAAGCAGGTGTTCTGTATCAGGTCATAGTAGATTTTTCTGCTAAGGATCTTGATATGAGCCCCAATCGCATTTCTACGGTTGATATGGGATACATCTTTGAAAAGCTTGTTCAATGGTTCTCCGAGTCTTATAATGAGGAAGCCGGAGCACACTTCACAAGCCGTGATATCATCTACCTTATGTGTGATCTTCTTCTCACCGATAACGAAAACGTTAACGACGAAGATGGCATCCACTGCACCGTGTATGATATGACGATGGGTACGAGTCAGATGCTTACTTGTATGGAAGAACGCCTCAAGCAGTTGGACACCAATGCTTCCGTTCAAACTTTCGGTCAAGAGATCAATCCCTTCACCATGGGTATCGCTGTTGCAGATACGATGATTCACGGATGTGACCCCGATAATATGCAGTTTGGCGACACTCTTTCGGATGATAAATTCGCGGGTTATGAGTTTGACTTCGTCATTTCGAACCCTCCGTTCGGTATAGACTGGAAGCGCGAAGCAACTGTTGTTGAAGCCGAATATAAAAAAGGCGAAGCAGGCCGCTTCGCTCCCGGACTTCCGAGCAAGAGCGACGGACAGATGCTGTTCCTTCTCAACGGTGTTAAAAAGCTCAAGGATACCGGAAGAATGGCAATCATTCAGAATGGCTCGTCCTTGTTCACGGGTGATGCCGATAGCGGTCAGAGCAATATCCGCCGTTATCTGATTGAAGAGCATGACTGGCTGGATGCTATTGTTCAGCTTCCCAACGACTCCTTCTATAATACCGGTATCGCTACTTATGTTTGGATTATTAATAAGGACAAGCCGGAACACCGAAAAGGCAAAGTGCAGCTTATCGATGCAAGCAAGTGCTTTTTGGCGCGCCGCAAACCCATCGGTAGCAAGCGCCACGATATTGCCGAAGCGAGCCGTTCGTTGATTGTTCAGGCATACGGCGAGTTCCAAACCAAGACCTATGAGGGTGTCGAGTCGGATGGTAAATCCATTGTTTGCAAGAGTAAAATTGTCGATGGTATTTCTCTTGGCTATAGCAAGGTTGTCGTAGAAAGCCCTGTTCGCAATGAGGATGGAAGCCTTGCTTTGAAGCGTGGCAAAAAGGTGGCTGATCCTTCTAAGCGCGACACCGAAAATATTCCTCTGACCGAGAAAATAGAGGATTACATTGCACGCGAGGTTTTGCCATATAATCCCGATGTATGGGTGGATGAAACCAAGACCAAGGTAGGCTACGAAATTCCTTTCACTCGTACTTTCTATGAATACACGAAGATTGAAGAAAGCGATGTGATTGCAGCTCGTATTGCGGAGCGTGAGCAAAGCTTGATGGCAAAACTTCACGAGTTGTTTGGTGAGGCATAAAAAATGGAAAGATACGATGAATATAAAGATTCCCAAACAACATGGATGGGACAAGTTCCAAATCATTGGAAACTCGAAAGAGCCAAGTGGCATTTTACATTAAGAAACGAAAGAGGAAATAACACTCCTGTTCTTCTCGCAGCAACTCAAAAATATGGAATGTATCCACAGGATATGATTGAGGGCGTCGTTAAAGTAGCAGAAGGTACTGATTTTCAACAATTCAGAACCGTTCACAAAAACGATTTTGTAATTAGTTTGCGCAGCTTTCAAGGTGGTTTTGAACGTTCAGATTATGAAGGAGTATGTTCACCAGCATATCAAGTTTTTTATGCAGATACTCAATTGAATAAGAATTATTTGAAGTATTTATTTAAGAATGAATTGTTCGTGGATGCAATGAATGCTCTGACTGTGGGAATTAGAGAAGGTCGCAATATAAAATTTGAGGATTTTGCTAACTCTATAATTGCAATACCACCTATGGCAGAGCAAGAAGCAATTGCAGAATATCTCAATAGAAAAATTACTCACATTGACTCAGTGATTGAAGAAGCAAAATCCAGTATTGAAGAATACAAAGCATGGAAGGCATCCATTATCTACGAAGCGGTTACTAAAGGACTTGATCCAAATGTTGAAATGAAGGATTCGGGTGTTGAGTGGATTGGAAAGATTCCAATTGGATGGGAAGTAATCCGCTTGAAATATTTTATTTCTGGCTATAAAGCTGGCCCGTTTGGTAGTTCGTTGATTACTGATAGACTTAATTCTTCCGGAAATGTTCTTGTATATACACCAGAACATATAGCAAAGAAAAGTGTTGATTTGGATAAAAATCTTTATTTGCCAGATGAAAGAATTGAAGAAATGCAGCAGTTCATTGTTGAAACGGGAGATATTATTTTCCCGATTGTAGGATCTCTCGGAAGATCAATGTTAATTACAGAGGAAATGCCTACGGGAATTATAAATCAGCGACTTGCAAAATTCAAACTTGACACCGAACGTCTCCTAATGGATTATTTTTTGTGGTTATTTTCAAAGAGTTCATTTTATGGTACATATATCGATTTGTATTGTAGGGGCTCAATTATAGTAAATTTAACAAAACAAATCGTTGGAAACATGCCTATCCCGCTCCCTGCTAATAAAGAAGAACAAGCGAGGATATGTGAGTACCTCGAATCAAAATGCAGTAAAGTGGATTTTATGATTGCCGAAAAGGAAGCCCTTATTCAAGATTTGGAATCTTACAAAAAATCTCTCATTTTCGAAGTAGTTACCGGAAAAAGAAAGGTGGTATAATCTATGGCAGACAATGAAAAACAATTTGAAGCCGATATAGAAGCCTATTTGACCTCTGAAGAAGGTGGATGGGTGAAGGCTACCGATGCCGGATATAAAGACGGTTTTCAATATAGTGCCGATGGCACCTTCGAGGAAAACTATGCTCTTGATATTGAATTGCTTTGCGATTTTGTTAAGAGAACACAGCCTGTTGCATGGGCTCTGTTTGAAAAGCGTTGCAAGAGCGATCCCGTCAAAAAGTTTTATAAGGCATTCCAAAACGCCGTTGATATGGAGGGCTTGGTAAACGTTCTCCGCCACGGTTTTAAGCATCGCGGTCAGGAATTTAAGGTTATTTACTTCAAACCCGAAACCGAGCTCAACAAGCTTTCTTCGGCACATTATCAGGAGAATATTTGCCAGTGCATGCGTCAGTGGCATTATAGTCCCCGTAACAACAATAGCGTAGATATGATGCTGGCGGTGAACGGCATCCCTCTCGTAGCAATTGAACTGAAAGATCAACTGACAGGTCAGACCATTGAGAACGCGATTGCACAGTGGATGACCAACCGAGATCCGCGAGAAGAAGCATTCCAGTTTAACCGCAGAATCCTTACTTATTTTGCAGTCGACCTCTATAAGGTGGCAATGAGTACACGTTTGATGGGCTCTAAGACCTTCTTTCTGCCGTTCAATCAAGGCAGTAACGGCCCCGGAGTAGACGGTGGTGCAGGTAACCCTCAAAACTCCAATGGTGGATACGTAACCGCCTACTTGTGGGAGAACGTATTGCAGAAGGACAAATTCCTTGATATTCTTCAAAAGTTTATCAGCTATCAGAAAGAAACAAAGAGAATTATCTTTCCCGACGGCAAGATCCGAACCGATGTTACCGAAAAGATTATATTCCCTCGTTATCATCAGCTCGACGTTGTTCGCAAGTTGGTACAGCACACCAAGGATAACGGCCCCGGACATAATTATCTGATTCAGCACAGTGCAGGTTCCGGTAAATCCAACAGTATTGCTTGGACGGCTTACCGTCTCGCGAGTCTGCACGATGCAGAAAATAAGGCAGTTTATAATTCCGTTATTATCGTTACCGACCGAAAGGTTCTTGACAGTCAGTTGCAGGATACCATTAACGGCTTTGATCACACCTTGGGCAGCGTTGTTCTCATTGACGAGAAGAAGAGCTCTAAAGATCTTTTGAAAGCAGTTCAGGACGGAAAACGAATTATTGTTACCACCCTTCAAAAGTTCCCGGTGATTTATGATTTGGTTGGAGATACTGCAGGTAAATCCTTTGCTGTTATCGTTGACGAGGCTCATAGCAGCCAGACCGGTGAGAGCGCAATGAAGCTGAAGATGGCTTTAGCTGATACGACCGAAGCGTTAGCAGAATATGCAGAGCTTGAAGGCAAGGCAGAAAGCGAGCTCGATGCCGAGAATGACAAATTCCTCCAAGAGCTTATTGCCGCAGGTAAGCATAAGAATTTGAGTTTCTATGCCTTTACTGCAACGCCCAAGGATAAGACGCTCGAAATCTTTGGCGAAGAATGGCCCGATGGTTCTTTCCATCCCTTCCACGTGTACAGCATGCGTCAGGCTATTGAGGAAGGCTTTATTATGGATGTGTTGGCAAACTACACGACCTATAAGACCTGCTATAAGGTGGCAAAAAACACACCCGACAACCCCGAAGTGCCTGCATCCAAGGCGATGAAGCTCATCCGCCGCTATACCGAATTGCATCCGTATAATATTGCGCAAAAGGCTGCTCTTATCGTAGAAACCTTCCGCGAAGTTACGCAGAAAGCAATTGGCGGCAAGGGCAAAATGATGGTTGTTACTTCCTCGCGATTGGCGGCTGTTCGATATTTTCACGAGGTGGACAAGTATATCAAAAACGAGGGATACGATAATCTCCAAGTTATGATTGCTTTTTCGGGAACGGTAACTGATCCCGAAATTCCTAATTCTGAGTATTCTGAAAACACGATGAACTTTGATGAAGATGGAAACCGTGTAACGGAGGGTCAAACAAAGGCTGTGTTCCACGATCAGGGCGATATTCTCATCGTTGCAGAAAAGTATCAGACCGGATTTGACGAGCCGTTGCTTCATACCATGATAATCGACAAGAAGCTTCGTGACGTTAAGGCTGTTCAGACCATCAGCCGTTTGAACCGTATCTGTCCCGGCAAGCTGGATACCTACGTTCTTGACTTTGTTAATACGGCAGAAGAAATCCAAGAAGCATTCCAAGCCTTCTACACCGAAACAAGTCTTGAATCTGAAATTAATGTGGATTTGATCTATTCTGCGCAGAAGAAGCTTCGTGAGTACAAAGTTTATTCAGACGAGGATATTGAAACCGTTATATCCATCTATCTCGATTCTAACAACAATAAAAAGAACAATTCTCTTCAGGGTAAGATTACCAATGCATTACTTCCTATTGCGGATCGTTATAACAACAACTTGGATCAGCAACAGCGTTATGAGTTCCGCAGACAAGTGCGAAGCTTTGTAAAGTGGTATAACTACATTACACAAATCGTCCGTATGTTTGATAAGGATTTGCACAAGGAATATGTGTTCTGCAGTTACCTTGCGCATCTTCTTCCCGGAGATGAGGTTGATGTTTGGGATTTAGGAAACAAGGTTACACTTGAATACTATAAGCTCGAAGAAACCTTTACAGGTTCAATATCTCTTGATAAGGATGTTGCCGGTCAATACGAAACCCCTACAATGAAAAAGGGTGCAGCGCAACAAGGTAAAAAGAGCCCTCTCGAAGAAGTCATTGAAAAGTTCAATGATCACTACGCAGGCGAGATTACCGAAGGCGATAAGATACTGATTGGCATTCTTATGGAAAAGATGTCTACCGACGAAGTCCTTCGCAAATCCGCTCAACAGGACGGCGAACAGATCTTTGTTAACAGCGTATTCTCCAAAGCATACGACAGAACCACCATGGATTCGTTTAAAGAAAGTCGAGAGGTCTTTGCAGCTCTCTTTAACGATCCTAAGAAGTATGTTGCTTTGAAGAATGCTCTTGCGGAGATTATGTATCGCATGTTTAAACAGGAGTGAAAAATATGGAGAACGAAGTAATAATTGCTCTTGTTGGCGCCATATTGGGTGGTATAGTTACTTACATTACCACACTCTTGTTGGATAAGCGAAAGGAAAAACGCGAAGACCGTATAGAGGCACGGAAAGAGCGGAAATTGATTTTTGAGAATCGCCCGGAAATGGAAGTAGTTGATTATAAAGACTATATTAAACGCACTGGCTATGGCATAAAGCAAAAATGTGATATAGAAGTGTTTGTAACTAAAATTGAGAAAATATCTATAACCGGGCAAAAGAAGAAAGACGCAGTTTTCGCTCATTATCGTGATGATATTTTCAATCCTGCTGATTGGTGTTGCGTAATATACGAATTTAAAAATGCTGGTAAGACCGATATTTCAACTTTTAATATCGTGTGCAATTATCAAAAAGATACATGCATTTTTGAAAGTGATAGTGCGGAACGTTGGGCAAAGGATAATCTGCTGAATTACTGGAGTTGTTTTGATAAGAAGATTAGGGTCGGTGATACAGTTACAGTGAAGTTTTGCTATCATAAAGATTGTGTAATCGGGGGCATGTTTTCTGCAATTATGTCAATTATTATGGAAGATGACAACGGGCGGTATTGGAGTCAGCCATTGTTTGCGCCGGAGAATAAAATCTATGATAGTCGACTCATTTCGTATCAAGAATATCGAAATCAAATCAATACAGATATTGCCGAGGAGTGCTTTAAAAAGCCATGGTTATGGTGATTAATTATCACGAATAAGCAAGCCATCCTTCAGATTACAAAGAAAGGATGTGATTTAATGATTGACAGAAGAACAAAAAACGCAGAGATATTCCGCGATACTGAACGGCGATACACATCAGATCCAACTCTGATGCAAGCTGTTCAGCAATCAACAAAAAATCAAGTTTTTATAGCTGAAAGCAAGAGTGTAATTGTTCCTTCAGTTTACAAAACAGAAAAGGCTAATGTAATCGTCAGCGAGAAACGTTCGCTCGAAGCGGCAGAAGTATATGCCAAGCAAGGAAAGAAGGTCTGCGTGCTGAATTTTGCTTCGGCAACCAATCCAGGCGGTGGTGTTGTGAACGGCTCGTCTGCACAGGAAGAGTGCATTTGCCGATGTACGACGCTTTATCCGTGTCTGAACACGGATGAGATGTGGAACGCGTTCTACAAACCGCATCGTAAGGCGGCAAACCCACTATAAAACAACGACTGCATCTATACGCCCGATGTATGTGTATTCAAAAGCGACACCAACTTTCCCGAGATCTTGCCAAAAGACGAATGGTGGAATGTCAATATTCTTACCTGCGCGGCACCGAATCTTCGTGAACGCCCGAGCAATGCTATGAATCCGCGCGCAGGTAATCAGGCAGCCAAAATTACGCCAAACGAACTTGAAAAACTGCTTACGAAAAGGATTCGTAGAATCTTCGAAATTGCAGTTATCAACGGAAATGAAGTGCTGATCCTCGGTGCATTCGGTTGTGGAGCGTTCAGAAATCCGCCCGAGATTGTCGCTAAGGTATTTAACACAGTGATGCAAAACTATCTTTGCTACTTTGATACGATCGAGTATGCGGTTTATCATACCGAACGTGAAGTAGAAAACTATAAATCCTTTAAAACTATTATAGAAGTGGAGGAATCGATATGAAAGGTTCCGAATGTAAATTTGTCAAATACATGGAAGGATCGGATAAACGATTCGTTATTCCTGTGTATCAAAGAAATTACGACTGGAAAATCGAAAACTGTAAGCAACTTTTTGATGACCTTGTAAAGATAATAAAGAGCGGAAGAAAGAGCCATTTCTTCGGAAGCCTTGTTTCAGTTTATAATCCGGATGGACATAACGAAGAGTTCCTTGTTATCGACGGACAACAGCGACTTACTACAGTATCACTGCTATTCCTTGCCATGTACAATCTCATGGATAAAGGAATTATCGTTGCTAAATCTGCAAACTTAAAACAACGCATATACGAAGAGTACCTCGTTGATAAGTGGCAGCCCGAGGAGACGCGCATCAAATTAAAACCGGTCAAAAACGATCAACATGCATTTGGAAAATTATTTTCAGATCCGTCTGAATACATTCGTGAATCTAACTTGACAGTTAATTACGACTATTTTTACAATCGCATCCAAAAGCAAGAAATAACTATTGACCAACTTTTCGATGCTATCTGTTGTCTGGAAATAATAAATATTCGTTTGGATATGGAGGATAACCCGCAGCTTATTTTTGAAAGCCTTAACTCAACAGGCTTGGATCTGAGCGAAGGTGATAAAATCAGAAACTTTATCTTGATGGGTTTGCCTTCAAAATCCCAAGACGAGTTTTATGAAAAATACTGGAACAAAATCGAGGTTTATACTAAGTATGATGTTAGTGCGTTCATCCGTGATTACCTTAGTGTAAAACAACAAGCAATACCTCAACAGAAAAAGATATATACAATTTTTAAGGACTACGTGGAAATAAGCAACATTCAAACCGAACCGCTTCTTTTGGAGATGCTGAATTACGCTAAACGCTACTCTAAACTTCTTGGAGCAAAAACCGGTAATTCTGCCCTTGATGCATGCGTTTTTCGTTTAAATCGTTTGGAAACAACGGTAACAAGACCATTTTTCCTCGAAGTGCTTCGAATATATGAAGAAAACAAACTAACACTTGAACAGGTTACGGAAGCATTCTTGATTACGGAGAATTATGTTTTCCGTAGAAGTATTTGCGATTTGCCTTCTAATGCGTTGAATAAAATCTTCCTGTTCCTACATAGAGAAATTACTCGTTATGATGGTACGGAAGATAATTACATCGAAAAATTAAAGTATGCCCTTTTATCTAAGAAGGAACGCACTCGTTTGCCTGATAATGATGAGTTTGTATCCAATTTTACAAGCAGACCTGTTTATATGTTGAACAGCAAGAATAAGATATACATTCTTGAACGCTTGGAAAACTTCGGTACAGCAGAAGATAAAGATGTGTATCGCCATTGTGATGAAGGCGACTACTCAATTGAGCATATTATGCCTCAACATCTCACACCTGCATGGCAGAAGGCTTTGGGCGACGATTTTGAGCAAATTCATGATACATGGCTACATAGAATAGCGAACCTTACATTGACTGCATATAACTCAAAATACAGCAACAGTACATTTGAAGAAAAGAAAACCATGCAAAATGGTTTTGAGGATAGCGGTATCAGAATGAACACTTGGATCGCTAAAAAAGACAAGTGGACTTTAGCAGAGCTTGAGGAAAGAAGTGCGTATCTGTCAAAGCGGGCATTAACTATTTGGTCGTATCCGGCTACAGAATACAAACCTGCCGAAAAACAAATGGATTCTTTTACTCTTGATGATGAATCTTCATTGATGAGTGGACGCCTTATTGCCAAATTCAGCTATAAAAACACTGAACAACCGGTTACAAGCTGGGTTGAAATGTACCAAAAAGTATTACAGATACTTATTGCAGAAGACAAAACCATCATTACAAAGTTAGCGGTATCCAATGATGATGGATTGGCGCTTCATTTCGGCTTGTCTCAAAGCAGTTTCTCTAAGAGCGTCGAAATAGGTGATGGAATTTACGTGTGGACAAACACAAGCACACAAAGTAAACTTTCTGTTTTGAACAGGCTTTTTGCATTATATGATATTGATTCTTCAGATTTGGTATTTTTCCTTCGTGATGAAAATGAGGAAAAAGAAAATGAAGCCGGAACACGCTATGAGCTGCGAAGAAAGTATTGGACCTATGCGCTTGATTTTATTCACAAGGCACACGGCGATGGCTCTTTCAGTAATGTTAACCCTTCAAAAGATAACTGGATAAGCGGATTCTTCGGCGTTCAAGGATGCAGTATATGTTGTGTAGCTAATTGGGATTGCGCCAGAGTTGAACTATATTTGGGAAAAAACAATGTGCAAGAAAACAAAAAGCTATTCGATCTGTTGTATACAAATAAGAGCGAAATCGAAACCAAACTTAATGCGACGCTCGTGTGGAATCGTGGCGAAGATATAAAATCTTCTAAAATAAGTTACTATCTCGAAAATGTGAGCATTGAAAACGAAACTGACTGGCTTCAGATGGCTAAGTTCCATGCTGAATGGAGCAAAAAGTTTTATGACGTAATAGTGCCTTATTTAATATAAAGTCTCTGGACTTCCGACCCTTTCTGTGATATTGTGTGTGCTACCACGAAAAGGAGGTAGTACATATGGTACGGACAAAACAAGTAAATAACGAAAACGGAGCGGTTCTGAATCGGGATTTCCCGAGTCGGGGCCGCTCTCTCATTATGGTGCCGGAGGAGCTAAAAAGGATTTATCCGAACGCAAAGCCTGAGCACATCGAAATGGCGCTGGAGAGATTCGACATGTACGAGTGTGACGAAGGCGAGAGCAAGGTTGAGCTGTTCGGCAAGGTGCTGGCAGCGGTGATCATCGACGAAAGCATCGGAAAGCGAGGTGGGAAGCATGGGAATTCTTGAAGAATTATGGTACGGCAATATCTCGCCGTGCGAGAGGGACTTCAAAAAAGGCAGTACATATTCGGAGTTGCTGGGGTACATCGTCAGGCACGAAGAAGACCTTCAAAAACGGCTGAACGACAAGGAGAAAGAGATCTTTGAAAAATTCACCGAATGCACCAACGAGATGTACGGCATCGCAGAGCGGGAGGCGTTCGTAAGAGGCTTTACGCTCGGAGCCAGGATCATCATCAAAGTAATGAATACGGAAATCGAATAAGCAACTCAGAAAGGAATTACATATATGAAAAAGTTAATTACCATCATCCTCGTACTTATTATGACACTCCTCACAGCACCGCAAAAGGGTGCAGATCAACCGCACGTGACCGCCGAAAAACCGCCACAGACGGCGATAACGACAACGGTGGAGCAAGTGCCCGAAGGAAGCGAAAAGCCCGCAGAAACGGCGTTTGTGTGCGAAGTGAGCGAGTTAGAAACCATTGTTCAAACCAAAGAATCGACGGTAACTGAAAGCAAAGTTGTGCCCAAAGAAACAGAGATATTTACTGAAGAAAAAATACCGCTGGAACAAGAAACCGTGACAAAGGAATGCACCGAAATCACCGAAGAAGTTATCAGCACCGAAACGAAAGAAGAAACCGTCGAATGTATCGACGAGGGCGATCAAAGCCTTGCGGAATATAAACCGCAGATCGGTGGTCAACCGAATCCCTTCGAGAACGACACACCGACCGAGATCGATGATCGACCGGTAGAAGACTATATTGGCGAAGGCGAAGACCGCCCGGGAGAAGGAAAACACTTCTGAGGTTCAAAAGGTGGGCGCAAATACGCCCACCTTTTTGCGACTTCATAAAACCCTATTGAAAACGCAAAGACGTTCGTGTATAATATGCTCACAGGGTTCGAAGCAGTAAAAAATTTCCTTCAGCCTACATACTTCAACATAATTCTCGGCTTGTATTTGATATAATACTGTCGAGGAAACTCAAAAGACAATCAAATAGCTTTATGTATCGTACATAGCATCCATCCGCCGGACACGCTGATCACTGATCAGTAAAGCAAGCCGGAAAAGAACTTATATCCACCCGTAAGGGTGAGAACACTGACCATCGAGATAGGGCATGACATACACTGATTATTCAGTGGTATCGTCATGCCCTTTTTTAGTTGTCATTTTTCAGTTTAGGTGTTTCAAAGTAAACAATTTGTTAATTGTCAAAAAAAGCGGTG
>JAFVVP010000006.1 GCA_017502135.1 Clostridia bacterium | reverse complement strand
CACGGTGCTTTTCTCGGGAACGCCCTTAAAAAGCACACTATTCTTTACATATACGGTAGTTTTTCCGTATTCGCTGCTGTTCTCGGCAGAGGTAATGACACCTCCTGCCATATGTGCCATCAATTGATCTCCGTAGCAGATACCAAGGATAGGTATTCCGATATTCAAAATGACAGGATCATAGTGAGGAGACTTCTCATCATACACGCTGTTGGGACCGCCCGTGAAGATGATTCCCTTGTATCCGATTTCCTTGATTTCCCCCACTGTGATCTTATTATAAGGCTTGATTTCAGCATATACGTGATGCTCTCGCACACGGCGGGCGATCAGTTGGTTATACTGTCCACCGAAGTCCAAAACAAGTATCTTTTCCATACGCACCTCAAAGATTGATTTCTGCGCTTGAGCCGTCAACGCCTTCTAACAAGGGCTTGACCTTAGCAAGGAAAGCTTCCACCTGCTCGGGACACCTGCCAATATACTTACTCGGTTCCAGAAGCGCGTTGATCTCAGCCTCACTCATACCAAAGGTAGGCTCGGCGGCAAGTCTTGCCGTCAGGTCACATTCCTCACCGTTCTTCATTTTTGCGGTTGCTTCCATCGAGCACTTGCGAATGATCTCGTGTATCTCCTGACGGTTGCCTCCACGCTTGACCGCTTCCATCATCAGATTTTCGGTTGCGATAAAGGGCAGGTATTCCTTGACCGTTTTTTCAACGATCTTTTCGTTCACGTGAAGTCCATCGGTTACATTCTGGCAAAGGCGAATCACCGCGTCTGCGCACAGGAAGCCCTCGGGCATGGAAATACGGCGGTTTGCGGAATCGTCAAGTGTTCTTTCAAGCCACTGCGTTGAAGCCGTCATCGGTGCGTTCATCGCATCCGTCATTAAATAGCGGGCCAGCGAGCAAATACGCTCACTTCGCATTGGATTACGCTTGTATGCCATAGCGGAGGATCCGATCTGATTCTTTTCAAAGGGTTCTTCTACCTGTCTGTCGTGCTGGAGCAAACGAATGTCGTTCGCCATTCTGTACGCACTCTGCGCGATAGAGGAAAGCGCGTTCAGAATCCTTGAATCAACCTTTCGAGGATAGGTCTGCCCTGCTACATCAAAGCACTCGTCAAATCCGAAATCTTTACAGATCATTCGGTTCATTTCGTCGATCTTTGCGGTATCCCCCTCAAAGAGCTCCACAAAGCTTGCCTCCGTACCTGTCGTTCCGCGACAGCCAAGAAGCTTGATATTGTCAATTGCAAAATCAAGCTCGTGAAGATCGGAGAGAAAATCCTGCATCCAAAGCGTTGCGCGCTTACCAACCGTTACAAGCTGTGCCGGCTGATAGTGCGTATAGCCGAGAGTGGGCATCTCCTTATATTTTTCGGCGAATTTGGAAAGATTCTCTAAAACCGTGAGCAGCTCTGCACGTAAATAGCGCAGAGCATCACGGTAAATTATGAGATCTGCGTTATCGGTAACAAAGCAGCTTGTCGCGCCAAGATGTATGATACCTGCGGCAGAAGGGGCAGCTTGCCCATAGGCATAGACGTGAGCCATTACGTCGTGTCGAACTTCCTTTTCACGTGCGGCAACACACGCATAATCTATATCGTTCGTATGTGCTTCAAGCTCCGCAACCTGTCCTTCGGTCACGGGAAGTCCAAGGGCGTGTTCAGCTTTTGCAAGGGACACCCAAAGGCGACGCCACGTGCTATAGCGGGTGTCACTTGAAAACAGGCTCAGCATATATTCAGATGCGTAACGCGAGGATAAGGGGGATTCGTATTTGCTTGTCATATTCATTCTCCTTTTGTAGTGAGTTCTTTGTGGATCGCCATAGCCGCTGTTTTTCCTGCGCCCATAGCAAGAATGACCGTTGCGGCACCTGTCACAACGTCACCACCCGCATATACAAACGCCTTTGATGTTGCGCCATTTTCATCGGCAACGATACAGCCGCGCTTGTTCGTTTCAAGGCCCTTGGTCGTTTTCTTGATCAGTGGGTTAGGTGTTTGCCCAATGGAAACCACCGCAGTATCAATCTCTATGATATGTTCGGAGCCTTCGATGGTAACGGGACGTCTTCTGCCGCTTGCATCCGGCTCGCCAAGCTCCATGCTGATGACCTCGACACCCGTAAGCCATCCATTTTCATCTCCGATAAATTTCGTCGGATTTTGAAGAAGCAGGAACTCTACACCTTCTTCCTCCGCATGAAAGACCTCCTCCACTCTTGCAGGAAGCTCCTCTTTGCCTCGGCGGTAAATAATATATACGTTTTCTGCGCCGAGCCTTTTTGCGCTTCTCGCCGCATCCATCGCCACGTTACCGCCTCCGAACACAGCAACATTCTTACCAACGTACACCGGAGTATCGTATTCGGGGAAACGATAGCCCTTCATCAAATTGATTCTGGTGAGGAACTCGTTTGCAGAATAAACGCCGTTGAGGCTCTCACCTTCGATACCGAGGAAAGACGGAAGTCCTGCTCCCGAACCAATATACACCGCATCAAAGCCCATATTTTCCAAAAGCTCATCAATCAAAATTGTTTTTCCTATGATAGTATTTGTTTCTATCTTAACGCCGATGCTTTTCAGCTTATCAATCTCGGTCTGCACGATAGTTTTAGGAAGTCTGAATTCAGGTATTCCGTACATCAGAACACCGCCCGCCGTGTGGAAAGCCTCGTAAATCGTAACGTCATAACCGAGCTTAGCAAGGTCTCCCGCGGCAGTAAGTCCGGAAGGACCCGAGCCGACAACGGCAACCTTTTTGCCATTCTTTTGCGGCTCTGTAAGCTTATCCTCCCCGTTTGCCATATGCCAATCGGCAACAAAGCGTTCCAGTCTTCCAATGGCAACGGGCTCACCTTTGATGCCTCGAACACACTTGGATTCGCACTGTTTCTCCTGCGGACACACTCTTCCGCAGACGGCGGGCAGTGCGTTGGTCTCGGTGATTTTCTCATAAGCCGCTTCAAATTCACCCTTAGCAACAAGAGAAATAAACTCGGGGATCTTAACGGCTACAGGGCATCCCGTCATACATGGCTTATTTTTGCAATTCAAGCAACGCTGTGCTTCGTCAATTGCCATTTCAGCGGTATAGCCCGTCGTTACCTCAAAAAAATTCTTATTTCTAACATCGGGAGTCTGCTCCGGCATCGGATTCTTTTTCAGTGACATATTAGCCATTGTCTTACTCCTTTCCGTATATTCTGCAATGTCCCTCGGTGCAGGAACGCTTTTCCTGTTCCTTGAACATCTGTCCACGCTTCATAGCTGCATCCCAATCTATGAGGTGACCATCGAAGTCGGGACCGTCAACGCAGGCGAACTTCACTTCTCCGCCAACGATGACACGGCAGCCGCCGCACATTCCCGTGCCGTCGATCATAACGGGATTCATGGAGACGGTGGTGGGTACGCCATAGTCTTTGGTCAATCTGCAAACCGCTCTCATCATCGCAAGAGGTCCGATTGCAATGACTTCATCAAATCGTTCTCCTGCGTCAAGTTCTTCCTTCAAGTGATCCGTTACAAATCCTTTTGTTCCGTTGGAGCCGTCGTCGGTCGTAATGATCAGCTTATCCGCCACAGCCTGCATCTCATCCTTGAGAATGATAAAATCCTCACTGCGAAAGCCCGTGATCACTGTAACAGACGCACCGAGTGCTTTCAGCTTTTTCGCCTGCGGATAAGCGATCGCTGTTCCCAGTCCGCCGCCAATCACGGCGACCTTTTTCTTTCCCTCTAAGGGTGTAGGCATTCCCAAGGGGCCTGCAAAATCGAGGATACTGTCTCCCGTGCGGAGCTTTTGCATATCTCTCGTGGTTTTACCAACTGCTTGAACAATAATTGTGACCGTTCCCTTTTCTCTGTCAAAATCCGCAATTGTAAACGGTACACGCTCACCGTACTCATCAATGCGCAATATGATAAACTGTCCCGGTTCAGCCTTTCTCGCTACTGCAGGAGCATCGATCTCCATCAGAAAAACCTGTGTATTCAAATCCTTCTTATTGAGTATTTTATATGCCATTCGCGCCTCCACTTATCGAATCACAATGCTGTCGCGCTCGGGACCGACCGAAACGTATTTGATCGTACATCCAATCTCTTTTTCAATGAACATCACGTAATCCTGTGCCGCTTTGGGAAGATCCTCCCATTTGCGCGCTCCGCTGATGTCACATTTCCAGCCATCAAAATATTGTATAACTGGTTTTGCGTTTTTCAGTGCCGACGGGAACGGAAAACGATCTGTTTCCTTTCCGTCAACAATGTATCTGGTACATACGGGGATCTTATCCATATACGAAAGCACGTCGAGCTTGGTAAGTGCTATTTCCGTTGCCGCTTGAACCTCAACGCCGTAACGGGTTGCCACGATATCAATCGGGCCTACACGGCGAGGTCTGCCCGTTTTTGCTCCATACTCAAATCCTGCTTTGCGAAGCTCATCTGCT
>JAFVVP010000005.1 GCA_017502135.1 Clostridia bacterium | reverse complement strand
TACTTTAAGTAACAGTCTTTTTGTATTCGTTAACCGAAATTATTTAATGATTTTGGAAACGACACCGGAACCGATCGTTCTGCCACCTTCACGGATAGCGAAACGAAGCTGGTCCTCCATAGCAACGGGAGCGATAAGCTGAACTCTGATGGTTACGTTATCACCAGGCATTGCCATTTCTCTGCCGTCAGCAAATTCGATAGAACCGGTAACGTCGGTCGTTCTGAAATAGAACTGAGGACGGTATCCCTTGAAGAAAGGAGTCTTACGGCCACCTTCGTCTGCTTTGAGAACGTAGATCTGACCTTCGAACTCGGTGTGAGGGGTAACGGTCTTGGGCTTAGCAAGAACCTGTCCACGTTCGATATCTTTACGGTCGATACCACGGAGAAGGATACCTGCGTTGTCGCCTGCCTGAGCGAAGTCAAGGGACTTTCTGAACATTTCGATACCGGTAACAACCGAAGAAGTAGTTTCTTTAAGACCTACGATTTCAACGGGTTCCTGTACCTTAATCTGTCCACGCTCTACTCTACCAGTTGCAACGGTACCACGACCGGTGATCGTGAATACGTCTTCGACAGGCATAAGGAAGGGCTTGTCAACGTCGCGGGTAGGTTCGGGAATATATGCGTCTACTGCATCCATAAGTTCGAAGATGGGCTTGCAAGCATCGCCGTCTACATCGCCAGCGGTTGCTGCTTCAAGAGCCATAAGAGCGGATCCCTTAATGATGGGAGCGTCTTCGTCGAAGCCATTGGAAGAAAGGAGATCACGAAGTTCCATTTCAACGAGTTCAAGAAGCTCGGGATCGTCCATCTGGTCGCACTTGTTAAGGAATACTGCGATCTTGGGAACGCCTACCTGACGAGCAAGAAGAATATGCTCTTTCGTCTGGGGCATTGCACCGTCGGTAGCTGCAACTACGAGGATTGCGCCGTCCATTTGTGCTGCACCAGTAATCATGTTCTTTACGTAGTCAGCGTGTCCAGGGCAGTCAACGTGTGCGTAGTGACGGTTCTCGGTCTCGTACTCAACGTGACGGGTGTTAATGGTGATACCACGAGCCTTCTCTTCGGGAGCGTTGTCAATCTGGTCATAAGCCAAGAACTCAACGTTGCCGGAACCGAGAGACAGGGTCTTGGTGATAGCTGCGGTCAGAGTGGTTTTACCGTGGTCAACGTGACCGATGGTACCAATGTTAACATGGGGTTTACTACGCTCAAATTTTTCCTTTGCCATGGATATGTCCTCCTAAAAATTTAGAGATTTAGATTTTTTAATTAACCGTTGTTTTTAGCGCGGGTAGTAACGATCTCGTCCTGAATGGACTTCGGCACGGGTGCGAAGTGTGCGGGCTCCATGGAGTACATGGCACGACCCTGGGAACGAGAACGAAGGTCGGTTGCATAACCGAACATGTTAGCCAACGGAACGAATGCCAGAACTTCGGTAGCACCGTTGCCCTGGGGTTCCATAGACTGAATCAGACCACGGCGGGAGTTGAAGTCGCCGATGATATCGCCGAGATAGTCGTCGGGCGTAATGGTAACGACCTTCATGACAGGCTCGGTGAGAACGGGGTCTGCGAGTCTCATAGCTTCCTTGAACGCCATAGAACCGGCGATCTTGAACGCCATTTCGGAAGAGTCAACTTCGTGGTAAGAACCGTCATACAGCGTTACCTTAACGTCTACAACGTTGTAGCCGGCAAGAACACCGTTCTGCATGGCGCCCTGGATACCCTGGTTAACAGGCTCGATGAATTCCTTCGGAATTGCACCGCCGGTAACCGCGTTGACGAATTCGTATCCTGCACCGGGCTCGTTCGGCTCAAGAGTAATCTTGACGTGACCGTACTGACCGGAACCACCGGACTGACGCTTGTACTTGCATTCGTGATCGATTTTCTTGCGAACAGTCTCTTTGTATGCAACCTGCGGCTTACCGATGTTTGCCTCTACCTTGAATTCACGGAGGAGTCGGTCCACGATGATTTCGAGGTGGAGCTCACCCATGCCGGCGATGATGGTCTGACCGGTTTCCTCATCCGTGTAGGTACGGAACGTGGGATCTTCCTCAGCGAGTTTAGAGAGAGCGATACCCATCTTCTCCTGACCGGCACGGGTCTTCGGCTCAATAGCCTGACGGATAACCGGCTCAGGGAATTCCATGTTCTCAAGGATGATCGGGTGCTTAGGATCACAGAAGGTATCACCGGTAGTGGTGTACTTTGTGGAAACAACGGCAGCGATATCACCTGCATAGCAGCGATCGATATCGGTACGGTTGTTGGCGTGCATCTGCAGAACGCGGCCGAAACGCTCGGACTTGTCCTTGGAGGAGTTGTAAACGGAAGAACCGGATTCAACTACGCCGGAATACACGCGGAAGAAGCAGAGCTTACCAACAAACGGGTCGGTCGTGATCTTGAACGCCAGAGCAGAGAAGGGTTCTTCATCGGAAGAATGACGAGCCTCTTCTTCGCCGGTATCGGGGTTCACACCGGTGATATCCGGAATGTCGGTAGGAGCGGGCATGTAATCGATAACTGCGTCGAGCAGCTTCTGAACGCCCTTGTTCTTATAGGAAGTTCCGCATACGACGGGAACGATCTTGTTGTCGATCGTAGCCCTGCGGAGAGCAACCTTCAGTTCGTCGACGGTGATCTCTTCGCCTTCGCAGTACTTCATGAAGAGATCCTCATCGGTTTCGCAGATGGATTCAACCATCTGAGAGCGGTACTTTTCAGCCAGCTCCTTCATATCGTCCGGAATCGGCTCGACACGCATGTCCTTACCCAGATCATCGTAGTAGATGTCTGCTTCCATGTTCATCAGATCGATGATGCCACGGAAGGTGCTTTCAGCACCGATGGGGAGCTGAATCGGAACAGCGTTTGCGTGAAGTCTGTCGTGCATCATTTCAACAACGCGGAAGAAATTTGCACCGTTGATGTCCATCTTGTTGACGTAACCCATGCGCGGGACCTTGTACTTATCGGCCTGTCTCCAAACCGTTTCGGACTGCGGTTCTACGCCGCCTTTTGCACAGAAAACGGTTACAGAGCCGTCGAGCACGCGAAGAGAACGCTCAACTTCTACCGTAAAGTCAACGTGACCGGGGGTATCAATGATGTTGATTCGCGTATCTTTCCAGAAACAGGTGGTAGCGGCAGAGGTAATGGTAATACCTCTTTCCTGCTCCTGCTCCATCCAGTCCATGGTAGCGCCGCCTTCGTGCGTCTCACCCATCTTGTGCGTCTTACCCGTGTAGAACAGGATACGCTCCGTGGTGGTCGTCTTACCGGCGTCGATATGTGCCATGATACCGATATTTCTGGTACGCTCAAGTGAATATTCCCTTGGCATATTTGATGTTTCTCCTTTTGGTTAAACAAAGCAGCAAAGCTTACGCTGCAATCCGTATATTAATATCTGAAATGCGCGAATGCCTTGTTGGCTTCTGCCATCTTGTGGACTTCTTCCTTCTTCTTGAAGGCACCGCCGGCGCTGTTCTTAGCGTCAACGATTTCTGCTGCAAGGCGCTCTGCCATCGTACGTTCGGATCTGTTGCGTGCGGCGTTAGTGAGCCAACGCAGACCGAGCGTCTGGCGTCTTTCTGCACGAACTTCCATAGGAACCTGGTAGTTGGCACCACCTACGCGGCGAGCCTTTACTTCCAGAACGGGCATTACGTTATCCAATGCTTCAGTGAAAACTTCGAGAGCATTCTGTCCCTGCTTTTCTTCAACCATCTGGAATGCATCGTAAACGATCTTCTGAGCTACGCCCTTCTTACCGTCGAGCATGATGTTGTTGATGAGCTTGGTTACAGTCTTGGAATTGTAAAGCGGATCCGGCAGCACATCTCTTTTAGAAATCTGACCTCTTCTCGACACTGTACTTCCCTCCTTCATTAAAAATAGATGAGATCATAGGTACTCGAAAGATACTTTTCGTAAGTGCCGGCGGGGCAGATGTATATAAACAATATCACATACATTCTGTTCCCGTGCTTGGCACACAGAAAGGGAACTTTACGAGGATCAAAGAACTTTAAGAATTACTTCTTAGCGGCCTTTGCGCGCTTTGCGCCGTACTTGGAACGGCTCTGGTTGCGGTTAGCAACGCCCTGTGCATCAAGCGTACCACGGATAATGTGATAACGGACACCAGGGAGGTCACGAACACGGCCGCCGCGAATAAGAACGACGGAGTGCTCCTGCAGGTTGTGACCGATACCCGGAATGTAAGCGGTTGCCTCCATGCCGTTGGTAAGTCTGACTTTTGCAAACTTACGAAGAGCCGAGTTCGGCTTCTTAGGCGTGGTGGTACCTACCTTCGTGCAGACGCCGCGCTTCTGAGGCGCGCTCTGATCGATTGCCTTGTTCTTCAGCGAGTTAAAGCCTTTCTGAAGAACCGGGGCCTTGGATTTGTAGGTCTTGTCGGTTCTGCCCTGTTTGACAAGCTGGTTAAAGGTTGGCATTCTTTTTCCTCCTTCTTTCGTAATATTGTTTATATACATCGGCGGGGAGAGAACCCGCCAAAGTATCGAGATTTTTTCGTTTTTGCGCACAGAAAAAACCGCACACAAAAACGTACAGCATATTATAACATTTTAATCCCGCGCTGTCAAGCATTTTTTTCTAAGAAATACATTGAAGTTAGATTTTCCTGTTCGTACAAAATTATGCGTGAAAAGTGCCGAATTTCGTGATTTCCATGCCTGTTTTTCTTCTGTCGGAGAAACGCATTCCGAAATAACGAAAAGGGCGTGATCTTTCGATCACACCCTTGTTCAATTTATCGGGATTTAGGCGTTTCGATTATGCCTCTTCGTCGATGCTTTCCGTTTCCTCAGCGGTGTCCTCTTCCGCTTCGAAATCGGTAACGAGCTCGTCGATATCAAGGATCACGTCGGAGGGGAGAAATTCGTCTTCGTCATCGTCCATATCGCGCTTGGTTTCGGATGCCTTTGCCGCCATTTCCAGTTCAGCGAGAACAGGATCGTTGTACGGCTGCGTGCGCTTTACGTCCATCGAGCGGTAGCAATCCATGCCAGTACCGGCGGGAATGAGCTTACCGATGAGGACGTTCTCCTTAAGACCGAGCAGGTGGTCGACCTTACCCTTGATTGCGGCTTCGGTGAGAACCTTGGTGGTCTCCTGGAACGAAGCGGCAGACAGGAAGGACTCGGTGAGAAGCGATGCCTTGGTAATACCGAGGAGCACGGGGGAGGCGGTAGCGGGACGGAGGGTTCCTTCGCCTGCCGCACGACGCTCTTCGATCAGATCGTTTTCCTGATTGAACTCGTTCAGATCAATCGTAGTGCCGGAAAGCAGGGAAGTATCGCCGGGATCCTCGACGCGAACCTTGCGCGTCATCTGACGTGCGATTACCTCGATGTGCTTATCGTTGATGTCGATGTTCTGCGAGCGGTATACCTTCTGTACTTCGAGAAGAATATACTCGTAAACGGCATCAATACCATTGATACGGAGAATATCGGCGGGAGCGCGGTAGCCCTCGGTCAGTTCCTGGCCGGCGTACACGTGATCGCCTTCGTTCACGATAATACGTGTACCGAACGGGATCTGATAAGACGTTTCCTCAGCGGAATCGTCAGCCTTCAGGACGATCGTGCGGATACGCTTGTTCTCCTGAATGGTAATGGTACCGGCGTGCTCGGCGACGATGGCGGGTTTCTTCGGCTTTCTTGCCTCGAAGAGTTCCTCAACGCGGGGAAGACCCTGCGTAATATCGGCTCCTGCAACACCACCCGTGTGGAACGTACGCATCGTAAGCTGTGTACCCGGCTCACCGATGGACTGTGCGGCGATAATACCGACAGACTCACCGAGATCTACGAGCGTGGAATGTGCCAGATCGGCGCCGTAGCAGTGAGAGCATACGCCGTGGCGTGCGCGGCACTGGAGTACGGTGCGGATCTCGAGCTGTTCAATGCCGGCAGCAACGATATCTGCTGCTTGCTTTTCGGAGATCATCGTATTGTCCGGAACGATTACTTCCTTCGTTTCGGGATGCAGAACATCACCGATGACGTAACGTCCTATAAGACGGTCTTTCAAAGGCTCAATGACTTCGTTGCCGTCCTTGATCGCGTGTACGATCAAACCGTGGGTCGCGCCGCAGTCCGTTTCACGAATGATAACGTCCTGTGCGACGTCTACGAGACGGCGGGTAAGGTAACCGGAGTCAGCCGTTTTCAGAGCGGTATCGGAAAGGGATTTACGCGCACCGCGGGCTGCGATGAAGTACTCTAGGATGTTAAGACCTTCACGGAAGTTCGATTTGATCGGAATTTCCATCGTCTTACCGGAGGTTGCGAACATAAGTCCGCGCATACCGGCAAGCTGACGCATCTGCGTGATGTTACCGCGGGCACCGGAGTCAGACATCATCTTGATCGGGTTGTAGCGGTTGAAGTTTGCCTGGAGTGCGGCGACAACGTCGTTCGTCGTCTGTTCCCAGATCTTGATTACGTTGTTGTAGCGCTCTTCTTCGGAAAGTTCACCGCGCTGGAAGTGCTTGGAGATAACTTCTACTTTCTTCTCAGCGGCTGCAACGAGATCGTACTTCTCCGGCGGGATGGTCATATCCGCAACGGAAATGGAGATAGCGGCTTTGGTGGAATACTTGAAGCCCATAGCCTTGATATCGTCCAGCATAACGGCGGTACGGCCAAAACCGTGATATTTGATGCATCGGTCGATGATGTTGCCGAGATCCTTTGATCCGGTAACGAACATGATCTCGAGATCGAATGCCTTTGCGGGATCGGTGCGATCAACGTAACCGAGATCCTGCGGGATCGCCTGGTTGAAGATGAGGCGGCCGAGCGTAGCATCAATGATGCCGCTCTTCATTTCGCCGTCGATCTCCTTGAATACGCGAACGCGGATCGGAGCGTGAAGTCCGAGAATTCCGTTCTCGTACGCCATCATAGCCTCGTCGAAGTTCCGGAACATCTTGCCTTCACCGGGCTCGCCGGCTTTATCAAGCGTCAGATAGAAGGAACCGAGCACCATGTCCTGAGAAGGAACGGTTACGGATTTACCGTCCACCGGCTTGAGGAGGTTGTTGGCGGACAGCATGAGGAAACGTGCCTCAGCCTGTGCCTCTGCGGAGAGCGGTACGTGTACCGGCATCTGGTCGCCGTCGAAGTCTGCGTTGAACGCCTTACATACGAGCGGATGCAGCTTGATTGCTTTACCCTCTACCAGAACGGGCTCGAATGCCTGAATGGACAGACGGTGCAGGGTAGGGGCACGGTTCAGAAGAACGGGGTGATCCTTGATCACTACTTCGAGTGCGTCCCAAACGTCGGGATGTACGCGCTCGACCTTCTTCTTGGCTTCCTTGATGTTGGAGGCCTTCTGCGTCTCTACAAGGCGCTTCATGACGAAGGGCTTGAAGAGTTCGAGCGCCATTTCCTTCGGCAGACCGCACTGATAGATCTTGAGGCTCGGACCGACGACGATAACGGAACGGCCGGAATAGTCAACGCGCTTACCGAGCAGGTTCTGACGGAAGCGTCCCTGCTTACCGCGGAGCATCTCGGAGAGAGATTTGAGGGGCCGGTTGGAGGGGCCGGTTACCGGCTTTCCGCGGCGGCCGTTATCAATAAGGGCGTCCACGGCTTCCTGAAGCATGCGCTTCTCGTTGCGGATGATGATATCGGGGGCGCGAAGCTCCATGAGGCGCTTCAGACGATTGTTGCGGTTGATGACGCGGCGGTACAGATCGTTCAGGTCGGAGGACGCGAAGCGACCGCCGTCCAACTGTACCATGGGACGGATTTCCGGCGGAATGACGGGAACAACGTCCAGGATCATCCACTCAGGCTTGTTGCCGGATTTGCGGAATGCTTCCACAACCTCAAGGCGCTTGATGATACGGACTTTTTTCTGTCCGTTCGCGTGCGCCAGCTCATCACGAAGCTGCTTTGAGAGTGCTTCGATGTCGAGTTCGCAAAGAAGTTCTTTGATTGCCTCGGCACCCATGCCCACTTTGAAATCGTTTTCATAGCGGTCGTACGCGGCACGGTATTCAGCTTCCTTCAGAAGCTGATACTTTGCGAGCGGGGTGGAGCCGGGATCAATAACAATATAGGAAGCAAAATAGAGAACTTTTTCGAGCAGTCTCGGGGAGATGTCGAGAAGCAGTCCGAGACGGGAAGGAATGGCACGGAAGTACCAGATATGGGAAACGGGAGCGGCGAGCTCGATATGACCCATGCGTTCGCGGCGCACTTTTTTCTGCGTTACCTCAACGCCGCACTTTTCGCAGATCTTGCCTTTGTGGCGGATACGCTTGTACTTACCGCAGAGACATTCCCAGTCCTTCGTGGGACCAAAAATTTTCTCGCAGAAAAGACCGTCGCGTTCTGCTTTCAGCGTGCGATAGTTGATCGTTTCGGGCTTTTTCACTTCACCGAACGACCAGCTGCGGATCATCTCAGGAGACGCCAGTCCAATTTTAATAGAATCAAATGTGTTGCGTTCCATCGGCATTTATACCTTCTTTTATTCAGTTATGTCGGGCGGCGTAGTTCTGCCGCCCTGCGTCTCATCGGGGGAGATCAGAAGTCAACGTCAACGTCGTCGAAGCTCATGCCGGTCGCCATATCGGCTTCGAACTGTTCGTCCGTCGGCTCGTCAAAATCGCTTTCTTCCATGTAGGAGTCAAACAGATTATCGGTAGCAACGGTTTCACCGATATCTGATTCGGAGATATCGGAATCAACGGAGACGTAGTTGGGTGCTTCGAGTTCGTCATCACCGAGGCAGGAAAGCTCGATTTCGGAACCGTCTTCATCCAGTACCTTGACATCCAGTGCCAAAGACTGCAGTTCTTTAACAAGAACCTTGAAGGACTCGGGCACACCGGGCGTCGGGATATTCTGACCTTTTACGATTGCTTCATACGTTTTCACGCGTCCGGTTACGTCGTCACTCTTCACGGTCAGGATTTCCTGCAGCGTGTAAGCCGCGCCGTATGCCTCGAGTGCCCATACTTCCATCTCACCGAAGCGCTGACCGCCGAACTGTGCTTTACCGCCCAGAGGCTGTTGCGTTACGAGAGAGTACGGACCTGTGGAACGTGCGTGAATCTTATCATCAACGAGGTGATGCAGTTTCAGATAATACATGATACCGACAGTAACAGGGTTGTCGAAGGGTTCGCCGGTGCGTCCATCGTAGAGGATCGTCTTACCGTCGCAGATCATCAGACGGTCTTCACCGGTAACGGGATCCTTCTCGTAGAAGGTTTCCTTGCCCTGTGTGTTCTCGTTGGGCAATACCGGACGGGACATGCCGGCGAGTTTCATGCAGGCGGTGATGTCCTGCTCTTCGGCGCCGTCGAAGACGGGCGTCATAACTTTCCAACCCAATTTCTTGGCGGCGATACCGAGATGAACCTCGAGTACCTGACCGATGTTCATTCGGGAAGGAACGCCCAGGGGGTTCAATACGATATCAAGCGGCGTGCCGTCGGGGAGGAAGGGCATGTCTTCCGGCGGAAGAATGCGGGATACAACACCCTTGTTACCGTGGCGGCCCGCCATCTTATCGCCGACGGAGATTTTTCTCTTCTGTGCGATATATACGCGAACGACCTGGTTTACTCCGGGCGGCAGCTCGTCGGAATTGTCGCGTGAGAAGATTTTCACGTCAACGACAATGCCGGATTCGCCGTGCGGCAGACGGAGGGAGGTATCACGCACCTCGCGTGCCTTCTCACCGAAGATAGCGCGAAGGAGGCGCTCCTCAGCGGTCAGCTCCGTTTCGCCCTTCGGCGTAACTTTACCGACAAGGATATCGCCGGGACGCACTTCCGTACCTTTTTTAATAATACCGTCGGCGTTGAGATCCTTGAGAGCGTCCTCGCCCACGTTGGGGATCTCGCGAGTGATCTCTTCCGGACCGAGTTTTGTGTCACGTGCTTCGTGCGTGTATTCTTCAATATGAATGGAAGTATATACGTCATCGCGGACGAGGCGTTCGTTCAGAAGAACGGCGTCCTCGTAGTTGTAGCCTTCCCACGTCATAAAGCCGATAAGCGCGTTTTTACCGAGCGCGATCTCGCCGCCGTCCGTTGCGGGACCGTCTGCGATTACTTCGTTTTCCTGTACGCGATCGCCCTGATTGACGAGCGGGCGCTGGTTTACGCACATGCCCTGGTTGCTTCTCTTGAACTTGGTGAGGTGGTACGTGTCGCGCTGACCGTCATCACGGCGGACAACGATTTCATCGGCGGAAACAGCCTCAACAGTGCCTTCGTTCTCTGCTACAACGACAACGCCGGAGTCAACGGCAGCCTTGTACTCGATACCGGTGCCGACGATCGGGGATTCCGTGGTGAGAAGCGGAACAGCCTGCTTCTGCATGTTCGAACCCATGAGTGCACGGGAGTTGTCATCGTTTTCGAGGAACGGAATGTGAGAGGTAGCAACGGAAACGACCATCTTCGGGGAGACGTCCATGAAGTCTACCTGATCGTTCGCGATTTCGATGATCTCGGACTTTGCACGGGCGGTAACCTTGCGGTTGACAAAGCGGTTATTTTCGTCAAGAGGCTCGTTCGCCTGTGCTACGACGTAGTTATCTTCCACGTCGGCGGTCATATATACGACATCTTTCGTAACGATGCCGGTCTCGCGATCTACGCGGCGATACGGTGCTTCGATAAAGCCGTACTTATTGATGCGCGCATAGGTGGAGAGATAGGAGATAAGACCGATGTTCGGTCCTTCAGGCGTCTCGATCGGGCACATGCGTCCGTAATGCGTGTAGTGAACGTCGCGGACGTCAAACGATGCGCGGTCACGGGAGATACCGCCCGGACCAAGCGCAGAGAGACGGCGCTTGTGCGTCAGTTCAGCAAGGGGGTTGGACTGATCCATGAACTGAGAGAGCGGGGAGGAGCCGAAGAACTCACGGATTGCGGTGACGACCGGACGGATGTTGATAAGCGTCTGAGGGGTCAGCGTTTCGTTGTCCTGAATGGTCATGCGCTCTTTCACGATCTTATCCATACGGGCAAGACCGATGCGGAACTGGTTCTGGAGAAGCTCACCTACGCAGCGCAGACGGCGGTTACCCAAATGGTCGATATCATCCGTGGTGCCGACGTTGTGGGAGAGGGCGAGCAGATAGTTGACAGAGGAAAGGATGTCGTCCTCGGTGATGTGCTTCGGAACGAGCTCGGAAATGCGGCGGCGAGCCTCAGCCTTCAGCGTCTCTGCGTCATCGCCTGCGGTTTCCATGATCTCGAGAAGAACAGTGGTGCGTACCTTTTCTTCAATACCGCAATCAGTGAGATCGTAGCCGAGTATAGCCTTGGGATCAATCGTGTTGTTGGAGAATACTTTTACGGTGGCGCCGTTGTCGAGTGCGAGCGTAACGGTATTAATTGCCGCATTCTCGATCGCTGCCGCATCCTCCTTAGTGAGGACGGTACCTGCATCGAAGAGGATCTCACCGGTGATTGGGCTGACGGCAGGTTCCGCAAGCTTGTGGCCTGCGATACGGTAGCCGAGAGCAAGTTTCTTATCAAATTTGTAGCGGCCGACGGGGGCGAGGTCATAGCGCTTTGCATCGAAGAACAGGCTGTTGATGAGCTGTTCTGCGCCTTCAACCACAGCGGGTTCACCCGGACGGAGTTTTTTGTAGATCTCCTTCAGTGCTTCATCGCGGATGCTCGTGTTGCTCTCGATGGCGAGGTTTTCGCACTCGTCCTTCTCAAGAGTCGCGATGAGCTTCGGCTCATGACCGAATACCGCTTCGATCTCGTCCGGCGTCTGGATGCCGAGTGCGCGGATCAGAACGGTAACGGGGAGCTTGCGGTTTTTGTCGATGCGTACGTAGAACACGTCATTCGCATCCGTCTCGTATTCGAGCCACGCGCCGCGGTAGGGGATAACCGTAGCCGCGAACATACGCTTACCGGTCTTGTCGATCTGCTGATCGTAGTACACGCCAGGGGAGCGGACGATCTGCGAAACGACGACGCGCTCCGCACCGTTGATGACGAACGTTCCGTTATCCGTCATGAGCGGGAAATCACCCATGAAGATTTCGGACTGTTTGACCTCACCTGTCAGTTTGTTGGAAAGACGAACTTCCACCTTGAGGGGGGCTGCATAGTTTACATCGCGCTCTTTGCATTCCGCAACGGGATACTTTGGCTTTGCATCAAGAGAGTAGGACACAAAATCGATGAAGAGATTGCCCGAATAGTCGGTAATGGGGGACACGTCCCGCAAAACCTCCATGAGGCCTTCTTCGAGAAACCATTTGTAGGACTTTTTCTGCACCTCAATGAGGTTCGGCATCTCGAGAGTCTCGTCGATTTTGGAAAAGCTCATTCTGATGTTCTTGCCGATTTTCTGGGGCTTAACCATTTCCAATATCACTCCGTTCTTTTCGGTACCTAATAGGGGAAACTTACAATAGAGTTATATAAACCGCACAAACAGGCGATTTTATTACAGTTTACTATTTTATCACCGAATGGAAGCGAAGTCAACAAATTTTCCAAAAATCAAGCCCAAATCCAGGGAATTTACATTTTACCCAGTGAAAGTTTACAATAAATTTAATTGTAAATAAATTGTAAATTTAAAGCGAGTGAGGCGGACTGCATCACTCGCTCAGGTTAGTTTTCTGTTTTTGCAGATATGGCTTGTAGGCGCGAAACGCATTTGGGATCGCGTATTCATCCATGGTGTCCGCCCATACGAAGCCGTCAATATCTTTCCTGACTTCCGTCTCGGCGATAAAACCGCTGAGTTGCCATTCTATATGGGTGAAGATATGTTTTGCTTGTGGCAGCGTTCCTGTAATGTGCGCATCGGGGAGAAGGTTTTCCAAAATCTTATTTGCGTCGTTTTTTGTAAGTGCGCCATTGACGCAGAAAGGCTGCCACATTCCCTTGAGAAGCCCTTCTGGCGGCCGCTTTTGAAGCAGCCATCCTTTTGGTGAATGAACGAGGAGAACCGTTATCGCCACGACGCGCCGCGGTTTCTTATCCGGCTTTGCCGGTAAAGATGCGGCGGTACCCGCGGCGTATGCACGGCACCGATCGGAAAGGGGGCATTCTTTGCATTTCGGTTCTCCGGGAACGCAGAGTATAGCGCCCAGTTCCATGAGCGCTTGATTGAAATCGCCCGCACGGTCTTTCGGCATCTCATCTATGACGCGGCCCGTTACGCGGGATTTTGTTACCGAAAGCGTGATGTCGGCGCGGTCGTTGTATAGCCGTGAGAACACGCGCAGAACGTTGCCGTCCACCGCCGGCGCGGGAATACCAAAACTGATCGAGGCGATGGCACCTGCGGTGTACGGGCCGATGCCGGGGAGCGAAAGCAGTTCGCTATAATCGGAGGGAAGCTTGCCGCCGAATTTCTCCATGATAACTTGAGCGGCTTTTTTCAGATTGTCCGCGCGGCTGTAATAGCCGAGCCCCTCCCAAAGCTTATGCAGGCGATCCGTATCGCACAACGCCAAATCGGCGGGCGTTGGGAGTTCACGGATAAATCGGTCGTAATAGGGGAGGACGGCGGTCATGCGCGTCTGTTGCAGCATGATTTCGCTGATCCATATGTGATACGGGGTGGGATCGTCGCGGAAAGGGAGCGATCGCCGATTCTTGTTGAACCACCCGAGAAGCGGTGCGGCAATAGACAGCATGCGGAGTTCTCCTTTTGTTTTATATACTAAAGTATATCGTAAACGGCGGGAAAAGTCAAACGGATACACTCTGTAATTTATTGGAGTCCTTGATTTTTTTGGGGAAAGTGGTATAATTAACGTACTTATAAAAACAAGGGGAGAAAACCGATGCAATTTTTTATTGAAAATGAGCATCTCACAGTGACAGTCGATTCCGTTGGCTGTGAGATCGTTTCTGTCAAAAGCAAAAACGATGATACGGAATATATTTGGATCGCCGATCCTGCATATTGGGGAGGGCACGCGCCTAATATGTTTCCGATCTGCGGACGCCTGACAGAGGGTAAATATACGTACGAAGGAAAAACGTATGAGATGCAGCTGCACGGATTTGCGCGCAAGTGCGAGTTTAGCATTTTTGAAAAGACGCCCTCATCCATTTCCATGACGCTTACCGATGACGAAATGACGCGATCAATCTACCCGTTCCGCTTTGTGCTCACGATCACCCATACGCTTGAAGGCGCGACCCTTCATACGAAATTCACCGTCGAAAACAAAGGAGAGAACGTGATGCCGTATGCTGTCGGCGGTCATCCGGGATTCAACGTCCCTCTCGGCGACGCCGGCGAATTCAGTGATTATTACCTCGAATTTAGCGAGGCAGCGCCCGCCCGAAAGCTTGTGATGCGTGCAGGCTATATGACGGAAGAGACTGTTCCGTTCCCGCTGGAGGACGGAAAGATCCTCCACCTCAATCATGAATTCTTTAATAATGCCGGTACCTTCATTTTTGATATGGCGAAAGAGGTTACGCTCAAATCCAATAAAACCGAAAAATCGGTTACGCTCCGCTATGACGATATGACGTTTCTCGGTCTTTGGCACATCGCGGGCGCAGAAGCGCCGTATGTATGCATTGAGCCGTGGACGGGCGTGCCGGATTACGTCGACAAAATCGGTGATATTATGGAAAAGCGCGATATGCGTCATCTTGCCCCCAGTGAGAGGGAAACGCTCGGATATTCTATCACGTTTGGCTTGTAAGAAGAAAAACAAAAAGGAACAGGCGTGGTGCCTGTTCCTTTTCTATTATCTTTCCTCGCGGAAATAGGGGAGGCCCAAAGCGGCCGGCGGCTGATTTTCCTTCTTTTTGCCGACACTCGTTACGATCAGAACGATGATCGTAACCGCATAAGGGAGAATTTCGAGAAGTTTCGTTACGCTCATATCGAACTGGATACCGAGCAGTGTCGGGATTCGGGTGCCCGCCAGATACAGAAGTCCGAAGAGGGCTGAGCCGATGATGCTGATTTGCGGACGCCACAGCGTGAAGATAACGAGTGCGATGGAAATCCATCCGAGCTGTTCGATACTCTTGTAGGCGTCGCAGGTGCCGGACCATCCCATAATATAGAAGAGACCGCCCAAAGCCGCGATACCGCTGCCGATACAGGTGGCAACGTATTTGTACCTCGTTACGTTGATACCGACCGCGTCTGCCGTTGCGGGATTCTCACCGACAGCACGCAGATGGAGTCCCGCTCTCGTCTTGTTCAGAACGAAGGCGGCGATGAGGGCAATGGCGATCGCCAAAAAGACCATAATGCCGTTGTAGTTGAGAGCGGAAGTGTTGCCGCCGAAGGGAAAACGGAAATAGTTTTTCGCGTATAGGTAATTCTGGAAAGCCTCGGTAGCGGAGGAGATTCCTGACATAATGAACTTCGTCGTACCTGCCCCGAAGATCGTCATGGCGAGACCGGTTACGTTCTGGTTTGCCTTGAGCGTTACGGTCAGAAAACTGTAAATGATGCCCATCAGCATGCCACCAATAAACGAAGCGAGCAGCGTGAGAAGAACGAGGAGCACGGGGGGAAGCCCGCTTTGATTCAAAAGCTTGAGCGTAAGACAGCCGCAGGCACCGCCCATGCACATGATGCCGGGGATTCCGAGGTTCAAGTGGCCGGCTTTTTCCGTCAGTATTTCGCCGGTACAGCCGTATAGGAACGTCATACCGAGAGAAACGGCAGTCAGTGCAAAATCAAGAAACTGAGAGAAAAACTGTTCCATCACGACTCACCTCCGTTTTTTGCAGTTTGGCGGAATTTTAATTTGTAGCCAATGAAGAATTCACATCCGATGATGAAGAAGAGCACGATGCCGACTACCATAGAGGGGAAGGAGGAGTCAATATCGAAGTTGGTGGATACCTGCGCGGCACCCTGTTCAAGGAACGTAACGAATGCGGAGGTGCCGATCATAACGAGGGGGTTGAATTTTGCCATCCAGGAAACCATGATCGCCGTGAAGCCCATGCCGCCGACCGTCGTTTCTGCGATCGAGTGGTCAAGCGCGCCTACGATGAGGAAGCCTGCCACGCCGCAGATGGCACCGGAGATAAGCATCGTGCGGATGATGACACGGTTTACGTTGATGCCGATGTAGCGGGCGGTGTTTTCACTTTCGCCCACGACGGAGATCTCGTATCCCTGCTTTGTGTACTGCAAATAAATGTAAAGAAGCGCGGTGAGAACCAGAACGGCAAGAATGAGAAGCAGATAGTTATGTCCGACCGTAGGCAGATGACCAACCTGCAATTCACCAAGCACGCTCGAACCGCTCGGTGTCCACAGAAGGAGGAAATAGGCAACGAGACCGGTGGCCACATAGTTCATCATGAGGGTAAACAGCGTCTCGTTTGTGTTCCATTTTGCCTTAAAAACGGCGGGGATGCATCCCCAGATTGCACCGACGGTAACGGATGCTGCGAACATAAGAACGAGAAGAACGCCGTTCGATACTTTGTCGCCGAGATAGATCATAACGGCAACGGCGGATAAAGCGCCGATGAGGGTCTGCCCCTCCGCACCGATGTTCCAAAAGCGCATACGGAACGCGGGTGTGATCGCGAGGGAAATGCAGAGCAGAACCGCCGCATCCTTGGCAAATCTCCAAAGACGGCGGGAAGAGCCAAAAGAGCCTTTGAACATCGTCTCGATGAATTCAAAGGGGTTCGCATGTACCAGGAGAACGGAGAGGAGTGCACAGAAGAGAAGTGCCGCGACAACGGCGATAACGCGGATCAGCATGGATTTCCACAGAGGCATTGCATCCCGTTTTACAACGTGAAAGAGCGGCTCGCGGACTGCGGTGTTAGTCGTTTTCATCGGCTGGCCTCCTTCATGTCAGGATCCGTTTCAGTATCGCGTTCGGTCTTCGTCATAAGAAGGCCGATTTCTTCCTTTGTAGTAGTTCTGGCGTCGAGAATACCCGTAACACGGCCGGCACAGATAACCAGAATTCTGTCGCAGATCTCTACCAGCACGTCAAGATCCTCACCAACGAAAATAACGGCAGTTCCGCTCTCCTTTTGTTTTGTGAGCAGTCCGTAAATGGTGTAGGATGAGTTGATGTCCAGCCCGCGTACAGGGTACGCCGCCATCAGAACGGTGGGCGACGAGGCGATCTCGCGGCCGACCAGCACCTTCTGCACGTTACCGCCCGAAAGACGGCGAACGGGCGTATGCGTGCTCGTCGTGGCTACCTCGAGTTCCTCAACGATCTTGTTTGCCAGATCCTTCGGCTTTTTACGGTCAACGAACATGGAATGTCCTTTACGGTAACTGCGGAGCATCATGTTGTCAATGATATCCATATTGCCGACAAGTCCCATGCCGAGGCGATCCTCCGGCACGAAGGAAAGTCGGACGCCGAGTTCGCGGATGGAGACGGGATCTTTGTCGCGAAGATTTTCGCTCGTTCCCGTTTTTGGATTGTGGTAAACGATCTCACCCTGTGCGGGGTGCTGAAGACCTGCAATCGACTCGAGAAGCTCCTTCTGACCGCTGCCTGCAATGCCGGCAATACCGAGGATCTCGCCGGAGCGTGCTGTGAAGGTGATGTCATCGAGCACCTTGATACCGTCTGTATTCACAAGGGAAAGTCCCTTTACTTCGAGTCTGTCACTTACGTTTTTCGGCTCCGGACGGTCAATGTTCAGTTCCACTTTTTTTCCGACCATCATTTCTGTGAGCTCGGCGGGAGAGGTAGAAGCAGTTTCTACCGTTGCGATATGCTCGCCCTTGCGGAGAACGGCCACGCGGTCGGAGATGGACATAACCTCGTGGAGCTTATGCGTGATGATCAGAATCGATTTTCCGTCCTCGCGCATACGGCGGAGAATGTCAAAGAGGCGATCCGTCTCCTGCGGGGTCAGAACGGCGGAGGGCTCGTCCAGAATCAGTATATCCGCACCGCGGTAAAGAACCTTCAAAATCTCGACCGTTTGCTTTTCGGAAACGGACATTTCGTAAATCTTCTTTTTGGGGTCTACGTGAAAACCGTACTTGTTGGCGATTTCCTCAACACGGCGGTTTACGTCTTTCAAATTGTACCGTTTGTCGCCCTTGGCGCCGAGCACGATGTTCTCAGCGGCGGTAAACAGATCGACCAGTTTGAAATGCTGGTGGATCATACCGATGCCGTGGCGGAATGCGTCCTTCGGCGAACGGATGACGACTTCCTGTCCGTTTACCGAAATCGTGCCGTGATCGGGGTAGTAGATGCCGGCGATCATATTCATAAGGGTGGTTTTGCCGCAGCCGTTTTCGCCGAGGATCGAAAGGATCTCTCCTCTGTAAACGGTAAGATCCACGTCCTTGTTTGCCGCCAGACTGCCGAAGTATTTGGAAACCTTATTCAGTTCCAAAGCAACCTGATTGTTCATGGAGCCCTCCGAAAAGATAAAAGTCTCATTACAACGCTTAAGCAAATTCCCGAAGTTTTCGGGAATTCGGTTAAACGCTGTAAAACCGAGACAAGCGGAGCGAATGCTCCGCCTGTCGGTTTGCGGTTATATAGAATCAGCCGAAGTTGGTGTTCAGAAGGGTGATACCGTCGATCTGAATATCGAAGTAAGGAGCACTGCGGTATTCGGACTCGTGGAAGTAACCGTCTTTGATAACTTCGGTATCCGGTGTGTAGTTAGCGTCGGTATCAACGTCTGCCATATAAGAGGTAAGAGCCTCGCCTCCCTTAGTGAAGGTAGCGGTGTCAAATACCTTTACGTTGCCTGCAACGAGGTCAGCCTTTACAGCCTCCAGCTTCTCAACGGTGCCTGCTGCAGCGGCCTTTTCGTTAACCTCAGCGAGAACAACGGATCCGGTAGAGATCGTGCCGGTCCAGTCAAGAGCGATTTCCTTACCTGCTTTTACCTGCTCGCAGATGTAAACGAAGTAAGGAGTCCAGTCGATCTTGGAAGATACGATGAAGGTGTTCGGGCAGGAAGCAACGGTGCTGCCGTTGTAGGAAACGTTGGGAACGTTCTTTTCTTCGCAAACGGAGGGAGCGCCCATGGAGTCAGCATGCTGGCTGATGAGAACGCAGTTGTTGTTGATGAGAGCGGTAGCAGCATCCTTCTCTTTGATCTCGTCATACCAGCTGCCGGTGAACTGTACATCCATCGTTACGGACGGGCATACGGACTTAGCACCGAGGTAGAAGGAGGTGTAACCGGAGATAACTTCTGCGTAGGTGAATGCGCCAACGTAGCCCATCTTAGCCTGCTCAGCGGTGATCTTGCCGGCGGCGATCATTTCGTTCAGTTTGAGACCTGCAGCAACGCCTGCGAGGTATCTGCCTTCGTAGATGGAAGCGAATGCATTGTGGAAGTTAGAAAGGTTCTCGGTGTGAGCCATCGTACCGGTAGCGTGGCAGAACTGCACGTCGGTGAATTCCTTGGCAGCCTTCAGAAGGTACGTCTCGTGACCGAAGCTGTCAGCAAAAATAATGTCGCAGCCCTGGTCAACCAGGTCAGCCGCTGCTTCGTATACAGCGTTGGACTCGGGGATATTTCTCATGAGAATAACCTGATCGTCTTTGAGACCGAGCTGTTCCTTAGCACGGTAAACGGCTTCGATGAAGTTCAGGTCATAGGTGGAAGCTTCGTCATGAAGCAGGATTACGCCCAGCTTGAAATCTTCGTTGGACTTGTCGCAGGATACCATAGTAACAGCGAGGGCTGCAACCATGAGAACTGCGAGAAACATGGATAAGGTTTTTCTGAACATTGTAGTTTCTCCTCATAAATGTTTTTTATATTCATAAAAGCCGTGGCTTTTACAAATCAGATTTGTATGCGCGTTTGATACGCCGCTGTTATTATAACACGATACGTGCTCTGAAGCAATAAACAAACAGAAAAATACTTTTTAAACGTTTATTTCGACAATCAGCAGAAACGTACGCCTTCAGCCTCGGTCATCGAGGCGACGCGCGCAAGGGATTCCACGCGGATTCCCATCTCACGTACGATCTGACCGCCGTTCTGGTAGGCCTTTTCAATAACGATACCTGCACCCACGACTTCGGCACCGGCATCCTTGATGAGGGAGAGCAGTGCCAGAAGCGCACTGCCTTTTGCGAGGAAATCGTCAATGATGAGTACGCGGTCACCCGGCGAGAGGAACTGTTTGGACACTACAATGTCGTAACTTCTCTGATGCGTGTATGAATATACGGAGGACGTGTAGACGTCTGCGTAAATATTATTTGTGTGCGTTTTCTTTGCGAACACGACGGGCACGCCGAAGTGTGCAGCGGTAAGACACGCCACACCGATACCGGAGGCTTCGATCGTAAGGATTTTTGTCACGCCGCTGTCCTTATACAGACGGTAAAATTCCTCACCGAGAAGGGAAAGGAAAGGAACGTCAATTTGATGATTCAGAAAACTGTCTACTTTCAAGACGTTGCCTGCACCGATCCTGCCGTCTTTTCGGATGCGGTTTTCGAGAAGCTCCATAAAATTGCCTCCGTCCTTGTTAAAGAAATATCGCTTACATTATACACGAAATTTTGACAAAAAACAAGAGGATGGCGCGAAATTGTGAACGGATTTTTTCAAAATGTTTTTCCTTCGGTGAATGAATTGCGAAAGATCAGTTCTGTCGCTGTACGCTTTTGTATTCGTCGTAAAATTTATAGTACGGACAGCCATCCGTGCGGCTTGTCATAAAGCGAAGGAACTCGTCCTCATCGAGGCTCATCATGCATTCGTATATGTCGTCTTCGTCGTTGTAATCGTAATAGACGCATGATTCACAGGCGGTTGCTTTTTTTGTCTTCTTTGGCTTTTTATTATCGTTCATCGTATTCTCCTGCCATTCAAAAAAGCGTTCGTGAGCGTCTCTCCGCTGTACATCAGTTTCAAAGAAAAGAACGGCTCGTCCGTGTCGAGAAGATCAAGGAAAATCCGATCACCCTCCCATAGAGTGAACTCGTATAGCTTCTCTTTTTTGAGCCATTCAAGTTCTCCCTCATCGCACTCTTTCAATTCTCCGGAAAAATCCGACGAGGTAAAAAGATGCATATACTCCGTCGCCTCGAGCGAATCCGAAACGAATGTTACGATTCCGCGGTAGCGAAAGGTGCGAAGAGAAAGGCCCGTTTCCTCGATCACTTCACGGAGAAGACAATCTTCCGGCGATTCGCCCGCTTCAAACTTGCCGCCGATGCCGATCCACTTGTCGTGATTCTCGTCGTTTTCTTTTTTCGTCCGATGAAGCATCAGATAACAGTCGTCTTTTTCGATATAGCAGAGGGTTGTATTTTTGAAATGCATGATTCACTCCGTCTTTGGCAGAACGCCTTCTGCTTTATAAAATTTTATATGCTCATTATACGAAAAAGCATGGGATCTGTCAAGAAAGGATTCAATAAAAAATCCCCGCCGTCGGGCGGGGAGTGTCTTCTGAATTAAGCCAAAGGCGCGAGGCGGGCGACGGCATCGGCGCAGAACAGACGGCCATGTTCTTCTATGTAAGCGAAGTCCCGAGGGCGGCATCTGATGCCGTTATACTCTCCTAAAATCGGCACATCCGCGGCGACGGCGAGATAGTAGCGGTGAGAGTCCTCATCAAAATAGGCACGTGCCGAAGGAGGGTTCTTGCGCATAGCAAGGCGTCGGCATCCGAGAAGCAGATCGGAGAGGGAGTCGAATCCATAAAGCGACTGTTCCGCATAGGGTATCAGCGGGTTTTTTGACGGCAGTGTCATAACCGATTCGGCGATAACCCCGTGCTCCGGACGAGTTGGGTGAGAAATGGAATTCCTTTCACCTGCCAGTCGGGTGATGAACAACTCGCATCCACCGTTCTTGGAGGGATACATTTGGACAAAAATTTTGCCGCCTGCAGGATCGAATCCCGTCTGTGCTTTCGCTTCGTCAAGGATGCTCCAAAAGGCGCGGCGGGATGACACACTCGTGCTGTCGATCGTGTCGCAGGTAATATCGTAGCGGCGCATGTCCTGGGCTGAGAGCATCACTTTGAGTTTGCTCTCGCTTATGAGAATGAGTTCCATAAAAGAGATTCCGCTTTTCGTGCGGTCGTTCCTTTCTCTGAAATTGTGAGGAGAATATACTATATTATAAGCGAGGCGGGGGATTTTGTGTACCCCAAAAATTCTGGTAAATCTGTGGGTAAATCTCAACCATTCAAGGGAATGGAAAAAACGGCGTCGATATTAACATATGCTGTCACTCTGCGGAATATTTGCATATGAAAAGCCTCATTCGCCGAATCGGACGAGTGAGGCTCTTTATCGAGTGGGAATAAAGTCCCGCTGAACCGGCAGGCAGCCGTCCCACTCTGCGAAAAAGTCTTTCAAAACGGGACCCAACCGTTTTGAATCGGCATTGCCGACCGAATTTTTCCAAAGTGTCTGCTGGATCTATCGAGTATTATTTCGTTGTTCCGCGGCAGATTTCGCCATCGGTTTCCATAAGGAAAACGTCTATGATATCGCCGACATTGCACCCCTCTTTGGGAACGCGGATCTCCACAAAATGCTCGGAGTGTCCGACGGCTTCGCCGTTTTTGATTTCTTCCACCAAAAGAGAGACGGGTGTGTGTCGGTGTGCCGTTACGTACTCGGTCAGAATGTCAGTTTTAACCGTTCGCTGCATGGCGGCAAGATGTGCGGCACGCGCCTTTTTTACAGCATCCGGCACTTGGTCCGGCATGGTGGCCGCTTCGGTGTCCTTGCGAATCGAATAGGGGAATATATGCAAATGCATAAAACGAGCGCTTTGACAGAAAGTCACCGTTTCGAGGAATTCTTTCTCTGTTTCGCCGGGGAAGCCGACAATTACGTCTGCGGTCATCATCGCTTCGGGGAAGAAGCGGCGTACTGTTTCGATCCGATTCATTGCCTGTACGGCGTTGTACGGACGGCGCATTCTTCTCAAAACGGATGACGATCCGGACTGGAGCGAAAGGTGGAAGTGCGGGAGAACGGCGGGGAGGGATGCGATCGTTTCTAAAAACGAATCCCGCATAAGCGAGGGATCCAGAGAGCCGAGGGCGATCCGTCGAATGCCCGGAATTTTTGCGAGATCGGGCAAAAGGGAGGTGAGCGAAAACGCACCGCCGGAATCTTTTCCGTACGCCGCCGTTTCAATGCCGGTGAGGGTGATCTCGGGACATCCGGCGCCGGCAAGCGCTGCGGCTTCGGCGAGAACTGTTTTTGGCAGTTTCGATCGGATTTTGCCGCGTGCGGCGGGGATAATGCAGTAAGCACAGCGGTTTTCACAGCCGTCCTCGATTTTTATGTAAGAGCGGGCGCGGCGGGGAACTGTGAGTACGAGCGAATCGTATGGAGCTTTTTGTATATCGGCAAGAAGAGATTGCGGCTCGGTGGGGCATTCTTCGACGAGCTTACGGATCAGTGCGGGGATTTTATCTTTCTTGCCGTTTCCAACTACGGCTTTTACGCCGGGTATTTTCAGTGCGGCATCGGGGGAGACCTCCGAAAAACAGCCGGTAACAATGACCGTGCCGATCGGATTTTGTGTGATCGCACGTCGGATATGCTGGCGGGATTTTCTGTCGCTTTCCGCCGTAACCGTACACGTATTCACTACCGTTACGTCAGCGGGCTCGCCAAAGGGGACGATCTGAAATCCATCCCGCTTGAGGATGTTGGCTATGGCCTCGGACTCATACTGATTGACGCGGCATCCGAGTGTAATAAAGGAAATACGGATTTTTTCGGGTTGTATCATAAAAATCTCACTTCCAAAAGGATATGCTTATTGTACCATATATCAATAAAAAAGTAAAGAGCGTGGACGCTTCATAAAAAAGAAAGATGTCATAAAGAATTTCATTTTGACTTGAAAAAAACGTAATACGGTAGTATAATGTAAAAGGATAATATAGAAAGGGGTTTCGTGCCGAGTGCACGGAACGGAGTGATGAGTATGAGTATGCTTCATATTGTTGACCATCCGCTGATTACCCATAAGCTGACTATTATGCGTGACAAAAGAACGGGCAGTAAGGATTTCCGCGAACTTTTAAACGAGATCTCTATGCTGATGGGCTATGAACTCACCCGTGATTTTCCGCTTGAGGACGTGGAGATTGAAACGCCTATCCAGCCTATGACCGCAAAGCGCATCCGCGGCAAGAAAGTTGCAATCGTTCCGATTCTTCGTGCCGGTCTTGGTATGGTCGACGGACTCGTCAGCCTTATTCCTGCTGCAAAAATCGGACATATCGGTCTTTACCGCGATCCGGATACGCATCTCCCCGTGGAATACTACAATAAACTGCCTTTCGATATTGAAAAACGTACGGTTATTCTGTGCGATCCTATGCTCGCGACCGGTGGATCTGCTTCCGACGCGATTACTATGATCAAAGCAAAGGGCGCAAAGTCCATCCGGCTTATGTGTCTTGTTGCCGCGCCGGAGGGCGTTGCCAAAGTGCAGGCTGATCATCCGGACGTCGATATCTACACGGCTGCGCTGGATGAGAAACTGAACGATCACGCGTACATCATCCCAGGCCTCGGCGATGCCGGTGATCGCTTGTTCGGTACGAAATAAATGCGTCAGTTTCATATTGAAAAAAACGATAGTGGGCAGCGGCTGGACAAGTTTGTAACAAAATCTGTCCGGGGACTGCCCACGTCCCTTATGTATAAGTATATAAGGACGAAGCGAATCAAGGTGAACGGAAAGCGGGCAGAGCAAAAGCAGATGCTCGAGGTCGGCGATCTTGTTGAGATGTATATCCCCGATGAGTTTTTCGAGGAAGTTTCGGTTGACGGTGAACTTTCCCGTGTAAAAGTGAACCTTGATATTTTGTACGAGGACGAAAATATCCTTTTGTGCGATAAGCACCCGGGTATTCTTGCCCACACGGGCGACAAGGACGAAAAAGGCTCCCGTGAGATTCCCGAGAGGGAAACACTGATCTTCCATATTCAGGCGTACCTCTATCAAAAAGGAGAGTACGATCCTCAAAAAGAGCACTCCTTCGCGCCCGCGCTTTGTAATCGAATTGACCGTAATACCGGCGGTATCGTGATCGCGGCAAAAAATGCGGAAGCTCTGCGTGCAATGAACGAGCTGATCCGAGAGGGCGGTGTTCATAAAACGTATCTTTGTGCCGTTCACGGCAGGATGCCGAAAAAAGAGGATGTGCTCTCGGGGTATCTTTTTAAAAATACAAAAACGAAAACGGTTACGGTTTCAAAATCGCCCACGAGAGGTGCTAAAGAGATAAAGACCGGTTACCGCGTTCTCTCCGTGAACTACGAGCACGATCTATCACTTCTTGAAGTGCGGCTTTTTACCGGTCGTACGCACCAGATCCGTGCGCACATGGATGCAATTGGCCATTCGCTCCTCGGAGAAGGGAAGTACGGTGTCAATAAAGAGGATCGAACCCTTGGTTGGCGTCATCAGGCGCTCTATTCTTACAAGGTTGATTTTGCCGTTCCCGATGGACATCTTTCATATTTGAACGGTCGTTCGTTTACGGCAAACCGTGTCGGCATACGCTTCCTTTCGCTGTTTCCTCGATACTGACAACAAAAGATGCTGCACGATCCCGTGCAGCATCTTTTCTTTTGCCTTAGCCCTGCTTGTCAGCCACGAAGGATTCGCAGTCAACGCACTGGCATACGGTAGGATCGCTTTCGTGCGTGCCGACCTGAATCTTATCAAGCGCGCAGTAGTTTGCGGTCTTGACGTGATTCTGGCATTTCGTAACGGTGCAGGCAATACAGTAGTTTGCAGTCTTGTTTTCCATTTTGAATAACCCTCAATTTTTGAGATTTGAAACCGAAGTGATTTCTAAAACAGTATTACCGCTCTTAAAGGAAAATATGTGTGAAAACTTTTTTTTAGAAAAACAAAAATGCTCTTGACTCCCGTCGAAAAGTGTGATATAATATTCGCGTTCAAAAGATCTGGGTGTGGCGCAGTTGGTAGCGCGCTACCTTGGGGTGGTAGAGGCCGCTGGTTCAAGTCCAGTCACTCAGACCAGGAGGGGATTCGCAAGAATCTCCTTTTTGCTTTATACGGCGGGGGGGTTGTGACTTTTGGGTTGACTGAAGCGGCTCATAACTTTGCGAGATTTTTGTGAGAAAGATCGGTGTAAAAGCGGTTTTGACCACATGTCAGACCATAGATGCTGACCATATGAATAAATTTGACGTTGGAGCGGTGCTGCTCCAACGCCTTTTCTTTGATTATGCGGTGCAGGATTTGAGATGCTTTTATTGGCCACTGTTACTCTGTATCTGTCTCATCTTTATTTGATATTTTTACTGTATAACCAAATTTATTCACTAATTTTTCGAAGTCTTTAATAATGTCTATCTCGTCTTTATCATGGATCAACCAGTCTTTTTGGGATATTAACTTTTCAGTTAATTCAATCTTTAATCTATCCTGTTCCGATTTATCCAACGATGCAACAAATGCGTCGAATGTTCCCATCTGTAATTGTATTTTCCGTAATTTGGTTTCAATAACTTTGCTTTTAGATGCCTGAATAGCACAGTATCTCGAAATAACAGCAACACCTACTGTAGCACAAACTCTGGCAATTAATGCTATGTAATCTGTATTACTATAATGCGTAAATACAAACCACCACATAGATAAACCAATTAACGCGAGCATCGACGCAATTGTACCGACATACCACCATTTGCTTTCGTCACTTGCTCTGTCAGAATATTTCTGATAAATATTACTATGGGTGGCAGATGCGACATATCCAATTTTTTCAGTAGCACTTGTTTTCAGCGATTCAATTTCGGCGTTTGTTCTTTGGATGAACTTTTCAATAAAATCGGTTAATTCATCCAATTTTGTTTTCTTATCTGTTTCAAACTCATCGATGGCTTCAGCCATATCCGACTTAAAACTTGATTTGGTTTCAGAAATTTCCTCCTTTAATTCAAGAAGACGATCCGTATATTCATTCTTAAAAGTTTGCTGATCATCGTCTATTGTTTTATGAATGTCTTCTTGCCTTTCTTTGGAAGTGCGGATGAAATCCTCATATTTCTGTGTTAGTTCTTGAATATCTCTTTCATATGACTCTTTGTAGGTCGATAAAACTGTATTAGTATCACTTTTAACTTCGTTAAGTTTTTCATTCTCGTCTGCAATTGATGCCTTCAATGTTTCAATTTGAGTTAAAGATTTTTGCAGTTCGTCTTCTAATACTCTAACATTTCTATTGACAGCTTGTTGGTAACCTTTTAAACTTGGCTTGCCATTAGCATTATTGAGATGAGCAAGTATTTTTATGATCTCATAAAGATACGTTTCGCAAGTATTATATTTTTTTTGCTTGACATTGCTTTCGATATTTGAGAGTTGCGACGATGCCTGGTCCAACAACGGTTTTAATACATAATTACTGTCACATTCTTTTAAACTATTGGATAAATTGATCAATATCAGTCGAAGTCGGTTTCTGTCTAACAGACTGGAACCATCTTCATCTTTATCTAAATATTCCACTATAGCATCAATTTTTATAATAAGATTTTGTATTTGTTCAGTATAGTCTTGCATCTTAACACCTCCGTAATTTGATGATTATATTATAACATATTTTGTCAAAAAAATCAAGATAACCTTAACGAACAACACATCCATGAACTAACATTTTTCAATCAATATTTGTCTCACGTATACTTGTACTTGAACATCCTGCTGACAACGGCAATGTTTAAATGGGTGACCGTTTCGGTCACCCATTCACATTCTCCCCATCTCCGCCTTTACTTCCTTTATCTTCTCCGCAAGCTTCGCCTCGCATTCTTCCTTCGTCTTGCCGTACACGTTATAACTCACGCGCTTTCCATCTACTCGCGGTGTATACCTCCCCTGCCAACAGTTCGCAGAGAGCTGCTTCACATAGCCTGTGCCGCGTTTGCGATACTTGCCTTCGGTCGGCACGAATGCGGGCGACTCTTCGCCCGGTGTATCGGCGGTATCGGTTGGTTCTTCCTCCTCGGCTTCCACACCGGCAATCGCGCGGTCGATCTTCTGCGCCGCCGCTGCCTGCATCTCTGCTGTGCTGTGCGTGTAGGTATTGATCGTGGTCACCACCGTATTATGCCCGAGAATCTCCGCCAGCGTCTTGATGTCGATTCCGTTCTCCAATGCCATCGTCGCGAAGGTGTGGCGCAGATCGTGGAAGCGGACGTGCTTGCATCCGGCGCGCTCGAGGATATCCGACAGCCGCTTTCGGACGGAGGACGGCTCCCGCGGATTGTCGGGATTCACCGGCGACGGGAAGGGCACACCACCCGCAATACGCTGAAGACCGTGCTCCTGCTCGGCATATCTTTTCTGCTTCTTGCTGTCGAGAGCTGGCTTGAAGGGATTGTTTCCGTATAGGGACTTCTTGCGATCATGAGCATGGCCATGGTCTATGCCGTACGGACGAATGCCGGCATGGTCAATCGGCTGAAAGACAAATACGGCAAACTTTGGCTTGCCGCCGAGGTGGTGCTGTTCGTGCTCGTGGGCGCGGCGGTGGATATTCGCTACACGCTGTCCGCCGGACTCGGAGCGTGGCAATGATTTTCGTGGGACTTGCGTTCCGTTCGGTCGGCGTATTTCTGTGCCTGCTCGGCACGGAGCTTAACAAAAAAGAGCGGCTCTACACCGTCTTTGCCTATCTTCCCAAAGCAACGGTGCAGGCCGCCATCGGAGCCGTTCCGCTCTCCATGGGACTGCCGTGCGGAAACATCATTCTGTCGATCGCCGTTCTCGGCATCCTCATCACCGCACCGCTCGGCGCGATCCTGATGGATGCGGCGAAGGCGCGTTTGCTTGAGAAGTGAGAGCGATTTTCTTTGAAATGCGGTGCAGATTTTCACCTGCGAAACTGCTTTACTTTTTATAAAATTCATGCTATAATATAGCTGTGGGAGCGTATCCGTCAGGCGTTTCGGGCGTAAGCTGTGGGATGAACATTTTGTTCAGACAAATTCAGCAGTCGGATCTCCCCCATAACTTAAATTTATATCTGTCACCGGAGGCAGTGCGCCGTAGCGCCGAAATGCCGGATTAGGTGTCGAGGTGAGCCTCGGTTATTGTGTGTGCAATAGCCGTGGCTTTATTTTTTCATGGGAGGGTTTTATGAAAAACACAATCGTAACACTCGTGCCGCTCACCGCAGAGGACCGTGAGCAGTTCATTCTCGATAATCAATGGTCGTTCAAATACGGCGCTATGCAGGAATTCGGAGAGAGGGATGATCACATCGACGGTGACGGCGAGATCATTTCCCGGGGAACGATCGAGCGCTGCATCGATGATCCGCAAAGCGAAACCTATCGCATTGTCGCAGACGGCAGAAAGGTGGGCGGGTTGATTCTGAAGATCGACCGCGAGACAAATCACAACCATCTTGAGATCCTGTTTACCGCGCCCGAGGAACACAGCAAAGGAATCGGTTACGGTGCGTGGCAGGCGGTGGAGGCACTCCATCCCGAGACGAAGGTATGGGAGACCTGCACACCCTATTTTGAGAAACGGAATATCCATTTCTACGTCAACAAGTGCGGTTTTCAGATCGATCAGTTCTGGTGCGAGTATTTTCAGCCGAGCGACCCGATGATCGACGAGGAGGAACACGATCCGAACGAAGGTCCCGATGAGATGTTCCGCTTTGTGAAGGTGATGAAGCCGTGACCGCTTTTCTTTGACTATGCATCCCAAATTTTCACCCGCGAAACCGCTTGACAACCGCCGCCGCAAGCGCTACAATAAACAAGAGCCACGCCGTGGACGTTGGATAGGCCGTATCTCCTTCGTGAGGGTAAACGCAAGCCTATTCATCAAGCCGAACGGTGGCTCTTTTTTGACCACATATTGACCACAACAGAAATTCTGACCACATACCATGACCATAGACAGACACGGACTATTCGGACACAAGAGCACCCGAGAGCACGTAAGTACGGATTTTCCGGACAGGAAAGCACTAAAAAAACGTAAAAGCACCGGGAAAACGTTCCGGCCGGCGTTGGGGTAACAGAGGTCTGGACTATACAGCACTAGAAAAACTAAAAAGAACTAAAAAGAACAAAAAACACGAGATTTAATAAAATTTATGATGTTTTTCCCGATTTATCTGCAAATTAATCACTTCAAACAACTTGAACTTCACCTTTTTTGAAGAATAAATTTTGCAAAAATGCGCTGGAACTTATGGCCTCTATTTTTTACACACTAGTTCTTTATAGTCTCATCACCTTGAGAACATCAACGGGAATGCTTGTGTGGATAATCACTTTTTAGGTCTACAGCTTAATACTCCTATGTGGTTTATGCTTTGAACTGAAGAATTTATCTATAAACCCAACTGTCTATATTTGCGAGTTAAAGATATACCTTTCCACAAGTTCAAGGACATTTATAGCTATTTAGTTATGAGTGTCACACGACAAAGGACGGCGTCAACCATTCGGATGACGCCGTCCTTTGTTATATATATCTTTTATACAACAATTGTTATCTCACCCAAGTGTAGCCTTCATATCTTCCTTGTTCATATACATGGCGTGATCTGCCTTGGCAAATACGTCTGTATATACACGGTCAATCGACGGATCGAACACAGAAACGCCTCGTGCTATTGAAACCGGTATGGTTTCATCATTTACCGCTATGTAATCGGCAGAGAATGCCACATCCATTTTTTCTATGAGAGCGTGGTTGCGTTCGAGATCCTTTCCTCTCAAAACAACGACAAATTCATCACCGCCGATTCGATATACAGAGCTTGTCTTGAATATATCGGTGAGTATTCTTGCAGAATGAACAATAAGTTCATTCCCGATATCGTGGCCGTATGTATCGTTGGTTTTTTTCAGATTGTTTATGTCTGCAACGATTACGCCGAAAGAGGGATTCCCGAGATTTATTTCCTTGTTGAGTTCTTCAATAGCCTCCGTGTAGGCAGTACTGTTTTTTATGCCTGTAAGAGAATCTCTGTAAGCAAGCGCGTTTATATATGCAGAATACTCTCGAATCTTCGCATAAGTGTCAGTAAGTACGCGTGCGAGTACACCGATTTCATCCTTTGAATCAATAACAAGATTTACGTCTTGCACGCCGACAGAGATGTTTGCCGCCGCGGCAGTGAGCTTTTTAAGCGGTGTGACAATTCTGTGTGTTACCCAGAAAGTATAAAGAATCGCAAGTGCAAGCACCACTAAAAATGCACTGATTATGTAACGGAGCATTGGACGTATACCGCTTTGGATGTCCGCATATGCAGCGCGCAGCTCCAGGTTCATGCCGTTTTTCAGAGCTGTTGTAGCCTCGGTGTAATCCTCCGAAATATGGATATCCTCCGCGGGATTGTAGCAGGTTTGCTTGTCACCGCTCAGCAGCAATGCATGCCCGTTATCGTAAACGGTTATTTCATTCACCAGACCGAGCAGGTACTCAAAATCCATATTGAAGCCCAGGAATCCGACAAATGTGTCATCCTTATAAATCGGTGCAAGATAAGAAACAACTGTGGTGTCCGGAGAGAATGTACTCTTACGTGGCTGCAGCCATGTATTGCCGGATCCGATCACGTCAAATCCGCACTCCTTGATAAACTCAGCATTAAAAAGGTCAAGCTCCGCGAATTCTTCCTTGGAAAGCTCATATAATCCGTCATTTTTGAATTTCGAGTAAAAACCGGTTGTTTTCCCGTTCGTCACTTCAGGCGAGAAACATAAATAGTATGCGGTTGTTCCGGCAGTATTAAGTGCAACTTCATCAAAAAGGTGGCGTATTTCCTGCGTATAATTCTCAAGGTATGCTCCATCCTTCAGTGCGCCCGCAGTTTCAAGCTCATGCAATGCGTAATGCTCCATGATAGCCGCTGACTGCATAAAATCATTCAGCATATCATTGATGTATGCGGCTTCCTTCTCTGAAACATTGTTTAATATTCTGTCTGCATCCTTATGCATAATCTTGTGTGTTACACCGACTGCGATGGAGGTTACAATCGCAGTAATCACAATAAGCGCGGTAATTACAACAAACTGTATTTTGCTTTGAATAGTCCTCATTTTTTGCTCCTTGGTATTGCTTCATTCATTGTGTATTTATGCACCCTCGACTCCGGTAAGTATGCGATGATAGCCCTCAAGCACTATCTTACCGCTTTCGTCTGAAGTGCGTATTCCACTGCTACGGACGGTCACTTGACCGATATTCGGATGATTCCAACGATAACCGAACTGTACTGCCTTCCCGTCATTTGTCATCACATTAACCGCATTGTTCACATATTCTTTATCCTCGTGAGAAATGCGGCTGTACCAATAGTCGTAACACTCACCTGGCGATAACTTTTCCGTAAGTCCCAGAACACGCTCCATAATATCATCCACATGCAGTTCATGTCGGTTGTTTTTCTCGTCAATACGAATGATCCACAGTCCGATATCATTAGCACGAAGGATATTTTTAGGATCGAAGTGTATTGTTCCGAATTGCTCTTTAAAACGGTTTATCTCCTCAATAGTCGACATTCGCGCCTTATATTCATCAGAATTTTTGTGAATGTATTTCCGTGCAATCTCATCGGCGGTACAGGGCTTGTCAAAGAGATAGCCTTGGAAAATGTCTGCTTTGAGCGGTTCAAGTATAGAAAGCTCTTTTGCTGTTTCAACACCCTCACAGCACGCGTGAATAGCGTTGGTTTTCGCAAATTCGATAACGTTGCTGATAAGGCGGTAGTTGTAGGTGTTCTTTTCAATCTCCGAAACGAAGCTTCTGTCAATCTTGATTTCGCTTACATCAAGCTGTTTCAGGTAACCGAGGTTGGAATAGCCCGTACCGAAATCGTCGATGGAAAAACGAACTCCGTAGGACTTTATGTACTTGATAAGATTGTAGTAATGCTTATTGCCGCTAAGCTGGACTGATTCGGTAAGCTCCACCGTGAGTGCGTTTCCGGGAAGCTCTGCGCTCTTAAGCGCATCCACGATCTTCTCACCAAGGCGGCGGTCCTCAAACTGAACGGACGAAAAGTTTACCGCCACCTGAAGTGCAGGAATGCTCTCACGCCACTTTTTGCACTGGGCAAGTGCAGTTTCAAGCACCCACATACCAACGGGTTCAATAAGTCCCGACTGTTCGAGAAGCGGAATAAACTCGTCAGGGAACACTCTCCCACGTTTTGGTGAATCATAGCGAAGCAGCGCCTCAACGCCGTGAAGCTCGTAGCTTCCGCTTTTTATCTGCGGCTGATAGTACACCACAAAGCCTTCAAAGCTATTCTGTACGCTTTCCTTCATTTCCTCGAGAAGCATCAGCGAGGTGATTCTTTGCTGAACCTCCTCTGCAGAGAAAAACTCTATTCCACCAATGGGATTTTGACTCGCTTTTTTCAGTGTAATGTTTGCACAGTCGATAAGCTGTGACACGTCAAGGAAAATCCCCTCATCTATTGGCACAACGCCGGCAAAAAGTGTACATTTATCCTGAAGTGTATCACTGATCTTCCTATAGATAGCTTCTACGGTCATTTGGGAGGTATCTTCAAGAATGATGGCAAAGTTATTATGATCAATATGATAAGATTCTTCTACTTTGTCGATCTCCTCGAGAATATCCGCAACATCACAGAGCAGCTGATTGCCGAAGCTTCTGCCGTGACTTAAGTTGATGTCTGTAAGCATGGGAATTTCAAGCATCATAAGCCATCCGGCACCGGCGTCAAGTCTGTTTTTCAGATCATCGCGCAGCTTGGTTTTGTTCCAAAGTCCTGTAATGGGATTAAACAAATGGCGCACTGCCTCCTCTGACAAACGACCGAGCATAAGCATCGGAGCACCGTTTTCATTGTGGAGTATTTTGCCTCTTGAGTTAACCCATACGGTTTCACCGCGCTTGTTGAAGATACGAAAATCCAGATCATGAGAATCTTTGCAGCCCTTGCATATTTCCTCAAATTCACGCGTAACCGTTTTACGGTCTGCCGGATGCACTATGGCAAGTAATTCTTCGGCGGTGACGGTTTCTTTATCAGGACTGCCGATGTCAAAAACATCGGTTATAGAACCAAAAAAATGATTTTGGTTGTTTTTTATATCATATACGAACAAAAAATCATCTGTAGTTTGATTAATCGCCTCAAGATACCGTTTTATTGTGCCGAAGTCTTTTACTCCGTTTAATATTTTATCCATGATACTCTCCGTTATATTGAATTAATGTTGCATCCTCAACACCGTCAAGGGCACGGATTTTATCCATAAAGAATGTATCGTTATTTTTGCAGAATACTTCGATTGCCATTTCGGTTTTATCTTTTCTTGCAGTTTTTGATTTGATGAAATACTTCATTTTGCCAAATGCACGGATCACATCGTCACCCGTTGCATCGCCGGTGTAGTGCACAACGAGTATGTAGATGCGGCCCTTCTGCTGCCTCTTATAAAACAGAATTATCATCAGCGTCATAACGGCAGCGGCAACAAGTACCAATATGTACATCCCCGCGCCGGCGGTTATACCGGTGGTGATCGCCCAGAAAAGATAGAGAAGATCCAGCGGATCCTTGACAGCCGTACGGAAACGGACAATAGACAAAGCACCGACCATACCGAGCGAGATTACGATATTAGTACTGATTGCCAGTGTAACCATTGCGGTAAGCACAGTCATGCCCACAAGGGTGATAGCAAAGCTGCGGGAGTAGATAACGCCCGTATAAAATTTTCTGTAGACAAAGTAAATGACAGCACCCATTATGAGAGCGGTTAAGAGTCCGAGAGCGGCATTCGTCAGGCTTACGCCGTCAAACGCACCCGACTCAAGAATTGATTTTTTTATAAAGTCCTGTACACTCATAGTCATCCTCCATTTTAATTCTCATACCAATATTTGAAGCTGTTCATATATTCTGTTTTTTCATAGCAAAGTACATATTTCGACACCGCTGTAAACTCGGATGCCCTATCCGGCAAAATATCGCGGACAACACGCGGCAAAAATTCGGTGTATTTCACCTCCATAACGCACTTGCCCGGCTCAAGCACGGGAAGCGCGGGAAGCGTATCATCGAAAATGTCGTAGCTGCCGATAGCAGCACGCACGTCCATATCAAAGGTGATACGCACCGTTCCGGCATCTAAAATCCACGGCTCGCGGTCATAGTCAACGATGGTTCGGGGACGCATCACGTTACTGACACATTCCACATAAAACTCTCTGCATAGCGGATATTTGCTGTGTAGCAAAAATTCGTAGTCGCCATCGAGAATTTTGTAAACTTCATCTCTCGTGAGTGTTGCCGATTCTTTGAAAATGTAGGCACCGAACTTCTTTTTCCGTTCAAGCTTTATACTGCTGTCCGAGCAGTTGTAGATGCGGATACGGTACTTCTTTCTGAGCAGTACACCAGCATCCTTTTCTTCGTATGCTGTGTTGAAATAATCGTCGAAGTACAGACTGCGTATCATATATCCGCCTGCTTTGGCATGCTTGTCAAGCTCTAAAAAGGGTGACAACCGTTGGCAGATAAGCTCTTTCTGTGCGGTATCAATAAGATACTTCCACTCGTGGCGATAGCGTTCAGTCTTCGACATAAACATCCTCCACGATCTGACCGCTTGCATCCACATAGAAGCATTTTGTTCCGTAAACTTTACCATTTTCGGTCATGTATGAGTCAAACGCAGTCTGTGTCTGACCTCTCGCATCGTGGGCTTTCACCCGGATAAAGTACTGTCCCTCTGGCAGACGGTCAAATTCTGCTGCCGGAATTTTGAGATTTTCAAGCTTCACTATAGGATTTGTGAAAGTGTAGTCCTTTGCAAGCTCAAACGTGTAAGAGATATTTTCTGCATCGAATGTGTACGATGCTTCCCAAACGAGGCTTATCTTTGCCCCGTCATTCTGAGGAACGCCGATGAAGAATGGCATAGGCTTATCAAAGGAATCCTTAAATCTTTGGTAGTTAGCTTTTATTTCATCAACCAGAGTGGTGGCAATAATATCGTATTGCTCCGAAGTGACCGGCATATAGAGAGCATCACGTCCGGTGTAAACCAGCGGCTTCAGAAGCTCGGCATAAGTAGCGACATATTTCTCCACGCGTCCGTCGCACAACTGTGTATAAATATCCTCCACCGCTTCGGTAAGTGCCTCACGGTAAGCATCGGACTTCAGACATCTCCTAAAAAATACATTGCCCCAATAGTTACTAACACCCGACTCCCATTCAACGTAGTCGTTTCTCTCGAGGAGTTCCCATTCCTTACGTTTAAATGCACCGTCAAGGTCCCATGAGAGTATGTACCAGCGGCTATCGTTCTGTGCGCTGTACATATAAAAGTTTCGGCTCTGTGTATCAACGTTTCCGATAAGCAGCTGAAACGCCATCCAATATGCGACGTTTTCAATGTCGAAATCCTCTTCGAGTATTGTTTCTATCGGGATTGAATAGTCATTTATTCGCTCAAGCAACCGTATAAGCTTTGCGTGATCGTCGTCGCCCTTTATTTCGAGTATTTCTTCGAATTTTGCAGTATCATATCTTGGATCGTCTTTTAGAACTATCGTGTCTTCGTAACGGTAAAATTCGCAGAAGTTGATTTTGTAAAGATGACCTCGCTTATCAAGTCCGTGACGCTCAAGCGCGGTTTTGTTGAGCTGTTCGACCTGCGTGTATATTCCGTAATCCTCAAATTTTGCATCAACTCCTGCTGTTGTATCCTTAACGTAAAGGCGCACAAAGGTCGTGCGAAGACTCATCAGCTCATCAATTTCCGAGAGCAGGTCAAACCCTAACTTGTTGCGAAAACGAAGTCCGTCACCCTGATGCTTGTTGAGAGCTATGGTCTGCTGACCACGCCAGTCACCCTTATTGTCCTTGATGCTGATTTTATAGTTTTTCTGCACGTTTCGGCTGGATGACTGACCGCGTATCTGCACAGTACAGTTTGGCGCAACCTGACCGTATCCAAGCTCTCCCGGGATTAGACCGTTCTCGTCACCAACCTGAATAAGTCCGGCTATTTTATACCGCTCAACACCCATTTCTTCGTAATCGTAAGCCGAATAGGTGTTTATTTCCTCCCATGTGTGATCGGTATTCTCGGCGGAATTTCCCATGGAAACGGTGAGATACATCGTTACAATCTCGGTGTTGTTCTGCTGTTCATACAAGAGATTTTTATCGCGTATATGAATATTTTCCTCGGTCTGTATTTCTGATTTATCAATAGTTGTGCCGAGATTTGAGTTCACAGCCGAATCAAATGTATTGTCGCATCCGGGCAGAAACGCTGAAAAAGTCAAAATCAGACATGCGGCGGATAAAATCTTTTTTCTCATTTTTTTGTTTCCTCCAATTTATCCTCCAAAAATACTCCGAGTCTTGTAAACATACCGGAGCGGTCCTCCGACACAAGCGGCTGAACCGACAGAATATAGTAGGGAAGACGTTTTGTAAAATAATTTAGCCTCACTGCACATACGAAGGCAAATATCATAGCGGCAATCAAAAATCCGAAGCCGTAATAGATATTGGAAAATAACAGCGATAACAGTGAAAAGATAACTGTTGTCACAGCAAAGATCGCTGTAGTAATGAGTGCACCTTTGTAATCCGTGAAATAGAGCAAGATCAGCATAAGCATATTTCCGATGGCATAAACGCCGTATCCCACACAAAGAGTACGGAAATATCCCCGCATAACCTCGTTGAATCCAAGCGGAAGCAAATCGAGAAGATATCCGCCAAGTGCAATAACGGCGGCGGTGAACAAAAGCTGTTTCAGGGAAGTGTAGAACAGCTCGGTTTTGAGCGTCCCGATCATTTCCTTTTCGGCTTGCTTTATGTTGTCGATAGTGCCCTTATCATTATAAAGGCTGTAATGATTGCGGTATTTGGGGTAAAAATTCACTTCAACCGACACTACGAAATTGACAGTAGTCATAAGTGCGGTCATAAACGCAAGCAAAGCGGGAACATCATGCCACGGTGCACCGTAAAATAAGCCGTGCACCTGCACGCCAATATCTGAAAACCACATTATCACAAGATGAGAAAACATTCCGATATTCATAAAAAATCCGGAAAGTGCAAGCGGCAGAAAAGCATCTATCCATTTGAGGAATGTGAATGCGCCGAGTGCTGTGTACGGAAAATATTGGTGAAGTAGGATAACGTCCCATATAAGCATAACGCCGTATCCGACACTTACCGAAAACAGAAGCGATTCGATAACGGGGCGGCCTAACCACAAAAGGAGTGCACCGAGGAGTATGCTTACAGCAACGGAAGTAAGAAACGAAAGGAATATCCCCTTATAATCCTTAATTGCAGACAGAAAGCTCATAGCATTCCAAACTATAATAAGCTCACCGAAAAGTGTAAAGCAAAGTATACCCTGTAAAAAGGTTGCACCTGAAAAAACAAGAAAAACACCGTATAACACACTGCCGACCATCAGCATAATAACGGTAGAGCCCCAAAATACCGGCAAAACTGCTTGGTTCTTTTCTTCAAAGAGCATATCTGCCACATATCTTGTTACCACCATTGAGAAGAAGGAAGATACAGTGACTGATGCAAGCAGAGTGTATGTTATCATACATATAAGCAGCTCTCGTGTGTGAAGTTCAACCCCGAAAAAGGTACAGAGTGCCATTATACCAAGAAGCAGTAAAACACCGAGAAGCATGGGACCGGTACATATTACCGCCGCATAGCCGTACGCCTTGGCGGAATTAAGTACGCCCTTCTTGGCAAACAGTTTTTTTAATTCGAAGCCAATTCCGGCCATTCCTTTTCCACCTCTTTATAAAGATCACGGTATTTCGTGAGCATAATAATATATCTGAAATTCTCGTATACTCGCCTCTGACCGATCTCGCCCATTTTCAGGCGAAGCTCTCTTGATTCACAAAGCAGCTCCATGGCGTCAGCAAGCTTTGAACGCTGCATAGGCGGAGCGAAATATCCTGCCTTCCCGAGGGTATCACCCGGCTTCCCGTTGAGAAGCTCGCTGCAGCATCCAACATCCGTCGTTACTGCAGGACGTCTTGCGGCAAATGATTCGAGCACCGACAGAGGCTGTCCTTCAGAAATGCTTGTAAGCAGAGTGAAGTCGAGCTTTTCAAAATACTCGATGATGTTAACGCGGCCCGTGAAAATAATCTTATCCTCAAGACCAAGCTGTTTTACGAGCGCATAGCATTCGTCGGCGTATTCCTGGTCGTCAACGCCGCCCATGATGTGAAGGCGTACATTGTCACGTCTGGCGCAAAGCTCGAAAAACGCATATATCATGGTTTTGATATCCTTGATAGGTGCAAGCCGGACGACAGCACCGATGTCAACCATTCCGTCATCCTCCTTGAGCGGGATGTTGCAGAGCTTCTCGTAGCTGATGCCATTTTCTATAACCCTGCATTTAGAAGCCTCGCAGCCCATATCAATTTGTGTATACATTGCCCTCGTAAATAGCGATGTGACACGGAATGCACGCTCATATGTTAGATCGGAGAGCATATAGAAGAAATCTATCCAGTGCGGCTTGAAGGCTCTCGCCACCCATTTTGCACGAATTATTTCTTCTTCACGTTCTCTTGTGTAGATGCCGTGCTCGGTTAGGAGCATCGGCTTTTTTGTTATATAAGCCGCCATTGAAGCAAGCAGTCCGCCGTATCCCGTACAGATGGCATGATAGCAGTCCGCCTGTGGGATTTTGGAACCCATTAAATAAAGCACGGGCAGAAGACGTGAGCGTACAGAATGGAATGTATCCGAAAACGCCGTGAACGGGAACTCCTTGTGGCAGGTTTCCGTAAGTGTTTCAAGAAAGCTTTCGCTTTTGAGATAGGACATGGGATTGATTTTCCGTACTTGATACATTTCGAAAAGGAGATTCCAGTTTGGCTTGTCGGAGGATACGAGGCGTTTGAGTGTTTCCTTTTCCTCATTTGTGAAGTGATGGTTGAAGATGCCCGTATCCTTGACACGAAGGGCATCGTCGAGAAAAACCTGCTCCACCTCAACCACGTTTTCAGGCAGGGTGTAGACAAATTTATCCCGATCCTCGGCTTTCGCGCCGATAACCCAAAGCACAAACTCATGCTCCGGCATTTCATTTATATATTGATGCATCCAAGTGGAAACGCCTCCGTTGATAAACGGATAACAGCCTTCCAAAACCAAACAGATCCTCACGGCATACTCCTATTTAAGTGTAATATCAACGGTATCTGCAGTTGCACGAAGCAGATAAAGTCCGCCTGTCAGATTGGTGAGTTCACCGCCCATAACATTGTCGGGCAATTTTTCGTTGAAGCGGACGAGGAACTGTGCCTCGTCGCAGAAATTGCCGATAGTTATTTTCACGCCGTTGTCGGTGTACTCTGTTTTTGGCGAAACGGAAACAAAACGCTGCACAGCGGCAGATGCCTCGGTGCCGGTGAGATTACGTAGCCCCGGAGCAGAGTCGTAGAGCCAGGACAGATAGCCGTCAAAACGTCGTTTCATCTCACTCCAACCAAGCTCCGCGCCACGTTCGGGGTCGAGCGCATCATCTGGGTGTGTGAAGTGGCTGTTTATAAAATGAAAATTAAGCTCGGATAGAGCCGCTATAGTCAAAAAGTCATCCATTATGAAGCCGTAAACAACACGAGGCTGATCGACAACTCCGTTTTCATCCACCGAAAACTCCTGTGTACAGCCAAAGTCAAGCTCTGCATCCGCGATATCATCAAAATAAATACCGGAAATTGTTTTTATGTGAGGATATTCCTTTATCAAGAACTTTCTTCCCTCGTCAGACAAAAGGTTCGACGGCGGAACATACAAAGAAAACTCGGCATCCGGAAAAAGTGTGTCGCAAAGCTCGATAAGCTCGTCAAATGCAGACTTCATGGCAGTCTCGGACTGCCAGGTTTTGTAATCGTAATGGTTCTTGTAATCCTTGTTCGACAAAACGAGGGGCTGATGGTTGTAGCCGTGGTAGCCAAGCTCTCCGCCTTTTCTGAGGAGCATATTTCCGAAATTCAAGAATGTGCCCGTATCAGGGGTTGCATCTGCTGTTCCGTCAACGTGATTGTCATAGGATTCGATGGCAAGTCCAGTGTATTTGAGCCCGTATTCGTCGGCGAAATTCATCATATCCGGCCACCAGATGTTTATGTAGAAATCACGAATAGTTGTGTGATAATCACGCTGTATATATTCGCTGTTGCCGCTTGGAATCTGTGAGGGAAAGTCATCAAGATAAAACGTAGATGCGTTTATAACGGGATACACGCACACATCCGAAAGCAAGCTGTATGACGCCGCGTAAAAACCGCGTATCGCTTTGTCATACATGCCGATATTATCTACGACAAACACGCCGCTTCCGTACTCTTTCTTCCAGACAAGCGGCACACCGTCGGGCCCTTCAGCATTTGCATATACCTTTGCATCGTCAGAAAGCACAACAGTCAGCGACGATTCAAAGGGATCGGAAACGGCAAATGCACGTCCTCCGCCAAGCATGAAATCCTCATGCGGATAAATAGCCTCCACGGTGTAGTAGTCCGGCGAAAGATCGTCAATGCCGATCATCTGCGATATTGCAGATGAATATACGTTGGTTTCAAGCACTAACGGAAACCAGGCGGCTCCTCCATCGTGTACAAAGTCACAAAGGTCGGCAATTTTCTGCCCGAGTGGGGTAAGGTCAGACAAAAGAACGATAACCTGCGAAAATCTGTCAAACGATGGCAGTGCATCATTTCCTATGTCTACAGCGATATGTCCTACCTTCATATCGGCAAGAATTACGTCAAACTGCTCATATGCTATACATGAAGATACATCTTCGCTGCTGTGAATAAGGAGCGTGTTTTTCTCAAGAGAAGTGATCGCTTCATCTTTTGTTATAATCATATCCTGCGGCATCAGCTCAATACTTTTGTCGTAGCGGTTTGCACGTATTCCGCTTAGTTCAACAAGGAGAACTGACGCAATAAGCGAAAACACAAACAGGATAACAAGTATTCCTTTGAATCTGAATCTGCGAATACCATTTATCAGCTCGCCCAAAACGCAAGCGCCTCCTTCGTTTTTGATGACATATATATGTGGCTGTTTTCCGTTTCTTTAACAAAGTTCTGTATCTCGTGGCCCTTGCCAAGGGAAGCGAGGAACTGTATTTTCAGAAGGATATACTCCTCTGCATCGGGCCATCTTTCGCCCATTCTGTTAATAATCTCTCCTGCCGCATCGTAATTTTTGCGTTTCAGTTCGTTTTCGACAAGGCGTGAGTAATCGTGGATATCGCCATCCACGGCTATTTTTTTGTTCATAAGCTGAGCGAAAAGCTCGCGGTTCATGACCTCTACCTGTCCTTGCATCAGGTTCTGCGACAGACAGTCCCATAAAAAGTCAATGTATTTTGTAAGAACGCTCATATCGTCAGGGCTTGCGGAATGCTCCGCTTCAAGCTTCTGCAGCATATAATCGTTTTCCTTGGATATCTCAACCATCGCCGTTACCGCATAGTGTACGACCTCGGTGTCATCGTTGTTTCCGGCCTTTTGCAGGAATTCCACGTAGTCGCCTGGATTATCGTTAAGGACATCCATTATAATCGAGCGGCGTTCTCTCGCCGAATTGATAAGCAGCGCTTCTTCTATCGGAATTGCAGTATCCGCCTTCTTTTCGTCAACGGTAACACTTTTATAGAGCTCGGATTCAAGCTTTAATTTTTCAACACCGATCTCGGCAGAATCCGTGGCATCAAATGCAATCTGAAAATGCAGTATAAGCACAATCAGTATTCCCCATAAAGGGATCAGAAGTGCCACGAAAAACATATATTTATGTACAGACAGAACTCTTATTTTGATTCCGATAAACACAAGCAGACATACAAGAATATGTACTGCTGCAGCTATGATATAAAGCATATATCGCCTTTCTTATTTTACGACGGTGACGGTAATGTCAAGTCCACAAAATCGCGGCAAAATAAACTCAATGTCCTTTTCGGATGCCTGGGAGAGAATGAGTCGCAGTTTGCCGTCGTTTGTAATTCCGAGAATATCGTTAAGTCGGATTTTTCCGGTTAGAATATCATCCGCTTCTTTCAAGGTATGACCGTTAATGTCAAACTCCAGCATAACGTAGGTTGATACCTTCTTTTCTGCGAGTGCGGCAAAATTCTGTACGCATTCTTCAAAGTATTCGGCGTTCATTATGTGAGTGCCGCTGATATACTGCTTTTCAGCAAGGGCATTGGCGTAATCGTATGCACGCAGAAGTGACATCTGAACAAGGTCACGCAAAATCTTGAAAAGGTTTACATAGTAAAGCGAGCGCTGTCCCATGTCTGCGTGCCACAGGAAAATCATCAGTACAAGCTCATCGCCGCGGTAAACGCCTGCCGCATACATGGGATATTCGCTTTTAAGCTCGGTGTTTCTCCATATACCGCCGTCACGAAGCTTTTCTATAACCGGAGCATAGGTCTGCAGGGAAACAGAGCGTGCGGCAATGTCCAAAAGATCTCTTGAGGCAACCTCAAGCCGTCCGAAAGCGTTATTTGCGTTTACGGAATATATCGAGATGCTTTTGTTTTCAAGTATCTCCTCGAATGTTTCGATTGTACGAAGATATAGCTGCTGCGGAGCAACGGTGTTGAGCTTTCGTGTAATGTCGAAAATCTTGCCAAAGCTGTCCTTTGAGCTAATGATCTGCTTCTTGAGGTCCTTTTTCTCACGAAGGGTGTCCTCGTATATCTCACTGGTAAAGATAAGCTTGTCTTCGAGAAGTCTGTTCTGCTCTTCGAGGTATTTGCCGTGCTCCTCTTTTTTTAAATTGACGTAACCGCAAAGTCCACCCACTAAAAAGAAGAACACAAATGCGAGCCAATTCGTCGGCTCATAGAATATCGTCAGCGGATCAGTGCCTGCCATAACCTTTGCGATAAAATACGAAATACTTGCAAGTGCCGATGAAGCGATACCGAAGGACAAACCGTACAGCGTTGCCACAATAACGATAAATATCGTTCTGAAATCAACGATTGAAAAGATAACAGCAGAATCGGTTATATGTATAAACAGCTCCGACAGGAAGAAAAGCAAAAACAGCTCTATGATTTTTATCGCAAAAGAATGTTTTGAAAGCCATTTTTTGATTGCGTCCAAAAAAGTTTCGATTTCATCTTTTTTGGTATTGAGATAAAGTGTGTACTGATCCTCTAAATCCTCGAGAACGGATATCTTTGCAAACCAACCGTATTCGTTTCGCAGTGCTGTGTTCGTGGTTTTGATAACGCCAGCGGTATGGCTCTCGGTAAATTCCGTAGTTACACCGGGAGCGATTATTTTAAGCCTCTCGGCAAAATCGGAAAATGTGAGGTGAAACTCATCACCGACACTTAAAACTCCACTGCCGGCTTTCCAGTTATCAACGATACGGATAAGCAGATCCGACAAATCAGGCAGAGAAAGGAAATGCATCTTTGCCGTGGACGATTCCGGAATACATACGGTTTTACCCGAGGATATCTGTTCAAATACACCATAAAGGAAATCGTTTTTATATACTGCGCTGTATAGATATGGAATCTGTACGGTTTTTATATCAAGCGAGTAGCGCTTTGCGTAAAATTCGCAAAGCTTTTCGTTAGCGGATGCCATTATAGCCTTATCGGTTCGCTCGCTGAATGAAGAATCGAGCGGAGAAAGATAGAGGATTTTTACTTCCTTTTGCAGCTCTGCGGAGAACTGCAGAACCTCACGAAGCTCCTCTGCATCACTCTGATCGGTGGACTGGAATTTAAGTCCTGCCGAGAAAAAGACGATGAGGTCAAATTCGTAGGTTTCAAGTATAGACTGGACGGAGGGTTTGCGCACACGGAACAGCTTTATTCGATCAGATCCGCCGAGATCGGTGTTTCCGACCACCATAACCTTACTTTGCGGGAAGGTAGTTTGTACAAATTCCTCGGTGAGGTATTCGGTATTTCCGATAAGCAGGACTCGCTTTAAACGGATATCGCTATACTCCCCGACAACACTGCGTTTTTTCTGCAGATTTTCTCTGAAGGTGACCAATGTGCGGTGATTTACAACGTGCATAAGACATTCAACAAGTCCTGCATCAAAAACGCCGCACATGCCGCTTGAAATCATCTGAAGGGCAACATCCTGGGAAAAAGCTTCCTTGTAGCTGCGAGAGCTCGTCAACGCATCGTAGGAATCCGCAAGGGCAACGACCTGTGCGCACAGCGGAATGGCATCACCGCGAAGGCCCTCGGGGTATCCCGTACCGTCAATTCGCTCGTGATGATATCGGGCAATTCTGGCGGCATATTCAATGGCTTTTTGAGAGATATCCCCGTGATTTGCCTCACGAATGATCTGCTCACCAAACACAGAGTGTTTTTTAATTATATCATATTCGACCGGAGAAAGTGTTCCGGGATAATCGAGTATACTTTTAGGAATTTGCAGTTTGCCAATATCATGCAGCGCAGATGCCATCGCAATGGCGGCTATATCTTCTTCGGGCATGGAAAGCTCCGGCTTACATGTACATAACTCGCGGAGGAGGAATTCCGTGAGCATTCTTACATGATAGATATGATATATGCTCTCACCGTTGAGTTCTCTCTCAGCTATATCATCGGCAAGGTATTCAATTTTCAGTTCATTCGAGTCGTTTTCCGTATAAAAAGCCAGTATTGGCGTTCCTTGCATTGCAGTCAGCTCCTTGAGGTAAGAATAAGAGAAAAGGCATCATTGATTGTATAATATATCCATTATATCATTATATTATATCACGCGAATATGACAGAGAGGTGAACAAACATAGCCACATATATTAACGTGTTCTAATGGAGTAACCTTTCTCGCCTTGGTTTGCATCCGTTAAATAGTTCTTTCAATGTTTAATGTTGCTGGGATTTACCTGTTCACTTGTGCGATACACACCTGTTTCGACGACAGAGGAATACTACTTATTTTCTTACATAACCAGTCCTACTCACCTGTTAAGATATCTAAAACTCGCAAACCGCAATATCCGCCAACGCAAGCAGTGCAAGTTCCAACTTCTCGCATTCCGCTGCAGTAAGGCAAATACCGGTATGTCCATCGAGCAAGACATCAAATATAGTTTTATCTTCAATATTCTGCGAAATCTGTACCGTATTGTGACCTTTCAAAAAAGGAAACTCTTTATACATTTCCCGAACCATACCGTCCCATTCATACCTCACCGGCTTGTAATTCCGAGAGGGCTTCTCCGCGATCGAAGCGATTAGCCAATCACGCCCCTGCTTCTTGATAGCGCGAAGCTTTCCACGGCGAATCCATTGGCGCACCGCAACCGGTTGTACATGATGAAGCGCGGCAAACTCTGCTACGGTCATCATGATGCAAGTGATTTCCGTAACCGCAAAAGTTTCATCAATGGTCATCGTGAATTCGTCGTCTGATTCAACAACATATTCCGCACAGTGACACATATCGAGCACCATACCGAATCGGGTGAAGTCGTAGGAATAAAACCACCAATCGTCACATCGTGGCAGCTGCATGGCTTCAATGCGTGCGATAAACTTTTCAAGCAATTCTTTTCTCGATTGCGTAGCTGAAGAGTCGCTGTCAAAGTTGTCATACATACTCCGTAACGAGTAGAGCAGATCATCTTTATTTTGGATTTCATTTTCCTTGAATCTTCTCAAGAAATCGATCATAAGTACCTCACAATCTTGTTTTGTATCTCTGCGATACAAATATTGTAACATGTTTTTCTCGCTTTGTCAAGACGCCGGAAACAGAGGAGGTTTTTAGAGCGCTTTTCTTTGATTATGCGGTGCAAATATTGAACGGTGTAACATCCATGTACGACATACGGTCAAAGGATAAAATACAGAAAAGTCTTTGTACAGGCCAGTTTTCCTGACGTAAAGGCTTTCCAGGGAGCATTATATTTGAAGTTGATGCCTGACCCCATATTCAGACCATAGACACGTACGGACAATACGGACACAAGAGTACCCGAGAGCACGGAAACGCTGATTTTCCGGACAGAAAAGCACTAAAAAAACTATAAATCACCAAAAAAACGATAAAAAATTCGTTGGGGTGGTAGGGAAAACGAAAAAAACAGCCCGGGGGCTGTTTTTTCGAAGTTTTTCCGCCCAAAGCAGGGAGTAGCGGCGTTGAGGTTGTGCCGAGCCGTTGGGACGACCATGCGACGGCGGAGGGCAGCGCTGGTTCAAGTCCAGTCACTCAGACCAAATATAGCCGAAAACAATCGTTTTCGGTTTTATTTTTTGCTTTGTGGTAGTAATATGGTGCTTCAGCGGTAAAATGAGTCGGTGGCGGTGCAGCTTGACCACATGTTTGAGCATAGACGGTGAAATCAATATTACCACATTTAGCATCAATACATTGTGCTACACAAGTCTTGTTATGCGAACGACTTTTTCTTTGTTTCCTGCGGCGCAAATATTGAGCGGTGAAATCCTTTCACAAATCGGCATTTGCGGCGTACTAGGGCGATTTGCTTTATTAAAGTGGTTATGCTTATAATTGGGTATATGACCTCCTGTGATACGGGAGTATAACTTCTGTTTTTTGTTACTGCGAACAGGAAAAACAATATATACTGATTTTTGTAACTATCTTTCTTACCACTGTATAAAAAAACAGTATGTAATTTGCCTTTTTAGTGAAAATGCTATGTGATCAAAACCGGTTATAGCGAAACCATCACCGAAACGGTCCAACTTCTCAGTAAAACAATTCCACATCATATATAGTTCAAAGGAGATGCTACTTGGCATCTCCTTAATCCTTGTTTCCTTAGAGCGATTTTATATTTCTGAAAACTGACAGAATCTGTCCTATTTATATTTTATGATATGGATGCAACTGCGAAGTAAAAATATAGAAGTAAAAATACAATTGTAAAGAGGTAAAAATGAAAAGAAAAAATGTATGTGCTTCTATAAGCAATGACAAGGTTGGGGTTAGTTTGATTATGTTGTCTCTAGATGCCCTATACTTGATAGAGTATGAATCTACTAGTGTTTGCGCATCGGTATATCCAACAAATGCGACAAATTCTGCGTTGAAATGGTCTTTCAGTAATGAAAAGGTCGCTATTGTCGATGATAATGGAAATGTATTCGCAGCGGGACGTGGCATTGCCACAATTACCGCAACGGCTACGGATGGAAGTGGAATTTCTGAAAGTTGTACCGTGGCAGTATGCAAGCGGTACACTTACGTTTATTCAATTGCATTATGTGCAACAGAGTTGGTGCTGGAAAAGGGGCAATCGTATGAACTATCGGTGGAAGTAGATCCTGCAGATGCTTCTTGTACGCAATTGGTGTGGCACAGCCACGATGTTGCTGTTGCTTCCGTATGTAACGGTGTAGTAACTGCTCATAATAGCGGCAAAACCGAAATAACAGTTTCTACGACTGATGGGAGTTTTTGCTGTGCCAGTTGCACGGTTATTGTTACTGAGGGAGACTCAGTTTAATCGCTTAATTAAGAACAGGAATATATTATGAAGTTCCGAGCAAAGACATCTAATCGTATAGAAGAGAAAAAATTACCACCCTTTTGGGCGGTTTTTTAACGAGGACAAACGGTAGCCGGGAAAGGGAGTAAAGTAAAGGTGCAGCTGCAAGAAAAAGAAAGCAAATAAGAAAGGAGCAAAAACTATGACAAAAGAAATAGAAGAATTTATTGTTATGGCGGACACGGGTGAGTATGCAGAAGCATCGACGATGTCCGTATATGGTAACAGTTCCAGCACTGCAAATACGCCTAGCCTTCCGGGCGCGTACCCGGAGGAAGACGAACTGAAAGACAACAACAGTGGCAGCGGTACTACAACGGACACGTCCTCTACAACCCCCGATATCCCAGGGGCATATCCGTATGATCCGGATGATTATACAGGAGGCAGCGGAAGCAATACGAGTTCGACAACAGACACGCCCGGGTGCCCGCCGTCTATGATGCAGCCTGGCGGAGAGCAGCCGAATCCGGATGAAAATACTACTACGTCGTCTACATCGAATTCGACTGCGGACCAGGGAGAATATCCGGTTGTGCCGGATCCGGAGCCGGATCCGGGCAAGGATACTACTACGTCGACTACGCCTATCGATCCGGGAGAATATCCGACTCCTACCCCGATCCCTCCCGTTGATACTACTACGTCGACTACGACCACCGAGAAGGATGAGCCGGTTGTGCCGGATGATGAGGAACAGGAGCCGGTACATATTCCTGCTGCCCCTGATCTGCCTCCGGAAAGTAAGCCTGTGGAAGACGAGCCGCGAGGCGATGAAGGTGCCAGTACAGACGCCGATCCGGTAGATGTATACAGTGGAGCCCATCTGCTGCAGAATCACCTGATGCAGCTTTTCGGCGGTCAGAATCTGTCTCTTACGGCTTACTACAATTCCAGCCGACTGGCCAACGGTACAATGGGTGTAGGCTGGTACCACAGTTATGAAAAACATGTGGAAGTATCCGCCGAAGAGGCTTATGTGTACGAGAATCCGTCCGTGTACTGCCGCTTCACCGTATCCGAAAACAGTACGGTTTATGTTTGCAGAACCCCTGGCAAATTGGGCTATACATTGACGGTGGATGATGCCGCGGCATATCCGTACTGCGTGAACTGTAATACGGAACGGTTGGAATACTACGACGGCGAAGGCCGACTTGCAAAAATTGTGAACCGCCAGGGCTTTGAAACCGTAATCGGTTATGACGATACAGTGATTTCTGTGACAGATCAGATTACCGGCAAGAGCATGTATCTGGAAAAGAACGCCGTTGGTAAGATTGTACGCGTATATGACGATGCCGGCAGGGAAGCAGTACTTAGCTATATCAATGATTACCTGACCGGTATCCGAGATGTGAACGGTCACAGACTCATCTATTCGTATGATGACGGCGGCCGTATTGAATACGGTGTGGACGACGCCAATATCAAATACTTTACGAACACCTATGATGCAGAGGGACGGGTAATCACCCAGAAAGACGGTGTCGGTTCTCCGGAGACGGTGTTTGCATACGGCGAGAACGGTGTCAGACGTACCACCGACCGCAACGGCGTACAGAAAAAACGTGTGTTCAGTGCCACAGGCCAGCTTGTAAGTTATACCGACGGATGCGGGAATACCAAAACCTACGAGTGTGATGAAAACTGCAATGTAGTAAAGGAAACGGATGCCCTCGGTCACTGCGTGACAAAGGTATACAACGCGTTCAATCAGCCGACACAGATCACCGATCCCAACGGAAATACTACGTACTATACCTATGACGGAAATGGAAACCTTACAAGGATTGTTTATCCCGGTGTAGGCGGAGTAACAGCCGAAGAAACCTACGAGTATAACAGCCGCAACCAGGTGATCCGCCATACGGACCGCCGCGGTACCGTGACCGTGTACACCTACGATGCAAACGGTATGCCCGCCACAAAGCAGACCGGTGACCGCAGTCCCATCACGTATACGTTTGAAAACGGTCTGCTGGTTTCGGAAACCGATGCCTGCGGTAATACCACGCGCTGTGAGTACAACGCACTGGGCCAGTGCATCCGAAAGATTGACGGCGAGAACCGCACCACTACCTACGAATACGATCAGTGCGGCCATCTTCTGAAGGTTACGGATGCGGAAAACAACAGCATCACGTATACCTACGACTGCAACTATCAGAAGATCTCCGCTACCGATGCAAACGGAAACACTACGTACTATTCGTACACAGGCAACCTGAAGAACGATACGGTAATCCTGGCGGATGGCTCCGCCGTGCATTATGAATACGATAACGAAGACCGTCCGATCCGCGTCACCGATCAGGCCGGAAACATTACCGTAACCGTGTACGATAAAGCCGGCCGGGTGCTCGCAAAACAGGCAGCCGACGGCGGTGTGACCTCCTATGAGTACGATGAAGCCGGCCGCGTCATCCGGGAGACAAATCCCAAGGGTGCGGTCACCCACCGAACCTACGACAAAAACGGCAACGTTCTCACTGTTACCGATGCAGATGGCGGCGTCACCCGCTTCCAGTACGACGCCCTGTCCCGCGTTGTCCGTAAGGTGAATGCCGTGTCGGGCGTAACGCTGTATACCTACTCCGCCGCAGGCGATCTCCTTACAGAAACGGATGCCCTCGGAAAGACGAAGCGCTATACCTACGACGCCTACGGCAACCGTCTGACCGCCACCGATGCCCGCGGCAATACCACATCCTATGCCTACGATGCCAACGGTAATCTGCTGCGTGTCACCGATCCGCTGGGTAATACCACCGCGTATACTTACAACAGCAGAAACCAGCTGCTCACGGTGCAGGACGCGAAAAACCACACCACCACCTACGGCTACGATGCCCTTGGCAGGCAGACGACTGTCACCGACGCCCGCGGCAATACCTTCACCAAGGCCTACGACAAAAACGGCAACGTGGTAAAGATCACCGACGCCAAAGGAAATACGGTCAGCGAGACCGCCTACAACAGCCTGAACCTCGCCAAAACCGTAACCGATGCCGCCGGCAAGAAAACCACCTAGACCTACAACGAACTGGGCAAGGTGGAGACCGTCACGGATTCGCTGAACAACCGACAGGAGTACACCTACAACGCCCGCGGGCGGCAGATGCAGGTCATCGACGCCGACGGCCACGCTACCGGTGCCGCGTACGACCTCCTTGGCAATATCACGCGCCTGTTCGGCCCCCTCGGCGGCTGTACGGAGTACACCTACGACACCCTCGGCCGCCTGATCGCAGAAACTACCACCTCCGGCGGCAAAGTAACCTACGTCTACAACGCCCTGCATCTGCGCGAGGAAATCGTAAACGCTAGAGGGCAGAGCAGAATTATAGGATTGTTGAGTGAAGAAATAACTAGTGGCATTAAGAGGATCTGTTTCACCCGCGCCGTACGGCGCGGGTGTTTTTTCTTGTATTTTAGAAAACTGTAGTCATTGTTGGTGTGTTGTCAAAGACACCGTAGAAAATGTTTTTTGGCCACTTGTTGTCCCGGTTAAAATGTATAGTATAACTGCAGCTGCAATACAAGATTGAGAGGTTATACTATGGAACTTATTTATGGAGTAGATTCAACTGTCCCGGCAAATGTTCACTTGACGAACGGGTTTCGCTTGTATGATTGGGTGATGCGAAAAAGTTGTTTCCCCTCTTTCTGGGGAAGATCGATCGATGGTGCAAGACCCATTACCGCGGACGAAATTGATTTTTTGAAAAGCAAGAATTGTAAAATCGCGTGTATTGTACGGGATTTTTCAGAAGCAGTGATTTCCTCGAACAAAGGTCAGGACGACGCGGTGAAAGCAATTCGTAAGGCCAGGAGATTGGGCATTCCTTCAAACAGCGGGATTGCACTTTTTGCGGATATTCCGTCTAAATGGAGCGTAAATCACAACTGGATGATCAGTTTTGCGGGAACACTTCTGAAAAACGGATATATCCCGGGATTTATTGGGAATACAGATTCTTCCGATAATTTTAATTTTGATCGCCAATGCAGTCATTATGTGCAGGCAACGAGAGCTGATAATCAGATGAATGCTGTGTATTGGTCAAAGGCACCGACATACCGTTTTGATCCGGATATATGGGCACCGTATGCACCGTCGGAACTCTTGCCGCAGGATATGCACCTTTGGCAATACGGTACCATTGAATTTCACGGCATTACTGCTCACAAAAACTATGTGCAGGATCGCTCGGTTCTGCAGCATTTCCTTTAAGAAAGCGGGGGATAGGAATGACAGCTTCCCAGTACAAAAACATCCTTCAGTGGACGCTTTTCCTGAATCCGGAACTGGAAAAGAGTGATGCAATGTCTGCTGTACGAAAACTCTTTGATAATCTCGGTGTCGCTTTTCCGCAAGGTACATTTACTGAAATACTTTCTGTTTTGAAAAATGATACTTTTTTGGGATGGCGATCCTGCTCTTGTGATGAGACACAAAAATATGCGGATATCGGTATCCCCGCTATCGGTGTTGCGAATGATAAAACGATCATCATTCCTCCGAAAGAAGCCATCAGTATTTTGACAGCGAATAAGGAGATAGAGAAGCTTAAGAGTACGTACATCAAATATGCTGCGGAACTTACTGCGGAGGAGCGGGAAAATATGTGCTTCTTTGTGTACAGTTACGGGTACAAACCAAAGGATTCAAAATAATCTTTTGATATTTGCGATATGTTTTGCGAAGGCTTTTCTTTGCCAATCTTTTAATCAAAGGGGATGGAGTCACATTTCATGACTCCATCCCCTGAGCGGCTTTTTTTGATGGATTTTTCATCCTTCCAAAGTTCCATTTTCTTGCTAAAAGAAATACCAAAAGCGCCGACTAGGCCTGTGACGGCAAAGAATAGAAGTGTCTTCCAGTGTGTTTTATATAATTATTCATGCATATGTCTCTTTTCCGTGAGTGTATCGTAAATCAGCTTCGTCTCTGCCTCGGTTTTTGCGTTTATGACGATAATCTTGCCGTTCACCGTAAGGATAACGGCGGCGTCGCATGCGGTGTAGGAATACCGTGTGTAATTGCCGAATTCATCATTCTGGAATGCGCCCATAAGGAGACGCGGAGAGGCGTAGCCGAACGCGCGCATACCGGGCATGTCGTTTTCGCGGTATTCGATGCTTTCGATAGCGTCGTAAGCAACCGTGGCATCGTCAAAATAGGTGGCGCGTACGGTGAATGCGTCCTCGCCGTATTCCAGTGAAACGTCGCCGGTAAAGGCTATAAAGCCGAACAGAAGCACGACGAAAACGGTGATAATCACACTGGCGATAATGTGCACTTTCTTCTCTTTCACGAAAGCGGCGGCGTCCGTTTCGATAAGTGTCCCGTTCTTTTTCTGCTTTCTGTAGTACAGATACGAATAGAGGGCAGGGGATACGCCGAAAAGGATCGGAACAAGAAGCGCAAACGGGAAGAATCTAAGGGGTAACAAGCCTGCTGGCATGAACAAAACTCCGCCGATCACCCATACTTTTCCCGCGAAGCGATGCGTCTTGTTCCAGTTTTCCTCGCTGTGGAGTGCCCAGACTGTTTTTATGCCCATCGTTCGGTTCTGCGTAGCTTTCGGCATATAGTTGCCGATAACCACGAACGTAAGTCCCATCAAAACGGAGAGATAGAACGGGAGGTTGAGCGTCTTGCCGAACGCGGTCGCATACATTATTCCGTTTGCGAAGAGGGAAATGAAAGGGACGATCCAGAAAGCCATCCCGTATACCTTTGGGTTTTGCGTCTTGCTTTTGTGATCCATAGCGGTAACAAGCAGGCCAACCCAGTGGAGCACAAGAAGAAAAATCGGCAGAAAGAATACAGCAAAACCGCGACTGCTCCAGCCGTTTGCGTTGCCGGAAGTGCCCCAGTGTGTTGCCATTTGCTCGGGCAGAGAATCCCACAAAATGATGCCCGCAAGAATGGGCAGCAGGATGAGAAGGGAAGAGATAATCAGTTTCCATTTGTTATTTCGAAGCATTACCGTTTTCTCCTTTCAGATCGGAAACCCATAGTAGGATTTCTTCCAGTACAGATGCGTTCAGTTCGTAAAAAATAAATTTTCCGTCGCGCTTATCGCGGATCAGATCGGCATCCTTCAAAACGGATAAATGCCGCGAGATGGATGCCGCTGTCACATCAAAGTGATTGGCGATATCACCTGCAGACATCGTTCCGTCCTTTAAGAGATTCAGTATCTCCCGACGGATTGGATCGGCGAGGGCGCGCATTGTGTTTTGCAGTCCCATTGTTCCTCCTTGAAAATACATTTAACAATTAACTTAACTGTTAAATGTATTGTAGCATAAAAGAATGTTGTTGTCAATAGGGAAGCGGAAAATTTTTTTTTAAAGAAAACTCCCCCTCCTTTGCGGAGGGGGGAGTAGAGTCATACTTTATGCCGCCGGCTTTATACCGAGTGCCAAAGCAATATAGAAAATCAGAACGGTAATCGAAACGTATAAGAGAACGGGAATGATGTTGATTTTGATAAGTTTGCCTTCACGTCCGGTCGTACCGATCGTGGCGCTGGCGGCAACGGCGTTGTTGATGCAAATCATATTACCGACGGCTGCACCAACGCACTGCGTGGAAAGAATAAATACCGTCGGCAGGCCGAGAACGGTGGCGGTGTTGAATTGCAGAGTGGAGAAGAGATTCATAGAGACCGTGGCAGATCCGGAAACGAAGGCGCCCAGAACGCCGATGAAAGGAGCGATAAGAACGAACAGATCCTTGCCTACCATTGCGAGTACGTTTGCCATTTCGTCAAGCATACTGATGTCGTCGGCGTTTTTATACTTCATAACTTCCACCAGCGCCAGACCGAAGACAAGGGCGACGGCAGCACCGGAAACCTGCTTTAGAGTGTCCGCCCAGGAGCGCTTTATTATTTGTTTGTCCATCTTATGAATCACATTTGTGATGAGAGAAACGAGAATGAAGAACGTGCCGGGGAGATAAGCCCATTTGAGACTCCAGTCAAGATTTTCAAATCCGAGCAGATTGTCAATTTTGAGAACGAACGGCGCGCCGGACGTCAGGAGGGTTTTGATGCCGAACTGCGGAATGCGGGTAATTACAAGAATGGCGGCAATGAGAAGATACGGTGTCCACGCCAAAATCAAGGACATTTTCGATTCCTTGATTGGTGCCACCTCGCTTGTGGCGAGCCATTCTTCGTCCCATTTGGCGGTGTCACCGAAATCCCACGTGTTTTTAGGAACGAGGAAGCCATTCTTGGCTGCAAGGACGGTCGCGGCGATAGAGACCAGGGCGCCGATGAGAGAGGCGAATTCATATCCTATAAATATAGCCGTCGCTAAAAACGGAACGGCAAAGCTCAGACCCGTAAACAAGGCAAAGGGAGCGGCCTGTAAAGCAGGCTTAAAAGATTTCTCAGAGCTGAACAGTTTAGTGGTCATAAGCAAAACGATGAGGGGGAGAATAATGCTCATAACTGCATGAGGGAGCGCGGTCCAAAATGCAAAATCCGAAACAAAAGCGGCGTTATCACTCATGCCCAATGCGTTGAGAGCTGCCGTAACGGGCGTACCTACGGCGCCGAAGGAAACGGCAACGGAGTCAAAAATGAGCGTAATCATGGCGGCGGCGAGCGGTGGGAAGCCGAGACAAACGAGGAGCGGCCCTGCCAGGGCGGCCGGTGTGCCGAAACCCGCGGCGGCCTCAATGAAAGAGCAGAATGAAAAACCGATAATGCACGCCTGCACGCGCTTGTCGGGACAGATGTTCATGAACCCGCGGTTGATAGCGGAGGTGGCCCCCGAGGTTTTGAGTGTGTTCATAACGAGAATAGCGCCCAGAATAATGATCAGAACGTCTATAGAGCCGAGGACGCCGTAAAGGGAACTGGCGAGCAGCGCCTTGGCTTCTATATCCCAAAAGAAGAAGGCAAGTACCACTGCCAGGACCCAGGATATGAGAAGGCATCTCTTTGCGGACCAGTTGAGCGCCATCATAAGAATGAGGGTTGCCAGTATGGGCAGGAATGCTAACATGGATAAGACTAACCTTTCGTATTTTTACCATAATTTTAAAATTCAAGCGATTATAGCACAAATAGGTGAAAAAGTCAAGCGCGGCAGCACCTTTTAATCACTTTTTTTAGGTTGAAATTTTATTTGTTGAGACCCGGAATAAATCAGCCTGTAAACATGAGCAAAGTCGACATATCTATTGCAATATTTTAGGAAACATGATATAATAACAGTGCAAAAAATAAACACAGTTCATCGGAAAGAGAAATCTTTCGTTGTCGCGTGTGTCGTACGGCATACGCGGGGATAAGGAAATTGCGGTGCAAATCCGCGGCAACAGCCATTACCGTAACTGAGATCTCGATCTCTCAAGTCGGAATGCTTATCGTTCTGTGACTCGTAAAAGTCTCTTGGGCAAAGTGGGAGAGATTGAGGATTCGGATACGGCGAGGTGTCCTTTGTTTTTATCCTCATTCGCACCCATGGAAGGGTGCTTTTATTTTATCTTTTGTATGATATTTCAATACGAAAGGAAACAAAAAATGAAAAAAACAATTATGAGAATCATTTGTGTGATCCTCCCCTTGTGCATGGCACTGTGCATTGTGGCTTGCGGCAACACCGAAAAGTCGGAAGGGCTTTGGGAGAATGCCGTTTATTTGGAGGATACATCTTTTGGCAACGGCCAAAAAGCGGTTGCAGTTGAGGTGAAGGCGGGCGAAAAATCCATAACGTTTACAATTTATACAGATGCCAAATTCCTTGGAGAGGCGCTCCTTGCGCATGAGCTCATTGACGGCGAAATGGGGCAGTTCGGTATGTATATCAAGAGTGTAAACGGAATCACCGCCGATTATGATGTTGATCAGAGTTATTGGGGCTTTTTCAAAAACGGTGAATATATGATGACCGGGGTGGATGCAACCAAAATCACAGACGGAGAGCACTACGAACTTGTCTACACAAAGTAATCTTCGCTCAAGATTTCGTTCCCGCCGTATTTTGGAGATGACGGTGTTTTCCATGCTGGGAACGCTGATGTTCTGCTCCAAAATTATCATGGAAGTTTTGCCGAACATCCACCTCGTCGGGATGTTTACCATGGTATACACTCTTGCGTTCAGAAAAAAAGCATTGCTTCCCATTTATATTTTTGTTCTGCTTAACGGACTCTATGCGGGATTTTCCGTTTGGTGGATACCGTATCTGTACATATGGACGGTTCTTTGGGGACTGACTATGCTTCTGCCGAAAAATATGCCGCCGATGGCTTCGTGTGTCGTATATCCAATCCTATGTGCGCTCCACGGGCTTTTGTTCGGAATCCTTTATGCGCCGACGCAGGCGCTGGTGTATGGGCTTAGCTTTCCCGAGATGCTTGGCTGGATTGCGGCGGGTTTCCCGTTTGATGTTCTCCACGGAATCGGCAATTTTATTGCGGGGTTCTTGATTCTTCCGCTTTCGAACATTCTCAAAAAACTTATGAAACAATAAAAAAGAGAGCCAACAGGCTCTCTTTTTTGCCGCACCGCAATCGTTGGCGTTCTATTGACTTTGGTGTGTTTGTATGTTACCATATATTAAACGTGGCACCCCGAACTGGAGTCGAACCAGCGGCCTAACGCTTAGGAGGCGTTCGCTCTATCCTACTGAGCTATCGGGGCGTATCTGTTATTTGCGGCGCTTACTATTGTATCATAGTTTTGAAAAGAAATCAAGACCGCCTTTGAAATTACGCTCTTTAAAAGCAAAAGCCACGTCGAAGCGTGGCTTTTGGTACCCATTTGCAGGAAATCAAAAAATTTCGGTTGCAGATTAGCGCTGGTTGTTGTTCTGGTTCTGGTTGTTCTGGCTGTTGTTCTGCTGATTCTTATTCTGATTGTTCTGATTCTGCTGATTCTTGTTCTGGTTGTTCTGGTTCTGGTTATTCTGGTTGTTATTCTGATTGTTCTGATTTTGGTTATTCATATTGTGTGATGCTTTCTTCCCATGGTTTTACATCCGGTTCCGGGAAAGGAACCGCCGTTTTTGGCGGATATGCCGCCCATGCGATATTGCCTCACAAAGGGTACACTAGTAGTATGCCGCGAAACGGACGCTTTATGCAGTATGGTATTTCCTTATTAGACAAAATATATTTTATAGGGAGTGTGTTGGAATGATACATAAATCATTTGAATCCCTGATCGGTCACACGCCGATCGTTATGCTCAAAGGCTTCTCCGCATCGAGGGATATCCGTGTGCCGCTTTTGGCAAAGCTTGAGTACTTTAATCCTGCCGGAAGTGCGAAGGACCGCATCGCACGGGCTATGATTGACGATGCAGAAGCGGAAGGCCTTTTGGCGCCCGGCGGTGTGATCATTGAGCCCACGAGCGGCAACACCGGCATCGGTCTTGCTGCGGTAGCAGCGGCACGCGGCTATCGCGTAATTCTTACGATGCCCGATACGATGAGCGACGAACGCCGCACGCTTCTCTCGGCTTACGGAGCTGAGCTTGTCCTCACGCCCGGCGCTGAGGGTATGAGCGGTGCGGTGGCTCGCGCCAAAGAACTGGCGGATTCAATACCGGGCAGCTTTATCCCCGACCAGTTCGGAAATCCGATCAATTTCGAGGCGCATTATGAAACGACAGGCCCCGAAATTTGGGAAGATACGGATGGCGAGATCGATATTTTCGTCGCGGGCATTGGCACGGGCGGAACGATCAGCGGCACGGGAAAATACCTGAAAGAAAAAAATCCGTTGATCTGTGTGATTGGCGTCGAGCCGGATACATCCGCGGTTTTGAGCGGCGGTCAGGCAGGTCCTCATAAAATTCAGGGGATCGGTGCAGGATTCGTACCGGATGTTCTCAATACGTCTCTCTATGATGAGGTAATTCCTGTTTCGGCGGAGGATTCGTATAAGGCTGCCCGTGAAACAGCCCGGAAGGATGGAATCCTCCTCGGAATCTCCTCGGGAGCGGCGCTCCATGCGGCGGCTCTGATCGCGAGCCGCCCCGAGAATGAGGGAAAACGCGTCGTGGTTCTTTGTCCCGATGCAGGTGATCGGTATCTTTCTACGGAACTGTATAAATGAAAATTGCGGGCGCACTTCGGTGCGCCCGCTTCCTTTATTTGACGTACTCTGTGAGATTAAACAGAATCTGCGCGGTTTGTGCACGGTTGATCGTGGAGAAAGGCGAGATCGCGCCGGCACCTGTTCCGCGGAGAATGCCGAGATCGGAGAGGGCGTACATAGCGCTCTGTGCCCAAGCGGGAATCGCGTCATTATCTGCAAACAGGGAAACGCTTAAAGGTACTTCGGCACCGAGAATATTGTTGATCATCACGGCGGCTTCAGCGCGGGTTATTGAATCTTTGGGGCAGAACATGAGAACGCCGTTTACGTCTCTGCCATTTATAATACCGGCGTTGTACGCGGCGCTGACGTACACTTTATTTTTGTCCGAGATCTTGTCATCATCCGCGAAAACGGTGTGCACGTTCGTTTTTTCGGTATCAAGATCCGCGCCGAGCACACGCATCACCATGACGAGGAATTCCTCACGGTTGACCGTTTTTTCTGGCAAAAACACTGCTTTGTCACCGTCGGATGCGTAGTCCATGATACCGTTATCCGTCATTTCAATCGCTGCAGCGTGCGCCCAGTGATCGGTCATGTCTGAGAAAACGACAGTATGATTTTTACGTGAGATTGTTACGTTTGCCGCGGCAGTTTCCGAATAGTTCCCGTAACTGTCACGGACTCGGTAGGTGAAACTGTCGCTTCCCGAGCATCCCACGTATGGCGTGTACTGGAAATCGCCGTGCGCGCTGTCAGTGAGGATCAAGAGTCCCTTCTGCGGATAATCGACGATCTCAAACAGAAGAGGATCGCCCTCCGGATCATAGGCGTCGAGGGATCCGTAACAGCTGATGTCCTTTTGTGTCCATGCGGCAACGGTATCTTCGTAGGATGCCGCTACGGGTGCGAAATTGATTTCATCCGTAATCTTCATCTGACAGGTAATGGAATAATCTCGTCCAACCGTAAAGGTAAAACTGCTGTCGGTTGTGCCGGTTCGGGGGATGAACTTCAGGCTGTCGAGATTCTTTCCGGAAATCGTTTGGTTAACAGATACGGGGACGGAGCCGAGGTACAGCGTGCCTGCTCCTGCTGCCGGCAGAGAAGTGACGGTGATAGCGTGAATTTCCGAGAGTGAAGTTGCGTTTTTAAAATCCGTGCCTGAAAAAATGACGCCTGAATACGTGTTTCCGCTTTTTACCATCTCCGAGTTTTGGGCAATCATGTTAAGTGCCGGGGAGAGCATCGCAGCGCTCACGGTGGGCATAAGCACAGATACAGTAAGAATAAATACTAAAAGAAGTTTCGGGAGATTTTTCATGTCCGTTCCGTTTCGGATATGCCGATATTTCGGCATATCCTTAAAATCCTTTCTTGGTTTCTTCTCCGTTAGTATCTATGCCGATTTTGCGGTTTATACAGTCCGTGCTAAATCGTTAAAGATTGTTCACAATTTCACTCTGTTGAGAGGCGTTCAAGGCGGGTGCCTTATTGACATTCACGCGGGCAAATGGTATAATATCAAAAATTCTACGTTTATTAATGAGAGGCGAATCCAATGATTAAAAACTCCACTCTCACGCGCGCCATGACCGAGGACGGAAGCGTGCGGATCGTTTGTGCGGATACAACCGCGATCGTACGGCGCGCGCACGAAATACACAAAACTTCAAAAACGATGACGGCAGCCCTCGGCCGCTGTCTTACCGTAACGTCTCTGATGGGCTCTCTTCTCAAGGATGATACCGATACCATCACACTCCAGTTGAAAGGAGACGGCCCCGCCGGCACGATCATCTGTGTCAGCGATTACAAGGGGAACGTGCGAGGATATGCAGAAGACTGCTCCGTGGAACTTCCTCCGAACGATCTCGGCAAACTGGACGTAGGCGGCGCTGTCGGCAGTGGATCTCTTGGTATTATCCGGGATTTCGGATCGGGCGAGCCGTATGTCGGCATCTCTCCGATTGTAACCGGCGAGATTGGCGACGATATTTCCGAATATTATGCCACGAGCGAACAAACGCCGACTGTCTGCGCACTTGGTGTACGCGCGAATACGGACAATTCTCCCAAAGCGGCAGGAGGTTTTCTTCTTCAACTCCTTCCGGGGGCGGATGAAGCGCTGATTCCGCAGATCGAGAAGAACGTTACCTCGCTTGGTTCCGTGTCGAAACTTATCGAGGTGGGGCATACCCCTGCCGAGATTATTGAAATGGTTTTCGAGGGAATACCGTTCGATTATTTTGATGAAATAGATATCGCTTACACTTGTACTTGCGAGCGGGATAAGTACAAACGCGCGCTCGTGAGCATGAGTGAGGCGGATATAGCCGAGATTGTTTCGGATGGAAAACCGATCGAGACGGAGTGCCGTTTCTGTCATCAGAAATATGTGTTTACCGGCGAGGAGATTCTCGCGGCGCGAAAGGATATGAAGAAATGAAAGACACGAAAAACGCCTCACCCGTTCGTGCCGTGATTCTGGACGGCGCCACGCTCGGGGACGACATTTCTTTCGCTTCGATCGAAAACTGTACGGATCTGTCGGTTTATCAGTGCACGTCCCCTGATGAGGTTGCGGATCGCATGAGTGATGCAGAGGTCGTTATCGTAAACAAAATCAAACTGAATGAAAAGAATCTTGCAGGAACTCGGAATCTCCGACTTATCTGCGTTGCCGCTACGGGGTACGACAATATCGACCTTTCGTACTGTCGAAGCCATGGGATCGGCGTTTGTAACGTTCTTGGGTATTCGACGGACAGCGTTGCCCAACTTACCGTGGCGCTTGTTTTGCAGCTTGTGTTTCAGCTGGGCTCGTTTACCGAATTTGTAAAAAACGGCTCGTATTCAGCGTCCGGTGTCGCGAATCGCTTGTATCCGGCGTTTCACGAACTCGCTGGAAAAACATGGGGGATCGTCGGTGCGGGAAATATCGGCAAGAAGGTTGCAAGGATCGCCGAGGCGTTCGGATGCCGCGTCATCGTTTGCCGTCGGCGGGAAGATCCGGATTACCAAACAGTCGATATTGATACCCTGTGCCGCGAATCCGATGTGATCACCGTCCACACGCCGCTCAATGACGCAACGCGCGGACTCATTTCTAAAGAGCGCATCGCCATGATGAAGCCGTCCGCCGTTTTCGTAAACGTGGCGCGTGGTGCCGTGACGGACGAATCAGCGCTCGCAGAGGCGGTACGGAACGGTAAACTCGGCGGTATCGGTATTGACGTGTATACGGAAGAGCCGTTACCAAGTACCAATCCGCTTTATGCGATCCGAGGTCTTCCGAACGTGTGCCTAACGCCGCATATGGCGTGGGGTGCCGTTGAATCCCGTCAGCGGTGCATCGACGAGATTGCGGAAAACATACGTGCGTTTTTTGACGGAGAGAGCCGTTGCCGAGTGGAACTGTAATAAAAAAGTGCAACTCAAACGAGTTGCACTTTTCATTTTTGATTAAATCAGCCGAGGCGTGCTTCGAGAGCAGCAAGCTCTTCATTGAGTTCTGCGGGTACGCGGTCGCCGACGAGCTCGTAGAATTCCTTGATGTTAGAAATATCCTCTTTCCAGGACTTGGTGTCAACGGAAAGGAGATCGCGGATCGTATCGATCGTGATATCGAGTCCTTCGATATTGATGTCCTCAGCCTTCGGGACATAGCCGATGGCGGTTTCTACAGCGTCCACCTTGCCTTCACAGCGAGCGAGGATCCACATAAGAACGCGCATGTTATCGCCGAAGCCGGGCCAGATGAAGTTGCCTTCGTCGTCGGTGCGGAACCAGTTGACGTGGAATATCTTCGGAGCGTTCGGGATGTTTTTGCCCATGTTCAGCCAGTGTGCGAAGTAATCGCCCATGTTGTAGCCGACGAACGGGCGCATTGCCATAGGATCGCGGCGAACTACGCCGACAGCACCTGCGGCTGCGGCAGTAGTCTCGGAAGCCATAATGGAGCCGACGAACGTACCGTGCTGCCAGTTAAAGGACTGATATACCAGCGGAGCAGTCTTGGCGCGGCGGCCGCCGAATACGATAGCGGAGATCGGAACACCGGCGGGATCGTTGAACTTATCGGAGATGCAGGGGCAGTTTTCAGCCATTGCGGTAAAGCGGGAGTTCGGATGCGCGCCTGCGGTTGCTGCCTTATTGTTTTTGTCGTACTTGGTGAAGTCCCAGGGATTGCCTCTCCAGTCGATCGCGTTCTTCGGCGGGTTGTCGTTGAGACCTTCCCACCAAACGGTGTTGGTATCGAGATCGTGTACGACGTTCGTGAAGATGGTGTCGCGCTGTGCGGTGTGCAGAGCGTTCGGGTTGGACTTTTCGTTGGTGCCGGGGGCAACGCCGAAGAAGCCGTTCTCGGGGTTGACAGCCCACAGTCTGCCGTCTTCACCGATGCGCAGCCATGCGATATCGTCACCGACACACCATACCTTGTAACCCTTCTTCTTGTAGATTTCCGGCGGGATCAGCATAGCGAGGTTGGTTTTGCCGCATGCGGACGGGAAAGCGGCCGAAATGTATTTCGTCTCACCTTCGGGAGTCTCGATGCCGAGGATGAGCATGTGCTCAGCCATCCATCCTTCCTTGCGACCGAGATAAGAAGCGATACGGAGAGCAAAGCACTTCTTGCCGAGCAGAACGTTTCCGCCGTAGCCGGAGTTTACGCTCCAGATGGTGTTGTCCTCGGGGAAGTGGCAGATGTAGCGATTTTCCTCATCAAGATCAGCTCTTGCGTGGAGACCCTTGATGAAGCCTGCATCATCACCCATAGCTTCAAGCACGTGCTTGCCGGCACGGGTCATGATAAGCATGTTCAAAACGACGTAGATAGAGTCGGTAAGCTCAATGCCGTACTTAGCAAAGGAAGAACCGACCTGACCCATGGCGTAGGGGATAACGTACATGGTCTGACCCTTCATGGAGCCGCGATAGAGTTTGGAGAGCTTCTCGTAGCACTCAGCGGGTGCCATCCAGTTGTTGATGCTGCCTGCATCTTCCTTTTTGGAGGTGCAGATGAACGTTCTGCCTTCCACGCGCGCTACGTCGTTTACAGCCGTACGGTGAAGGTAGCAGTTCGGGAGGAGCTCGTCGTTCAACTTGATGATTTCGCCGGTAGAGCAGGCCTCGGCACGCAGGGCGTCGGTCTGCTCTTCGGAACCGTCAATCCAAACGATCTTGTCCGGCTGGGTGAGAGCCGCCATTTCATCGATCCACGTGAGAATGTGCTTGTTGTTGGTCATTGCAAAACTCCTATACCTATATGTATAATTCACAAAATTTGCTATATTACATTATACACGAAAAAACACTCATTTCAATAGTTTTTGCAATTTATTCGCGATTTTACATTTTCTTAATAAAGGGATATAAATACAAAAAAATTCATAAAATTTCACAACTGATAAAAGAACAAATATTCGTTGAAAAACGAACTTTTGTTTGACATGGGAGCGTCGGTGTGTTATAATGTCAACAAAGAAACATTCGGAGGTTATTATGGGAAGAACCACAGACCGCGAACAGGAAATTCTTCAGTATATCGCAGAAACGATTGATAAAAAAGGATATTCACCGTCTGTGCGCGACATCAAGACTGCGCTCAATATCAAAAGCACCTCCACCGTTCATATGTATCTCCAAAGACTTACTGAGAAGGATCTTCTGATCAAAGAGGACGGCAAAAGCCGTACTTTGCGTATCGGCTCTGCATATGCGCCGAGCGCATTTGGTGTGCGCATTCCGATCCTCGGCCGCGTTACCGCCGGTCAGCCGATCCTCGCCACGGAAAATTACGACGGCTACGTCCTGTTTCCGCAGGAAAGGGGCAAATCCGAGCCGGGGACTCTCTTTGCGCTCCGCGTAAGCGGTACGAGCATGGTTGACGCCGGCATTCTCGACGGTGATCTTGTCATCGTTCAAAAGCAGGCTTCCGCTGAAAACGGCGATATCGTCGTCGCTTTGATCGAAGATGAGGCTACCGTCAAAACTTTCTATAAAGAAAACGGACATTTTCGTCTTCAACCCGAAAATACGGCGATGGAACCGATTTTTGTTGACGAGGTGGAAATTCTCGGCCGTGTCATCACTTCCGTTAGATATTATTCCTGATTACGCTTCGTAAAATGCTTCAGCGGGGAATATCTACAGTCGTTTGACATAGTTCTGCCGGTGGCAGGAAAGGATGCAGATCTTATGAAAATTATAGTAGCCGGTATCGGAAAAGTTGGCGCAACCCTCACGCGGAAACTTTCTTTTGAAGGACACGATCTTACGCTGGTAGACTGCGATTCTTCCGTTCTGGAAACGGGTATGCAGCAGTACGACGTTATGAGTGTATGCGGAAACTGCGCCGTGAAAGAAGTTCTTTTAGAGGCGGACGCGGAAAACGCGGACTTGCTTATTGCGGTTACCGGCACGGATGAGGTGAATCTTTTATGCTGTATGACTGCACACAGTCTGAATCCGCGTCTCCATACGATTGCCCGGATCCGCAATCCCGAGTATACGAACCAGATTTATGAGATGCGCGATGTGTTCGCACTTTCTATGACTGTAAACCCGGAACGGCAGGCTGCTTTGGAAATCGAACGGCTTTTGAAATATCCGGGATTCTTAAAATTGGACACATTCGCAAAGGGACGTGTCGAGATCGTAGAACTGCGTGTCGATGAAAACAGCAAACTATGCGACGTGCCGCTCAGCAAAATCAATACAATCGTGCAGTGCAGAATCCTTGTATGTGCGGTCCTTCGCGGCGGCGAGGTCATTACGCCCGCCGGTGATTTTGTGCTTAAGGAAGGAGATCGAATTTTCGTTACCGCACCTGCCAACAATCTGACATCGCTTTTAAAGCATCTTGGCATGATTACCCGTAAGGTGCGTCGCGTTCTTGTCTGTGGCGGCGGACGTACGAGCTTCTATCTGGCAGAACAACTGCAAAAGAACGGCGTTTCCGTAAAAATGATCGAAATCGACCGTGAACGCTGTGTACAACTTTCGTCGCTCCTTCCGGGCATCAACGTCGTTATGGGAGATGCCAGCAGTCAGTATCTTTTGGAGAGCGAAGGCTTGGACGGCTTTGATTCACTTGTATCCCTCACCGGAATGGATGAGGTGAATATGATTATTTCGTTGTATGGAAGCAGCCACGACGTGCCGCAGATCATAACGAAGATTGCACGTGTGGAGGATAGCCGGATTCTGGACAGCCTTCCGCTTGGCAGTATTATAAGCCCGAAGGAGCTTTGCTGTAACAGTATCGTCCGATATGTACGCGCTATGCAGAACCAAACCGGCGCAGCTATTGCCGTTCACTTTATCGCAGACGGAAAGGCAGAAGCGATCGAGTTTCGCGTGGATGCGGAAACGCTTCACACAAACGAGCCGCTTAAGGACCTTACACTGCGGAAAAACGTTCTCATTGCTTCGATCATGCATGGTGGAAAAACCGTTATCCCGGACGGAAACTCATCGTTTGCTCCCGGAGATAGCGTGATCGTTGTAAGTAACGGATCAAACCGGATTTACCAATTAAACGATATTTTTGCATAATCGGGGCGTATCATGAATTATAAAATGATGGGGCGGCTGATCGCGCAGATTTTGATGCTGGAAGCCTTGTTTATGGTTCCGTCGCTGCTGATCGCCGTAATGGACGGTACGAAGCGTGCCGCCCTGGCTTTTGGTGTTTCTATTGTCGGCGTTTTTCTTTTTGCTGGTACGCTGTATCTGTTTTGCCGCCGTGCAAATCGTACTTTGTACACAGGGGAAGGTATGGTTACCGTCAGTATCTCATGGATTCTGATGAGCCTTTTCGGCTGCCTTCCGTTCTGGATTTCCGGCGAAATTCCACTATTCATTGACGCTTTTTTTGAGATTGTATCCGGATTTACGACAACCGGCGCCTCGGTTGTTGCCAATGTGGAGGCGTTGTCCCGTGCCGTTTTGTACTGGCGCAGTTTCAGCCATTGGCTCGGCGGTATGGGTGTTCTGGTATTTCTTTTGGCGATTGCACCTTCCGCCGGCAAAAGCGGAGGATCAACACTTCACCTTCTCCGTGCGGAAAGCCCGGGACCCACTGTGAGCAAATTAGTGCCTCGCATGAAACAGACGGCGCTCATTCTCTATCTTTTGTATATCGTATTGACTCTTCTCAATTTTCTGTTCTTGCTCATAGGGGGGATGCCGCTGTTTGAGGCCGTTTGTACGGCGTTTGCGACGGCAGGTACAGGCGGCTTTGGCATAAAAGCGGACAGCATAGCCGGTTACAGCCCGTACATTCAGAATGTGTGTACGGTGTTTATGCTTTTGTTCGGCGTTAATTTCTCCTGCTATCATCTCATCGTTCTCCGTCAATTCAAAGCGGTTCTGAAGGATGAAGAACTTCGTTTGTATATCGGCATTGTGCTCGGCAGTATCGGTCTTATCGTGTGGAACCTGCGCGATTATTACGCCACGTTCGGCGAGACCTTGCGCCATGCCGCTTTTCAGGTTTCCTCTATTATCACGACCACAGGCTTTGCTACGGCTGACTTTAATCTGTGGCCTGCTTTTTCAAAAGCAATCCTTTTGTGCCTGATGGTAATCGGTGCGTGTGCCGGCAGTACGGGCGGTGGCATAAAATGTGTGCGCGTGTTGCTTCTTCTCAAAAGCCTTCGCCGAAACATTCGCCTTACGCTCCACCCGCAAAAGGTGGAGATTATCCGAAAGGACGGGCAAATGGTTGATGAACGCGTGGTTGCCAATACGGGAATGTATCTGGCGGCGTATGTGATTATTGTTCTTGTGAGTTTTCTGATTCTGTCGCTTGATGATTATTCAACCACTACACATTTTTCTGCCGTGATTGCGTGCTTTAATAATATTGGTCCCGGGTTTGATTCTGTGGGGCCTGCCAGCCATTACGGTGGATATAGTGTCCTTTCCAAATTGGTGCTTTCTGCAGATATGCTTGCCGGTCGTCTTGAAATTTTTCCGGTGTTAGCGCTTTTTGCTCGCAGTACGTGGAAAAACGCCTGATCTGTCATTCGTTGTAATATTTTTGAAAGGAGATGCTTCGTTTGTCTCTGGTTACCAACCGTTTGCGCCGCGGATTTTCCGCAACGCAGATTATCGTTATTGGATTTCTATTTCTGATTTTGGCGGGCGCGCTTCTTCTTCATTTGCCGATTGCTACCTCGTCCGGTGAATCAGCACCGTTTCTCACCTGTCTCTTTACCGCTGTCAGCGCAACGTGCGTAACTGGACTCGTTGTGGTAGATACCGCAACGTTCTGGAGCCTTTTCGGACATATCGTAATTCTTGTTATGATACAGATCGGCGGCCTTGGCTTTATGACGATGGCAGTTTTGCTCTCCATGATGATACGCCGCCGCATATCGCCGCGCGAACGGTTGGTGTTGGCCAACTCGTATAATCTTACGTCGTTTGACGGCGTTCTGCCTCTCGTCGGACGGATCGTGCGCGGTACGCTCCTTGTCGAACTGTTCGGCGCGTTGCTTCTTTCCATTCGTTTTATACCGCTTTTCGGAGCGGGCTCAGGTATCTGGCGGAGCGTATTCCACGCCGTATCTGCGTTTTGTAATGCGGGGTTCGATCTTATGGGTTCGTTCACCGGTCCTTTTTCCAGCATGACTTATTTTGTCGATGATCCCTTGGTCAGCCTGACGCTTGTACTTCTGATCGCCATCGGCGGCATCGGTTTTGTCGTATGGGAGGATCTCTTATGCTTTATTAAAAAACGCAGGCGTGTATCATCGTATACTACACTTGTATTAACTGTTTCTGCTTTTCTTTGGCTGATCGGTGCACTCGTTGTTGCCGTGGCGGAATGGAATAACCCTGAAACGCTCGGCAAGTTGTCTGTCGGGGATAAATGTCTGGCCGCACTCTTTCAGTCTGTAACGATGCGCACTGCGGGATTTAATACGATAAACCTTGCCGCCGCGGGCGGTGTCCCTAAGATCCTGTTTTTGCTCCTTATGTTTGTAGGTGGTGCATCCGGTTCTACGGCGGGCGGCGTGAAGGTTGCTACCTTTGGCGTTTTCATTGCGGCCGTTTGGCAGTTTGCGATTGGTAAAAAACGTGTGTCGCTCTTTCGCAGAACTGTTTCAAGCGCAGATATCACAAGGGTGTTTGCCTTGACGGCCGTGCAGTTTGGAATCACCGTGTTTGCGGCCACTTTTCTTGTTGGACAGGGTGTCGATATGATTTCGGCGCTTTTTGAGACTTTTTCTGCGAGTGGAACGGTTGGTCTCTCGCTTTCACTCACTCCTGCGCTTGGCGCTATGGCACGGGTTGTCATTATGCTTCTTATGTTCTTCGGCCGTGTCGGAATTCTTACGGTGACAGCGGCACTTCACGATAGGAGCCGTGACGAAGACAATCAGATGCACTATGCGGACGCACAGTTTATGATCGGATAAAACCGTGGTTAGGAAAGGAATCGGAATTATGAGAAGTTTTTGCATTATCGGACTTGGATGTTTTGGTGTGGCGCTTGCAGAATCACTTTCGGAAAAGCGGCATCAAGTGCTCGTTATCAGTGAGGATGAAGAAGCAGTAAACGCAATTGCAAATAAGGTGACGAATGCCGTTGTGGGCGACCCCACAAGCGAAGCGGTGCTCCGCCGTGCCGGTGTTACAGATTACGATTGTGCCGTCGTTTGCATTGACGATAATATGAATGACAGCATTTTAGCGACGATGACACTCAAAGAAATCGGCATCGGCGAGGTAGTCGCGCGGGCTATGAATGCGCGGCATCGCAAAGTTCTCCAAAAACTGGGCGCCGATATGGTCGTTTTCCCGGAGGAAGATATGGGTGATCGACTGGCCCAAATCCTCGTAAAAAAAGATGTAATTGATTATTTCAGTTTTGCAGAAGAGTATTCCATAGCGGAGATCCGTGTGCCGGAAACGTGGGTTGGGCAGTCCATTATCGCCCTTAATATCAGACGTCACTACGGAATCACCGTTATTGCTGTCCGCCGAAACGGAAAACTGGACGTTTCCCCGGCGCCGGATGTTCCTTTCGCCGCTGATGATACGATTACGGTCATGGGAACGGACGAAAAACTGGAAAAACTTACGAAACGTCTTCAGTAATAAAGGTATACCTAAAAGGATGTGTGTACGCAGAGTGCACGCATCCTTTTTTTGTGCATTTTTTAAGGGGTAGCGGAATACAAATATTCTTTGAGGGAAAGAATATTTTTGGAAAAGTTTTTACTGAAATGAGGCGGCTGTGGAAATGATATATAAATCCGAACAAACGAATAAAGATGATCTTGCGGGATACCTTTTCCACCAGGGAACGAATTTTGCATCGTACGAATATCTCGGCGTGCACGGCGGAAAAATGCCCGAAAGTGAAGAATACATCTATACGTTTCGCGTGTGGGCGCCGAATGCCGACAGAGTATATACGGTAGGCGATTTCTCCGATTGGAACTGGGAATATCAAATGAACAGAGGAGAGAATTCCGGTGTGTGGGAACTTACGATTGTAAGCGACCGTTCCCTTGAGGGGAGCTTTTATAAGTATGCGATCGTAAGAGGAGAAAGAGCATTTCTGAAGGCAGATCCGTATGCACTCTCTCAACAGACGCTCCAAAACACTGCGTCTGTGATTCGGACGGAAATCCCCTATGAATGGGGAGACGCTGCGTGGATCAGAGAGAGAAGGAAAAAAGTTTTCCCAAAACCGGGAAAGAAGAAACAGCATTATTTCTCCGTGCCGATGAATATTTATGAGGTGCATCTCGGTTCGTGGTACAAAGAATCAGATGGTGCACATTATCTTGGCTACAGAGAATACGCCGATCGTCTCGCTTTGTACCTTCTTGAGATGGGATACACGCATGTGGAACTGATGCCGATCATGGAACATCCGTATGACGGATCGTGGGGGTATCAGATTACCGGATATTATGCGCCTACCGCACGGTACGGATCGCCGGAGGATTTTAAATATTTTGTCGATACTATGCACAAAGCCGGGCTCGGCGTGATCCTCGATTGGGTGCCCGCGCATTTCCCGAAGGATGCACACGGGTTGTATGAGTTTGACGGTGCTCCCTTGTACGAGTATCAGGGAATGGACCGTATGGAGCATAAAGGCTGGGGGACGCGTTGCTTTGACGTTGGACGCACGGAAGTTCAATCCTTTTTGGTATCGAACGCACTCTTCTGGTTTCGGGAGTATCACGTAGACGGCCTCCGTGTGGATGCAGTCGCGTCAATGCTTTATCTTGATTATGACCGTGCGCCGGGGGAGTGGATCCCTAATGCGGAGGGGAATAATCATAATTTGGAGGCAATCGCCTTTTTCCAAAAACTCAATACCGCTGTGTTCGGGGAGTTCCCCGAGGCACTTATGATTGCGGAGGAATCAACGGCTTGGCCGATGATCACAAAGCCTGTATATGATGGAGGCCTCGGTTTTAATTTTAAGTGGAATATGGGCTTTTCAAACGATATGTTCGAATATCTGGCGGCGGATCCCATATACAGGCGCTGGATGCACACGAAGCTGACGTTTCCGCTTGTGTACGCGTTTTCGGAAAACTATATCCTGCCGATCTCGCACGACGAGGTCGTCCACGGTAAAAAATCTTTGGTCGATAAAGTGTTCGGATCGTACGAGGATAAGTTCCGTACGATGCGAACGTTTATGGTTTATTTTATGACGATGCCCGGCAAAAAACTTACCTTTATGGGGACGGAATTTGCACAGTTTTGCGAATGGGATTATGGAAACAGTCTCGAATGGTTTTTACTTCGGTATCCGCGTCATGCACAGATGAAAGAGTTTGTAAAAACGCTGAATCATCTGTATCTTGAGAACAGTTCGCTTTGGGAGATTGATGACGGATGGGACGGATTTTCCTGGATTGACCCCAATAATGCCGAAGAAGGCGTGCTCTCGTACCGAAGAATGAACAGCGCCGGTAAGGAAGTGATTGCTGTTTTAAATTTCGTGCCGGTACAGCGCGAGGGGGTCGTTCTGTGCGTACCAAAAGGCGGGGATTATGAAGAAATCCTCTCCACCGACGCGGTTTCTTTTGGGGGTGAGGGCTTCGAAAACGGTGTGGTTAAAACGAAAAAAGTTATTGGGGAGGACGGTACAATAAAGCATTTTCTCTCCCTGTCGCTCCCGCCGCTCAGCGGTATTCTTTTAAGAAAAGTACTGGTAAAAAGGAAAGGGGACGGGAATTAAACAGGCATAAGAACTTTTTGAGACAATATTATTGGAGGTGGGAACATGTATAAGAAAACAGAATGTGTCGCCATGCTTTTAGCGGGCGGGCAAGGCTCGAGGCTCTATGTTCTGACGGAAAAAACTGCAAAGCCGGCTGTTGTGTTCGGAGGCAAGTACCGGATCATTGATTTTCCGCTGTCAAACTGTATTCATTCGGGGATCTGCACGGTAGGAGTTTTGACGCAGTACCAGCCGCTCCAACTGAACGAGTATATCGGAAACGGTCAGCCGTGGGATCTTGACCGTACGGCAAGCGGGGTTACGATCCTGCCGCCGTATCAAGGTAAAAACGGCGCGGATTGGTACAAGGGGACGGCGAACGCAATCTACCAGAACCTTGATTTTATAAACCGCTACGATCCCGATCACGTGCTCATTCTTTCCGGCGATCACATTTACAAAATGGATTACAGCAAAATGCTCCGCGTTCATAAAGAGAAAGGGGCAGACTGCACGATTGCACTGCTCGATGTGCCCATTGAAGAAGCAAGCCGGTTTGGCATTATGACGACGGATGACGACGGGCGAATCACAGAATTTGAGGAGAAACCGCCGAAGCCTAAAAGCACGAAGGCATCTATGGGGATATATATATTCCGCCGATCTGTTTTGGAAGAATACCTGAAACGGGACGAGGCAGATCCCACGTCTGCAAACGATTTTGGTAAAAACGTAATCCCTGCAATGCTTCGCGACGGATGCCGTCTCTATGCGTATCCTTTTTTGGGATATTGGAAGGATGTAGGAACGCTCCATTCGCTTTGGGAGGCGAATATGGATCTGTTGGGGGTCGTTCCGAACTTTGATATATCCGATCCGAAATGGCGTATTTATTCGAGGAATAACGCTGAACCGCCGCATCTCATAGGCGAATCGGGGCGTGTCACCGATTCCTTGGTTGCCGGGGGATGCGAGATATATGGGGTCGTTGAGAATTGTGTTCTTTCCGGCGGCGTTCGTGTCGCGAAGGGCGCGCTCGTAAAAGATTCCGTCATTATGCAGAATGTTGAGATCGGCGAGGGAGCAACTGTCAATTACAGTATTATCGACGCGGATGTGACGATCGAGGCAGGTGCGGTCGTTGGGCGAGCCAAAGCCGATGAGGAAAACGTTACAGTCGTTGGCAGCTCGGCCCTAATAAAAGCCGGAGAGAAAATCCCCGGTGGGGTGATCGTCGCTGAGGGATACGCAAGAGAGCACGGATAAAGAAAGGAGGCTATACGATGGCTGTTACAGGAATCATTTTTTCGAATATGCACGATGCGAATATCCCACAGCTCACGCGTGTGAGAACGCTCGCATCCGTTCCGTTCGGATGCAGATACCGTTTCGTGGATTTCACTCTTTCCAATATGGTGAACTCCAACATAAACAACGTATATATCATCGCACATAACAATTACCAGTCGCTCATGTCTCATATAGGAAGCGGCAAGGACTGGGATTTGGCGCGCCGCTTTGGTGGGATAAAAATTTTGCCGCCGTTTATCTCGGCGTTTGACGCACGGGAGCGGACGTTATACACTTCGCGGCTGGAAGCGCTTAAAAGCGTCTATAACACCCTTAGACACATTCAGGATGAATACGTTATCATGAGTGATTGCGATGTCATATGCAATGTGGATCTCAACGATATTCTTCGTGATCATATAGCGAACGGAGCGGATATTACCATAGCGGTAAAAAGAATGCGTCTCACACCGGAACAGGCACGGAGCAACGTTTTGTTTAAAACGGATGAGAGCGGCCGTATAACGGATGTTAAGGCAAATCCTGTCCAATTTTCCGGTGAGGCGAACGTCAGCCTCAATATCGTGGCTGTCAGAACCGAGTATCTCCTTGAGATCATACGGGATGCCGTTACCTACAATTATACGAGTTTCACAAGAGATATTATAAGGCGCCGTATGGGTAAAATGAATTATCGTGTGTATAATTACGACGGATATTTCGCTTGCGTTTCATCCTTGGCTGACTATTACCGCTGTAATATGGAGCTTATCACAAACCAGTATGCGCGCGAATCGTTGTTTCGGATGAAGGACAGACCGGTTTACACGAAGGTCCGCAATTCATCACCGACGTATTACAGTCCCGATTCAAGCGTAAAGAATTCACTTATAGCAGACGGTTGTGTCGTTGAGGGAACGGTGGAAAACAGTATTCTTTTCCGTGGGGTGAAGATCGGCAGAAAATGCACGGTGTCAAACTGCATACTGATGCAGGACACGTTTTTAGGAGAGGGCGTATGCCTGAAATACGTTATAAGCGATAAGAATGCCGTCGTTCGGGATGGACGTATGCTCGCCGGATGTGAAGAACAGCCGTATTACATCGATAAAGGAAAAATGCTATGAAAATACTGTACGTTGCATCCGAAGCGATGCCGTTTTCTGCAACGGGCGGACTTGGGGACGTTATGGGATCTCTTCCCGCAGACGTGAAAAAAGTGCTCGGAGAGGGCGCTGACGTTCGTGTTGTTATTCCGATGTTTCCGTCTGTGAAAGAAAAATACGGTGAGATTCTGAAGAAAGAACTCGAGACTAATGTTCGGCTTTCCTGGCGCAATCAGTATATGGGCGTTTACAGTGTCGTCAAGGATGGCGTAACCTTTTATTTTATTGATAACGAATATTATTTCAACCGTGAATTTCTGTACGGCAATTATGATGACGGCGAGAGGTTTGCTTTTTTCGGGAAAGCGGTGCTTGAGTTTATGCCGGCACTTCCTTATTTTCCTGATGTAATACATGCAAATGATTGGCAGTCAGCGCCGCTTGTCATCTATCTCAAAAGAAAATTGGGACTTGATCCGCGGTTTGACTCTACCAAAGTCCTTTTTACCATTCATAATATCGAGTATCAGGGCGTTTACAATTTCGATACCCTTGCGGATGTTTTCGAACTTGCGGAGTGGGATCGCCCGACGGTTGAGTATAACGGTGCGATCAATCTTATGAAAGGCGCTGTTAGTTTAGCGGATTGGGTAAACACGGTCAGCCCGAGGTACGCTTCGGAGATTATGACGGATTATTATTCTTGCGGGCTTGCCCCCGTTCTCAGAATGAATGCGGGAAAGATCTCGGGAATCCTAAACGGAATCGACGTTGACTATTATAACAGCGAAACGGACACGGATATCAAAGCCAATTTCTCCGCCACTGACACACGAGGTAAGGCCATCAATAAAGCAGAGTTGCAGAGAATTTGCGGATTTTCAGAAGATCCTTCGGTGCCCCTCATCGCTATGGTTTCCCGTCTTGCATCTCATAAGGGATTTGATCTCGTAAAACACATCCTGGAAGAGTTTCTCGGTAGAAACGATGTGCAGATGGCACTTCTCGGGACGGGTGAGCCTGAACTGGAAGCGTATTTTGCGCAGATAGCGCAAAGATTTCCCGGGAAATTTGCGGCGAAACTCGAATATAATAAACCCCTCTCGAAAAAGTTTTATGCGGGTGCGGATTTGTTTTTGATGCCGTCGAGGAGCGAGCCGTGTGGGCTTGCACAGATGATTGCATCTCGATATGGGACAGTGCCGGTTGTCAGAGAGACGGGCGGCCTTGCCGATACGATAAAGCCGTACAACAAATTTACGACTGAAGGAAACGGGTTCTCATTTACGAATTATAATGCGCACGAAATGATGAACGCGCTGGAGGCTGCGCTTGATCTCTACCGAGACAGAGTGAAGTGGGGAGCGCTCGTCGAGCGCGTGATGACGATGGACTTTTCCTGGAGTATGTCCGCCCGGAAGTATATAGAACTGTATAAATCAATGTGTGAAAAAGAAAAAGGCGCAGAGCGCCGATAGGAAGAGGAAAATATGAAAACAGTTGAAAACGTTACGGAAAAGAAATATGTACTGAAGGGTACCGAGGCAAAATTTTCTCCGTTGGGTGCCTTTTCTTTTGACGAAACCGTGCGATTTTGTTTGTATGTTCCGCTGTCATCAGATGTCGTGAAAACCGTACTGCGTATCCACTCGGATGCGGATGGGAAGATGCATCTCTACGATATGGAAAAGGCGGAGGAATCATTTCGTGCGGACATTGCGCTTTTTGAATTATGCGGAGACGCTGAGGACGGTTTGTTTTACTACTGCTACGACGTTTATTATCGTGAAAAGTGCATCACGTACGGCGGTGAATCGCCCGAAATCCTCTATCCGTGCTATGAGGACGGAAAGCGCCAGTTGCTCGTATGCAAAAAGGGCACACACACGCCCCAGTGGCTCAAAGGCGGTATTATATACCATATTTTTGTCGATCGCTTTTGTTCTTCCGGCAGAGCGGTTCCGAAAAGAGGGACGGTTATCAACCCCGATTGGGATCACGGTATTCCGCAGTATGCAATAAATCCCGGCGACGATCTGCCGAACAATGTTTTTTTCGGCGGGGATTTGTTCGGTATTGCAGAAAAAATGGAATATATTGCTTCCCTCGGGGTTACTTGTCTTTACCTTAGCCCGATTTTCGATGCAGCCTCAAATCACAAATACGATACCGGTGATTATGGAAAAATTGACGAAATGTTTGGCGGTGAAGATGGCTTTAACGCTTTGATTTCCGCAGCAAAATCGCACGGTATCCATGTGATTTTGGACGGCGTTTTTAATCACACCGGTTCTGACAGCGTCTACTTTAACCGTTTTTTGAATTATGATTCTATCGGCGCGTGTCAATCCGAGGAATCGCCCTATTATCCATGGTATATTTTCTACGAGCATCCCGGTGTATATGAATCCTGGTGGGGTATGCCGACTTTACCGAAAGTGCGCGGGGATGAGCCGTCATATCGGGAATATATACTTGGTGAGGACGGCATTGTCGCGAAATGGACGAAACTCGGTGTGGACGGCTGGCGGCTGGATGTAGCAGATGAGCTTACGGAAGGATTTCTAGATGCACTTCATGATCGATTGAAAAAAACTAAGCCGGAGGCTGTCATCTACGGGGAAGTGTGGGAGGATGCAACGAATAAGCGATCGTACGGCATAAGACGGCGCTATCTTCGCGGCGGTCAGCTTCATTCTGTGATGAATTATCCGCTCCGTGAAGCGGTCGTCTCATATATACGGTACGGTGATGCGGAGAAGTTCACAAATATCGTGGAGCCGCTGTACAGGCGCTATCCGAAAGATGCCGCAGATCTACTCATGAATCTATTGGGAACGCACGATACGATGCGAATTTTAACGGCTCTTGCGGGCGATTATCCTGACGGCTTTTCCAATACGGAACTTGCAAAAAAACGCTTAACCCCGGAGCAGTACGCGCGGGGCATAAGGCTCTTGAAGATGGCATATGCACTCGTCTCGGTGATGCCCGGCGTGCCTTCCATTTTCTACGGAGATGAGGTGGGTATCGAAGGGTATGGTGATCCTTTTTGCCGTATGCCGTTTCCGTGGGGAAGAGAGGATGAAACCCTCTTAACGTATTACAGAAAAATCGGTGCTTTGCATCGAAGCGAGCCTGTTTTCTCTGACGGATTCATGCGTGTTTTGAAAGCGACTCCCGAATATCTTATAATCGTCCGTGAGAACGGATGTGATCCGGCGGTGATGCTGATTTTGAACCGATCGGATGCGGAGATATGCGTATGTCTTACGCACGAGGTCAGCGGTATCGACGACGAGTACGCGGGGTATTCTCCGGTTGTGCCGCCGCTTACCGCGTATCATTATCATACTCCAGATGGGATTATGCTAAAAAGCAATAAAAAAGATGCCTCATAGGCATCTTTCCTTTTGGTTTTGTTTTCGTTCCATCACCGCGCCGATAATTGTGCAAACGATTAAAATTCCAAGAGCGGCACCGGCGCTGTCGATAATTACGTCGCGCAGTTCACAGCTGCGACCGGGAACGTATTTCTGGTGAATCTCATCACTGATTGCATAGAGGAAAGATAGAATCCACGCGGCAAAGGGGGCGGATTTTTTCTGCCGGAAAAGGATGTGCATCGGTGGGATGTAAAGTATTCCGAGCAGTGCATAAATAGAAAAGTGCGCTCCTTTGCGGACGACAAATTGGCAGGATTCTATGAGTTGTGCTTGTCTTTCGGATGTCATTCGCTCGAAACCGATGGGGAGAAGAGACAAAACGTTTTTAATTACGCCGCCGCTCGTTTCCGAAGACACATCCGCCGTTTGTGAAGAAAGGCAAAATATTAAAATCATACAAAGAACGGCAGGGATTAGGGATAGGAAAAATGAAAGAAAACGTTTCATTAAAATCTCCCGTTAATTTGTTTTGTCCAAAAATTATATGCGCGCGATAGAGGGGGATATGTCAAAGAACGGGCAGGAAAATGCCCGTTCTTCGCTTTATTCAGCCCACGTTCCGTTTACGAAAATTGGGGTTGCTTTTCCGTTTTTGTAGCCGGTAATCGACATATCGGGAGCACCGATCATGAAGTCCACGTGGATCATACTGTCGTTGATGCCAAGAGCGTGGCATTCTTCGTGCGATTTGTTTTGGAAATCTACGATCGTATCCATAAATCCGCGTCCCATCGCTACGTGGCAGCTTGCGTTCTCGTCAAAGAGCGTGTTATAGAAGAGAATCCCGCTTTCCGAGATGGGACTGTTTTTCGGAACGAGTGCGAGTTCGCCGAGGTAAGCGGCGCCTTCGTCCATGGTGAGCATCTGTGTTAAAAGTTCTTTGCCTTTTTCAGCATCCCACTCAACGGCTTTACCGTCCTTGAACGTGATATAGAAATTCTCAATCAGCTGGCCTTGATAGGAAAGAGGTTTGGTGGAAACGAGTTTTCCGTCTGCCATGCCGCGTTTCGGACTCGTAAAGATCTCTTCCGTGGGCAGATTGGGATTGAAGAAACGCCCAAGCAGTGACGTGTCTCCGCCGCCGCACCACTTTCCTTCAGGGATCAGGGATGCGCGGAAATCGGTTCCGTTTGCACTTTTGTACTCGAGATAATCAAAATGCTGTTCGTTCAGCCATGCGCATTTCTCCTTGAACTTTTCGTTGTGGAGACGCCATTCTTCTACGGGGTCGTTGTCCTTCGTGACGCGTACTGCGTTCAGGATAGCATCCCAGAGCATTTCGTACGCTTTGTTCTTCTTTTCACCGGGAAACACTTTTTTCGCCCAGGCGTAAGACGGAACTGCGGCGATCGTCCACTGATCCTTGTTTTCGAGCGCGTCGTTATATTTTTTCATAATCGGATAGGTAGCAATGCGAGATTTCTGGACCTTATCGCGGTTGATGCCGCGCAGGCCGTCCGGATCGGCACTTTCAATACGGATTCGGCAGGGAACATCCTCTACCATTTGCTGCATTTTCGCTTCCTGCCATGCGGGAACGGTGGAGAGCGATTTCAAAGTGCGGTATTTGTAGTTCATCTTTGTGATCGGCTGGTAACTCCATTCATGTGATACACGGGATGCACCGGCTTTGTAGCATTCTTCTGTTACGTAGGAAACGAACTCACCCTGATCTACCTCGGCGTAAATAACGACGGGCTGTCCTTTTTGCACGTTGGCACCGACGCGGGCGATGAGCGCGGCGTATTTTTTCATCAGTGTTTTATTCATACTGTCCTCCGAAAATGATTGTATAATAGTGGTTTTCTATACTAAAAATTATACCGCAATGAAAAGATTTTGTCAATATCTTAAGGGTGTTCAGTCAGTCCCAGGCGTTTTTGGGAATGCGTACGGTTTTTGCATAATATTCTCCGTCTGTGCTTTTAGTCGTTTTGCTTTTGTTCATGCTGAGAAACTCCGTCAGAGCGAAGAGATCGACCCATATCTGATTTGTGCCGTCTTTCTGTTTCGGGTCAAAGATCAACTGAAGACCGAAATGCAGATGCGGGGTGTCAATATTATTCACGTCCTCTTTTGGGCTGTATCCGGTCATGCCGAGGTATCCGATGACCTCGCCCGCGTTAACGATTTTACCTTCGTATATGTCGTTATAAGGGTGCCCGCGACGCAGGTGTGCATAGTAATAGTATCTTTTCCCGTCAAAAGAACGGATGCCGATGCGCCAGCCGCCGTATTGATTCCAGCCGCAAGCCTCGACGTATCCTGCTTCCACCGCAATAACCGGTGTGCCGACCGCCCCCATAAGGTCGTGCCCCAGATGATGCCGTTTGTACCCGTAAGAACGAGCGGCACCGAAATCGTCGTAGTGGCTGAATCCGTAGCCGTAAGCAAGCGGGGCGTATGCGGTAAGACCGTATCCCTCGGATTTATTGCCGTCCTCGTCGATTTCCGTATATTCGCCCAGCATTCCGCCGAGCACGGCCCTGTATGCTTTTTCGTAGTAGCTATAGAGTTTATCGTTTTTAGCAATTTCCTCAAAGGTTTTTCCGCCTGTGTACGCCTCTGCAACTTTTTGCATATCGGTATTTTTATACAGAGAAAAATTGCCGCCGTATTTTACCCCCAAAGTTGCTAAAAGGCCGATCCACGGGATCGGTTTTTCTGAATCGTAAGACTGTATATCCATTTCCATAGCATCTTTGAGAGCTTTTGCCGTAATCCCGAAATCCACCCACTTGATGTAGTTATTTTTGTCGTCTGCGGCGGCACAGGTGCACGCGAGGGGAGGCACAATGATTGCGATGAGAAGGGCCACTGTGATGACGTTGAGAAGAATTTTCGATTTTTTCATAAGAAGTCTCCGCCTCTTTAAAAATTTCGCAAGTCGAGCAATTTTGTGGTTATAATATCTCACCGATCGGACTTTTATATTCTTGTTTCATTCTTCCATCGAATTTCCTTTGAAACGTGCGTATAAATTCGCAAATATTCATGAATATTTCTTCCGGAATTGTTGACATCCACACGTCGAGAATGTATAATATTCAGTAGTATATTAATCAATGTAAAATGATTAACTATAAGTATAAATTGCGCGAAAGGATCGGCCGCATAGCGGCTATGTGTGAAGTATGACAAGACGTGAAGAGCGGGAGATCGTTTTCCGAATTCTTTTTGAGGCGGAGTTTCACAGTGACGTATCGTCTGCCGATATGTATGAGAGCAGTCTTGCTGCTCAGGAGGTAAAAGAAACTGCGTATATCCGTGATACGTATTTCGGAACGATGGCAAGTCGTGAAGAGACGGATACGTTGATTTCTGCCTCCGCGCATAAATGGAAAATATCCCGTATGGCTGTCGTAACGCGGACGCTCCTTCGTCTTTCGGTTTTTGAAATGTGTTTTGGCGGCGTACCCGCAAAAGCCGTGATCAACGAGGCCGTGGAGTTGGCGAAGATTTACGATGACGATGCCGCTCCTGCATTCATTAACGGTATTTTGAACCAGATCGCTCGCGCTAAAGGTCTTATCGGCGTGGAAGTGAGTGGGGAGACAAAGTGAAACAGCCACTGTTTTGCGGCATTGATACGAGTAATTACACGACGTCCGTGGCGCTTACCGATGAGAGCGGTTCGGCCCTTCTGAATTTTAAGAAGCTTCTTCCCGTGAAGGAAGGTGAACGCGGACTTAGGCAGAGTGACGCGGTTTTTCATCACGTAAAGCAGCTCGCGGAGGGTGCCTCGGCGCTCGGTGATATTGTGAAGCAGCTTTCCGCGGATCATGCCGTTGCCGCTATCGGTGTATCGGCCACGCCGCGCGATGCGGAGGGATCTTATATGCCGTGCTTTTTGAGCGGTCTTTCGGCGGCCGAAACAGCGGGTGCTATGCTCCGTGTGCCGGTGTATCGGCTCTCCCATCAAAACGGACACATTATGGCGGCACTTCATTCTGCCGGACGGATGGAGTGGATCGGACGTGAATTTATAGCTTTCCACGTATCCGGCGGTACGACGGAGGTGCTTCACGTACAGCCGTGTGAAGACAAAGTCTTTACTGTGAGCCAAATTGGCGGCACGCGTGATATCAACGCCGGACAGGCCATTGATCGCGCCGGCGTGTATATGGGGCTTCAGTTTCCTGCCGGTGCGGAGATGGAGAGATTGGCCTCATCGTACGAAGGGAAAGTCCCCGAGGCGAAAATATCGGTAGTCGGTATGGAGTGTAATCTTTCGGGTGTTGAAAACAAAGCGATTCAGTTATACGACTCCCGAGTTGATCGAGCGCTTGTGAGTGCATTTGTTCTCTGCTTCGTTGGCAGAACGCTCGCTGGTATGCGCGACGGTGTGCGCGCTGTTTACGGGGACGTGCCGATCCTCTATGCCGGCGGTGTTATGAGTTGTGGGATTATAAAAGAGATGCTCGCGGAAGAGAATGCTGCTTTTGCAAAACCGCAATTTTCATCCGATAACGCGTTCGGAACTGCGCTTTTGGCGCGGCATCTCTTTTTGCACGATAAAATGAGAAACACGGAGGGAGTCTGATGGTCGATATACCTTCTTTGAATGACGCAGGCCGCTTCTCCTCCGCGGTGACCGTTACACAGTTGAACGAGTATATCAAAGGCGTTATTGATGCATCGTCTCCGCTTGCCAGTGTATTTGTGAAAGGTGAGATATCCAACCTAAAAAAACATTACGGAACGGGTCACTATTACTTTACGTTGAAGGATGATGGCGGGGTTATCCGCTCTGTGATGTTCCGCTCCAGTGTCGGAAAACTCCGGTTTGTACCCGAGGACGGTATGAAGGTCATAGCGCACGGCAGAGTTTCCGCATTCGTCAGGGACGGCCAGTACCAGCTGTATGCAGATGCGCTTGAACCGGATGGAATTGGCGCTTTGTATATCGCATACGAGCAGCTCAAACGAAAACTGCAGGCGGAAGGATTATTTGATCCGTCGAAGAAAAAGAAACTGCCCAAGATTCCGATGCGTGTCGGAATTATCACCTCCGCTACAGGGGCTGCCGTGCGGGATATGATCCACGTAGCAGGCAGACGGTTTCCTTTTGCGAAACTCGTCCTGTACCCCTCTCTCGTACAGGGACCCGATGCACCGGCACAACTCGTCGCCGGTGTCCGGTATTTCAACAATACGAACAGTGCAGACGTGATTATCATCGGACGCGGCGGCGGCTCACTAGAAGATCTCTGGGCGTTCAACGATGAGGGACTTGCGAGAACTGTTGCTGCCTCACGCATCCCGGTAATCTCTGCAGTAGGGCATGAAACGGATTTTACGATCTGCGATTTTGCCGCAGATCTTCGTGCACCGACGCCGTCTGCGGCGGCAGAACTGGCGCTTCCCGAAACGGAAGAACTGAAAAGAAAGATTAACAATATCATTTCCAGAGAAAGTGCGGTTCTCTCGCAGGTCATTGCGCGGAGACGGGAGCGACTTGGGCACCTTTCGACATCGCGGGCTTTGACAAATCCGATGTATTTTTTAGATGATAAGCGTATGGCAGTTCTGTCGTTTACAGATCGCTTTACGTTGGCAGAGGGCAATATTCTTACTCTCAAAAACGCACAGCTTTCCACCGCCGTCGGCAAACTGAACGCTTTAAATCCGTTGGCCGTTCTTTCGCGCGGCTTTTCCGCTGTGTACGATAAAGACGGAACAATCGTAAAGAGTGCGTCTCAACTTACAATCGGAAACGAAATTACGTTCCGTGTTGCGGACGGAGAGGCGGATGCCGAAATCCGGGCTGTCCGACCGATAACCGCTGAAAATGAAAATATAACCGAGGAACTATGAAATGAACATTGATGAACAAATGACTTTCGAGGCCGCTATGGCAAGGCTCGAGGAAATCGTGCACCTTCTTGAAAGCGGAAACGCACCTCTTGACGTATCTCTGTCTTTGTATGAGGAGGGTGTGGCCCTCGTTCGGCTTTGCAACACGCGTCTTGATAACGCACAAAAGCGGGTAAAGATTTTGACTGTCGGTTCGGACGGCAACTTCATGGAAGAGGATATGCCGCCGATGCAGGGAGGCGAGAAGATCGAATGAAAGAGTTGAAAGAAGCACTTTTGAGAAACGCCGCACTTACGGAATCGGCGCTTGAAGAAAGCCTTTCCGTGAGATATTCGGGCGATACCGTCCTTTCGGAGGCTATGAAGTACGCTGTTCTTGGCGGAGGAAAGCGCATCCGCGCCTTTCTGACGATTGAATTCTGCCGTCTTTTCGGCGGCGATGAAAAGGCGGCTCTTCCGTTTGCTTCGGCAATCGAGATGGTGCACGCGTATTCACTCGTGCATGATGACATGCCCTGTATGGATGACGACGATATGCGTCGTGGAAAACCTTCCTGTCACAAGGAATTCGGGGAGGCAAACGCACTGCTCGCGGGTGATACACTTCTGACGCAGGCGTTTGAAATCGCACTTCGCAATCCGTGGGTGTCTGATCGCTCACGCGTGCTTGCGGCTACGGCACTCGCAAGCGGAGCGGGCGCACTCGGGATGACCGGTGGGCAGTATTACGACCTTGCCGATCAGTGTGATTCGTACGAAGAACTCGTGCGGCTACAGCGTATGAAAACCGGTGCACTTATTAAAACGGCTGCCTTGCTTGGTCTGTATGCCGCGAAAGATGCTCCTGTGGCGGAGGATGAAGAAAATATAGCACGGTATGCACACGGTATCGGCTTTGCCTTCCAGATCGTGGACGATCTTTTGGATGTGCGGAGTGATTCCGCAACGCTTGGAAAACCGGTCGGAAGCGATGCCAAAAACGGCAAGAAGACCATTCTTACCTTCCTTACTGAGGATGAGGCAGAGAAGTTGGCGGCAGACTGCACGGCTGACGCGAGAAATGCCTTGGCGGGATATGACGGGGCGGCTCTTTTGTCGGATCTCGCGGATTATTTGCTGCATCGCACAAATTAATACCGTATCGAAAGAGTTAACCGTATGACTTTTCTTTCCGAATTTGTTTCGAATTATATGCTTCTGTGTGGGGTGATCGCATATTTCACCGCACAGATTTTGAAAATTATCATTGTGCTCGTCCGAGAAAAACGAATTGATCTTTCGCTCATGTTTGCGTCGGGCGGCATGCCGTCCTCGCACTCTTCAACTGTTACTGCTTTGTGTATTGCGGCAGGTCGCTTATATGGAATCGGTTCACCGTGGTTTGCCGTTACGTTCATTCTGGCTTCTATCGTTATGTACGATGCTGCCGGTGTCCGTCGGGAAACGGGCGAGCACGCCAAAATCCTGAATAAACTTTTAGAGGATATTACCTCGGGCGATCATGAGCGAACGGAAGAGGTCCTTAAAGAACTGATCGGTCACACTCCGCTTCAGGTGGTTATGGGGGCTATTCTTGGGATTATCATTCCGTTTCTCGTTCCCGTTTTGTAAAGGTTTAAAATATGAGATTGGATGCCTATTTATTCACCTCGGGACTTGCAAGAAGCCGAACGCACGCGCAGAAGCTTATTGAAGGCGGCTATGTTCTTGTGAATGGGAAAACTGTAACGAAGGTATCGTTCCCCGTCGATAATCAATTTGATGGATGCGTTGAAGTAACCGGCGAGCCGTACCCGTACGTCGGACGCGGCGGTGTGAAGCTGGAGGCGGCACTGGATGCTTTTGCAATAGACGTAACCGGTTTGAGAGCCGTGGACGTCGGTGCTTCCACGGGCGGATTTACCGACTGCCTCCTTCGAAACGGCGCTTCAAAGGTTTATGCGGTGGATTCCGGTTCAGGGCAGCTCGATCCCTCGCTTTTGAAGGATGCACGTGTTGTGAATCTTGAGAAGTTCAATGCAAGGACTCTTTCGCCTGTTACACTCGGCGTTCTTTGCGAAATTGCGGTCGCGGACCTGTCGTTTATTTCCCAAACGTACGTAGTCTCTAATATTGCCTCCGTTCTTACGCCTGGCGGTATTTACGTAGCCCTCATAAAACCGCAGTTTGAATGCGGACGTGCGGCACTTGATCACAGAGGAATCGTGCGTGATAAAAAAATGCACGTGGGGGCGATACGTCGTGTCGCTCAGTGCTGTGCTGAGAACGGATTGCAACCGCTTTCCCTGATCGTTTCACCGATTACGGGCGGTGACGGAAACCGAGAATATCTTTTATATTGCCGCCGTAGTGAAACGGCGTACTTATCCGATGATTTTGAAAAACAGCTATGTGAGTTGGTGAAGTAGTGAGTACTGTATTCAAACAAGTTTTGCTTTTGCCGAATACGACAAAGCAAATTGATCCGGTATTGCTTAAAAATCTTGTTCTTCGTATGTGTGATGCAGGGTGCTCGGTTCTTTCTGTTGAGGAATGCCGACCGCTTCTTGCGGAGACGGTGGAGCACGTGTCCTTTATGGATGAATCCGCCGCATTTAAAAGCGCAGACGTTATCTTTGTTTTGGGCGGCGACGGTTCCATTATCCGCGCGGCGCACCGCAGCGTGGGAACTTGTACACCGATCGTAGGTATCAACTGCGGAAGGCTTGGATATTTAGCTGAAATCGAGATCGGTGAGTTAGAACTGGTAGATCTCGTTCTGTCGGGTGCCGGCATCATTGAGGAGCGTGTGATGCTTAACGTAGAGGTGCAGAGAAGAGATACGCTTTTGTCCTTTGCCGCACCGGCACTCAACGATGCCGTTTTAACAAACGGCCCCATACCGCGGATTCTCCGCTTCGATCTGTACTGTGACGGCGAACCGGTACAGCACTGTTTTGCGGACGGCATGATTTTTGCAACGCCGACCGGTTCCACCGCGTATTCGAGAGCAGCGGGCGGTTCTATTTTAGATCCGCGTCTGGACTGTATCTGTGCGACCCCTATTTGTCCACAGCCGATAAACAATCTTCCCGTGGTGTTCAGCGGTGCATCTGTTTTGGAGATTCGCAATCTCATGGGTGGCGGAAACTGTATGTATCTTTCCGAGGACGGATGTGAGTGCCTCGAGATACAGGACGGCGACATCATCCGCATTACACACGCACAGTACCGAATACCGCTCATCCGGGTAAAGAAAGGCGGCTCCCTCAATGCACTCAGCCGCAAATTATCGTGATGTCGGGCTTCCCATTATCAATATTAATCCAATACATCACTTTGGAGGATAGCATGAAAATAAAACGGCACAACAAGATTATGGAGATTATTGCCAACGAGGACGTCGAAACGCAGGAAGAATTAATCGATCATCTTAGAGAAGACGGCTTTGACGTTACGCAGGCGACGATATCCCGCGATATCCGTGAGTTAAAACTGGCGAAGGTTCTGTGTGAATCAGGAAAGTACAAATACGTTCTTCCGAAGATGAGTCCGAACGACAGCCAGCACATATACACGAAGGCTCTTGCCGGATCGATCAAAAGCGTTGCATCCGCGATGAACGACATCGTTATTAAGACTTATCCGGGTATGGCGAACGCTATTGCTGCCGGTATCGATGGTCTGCATGAAGACGACATCCTTGGCTGTGTTGCAGGAGATGATACGATCATCATTATTGCACATAGCACGGATGCCGCATCCGGCATATGCAGAAGACTGCGCAAGATTGCCGCCGAACAGTAAAATGATCCGTTCACTATATATTGAGAACATCGCTGTTGCGCGCCGCGTCAACATAGAGTTTTCGGAGGGGTTTACGGTTATTACCGGTGAGACCGGATCGGGAAAATCGGTAATTATTGACTCTCTTTCACTTGTAGCGGGCGGTAAATCACAGCGTGAAATGATACGCTCCGGCGAACAACGGGCTCTTGTCTCCGCGGTGTTTTCCGATTTGCCCGACATTCCCGTTCTCGGTGAGATGGATATTGAGGCGGACGAAAACGGTGAGTTTGAGATTCAGCGCGTATTGACGGTTGACGGTCGCTCCACGGTGAAGATCAATCGGCGTACCGTCCCTCTGTCAGTTCTTCGTGAGATTGGTCCGGGACTTGTTAGCATCCAATCGCAGAGCGAGGCACGGAATTTGCTCGACAAATCCTTCCACCTCGATATGCTGGACGAGTGCGCAGATACGGAAGAATCGCTCAATGAGTACATGCAGCTGTATGCTGAATGGACAAAACTGCACGTATTGCTTGACGAACTAAAAAATTCTCTTAGACAGAAAAATATGCTCTCTGACATTCTCTCGTACCAAGTGAAAGAAATAGACGGAGCGAAGCTTACCGATTCGGGCGAAGAAGAAAAACTACGCGTATTGCGCACGAAGATCAAAAACATTGAGCGTATTCAAAAATATTCCGACTTTGTATATCACGCACTTGCGCAGAATGAAAAAGGTGCCTCTGCCGCCGTGCTTCTGCAAAAATCCGCTGCCGCACTTCGTCAGTTAGCGGACGTAATGCCCGAAGCGGAAGACTTAGCATCTCGACTCGAGAGTTATCGGTACGAGATCGCAGACATCGGTGAAACCGCGTATGCACTTACCGCTGACAGTGATATTACAAACCCCGAGGCACAACTCAACACGATCGAAGCAAGGCTCAGCCTTATCGAACGCTTGAAACGGAAGTATGGCGAAACGGTCGAGGAAATTCTTGCTTTCCGCAAAAATGCTGCCGACAAACTTTCAGAATTCTCAAGCGGTGAGGACCGCATTGCAGAGATGGAAGCGGAGATCGGTCAACTTCGTTTGGCGCTTGCCGACGTGGCCGGTCGCTTATCCGAAAAACGTCGTACTGCCGCAGAGAAGATCAGCCGTGAGGTGTGCGAAACGCTTACCTATCTTGATATGCCGAAGGTTCGTTTTGTAGTGAACGTTCGACGTATGTTTGATGTGGACGGCGCGGAACAGTTCGGCCCGCGCGGTTCGGATGAGGTTTCGTTTTTGATCGCTACGAACCCCGGCGAACCGCCGATGCCGCTTGCCAAAATTGCATCCGGCGGTGAGATGTCACGCGTGATGCTGGCGCTTCGGAGTGTAATTAACACAAAGCGCGGTGCATCAACGGTGATATTTGATGAGATCGATGCCGGTGTCTCCGGCGGAACGTCCGAGAAAATCGGTGTGAAACTGAAAGAACTGTCCGATACGGTGCAGGTGCTCTCAGTTACGCACTCCCCGCAGATCTCCTCTCTTGCGGATACGCATCTTCGCATTACAAAATCCGTTTCTGACGGCAGAGCGGAGAGTTCCGTTGAGGTGCTCGATACGGACGGACGCGTAGCGGAAATTGCGAGAATCATCGGTGGTGTTTCCGTAACGGATACACAGCGCGATGCCGCACGTGAAATGATTGAAAATAAATTATAATATATAAAGGAGTCGGCTGCATGCCGAAAGAAACTATGACTATTTTTGACGAATTGAAAGCCCGTGGTCTCATTGCCCAGATGACCAACGAAGAAGAGATCAAAAATCTCATCAATAACGGAAAAGCAACGTTTTACATTGGCTTTGACTGCACCGCAGACAGCCTAACTGCCGGACATTTTATGGCTCTCACGCTTATGAAACGTCTGCAGATGGCAGGCAATAAACCGATTGCTCTTATCGGCGGCGGCACTACCATGATCGGTGACCCGTCCGGCCGCACCGATATGCGCAAGATGCTCACAAAAGAAGACATTGATCACAATGCCGAGTGCTTCAAGCGTCAGATGGAAAAATTCATCGATTTCGGTGAAGGAAAAGCCAAGATGATCAACAACGCAGACTGGCTTTTGAAACTGAACTACGTGGAAATGCTCCGTGACGTCGGTGCGTGCTTCTCGGTCAATAATATGCTTCGCGCCGAGTGCTACAAGCAGCGTATGGAAAAAGGTCTCTCTTTCCTTGAGTTCAACTACATGATCATGCAGTCGTACGACTTCTACTACCTGTTCCGGAATTATGATTGCAATCTTCAGTTTGGCGGAGACGATCAGTGGTCGAATATGCTTGGCGGTACGGAACTCATTCGTCGTAAGCTCGGTAAAGACGCAAACGCTATGACGATCACACTCCTTACCGACTCTCAGGGCAAGAAGATGGGCAAGACCGCGGGAAACGCTGTGTGGCTTGATCCGAAAAAAACTTCGCCGTACGATTTCTATCAGTACTGGCGCAACGTGGCAGATGCGGACGTACTCAAATGTATCCGTATGCTTACGTTCCTGCCGCTTGAGCAGATTGATGCGATGGATGGATGGGAAGGAAGCCAGCTTAATACAGCCAAGGAGATACTTGCGTACGAGTTGACTAAACTCGTCCACGGCGAAGAGGAAGCGGAAAAAGCACAAAGCGCTGCAAAAGCCCTCTTTGTTGGCGGCGGCGCATCTGCCGATATGCCGACGACGGAACTGACCGAGGCGGACTTGAAAGACGGTGCAGTTCAGGTGGCAGACCTTCTCGTTATCGGCAAGATGGCTCCCTCAAAGGGTGAGGCAAAACGCCTCATTCAGCAGGGCGGTATCCTTGTAGGCGACGAAAAGGTTGAACGCTTTGATGCGGCCTTGACGGCAGAATTGCTCAAAGGTGAAGGCGTTGTTCTCAAAAAGGGCAAAAAGACGTACCGCCGCTTTGTGCTGAAATAATGGGACCGTACAAGCATTTGCTTTTGGATGCGGATAATACACTCTTTGATTTTAACCTCGCGGAGAAAACGGCATTTTTTGCCGTCTTCTACGCGTTGGGGCTTTCTGTGAACGAAGACGTGTATGCCCGTTATCATGAAATCAATGACGAACTGTGGCGGATGCTCGAGCGTAAAGAGGTTACACGAGCACGCCTCAAAGATATGCGATTTGAAATGCTCCTTGATGAAATGGGGGTAGACGACGCTGTCCTGTGCAAAAAGATCAGCCATATGTACTTTGAACAACTGAGTCAACAGCGCTGTCTTTTAGAGGGCGCTATTGATGTTTGCAAAATCCTTAGCCAACAGTTCCCGCTTTATATCATAACAAACGGCAGTTATGAGGCGCAGCTGTCGCGTTTTCATGGCTCGGGACTTGAACCATATTTCCGCGACGTTTTTATTTCCGAAAAAATTGGCTCGGAAAAACCGGCCCGGAATTTTTTTGATCACGTAATGCACGCAATCGGGGACAATGATCCCGCGCATTATCTCGTGGTCGGCGATTCGCTCACGTCCGATATCGACGGTTCGATAAATGCCGGTATCGACTGCGTGTTTCTCGATCATAAAGGAAATCACGATACACGCGGACGGGACGTAACGTATATGATAGAAGATATACGGGATCTTCCGTCACTTATGGTCAGAATCATGGAGAAATAAGGGAGGCTATTATGGCAACTGATGCGAAACTGTTTCAAAACGATTTGGAGCAGCTCCAAAATATCAGCATCCGATACGATGAGCCAATGGCTCTTCATACGACGTTCCATATAGGCGGGCCGGCCGATTTTTACGTTGAACCGCAGAGTGCCGATGCTTTGAGGCGTGTCCTTAGGCTTACAAAAAAGCATAATGTAAAAACGCAAGTGATTGGGCGCGGCAGTAACATTCTCATCGCTGATGCCGGATTTCACGGTGTGATCGTTTCAACCTCCTCTATGAAGCAAATCACCGTTTTAGAAAACGTTATCACTGCCGAAGCGGGTGCAACTCTGACCGCTCTGGCAAAAACGGCGTGTGATCATGCGCTCACAGGTCTTCAGTTTTCTAATGGAATTCCCGGCAGTGTAGGTGGCGCTGTGTTCATGAATGCCGGCGCATATGACGGTGAAATTTCAGAGGTTCTTACAGAAAGCACCTATTATGACAGAGAAAGCGGGGAAGTGATCTCGCTTTCGGGCGATGGGCATCGTTTTGATTATAGAAACAGCATATACAGAACGCATCCCGAATGGATCATTCTTTCGGCAAGGTTTGCGCTTTTGCCCGGAGATGAAAATGCGATACGGCGTGAAATGGAAGAGCTGATGCGCCGCCGCATCGAAAAGCAACCGCTTGAATATCCAAGCGCGGGTAGTACGTTCAAACGCTATCCCGGCCGCTATACGGCAAAGATGATTGACGAGGCGGGACTGAAAGGATGTACGGTCGGCGGCGCACAGGTCTCAGAGAAACATGCCGGATTTATCATCAATCGCGGCGGTGCAACAGCCGGAGACGTCCTCTCTTTGATTGATAAGATACAAAAAGAGATTTACCGTCTTCATAAAATTGAAATTGAACCGGAAGTTATTTATATTCCGGAATAAACACCGGAAGTGTAATCAGTTATGGATAATACAACCCCAAAATCTTACGCGGAAACTTTGAGAGAATTTTTGACATCGCTTCCCGTTAAAAAAAAATGCTGTGCATACTCCGTAAAAGATGCGGATTTGCTCGGTACTATGCCTGCAGATGAACGCCCTGCCGCAATGCTTTCCGCTGCTGAGCGGTGCAAATGCCCCGCATGCCTGCCGCATTTTATTGCAAGAATTTTTCTTCTCTACGGCTCGGTAACAGATCCCAATAAGCGCAATCATTTGGAGTTTGCGTTTGAAACGGATGCGGAGTGTGCGGCACTAGAGACTCTTCTTTTGGAGCAGGGAATCTCAGGTGGCCACACGAAGCGAAAAAAACAGTATATTTTCTATTTAAAGGATGGCGAGGCAATTGCAGATTTCCTCGCTTATATCGGTGCAAACACGGCGGCGTTTGATTTTATGAATACTCGTATTGAGCGGGAATTCCGCAACAATATTAATCGGCAGGTGAACTGCGATACCGCGAATATCGGCAAATCGCTCCGCGCAGCGGAAGAACAGATCGCGGTCATAGAGTCGCTTATTGCCTCGGGTGCGATTCACAAGCTTCCGCAGTCGCTTCGTGTAACTGCTGAGCTTAGAGTACAGCATAAGCAAATGTCTATGAAAGAACTGGGCGATGCACACGAGCCGCCTATCACGAAATCCGGTGTCAGCCACCGCCTTTCGAAAATCATGGATTACGCCAAATTAACCGGTATGAATTCGTAAAATTCAGCCTGTTTTCAAAAAATGAAAGGAGACCGCTATGGAAGAGTTCGTACATTTGCATCTGCACAGTGAATACAGTTTGCTGGACGGCGCATGCCGCATAGCGGACATTCCGAAAATCGCAAAAGAAATGGGACACACTGCCGTTGCCCTCACCGATCACGGTGCTATGTACGGCATAGTTGCTTTTTATAAAGCGTGCATGAAAGAGGGCATAAAGCCGATCATCGGCTGTGAAGTGTACGTGGCACGCCGCAGCAGATTTGATAAGACACACGATCAGGATTCCTCCAGTTATCATCTCGTTCTTCTCGTTGAGAATGAGATCGGGTATAGAAACCTTATTTCCATGGTATCGAAGGCGTATACGGAGGGATTTTACTCAAAGCCCCGCATAGATATGGAACTCCTGGAAGAACACCATGAGGGACTCATTGCGCTCTCTGCGTGCCTTGCGGGTTATATTCCGCGCATGATTTCCGCGGGTGAATACGAAGAAGCGGAAAATTACGCGCGCCGCATGCAGAATTTGTTTGGAAAAGACCGCTTTTATCTCGAGGTGCAGGATCACGGAATCGACGAGCAGAAAACGGTGAACCGTGCGATTCTTGAAATAGCGAAAAAGACCGGCATCGGCCTCGTTGCTACGAATGACGTACATTACTTACGCCGTGCGGATGCGGAAACGCAGGCGATCCTTATGTGCATCCAAACGAACAACGTCATTACCGACGGCCGTCCGATCGGCTTTGAGACGGACGAGTTCTACTATAAAAACACCTGGGAAATGGAAAAACTCTTCGGTGAATACCCGGGTGCCATTCAAAACACCGCAAAAATTGCCGATATGTGCGATTTCCATTTCACCTTCGGTCATACGGAGCTTCCGAGGTTTCATACGGAAAACGGTATGGCACCGGGCGAATATCTGAAGAATCTTTCCGAGAAGTCCTTTGAGGAAAAAACTACGGCGGGTCATATTGTATTCACCGATAAGAACACGGAGGAATCATACCGCGAGAGAATGGAATATGAGTTGTCCGTTATCGAAAAAATGGGATACAGTGAGTACTATCTCATTGTGTGGGATTTCGTCAGCCACTCCAAAGCGGAGGGGATACCGGTGGGCCCCGGGCGCGGTTCCGGTGCCGGCAGTCTTATTGCATATCTTATCGGTATTACAGACGTTGATCCTTTGCGCTTTGATCTTCTCTTTGAGCGTTTTTTGAATCCTGAACGCGTCAGCATGCCGGACTTTGATATCGACTTTTGTTATGACCGCCGCGATGAGGCAATTGATTACGTGCGTGAAAAGTACGGTGAAGACCACACGGCGCAAATCATTACATTCGGAACGATGGCGGCACGCGCCGTTATACGTGATGTCGGACGAGCCCTCGGCATGTCCTATTCCGAGGTTGATGAGGTAGCGAGACAGATCCCCCACGCATTGGGCATCACGCTCAAAGATGCCTTGAAACTGCAGACGCTTAAAACTATGTACGATGAGAGCGCAGAGATCCGACGCCTTGTCGATACAGCCATGGCGCTCGAAGGGATGCCGCGGCACGCATCTACCCACGCGGCCGGCGTGGTTATTACTGAACGTCCCGTGGCGGATTACGTCCCGCTCGCCGTGAATAACGGCATCGTCGTTACGCAGTTCGATATGAATACGGTAGCCGAGCTGGGACTCTTGAAATTTGACTTTCTTGCACTTCGGTATCTTACGATTATTGCAGAGGCGGAGTCGCAGATCCGTGAACGGCATAAAGATTTTGACATTTCTAAAATTCCGGTAGATGATAAGAAGACGTTTGATCTTATTGCCTCCGGCAAAACGGACGGCGTTTTTCAGCTCGAGTCGGGCGGTATGCGCCAGACGCTTATCCAGATGAAACCTTCACGTATCGACGATATTATTGCCGCAATTGCACTCTACCGTCCGGGGCCGATGGATTCTATTCCTAAATACATTGAGAACAGCCGCGACCGCACGAGGATTCGTTACGCAACGCCTCTTCTTGCGCCGATACTCGATGTAACGAACGGCTGTATTGTCTACCAGGAGCAGGTAATGCAGATCTTCCGTGTCGTTGCAGGTTATACTCTTGGCCGTGCGGACGTCGTGCGCCGTGCAATCTCAAAAAAGAAGCTGGACGTTCTCGAAAATGAACGGACAGCCTTCCTCGCGGGCGCATCGGAGCACGGCGTGCCCGAGAATTCCGCGAGAGAACTGTTTGAAGAGATCGTTGGCTTTGCCAACTATGCCTTCAACAAAAGCCACGCGGCCGCCTACGGCATTCTGTCATACAGAACCGCGTATCTGAAAGCGCATTATCCGCGTGAATATGAGAGTGCGCTTCTCACATCCGTTTTGGGATCGTCGGATAAAATGGCGGAGTATATCGCTGAGTGTTCTCGTATCGGTATTCGCATTCTGCCGCCGCACGTAAACGAAAGTGCACGGGATTTCCACGTGGACGGAAAAAATATCCGTTTCGGACTGCTCGCTCTCAAAAATCTTGGCAAGCAGTTTGTGGATACACTCATCACCGAACGAAATCGAGGAGGCAAATTTATCTCGTTTGACGATTTCATCACCCGTATGAGCGGTTTGTCCATGAACAAACGACAGCTTGAAATGCTCATAAAATCGGGCGCACTTGACGGACTCGGTGCCAAGCGCAGTCAGATGCTTACCGTGTACGAGTCCGTACTTGAGTCGCGCGCGTCAGCAGGCAGAATGTCGCTCGATGGGCAGATTGATCTGTTTTCGGCCGCTGCATCGGACAATCGGCCGCACACGATTCCCGCGATTACTTTGCCGGATATTCCCGAATACAGTGGCAGAGATCTTCTGCGGCTTGAAAAAGAAAGCTCCGGCCTTTATTTCTCCGGTCATATTCTGGACGAATATGAAAAGCACCTTGCGGCGATCCGTCCCGATTTGATTTCGAATATCAAGGCTTCATTTGAAACCGAAGAGGAGGCATCCTCCGATGAGGGTGCGAATGGCGGCACTCGCAAAGAGTATGCGGATAAACAGCGCGTTCACATCGCCGGAATGATTACAAAAAGACAGAACAAAGCCACCCGATCCGGTGAGCAGATGGCGTTTTTGACCCTTGAGGACAGAACCGGTGAGGTAGAGGTGATCGTTTTTCCGAAAGCGCTCAGCGCTTTCTCGGGCTATCTTACGCTCAATACTTCCATCGCCGTAAAGGGAAGCATTTCCGTTCGTGAAGAGGAAGATCCGAAGATCCTGATGCAGAGTGCGGAGCTCTTGCTTGAAAACGGTGTTTATGAACAAACGGCACAGACGGCAAAATCTCTCAAAACGGATGAGAAAGAGGGCTCGAAAGATATTCCCGGGAAAGCGTCGTCTAAACTTTATCTTAAAGTCGACAGTATGGACAGTCCCGTCAGCCGGCGTGTGCAGAGCTTTCTCATGATTTTTACGGGATCCGTTCCGGTTGTGTTTTATGATGCATCTCAGGGAAAATATCTGACATCGAAAACCTACAAAACAACGCCGACTCCTTTCGTGATGAAAGAACTCGTCGAGTTTCTTGGAGAAGATGCGGTTGTCCTTCGCTGATCACCGTTCAGGCGGTGAAATCCTCAATCAGCGTTCTGAGTGCATCCGCACCGTACACAGTAATGCCGATTTTCAAGGCTGCACGGTCTGTCGTCGGCAGAGTGAAGACAAATACGTTCAATACTTCGAGCGGCTCTTTTTCACCGGCTACAAAAATGCCGATCCGTCCCTCATACTCACGAAGGATAAACTTTTCGTTCATGGCTATCGAAGCTTCAATACTTGGAGATAAGATCTTCTCCTCCAAATGCTTCACTTTAACATTTACGCTCACTGATAAGCACAGAGTTGTAAGGATGACAGAAAGTAACAGTGCTCTGTAGATAAACAATCTTGTTTTTATTTCTGAAAAATCGACCTTTTTCTTCACGGAGAATCCCCTTGTTTTTTTATTTTCCTAATATTATTGGCATATCTTCACACTCTATTCAAAATAATGGTCTATAATAATAAAAAACTTTTGTGTTTTTGTTTTCTTTTCCGACCTTTGTCGGGATGGGATTATGAAAGGATTGGAAAAACTGATGACGAATAATCATAATATCGGCAAGACACCGGGAGGTGTTAATTGGGGGCATGAAGTGCTTCGCGCTGTTTCCGTAATCGGAAAGGTGCTCTTGAAACTTCTCTCCTATACTTTTAATATTGTTCTTACCGTGCTCCTCATAGGGCTGATTACCGGTATTATCGTTTGCGGTGTTTTTGCGATCTATATTGAAAATCATATTGATCCCACACTCGACACGTCGCTTCTCCATACCACGGGCGCGGATACCACAACCCGCATCTACTATATGGATTACGCGACACCGGAAGACCGCCAAAATCGAAACGGTACGCCGGTTGAACTGGAGGACCAGCGCATTTACGCATCCGAAAACAGTCTTTGGGCTTCCTATACGCAGTTTCCGGAATATTTGTATCAATCCTTTATTGCCATTGAAGATCACAGATTCTATAAGCACAACGGCGTAGACTGGATCGGTACAGGTAAAGCAGTGGTGAATTTCTTTTTGGGATTTGAGGAAATTCGCGGTGCCTCCACCATTACACAGCAGTTGGTAAAAAACCTGACAAAGGATGATGAGGTTCGCATTCAGCGTAAGGTGCAGGAAATTCTTCGCTCCTTGAATTTGGAGAAAGAAAAGAGCAAGGAAGAAATCCTTGAATTGTACCTCAATATCATTTACCTTTCCAATAACTGTACAGGTGTGCGGGCGGCAGCAAACTACTTCTTCGGCAAAGAGTTAAGTGATCTCACTCTTGTTGAATGTGCCGCACTCGCGGCGATTGTAAAGAATCCGTCATACTACGATCCTGTACGGTTCCCCGAGCACAATGCCGATCGGCGGTACACAGTACTGGAGCGTATGTGGGAGGAAGGGTATATCACCCTTGCAGAAAAGAACCGGGCGCAAAATGAAGAACTGGTGCTCGTTTTAAATAACGACAACGATGACGACGATCCCAATACCGTTTTCTCCTGGTATCAGGAATCCCTTTTCATTGACGTTCGCGATGCCCTCATGGAAAAATACGGTTACGATCAGTACGCTGCCAGTATGATGATCTGGTCGGGCGGCCTTAAGATATATACCGTTATGGATCCGGAAGTCCAGAGCATCATGGAAGAAGTTTACGAGAACGACAAGGAGTATTTTCCGTATTCTAACGACGGATTGCAGCCGGAGTCGGCTATGGTCGTTATTGACCCCTATACGGGTGATGTTTTGGGTATTGTAGGCGGCCGCGGCGAAAAGACCAGTAACCGTATTACGAACCGCGCGACGGATGCTACGCGTTCGCCGGGTTCGTCAATTAAACCTATTGCGGTATATGCCCCCGCACTTGACGCAGGACTTATCAATTTCGGATCGGTTCTTGATGACGTTCCCGTAACCTTCGGTGATTACGATGTGAATTGGAACGTAGTTGAGACTGCTGCAGACGGATCCGCAATCAAGAAGAAAGCGCCTGCGGCATGGCCTTCCAATCTTCCGCATACGTACGCCGGTCTTACTACTATTAATCAGGCGATTATTACGTCTAAAAACACCATTGCAGTCCGTGTCCTGCAGGATCTAACACTTGAAAAGTCGTTTGACTTTGTGAAGAATAAACTTGGCATTGACAGTTTCGTTGAATCGTACACAACAGCAAGCGGTACGGTTTTCAGCGATAAGGGACTTGCGTCTTTGGCACTCGGACAGATGAGCTTTGGACTTACTGTTGAGGAGATCACAGCGGCGTATGCTATTTTCCAAAACAACGGCGTTTATAATGAGCCGCGTACGTTTTTGTACGTGTATGACAGCGAGGGCAATCTGATCCTTGAAAACGAGAGCAAATCGAATATCGTCATCAGCGATCAGACCGCTTCCATCATGACGGTTATGATGAACAACGTCATGAATCAGGGTACGGGTACGTCCGTTACGCTCCGCAAAACGGTCGACGTAGCAGGTAAAACCGGTACAGCCGGCAATGATTTTGACCGCTGGTTTGTAGGTTATACGCCCTATTACGTGGGCGGTGTTTGGTTTGGCTACGATATGAATCAGACGCTGAGCGATTTTACCCGCAACCCCTCGTGTCTCGTTTGGGATGTTGTTATGACAAAACTTCATCAAAAATATATTGATGAAGCAAACAGCGGCGGTGCCCCCCTCGAAAAATTCACCAATGCGGCGGGCGTTATTGAGTGCGAATTTTGTCTTGATTCCGGCATGATGCCATCTGAAGCATGCTACCTTGACCCCCGTGGCCATCGGATTTCTAAAGGATACTTTACCAAGGATAACATGCCTACGAAAGAGTGCGACGTCCACGTTGTTGTGAAGTATGATACGGTCGTAGGCGGCGTTGTCCTCGACGTAGAGGAATACACCGGGAATTTCGCGAATCTTAAAGACGTTGCACTGATTCGTGTCGAGAACCGTGCGTTCCCGATTGAGGTAACTGTTACGGATGCGCAGTATGTCTACCGCGATCTGCCCGAGAATGTTCTGCCCGGCGGCGGTTGGGCGGAGCCTTTCTTCCAAAACACAATCCCGAGCGGTGTATATGTTGGTAAAACGAACGTGTGGAGTTTCTATAACAAGTTCTGCTACGATTACTTCGACTTCGACCGGTGGTTCAGGGAGCATCCCGAATGGAATGCCAGAGAATCGGGCGGAGAAGATGAGAATGTAAACGAGGATGATATTTACGGCGATACGTAATAAGAAATTCCCGCAGTATACCGTGGATATATTTGCATGACCGAATTCACACTTTCTCTTGACTTTTTTTGGAACTTATTATATAATTAATCAGCACCATATAGTATATTTTTGGAGGTACGCATTATGAAAAAGTTTAGAATTATCGCTTTTGCAGTCGCAATGCTTATGCTCACCGCTTCTTTTGTTGGCTGTACTACGGTTGAAAAGGTAACGCTCAATGCAGTTGTTACCGTTGTCGTTAACGGTGACAATCTTCTTGGCCCCGTTGCTGTAGAGGTTGAAACTACCGCTGACGAACCTGTAACTGTTCTCCTTGCAGCGCTTACCGCATTTGACAACAACGAGATAGACTACGTGGCAGACGAGTATTCCATCACTTCCATCGGTGAATACGCAGATAAGACTGAGGGAGGCTACACCTACTTCTGGGAATACACCATTAACGGCGAAAAGGTCGAAACCGGCCGCGCAGGTACCAACCAGATCAAGGAAGGCGACGAGATCGTGTTCACGTACGTGGCAGAGTCCACGGAAGAGCTGATCAAAGAGGCAGAGGATGACGAGAAATAATCCGCTTTTCTGAGTAGGCATATATGAAAACGCGCATACGGGAAACCCCGTATGCGCGTTTTTCAGTATAGCTTTTCGATGGAATAAAGCGCGTTCAAAACTAGCCACAGTTGCGGGAAGTATTTCATGATCTGCCAGATGCTGGCGCCTGCAAGGTTATATTCGTTAAGGAGACGCAGTTTTGCCTCCACGCTGCGTGCATCTTCAAACCAAACTTCGTGCTCCACTGTTTTTTTTGCCTGTGCTGAGTATTCAAAGTATTTAAAAAACGGCGTTTGTGCTGTTTCATCAAACTGGATTTCCGCATTCTTTTCTGTGGCGAGCCCGATGGCCGCGACATTCGAAAGAGCTTGTGCCTGCGATTCCCCACGCACGTAGGGGAGCGTCCAGTTGTAGGCGTAATTCGGAATCCCCAAAAAGATTTTTGACGGCGGAATTTCCGTTACGGCGTAATCGATGACACCTCGTACGTTTTCGATCGGTGCGATGGCAAGCGGCGGTCCATACGTGTATCCCCATTCATATGTCATAAGAAGAACATAGTCAACCGCTGCACCGACCGACGGATAATCGTGCCCCTCGTAAAGGAGACCGCGCTGAGTGGCGGAGGTTTTGGGTGCCAGCGAAGCAAAAAGAACGTATCCTTCCGCTGAAAGCCTCTGCCTTAACATCGTTAAGAATTCCGCATACGTTTCTGCAAATTGAGCAGGAATGTATTCGAAATCGACGTCGAGTCCGCCGTAGCCTTTTTGACGGATCACGCTGAGAGCATTTTCGATAACCGTGCTCTGCAAAGCGGGATCGGCAAGAAGGCTTGCTACCAGTTCGTTTGAAAACGTTCCTTCCTCTGTTAGGGAAGTCAGCATCATGAGGGGAACCGTTCCGTATTCTTTTGCAATCCCGATCATCTCTTCGTCTCCGCCCGTAGGAGGGATGAGAGTGCCGTCCGGACGGAATCCGTAGGTGAATATAGAGAGATATGTTAGATAGGGAAGCGTGGTTCTGAGGACAGAGCGGTCGATATACGGATAAGCGTACCCATTTACGCGAATCCGCCCGAGCGGCGGCGTTTCGTATGAGATATTGAGTGTTTGGCCGGGATAAATATACGACCTCCCTTTGAGTGCGGGATTGTTCTGCCAGAGTTGTAGAATAGATACTCCATAGGTTTTAGCGATGGATTCAAGTGTATCGCCGCCGCGCACGGTGTAAGTACGCGTGGGATACAGCAACACGAGAGACTGTCCCACCACAAGTCTGCCCGGATTTGTGAGATCGTTGTCGATAATAATGCGAGATGGTGTCGTGCCGTTTTTCTCGGCGATGGAATATACGGTATCTCCTTGCTCAACTGTGTATAGAAGCATAACATTCTCCCCTGAAAAAGAAATTTCATAATCAGCATATGTTCTGTTTTCAAAATCGTTCAGCAGTGTATAAAAAATATTGCTTCGGAAAAAATAAACCCAAAATGGCTGATGCCGATAAAAAAATTCTATGCAGATTTTTAAAGAAAAGAACAATGGGGGAAAATATGCGAATTAAAACTGTCATGGGTAGGGAAGTTCTGGATTCAAGAGGAAATCCGACTGTGGAAGCAACCGTCGTGCTCGAAAACGGTGTAAGAGGAACTGCGTCTGTCCCTTCCGGTGCTTCCACAGGCGTCTATGAGGCTGTTGAACTCAGAGACGGTGAAAAAGAACGGTATAACGGTAAAGGCGTACAAAAAGCCGTTGAGAACGTCAATACGACGATTCGAGCGGCGGTGCGTGGGAAAAGTGCGTCTTTTTTTGAGATCGACCGTATCATGGTGGAAGCAGACGGTACGGAAAACAAAGAAAATCTTGGTGCCAATGCGATCCTAGCGGTTTCTTTGGCTTGCGCGCGTGCATCGGCGCGTGCGTTGGATATCCCTTTATACAGGTATCTCGGCGGAATGAACAGTGTTTGTTTGCCGGTGCCAATGATGAATATTCTGAACGGCGGCGCACATGCTGCTAATAATTTGGACGTGCAGGAATTCATGATTGTGCCGATTGGATTTGCAAGTTTTGCAGAGGCGCTTTGTGCGGGCGTTGAGATTTATCACGCGCTGGGGAGTGAGCTGAAAAAGAAAGGGAAGAATACTGCTGTTGGCGATGAGGGTGGATTTGCTCCGGATCTCAGGGATACAAGAGAAGCGATCGAAATGATTGTCGAAGCGGTTCAGCACGCGGGATATGATACAGAGCGGGTGAAGCTTGCTCTTGACGTTGCATCAAGTGAATGGGCGGAGAAGGATAAATATAGGCTTCCGAAAGCGGGAAAAACGATGACAACGGAAAGTCTTGTTGCCGAGTGGGAAAATCTTTCGAAAGAATATCCGATCATTTCAATCGAAGACGGTGTGGGTGAGCATGATGATGCCGGATGGCAGATGCTGACAGGTGTAATGGGAGAGCGTGTAATGCTCGTCGGCGACGATTATTTTGTTACGAATCCCAAGCGCCTTAAATCCGGAATTGAAAGAAAGGCGGGAAATGCCGTTCTCGTCAAACCGAATCAGATCGGTACTTTGACGGAAACGATGGCCGTTATCAGAATGGCACAGGCAGCCGGATATAAAACGGTAATTTCTCACCGTTCAGGTGAAACGGGGGATACCTCAATCGCTGATATCGCCGTTGCCACAAATGCCGGTTTTATAAAAACGGGTGCGCCGTGTCGATTTGAACGTGTGGCAAAATACAACCGTTTATTGAAGATCGAACAAGAACTTGGCGGTCGGTCTCTGTACGGGAATTCGGGTGCAGTTTTCGGATGAGCGAACACACTTTTCTCCTAAAATCCTCTTGCAATCTTTCTAAAAACATGCTATAATATCTCTTGATATATGCAAGCCGCAAAGTAAGGTCATACCAGCCGGGGGAGCAGCGGGTCCTTGTACCTGAAATCCGCTATAGCAGGGGTTGATTCCTATTTTGAGGGCTGTGTACGTGTGGTCTGCGCCGTAGCAGGCTGTGTTGAGGAATGGGTCTTGCGCGATCAGCGGCTGTGAACCATGTCAGGTGGGGAACCAAGCAGCATTAAGCAGTTTAGCTGATGCGCCGCAAGGATGCCTGTTCTGAGCAGACTATACGGTGGCGCATATGTGGGCAGTTCGACTTTTAGGTGTATGGCCTTACTTTGCGGCTTGCATTGTTTTACTAACAAATACATGAAAGGAGCACGCCTATATGTATCAGGCACTGTACAGAAAATACCGACCAACCGTATTTGATGATGTGTGCGGGCAGGAGCATATCACCTCTGTTTTAAAATACCAGACTGAAAACGGGCGTGTTTCTCATGCATATCTGTTTTGCGGCTCCCGCGGAACAGGAAAAACGACGTGCGCAAAAATTTTGGCCAAAGCGGTGAACTGTGAGAACCCTAAAGGCGGAAATCCTTGCTGTGAGTGCCCCTCTTGCCGCGCCATTGATTCTGCCAGTGCGCCGGACGTTCTTGAAATGGACGCGGCCTCCAACAACGGCGTAGACTATATCCGTGATATCCGCGACGAGGTTTCTTACACACCGGCGATGCTGAAGCGACGCGTGTACATCATTGACGAGGTACATATGCTGTCTACCAGCGCGTTTAACGCACTTCTCAAAACGCTCGAGGAACCGCCGGAGCACGTGGTGTTTATTCTCGCTACAACGGAAATGCACAAACTGCCTACGACGATCGTTTCCCGTTGTCAGCGCTTTGATTTCAGGCGGATTTCTCTTTCCGTTTTGACCGAACGCTTAATGTATATCGCAAAAAATGAGAACATTCTCCTCGAAGAAGAAGCGGCACAGCAAATTGCTCGCCAGGCGCAGGGCGGTATGCGTGATGCTATCAATCTTTTCGAACTTTGCAGCGGCGGCGGTGCGGACGTAACGATCGATCGAGTCAGGGACATTCTCGGACTCAGTAGTTATGCGTTTCTGCACGATGCCGTTCTTTCGCTTTCGCACGGAGATATTAAGGCAATGTTTTCCGTGATTTCCGATGTGGTCGCCTCTTCTAAGGACATCACCGTGTTCTGGCAGGAGCTGACGTCCTTCTATCGGGATATGATGGTGGGGAAATACGCAGACGACGTTGTTTCCTATCTTGATCTTACGAGTCAGGAGTGCGCGCTTCTTCTTGATGCCGCTGATAAATTCAACATTAAAACGCTGACCTATCACTGCAGTATTCTGGATCAGGCATTTCAGGCGATGCTGCGTGCGCCGCAGATGAAGCGGACGATCGCAGAATTTGCCTCTATTCGTATGTGTGAGCCGGCGCTCGATCAATCGACTGAGGCGCTTCTCGCACGCATTGGACAGTTGGAAGATCGCATTGCTCTCATGGAAATCGGTGCGTCTGTAGTTCCCACGCATAAGGAAAAGAGAGAAGTCCACCGAGACGAGCCGAAAAAAGTTAACGAAACTATTTCTGAGATAATACCCGAAAAAACTCTCATCAATGATGCCGCAGATGAATTTGAACTTGTACCGGACATTAGTGAAGTGATTGAAAAGCTTGGTAAGTTTGACAAGAGAGCACAGAGTTTTCTTCTGGAATCGGACGTTTTCGTTTCGCCGAACGGAATGAAAGCACGTATCTCTGTGGCAACGGATTTCGCCGCAAAGATGCTTTCGGATGAAAAATCAAAGGCATCTATTGCGAATGCTTTGGCGCTTTGCAGAGTAACCGCTGGCACCGCAGAAATTATTGTTGAAGTAAAAATGAAAGAATTCAGTTCCGATTCAGCAGCGGAAGATCTGTATAACAGTTTATAATCAAATGCGGAGGAAATACATATGAAAGCAAGAATCCCGAAAGGCATGGGCGGCGGACCGCAGAATATGCAGAGCATGCTTCGCCAGGCGCAAAAGATGCAGGAGGACATCGCAACGCTCCAGGAGGAACTTGATGCACGCGTGTATGAAGTCTCTGCCGGCGGCGGTGTCGTGACCGTAAAAATCACCGGCAAGATGGAAATTAAATCCATTGATCTAAAACCGGAAATCGTTGATCCGGATGATATTGAAACGCTTTCCGATATTCTGGTGGCAGGCGTAAACGAGGCGATCAAGAAAGTAAACGAAACAAACAACGAGGAAATGGCTAAGGTTACCGGTTCTATGAATATTCCCGGTATGCCCGGCATGTTTTAAGTATGACGGAATATATTGAGCCTTTGCAGCGGCTGGCAGATAAATTCCGAAAGCTTGATGGAATTGGGGCGAAAACCGCTGTCCGTCTTGCGTTCTGCGTGATGAACTTTTCGGAAGAAGAGGTTCGCGATTTCGCCGACGCGCTCATTGCCGCAAAAACGGATATTAATCTGTGCGAATGCTGTCAGAACATAACGACCGATACACTTTGCAATATCTGTCGTTCCGACGATCGCGACGAAAGCGTGATTTGTGTTGTAGAGGATCCGCGCGCGGTTATCGCGTTTGAAAAAATGCACGGTTATCGCGGGGTATATCATGTTTTGCACGGTGCGATTTCACCTATGCGCCGTATCGGACCGGATCAACTGAAGATCAAGGAGTTGATGGCTCGCATCGAGGAAGGCGGCGTTGGTGAGGTAATCCTTGCCACCAATTCTACGGTGGAGGGCGAGGCAACCGCTATGTATTTGTCCCGTCAGATAGCGCCGTACGGCGTGAAAATCAGCCGCATTGCCAACGGTGTGCCCGTAGGCGGGGACTTGGAATACACGGACGAAATCACCCTTAAACGTGCTCTTGAAGGCAGATACGATATGAATTGATGGCGGAAATCGCCGTAGTAAAAAGACAGTATGCGAAATAATACTGTCTTTTTTTGTTTTTTCTTGACAAGCACAATACATCGTGATATGATGTATATTGTGAAAGGAGGTATACAATGGATGTTCAGTTGAAACGCGGACTTTTGGACGTGTGCGTTTTGGCCGCGATTAAAAACGAAGATTCATACGGGTATAAAATTATTAAAGATGTAAAGCCGTATTTTGAACTTTCGGAGTCGACCTTATACACCATTTTGAAACGTCTTGAGACGGCAAATATGCTCACGGTGTGTACGGCGGAGCACGGAGGCAGACTTCGTAAGTATTATCATATCACGAAGGCAGGGCTCGGGCGTATTGAAGATTTCAAGGATGAGTGGCGAGAAGTCATGCTTATGTATCAGTTTATAATTAAGGAGTCTGCAGAAGTATGAATAAATCGGAATTTATTGAAGCCTTACGGGCGAAATTATCCGCCTTGCCCAAAGAGGACGCCCAAGAACGCCTGCATTTTTACAGAGAAATGATCGAGGATCGAATGGAAGAAGGGCTGAGCGAGGGAGAGGCTGTTTCGGCTGTTGGTAACCTTGACGAGATCTCTGCTGAAATCGTAGCCGAGTTTTCTCGTGACAAAACGGAAGAAATGATTCGGGAGGAAATTGAAACGGAAAACGCAAAGGAAAAGAAAGCAAGACGCCATATGAGAGCGGGTGAAATCTTTCTTCTCGTGCTTGGCGCTCCCTTGTGGATCACGATTCTCATTGCTGTTTTTGCGGTCGTTTTATCGTTGTACGTTTCACTCTGGGCAGTGATCATATCCCTGTGGGCGGTGGGGTGCGCGGTAGCGCTCACGTCCCTTGGATGTATTATGGCGGGGATAGGCTTTGCGCTCGGCGGCTTTACCGTAACGTCAGTTGCCACGTTTGGCGCGTCCCTTATTGTCGCCGGTGTTTCCGTTCTTTTGTTTGTCCTTTCTACAGCGGCCACAAAGTGCGCTTGGTTTCTCACGAAAATCATTTTTGTAAGGTGTAAAAAATCTTCTCAACGAAAGGTGAAACATAATGGGTAACGAAACGGTAAAATGGATCGTTTTTGCGGCTTTGCTTATCGCCGCCGGGCTCATTCTCGTCGGCGGCGTTATGCTTGCGGTCGGCTGGGATGTGAAGCAGCTGTCTGCGGTACAGTACGAAAGAAATCGCTATGAGATAGACGATCGGTACAGGGATATTGCGATTGCCAGTGATACTGCCGATATTGTGTTCAGACCGTCTAAGGACGGAAAAACGTCTATTATCTGCTACGAGCAAGAGAGCGCAAAGCATGCGGTCGGGGTAGAGAACGGTACGCTTCTCATTGAACTTGTCGATACGAGAAAATGGCACGAGCGAATCATTTCGTTCGGTAAACCGGCGATAACTGTATATTTGCCCACCGGGGATTATGCCCGCCTTTCTGTGAAAGAGAGCACGGGCAACATAGAAATACCGGGCGGTTTCTCCTTTGAAAGCGTTGAAATTGAGGCAAGTACGGGAGATATCACATGCAGTGCGTTCGTATCGGGATGCTTGAAAATTAAGACGAGTACGGGCGATATCTCTGTCCGAGACATATCTGCCGGTGTGCTCGATCTTGCTGTTTCAACAGGTAAAGTAAGTGTATCCAATGTGAAATGCGATGGTGACGTTGAGGTCCGCGTAAGTACTGGCAAAGCACAACTTTCCGATCTTACGTGCAAAAGCTTCGTTTCGACAGGCAACACGGGCGATATACTTTTTACGAACGTGATTGCGGATGGAAAACTTTCCGTTGAAAGAAGTACCGGCGACGTACGGTTTAACAGTGCGGATGCCGCTGAACTTTTTATTGTAACAGATACGGGCGACGTGAAAGGAACGCTTCTTTCGGAAAAGGTGTTCATAACGCGATCCGACACGGGACGTATTGATGTGCCCGATTCCGTGAGCGGCGGCAGATGTGAGATTACTACCGATACAGGTAATATCAAAATAGAAATACGCCGCTAATAGGCGTGTTTTGACAAAAAAGGCACCTTTCACCGGTGCCTTTTTGTTATTGCTTTTTGTATTTCGTCGGGAATCCGGAAACTTCTTCGTTCATAGAAATGTTCAGGCAAGGGATGGCGTCCAGTTCGTGGACGATCATATGCTCGAGGAGTGTGATGCCGTTGTCTTTTAGTATGCGGTAGATCTCGCGTGTGAGATATATGTCCTCGTAAGATGGCTCCATAACACCGTCCACGTGGTTGTGCATAAGAACAACGTTTGACGCGTCCATTTGCTGGCAGAGACGTAGTATTTCTTCCGGAAAGGATGCCGGCAAACGGAGATGTTCCTCTGCGATCGTACGCACGGTTATAATTTTTCGTTTTGCATCAAGGAGTAAAACAGCTACCGTGCCGTGTGGTTTGCCTAAAAACCATTCCGCAGCGTAAATATACAGTTTTTCAGGCGAGAGGAGCGGTTCGTTTGCGAGTTCTTTCAGTTTTGCGGCTCTCGCACTGTCAGCCACCGTGCGGATTAAAGCGGCACTTGCCGGTCCCACGCCCTCAACCTCACAAAGCGCCTCGTAGCTTGCATTCATAACGGCATAAAGAGAGCCAAAATGATTCAAAAGATTATGTGCGAGCGGGTTTGTATTAGCACGGGGAATTGAATAGAACAGGAGCAGTTCCAGAACTTCATGCTCCTGAAAGTCGTCAAATCCGCAGCGCTTGTATCTGGTGCGCAGGCGTTCTCTGTGACCTGCATGAACGTTGTTTTCACTCATCTGTCGTATCATCCATTTCAATTTGCATATTGTTTTTGGTGGAGGGCGCCGTATAGGGGAGACCTAAATGATCGTATCCCAGCTTCGTTACGCATCTGCCGCGGGGGGTGCGGCTCAAAAAACCGATCTGCATGAGATAAGGCTCGTACACATCTTCCAGCGTTATGGGTTCCTCACCGACGGTGGCGGCAAGCGTATCGAGACCAACGGGACCGCCGCCGTATATGTTGATGATCGTGTGGAGCATGCGTCTGTCGATATTGTCGAGGCCTAACTCATCAACCTCGAGCATAGAAAGGGCTTCTCTTGCGGATTCCAGCGTGATCGTACCGTCGCCTTTGACCTGCGCGAAGTCACGAACACGTTTCAAAAAGCGATTGGCGATTCGCGGTGTGCCGCGCGATCTGGAGGCAATTTCAATCGCGCCGTCCTCGGTAATAGGAACGTTCAAGATTCTCGCACTTCTCTGAACGATCTGTGCAAGTTCATCCGTTGTGTAGAGTTCGAGCTTCAAAAGAACGCCGAATCGGTCACGAAGCGGTGTTGTGAGTTGTCCCGCACGCGTGGTGGCGCCCACCAGCGTGAAGTGGGGCAGAGGTACTCTGATACTGCGCGCGGAAGGTCCTTTACCGATAATGATGTCGAGGGCGTAATCCTCCATGGCGGGATACAGGATCTCTTCTACCGAGCGGGAGAGCCGATGAATTTCGTCAATAAAAAGTACGTCGCCCTCTCCAAGATTTGTGAGGAGGGCCGCGAGATCGCCCTGTTTTTCAATCGCGGGGCCTGAAGTAACACGGAGATTTACGCCGAGTTCCGCTGCGATAATGGCAGAAAGTGTCGTTTTGCCGAGACCGGGCGGTCCGTATAGCAGAACGTGATCGAGGCACTCTCCGCGCAGTTTTGCGGCCTCAATATAAATTTTCAGTATGTCTTTGGATTTGGCCTGACCGACGTACTCTTCGAGAGTGTGAGGGCGGAGACTCAGTTCGTTCTCACTGTCCTCAGAAATGCAGTCGGTTGTAACAATCCGATTCTCAAAATCAAATTCCGTATCCATAGAGACGTCCTTTCGTTTAAGCGGAGTAAATGAACGCGAGAGTAGGCGGTGTTATCTCATCAGAACGGCAAGTGCTGCACGGATGATGTCCTCGAGTGAGGCGCTCGTGTCGACTTTTGAAAGCGCTTTTGTAACCTCGGGCTTTGCGTATCCGAGGACAAGAAGTGCCGCCTGCGCGTCTTCGAGTTTCCCGCTGGTTAAGGGTGCTGTGTCTACGCGGATACCCGTATCTGTGTCGGGGGAAACAGGGAAGCTTTTTGCAACTTTATCTTTGAGATCGAGAATGATGCGTGCTGCCGTTTTAGGCCCGACGTTCGGCGCCTTGGCGATTGCCTTGGCATCTTCGGCGGTAATCGCTGTCGAAAGTTTCTCCGGCGTCATAAGAGAGAGGATGGACATAGCGGCTTTTGGGCCGACGCCGGAAACCGTGATGAGAAGTTTGAACATCGAAAGCTCTTCCGTCGAGAAAAAACCGAACAGATCTATTCCGTCTTCACGTACCTGCATATGGGTGTACAAGCGGACTTCTACGGGCTTATCAGCAGAAAGGGGAAGTTTGGTGAGCGTATTAGATGTGACGTTTACCTTGTATCCTACGCCGCCACAGTCAATAACGGCCACATAGGCTAAAGTATCGACGTGAATGAGCGTACCTGTGAGGCAATATATCATTATAACTCACATCCTTTCTTTGGGTTTCTTCTCTTGAGGAGTACTTCTGCTGTCCAGATTGCAGCAAAGGATGCGATACCAACGATACATAATATAACGCCGTATCTTACGCAGTCCGGCCGGTATTCAAGGGAGAGTGTATGCTCGCCTGCGGACGGAATCTCAAAGCACAGGAGGGCATCAAGAACCATGGAAGTCCTTACCGTTTCGCCATCGACTCTAACGATCCAACCGGCATCGTAAGGGATGGAGGTGAATACGAATTTTTGGTCGTCGGCAATATTTATCGTTCCGTAAAGGGAATCTTCTGTGTACGATTCGATGTTGAACTGGGAGGTACCGATTGTTTCCATGGAAGTTTTGAATGCTTCTTCATCGAGATAGTAGAAGAAGTATTCGTTTTCTGCAAGATAGAGGTCGGTTTTCAAGAGCTTGAGCGCAACCGTGATCTTCTGACCGGCAGTGAAAGGACCGGCGGTCTTTACAGCAAACGTATCGTTTCCGAAGAAATTTCCAACGTTGTTGCCGTTGATAACTAGCGTTGCTTCACGAGGGTATTCGCTCGGAAAATAACAGTAAATATATCCGTCTGCCGGTGCGTGGAGCGTGAACGTTACGAACGAATCACTGTCTGCGTTGATTTGTGCGTATTTCGTATGGTCGACAACGCCGGCCTTGCGGCAGTTGTCAAGAGCGGTGCTTTCGATCTCAATGGGCTTGAACACTTCAGAAGCCTTTTCTGCGCCCATCATCTCGCCGATGATATAATTCATCCGAACAAAAGGAGAATTATAAAGCGGGTCGCTTAAATCGAGTGTGGAAAGATTCTTGTTCACACCGTAAGCGATCGACAGTGCATAGGGGTTTTTGTAAACGAGAAGATTGCTGTCGGAAGTGTAGGTGTTTTCATACAGAGGAGAGACTTTTGCGTTCTGATCTGTGATCAGATATTTGATGCCGAGGAGGGAATCAAACACCGGTGTGCCGCCGACGTATTTCGACCAGTGGGACTTCGATGCAATACCCATCTGGTTCAAAAATTTAATAACCTTGGCATTCAGCGTGCTGGTCGAGTTGGATACGCCGCGCATGCCGAGGGTAAAGTTATCGTTTGTGTTGCGGTGAGTGGTTTTTTCCATGCGGTAGAAGGAATCGTCTTCTTCTTTTACGAGATCGACCACCGGCTGCAAACGGTCAATAACCGAACGGTAGGAATCTCTCGTGGACACGACTACGTCTTTGTCCAGCGAGACGAGATTGTGGTAGCCGGCACAGAATGTCTCCAGGCAGACAACGATAACGAGGACAAGTGAAGCCGTTTGGCGCGTATAATCTGATTTTGATGCAGCGGCACGCATGACGCACAAATATACACCGATGAATAGGAGTGAGACCCAAACGGCTGAAAGATCGGGAAGGTTTTCGTAATCGAGTTTCTGCAGGATGAGGAGTATTCCCGCGATTCCCGACGCGGAAAAGATCACGTGCCGATAACCGATCTCGCGAAGCTTCTCGAGTGCTTTATACGCCATGAGAATGAAGATAAAGCACAGCATAAAACTGTATCGGTAATTAAGCCAGTTGGGCCGCTGGAATCCGTGCCACACCAAATCAAGTGTGGTGGCGTTGAAACTGAAAACGAAAAAGGCGATGAGAATACCGGTGCCGAGCTTTTCGCGTGTTTTGATATGCGGTGCAAAGAAATAAAGCGGAAAAAGCAGAAAAGTGAGCATGCTGGTGTAAATGAGCGGGAGTCCTTCCGGTCGGACTGTGTCGTAGGAACCGAAGTACATCATGGAAAGAAGATCCATAAAGTCAAATTTCTGCGACAGACCGAATTTCGGGTTTGAGAATTCTGTTTTGCCGAACGTGAGAGAGTAATAAGCCGGCAAAAGGATGATCGCAGAAATCAAAAGCACGATAACGGAGAAGACAGCGATGCGTGCAAGCGATTTCGGGAAATGATATCTGACACCGAGCGGATTTCTTTCTTCGGGCGTGCGTGTGAAATACGCATAGAAGAAATATACCGCAACGAAAATGCAGGTCATGTATCCGATGTAGAAATTGCTGATCACCGCCAAGGAGAGCGTAATGACGAATAGTTTATATTTGCCGTATTTGATCATTGACTCGATTCCGAGGAGGATAAGCGGCAAGAAGAAAACGTTGTCGATCCACATTGTGTTGTGCTGATAGACGACAGCATAGGCTGTCAGCGCGTACAGCGTAGAGAAGATAACAGCGACAACGGGGTTTCTTTTGTGCGTGTTGTGAAGATAGATCCCGAACGTGAGTCCGCAAAGACCGGTTTTTAAGACAAAAAGGGTTAAAAGGGATTCGGTGATCATGCCCTCGGGGAACAGCGCTACGATAAAAGAGAACGGGCTTGCGAGGTAGTAAGCAACGATTCCCAAAAACTCGCCGCCAAGTGCGCGCTCAAAAGAGTATATGAAACTGCCGTCTCCGCGAAGGAGATCGCGAAGCTCCTCAAAATAAAAAACGTATTGCCCGTTCAGATCAAGAACGAGAACCGACTCCTCGCCGAACGGCCAGACACCCATGGCGATGTGGATGAGAAGCATAATAGCCGCCGGGACAAAAAAGCAGGCGAGAAGATATTTGTGATCTTTCCAATACGAGCGCTGCTTTTCGCGGAAAGAGGGAGGGGGCGGCGTCTCGTCCGGGAGTATGTCGCGTTCTATATGATCGTTTTCAGGTGTAGTATCATCCGGCAAAAAATCCGTTTCAGCCTGCGTGGATCGATCATCAGTCATCGTATTTTTCCTCCGTGGGAATGATTTTTTTTATGGCCTTTTCAAGCTTTACGCGGGGGAGCACCATGTCTCTCTCACAGCCCGTGCAGAGTATTCGCACATCGCTTCCGAGACGCGTTACGAGAAAATTCTTTGAACCGCAGGGATGCTTTTTTTTGAGTTCCAGCATATCTCCGACGGAAATCTTTGGTATCGTATTCAAAAACAGCACTCCTTTCTGTAAATGAGACGAAAAATGCAAAACTTTTCTATATTATTATAACACGAATTTTCTATCTTGTAAATGCCATTCGTTTTTAATTCTCCTCAAAAAAGTTCTCTATTTTGCTGAAATGGTTTTGACTTATGTGAAAATATGTGCTATAATATGCTGATTAAGTATTTATATTTTATCCGGATGGATAAAGGAGGGCGGCGGATGATTATTCTTGGCATAGATCCGGGGATTGCGATTGTCGGCTGGGGGATCGTCTCATACGAAGGATCCCGTTTTCGCCCTGTCGCATACGGCGCTGTTCAAACGAAGGCCGGCCTTCCCGTCGAAGAACGGCTATCGCACATCTATGAGAGCCTGTCCTCCATCATTGAAAAGTATAAACCGGATGCCATTGCGGTAGAAGAGCTTTTCTTTTCATCGAATGTTACTACGGGAATCGTAGTTGCCGAGGCGCGCGGCGTCATTCTACTTTGTGCACATCAGCATCACATTGATGTTTTTGAATATACCCCCATGCAGGTTAAGCAAGCGGTTGTTGGGTACGGTAAGGCTGAAAAACGCCAGATTATGGCGATGGTTACCATGCTTTTGGGCCTCGATGCACCGCCCAAGCCAGACGACACAGCCGATGCACTTGCGATCGCTGTGTGCCACGCACACACTGGTACTTCCGCAATTGGGCAATACTATAACCGACCGACGAAAATCGGCGGAATCTCCAAAGAAAAACGGTGAATTCAATGTTTCAGAACGATACGTGGAAAGATTACGAACTTCTCGATGCCGCCGCCGGTGAAAGACTCGAACGGTGGGGAAGATATATCCTCATCCGCCCCGACCCGCAGGTGATCTGGAATACCGAGAGAAGGCATCCTATGTGGAAAAAAGCTGACGGTGTTTACCGTCGCTCGAAGAACGGCGGCGGCAGTTGGGTCGTTTCCAAAATGCCCGCCGATTGGAATATTAGCTACGGCGATCTGACGTTTAATCTTCGCCCTATGGGTTTTAAGCACACTGGGCTTTTCCCGGAGCAGGCAGTAAACTGGGACTGGTTCTCCAATATTATTGGCCGTGCGCGGAGAGATGTCCCCGATTATCAGCCGAAAGTGCTTAATCTATTTGCGTATACCGGCGGCGCAACTGCGGCTGCAGCCAGGGCGGGTGCCAAGGTTTGCCATGTGGATGCTTCCAAAGGAATGGTAGCGGCAGCGAAAGAGAATCTCCGCCTTTCCGGCCTTGGAGATGCACCTGTGCGTTATATTGTAGACGATTGTCGAAAGTTTGTTGAAAGAGAGATTCGTCGCGGCAATAAGTACGACGGCGTGATCATGGACCCGCCGTCGTACGGCAGAGGTCCGAACGGGGAAGTGTGGAAACTGGAAGAATGCGCGTATGACCTAATTTCCCTCGTTGTGAAAATCCTCACGGACAGGCCGCTTTTCTTTCTTATCAACTCTTATACGACCGGTTTGTCGCCTGCATCTATGGGTTATATGCTTATGACGTTGATGCCACAGGCATCTATGGGCGTTCTCACGACCGGTGAGTTGGGATTGCCGGTAACGGAAAGCGGACTGTATCTTCCTGCGGGGGCAAGTGCCCGTTGGCAGAGATCTGACACTTTTTCGGGGGAGAACAAATGAGCACTCTTCAAAAAACACCGATAATTGAAATCCGTGATCTGTCGTACGCCTATCCTACTGATGACGGAAGTGCCTCCTCTAATGCACTTGATCACGTTAGCCTCTCCATCGAAGAGGGGTCATTCGTATCCATTCTCGGCCATAATGGAAGCGGTAAATCAACTCTCGCGAAAATGATGAGTCTCATTCTTATACCGGACAGCGGCAGTGTAATGATTGACGGCAAGAACATGAGCGCCGACGACGTTACGGAGGAGGATATTCTGGAGGCACGTCGCAAAGTCGGTATGGTTTTCCAGAATCCGGACAACCAGATCGTTGCTACCGTCGTTGAAGAGGACGTTGCTTTCGGTCCGGAGAATCTTGGGCTTCCCTCAGAAGAGATACGCCGCCGTGTAGATGAGGCACTTTCTCTCGTCGGTATGTCGAAATATGCGCGTCATGCGCCGCATAAGTTGTCAGGCGGTCAAAAACAGCGTATTGCGATTGCGGGAATTATCGCAATGCGCCGCCGTTGTATCATTTTTGACGAGAGCACGGCGATGCTTGACCCTGCGGGCAGAAAAGAAGTAATGGATACGATCGAACGGCTGAACAAGGAAGAAAAAATTACCGTTCTTCACATTACCCACTACATGAACGAAGCTGTTCGCGGCGACCGTGTGATCGTAATGGATGGCGGGCGTATTCTTATGGACGGAACGCCGAAAGAGGTGTTCAGCCACCCACAGCGTCTTTGGAACGCACGCCTTGATGTTCCGCAGACGACTGAACTTTTGTATCATCTAAAAAAGAGCGGTTACGACGTTCGCCTCGATATTTTTGATCCGGGTGAGTGTGCCGCTGAAATTGCGAAAGCACTCGGGAAACAATAACTTCACAAAACTCGTTATTTTACGAAAGGATTCTCATAACGCCTGGCGTTGTGAGTATGCTAACATGGCTCAGGTTGAACTCCAAAATATATCGTTTATTTACGGTGCCGGAGAACCGTATGAAATCCGTGCGCTCGATAATATATCCCTGACAATCGGCGGTTCGACGGTTACCGGTATTATGGGACATACGGGTAGCGGCAAATCGACGCTCGTACAGCTTCTCAATGGCCTTTTGAAGCCGACTGAGGGTAAGGTTATTCTCGACGGCAAGGATATTTGGGAAGATCCGAAAAAGATTCGCGACGTCCGTTTCAAAGTAGGACTCGTTATGCAGTATCCGGAATATCAGCTGTTTGATGAAACGGTGCGCGATGATATTGCGTTCGGCCCCAGAAACATGGGTATGTCTCCCGATGAAGTGAACGCGCGCGTTCTGGAAGCGGCTCAGTTTGCAGGTCTTAAAGAAGCGCTTCTCGACAAATCACCATTCGATCTTTCCGGCGGTCAGAAGCGGCGTGCCGCTCTTGCCGGTGTAATTGCTATGCGTCCGGAGCTTCTCGTTCTTGATGAGCCTGCGGCCGGGCTTGATCCCGGCGGGCGCGAGGAGATTCTCAACAGCATCCGTGAGTACCAGAAGATCAGCGGAACGTCCGTGATTATCGTCAGTCACAGTATGGAGGATATGGCTTTGTACTGCGACCGTGTTATCGTGATGGAGGCCGGCCGGGTTTTCATGGATGGCACCTGTGCGGAAGTTTTCAGCCGTTACGATGAGCTCATTTCAGTCGGTCTTGACGTCCCACAAATAACCTACGTGGCATCGGAACTGAAAAAGTACGGGCTGGATATCGGACGGGACGTATATACGGTCAAGTATGCGACCGCAAAAATCCTCGAGAAAGTACGGGGTGATAATGCATGAATCTTGACATCTCGTTCGGACAGTACTGTGAGGGAAAATCTGTTTTGCACCGTATGGACCCCCGCGCAAAAATTATAGCCTCCGTTCTCTATATCATCGTCGTTTTTTTGGCGAAAAATCTTTGGTCCTTCGGACTTCTTCTCTTGTCAGCGGCTGTCCTTATTTTGGCATCGGGCATTTCGCCCAAAATCATTCTGAAGGGAATGAAGGCTCTTACTTTTATTATCATCTTTACCTCCGTTATAAACATCTTTTGGATGAAAGGGGAAACGCTTCTTTTCTCACTTGGATTTGTGAGTGTTTATCTTGAGGGAATCCTCAACGCGATAATGATCGCGCTTCGCATTATTGTGCTCCTTATCGGTACGTCCGTATTTATGACGTATACTACGACACCTATTGCACTCACGGACGGGCTCGAACAGCTTTTGGCACCGCTTAAAAAACTGCACCTTCCCGTTCACGAGTTTTCTATGATGATGACGATCGCGCTTCGTTTTATCCCTACCTTGATAGAAGAAACACAAAAAATCATGAATGCGCAAAAAGCGCGCGGTGCAGATTTTGCCTCCGGCTCCTTGATGAAGCGTGCGAAAACGCTGATTCCGATTTTGGTACCGCTCTTCATCTCTGCCTTCCGCCGTGCGGAGGAACTCGCAACCGCTATGGAATGCCGTTGTTATACCGGCGGTGATGGAAGAACGCGCATGAATGTATTGCACGCTTCGCCTAAGGACGTGGTTCTTTGTATTCTTCTCGTCCTTTTGGGCATGGTTGTGATTTTCACGAACGGGTTGGGTGGCTATTCGCTTTCCTGGTGATGCCTATATGAAAATTCTTTTGAAACTCAAGTTTGACGGATCCGCTTACTGCGGCTTTCAGGCACAAGCAAACGGCCGTGCGATACAGAACATTCTGACAGATTCGTTTTCGCGGGTGCTCGGGTTTCCGTGTGCCGTTACGGGTTGCAGCCGAACGGACAGCGGTGTTCATGCCAAGGCTTTTTGCGCCGCACTGGCTCCTGCCGATATCCGCGTGGGAGATAATTGGTGCCCTGTTCCCATAAGCAAATTTCACAGAGTTGTCAACCGCTTTTTGCCGGAGGATATTTCGGTAATCGGTGCCGCCGTCGTAGCGGATGATTTTCATCCGCGTTATAACGTCATTTCCAAAGAATATGAGTACCGTATCTATGATACGCCGGCGCGTGATCCTTTTTTAAACGGGCGGGCTTATCACGCTGTGCGTCGGATTTCGGCAGATGACGAAATTTTGATGAACGAAATTTGTTCTGCTTTTGTGGGAAAACACGATTTTTCAGGTTTTATGGCAACCGGTTCGAAGATAACCGATCCGGTCCGTACCGTATTTAACGCAAGTGTGCGTCGCGAGCCGGACGATATTCTTGTCTTTCGTGTGGAGGCTGATGGCTTTCTTTATAATATGGTTCGTATTATGACGGGGACTTTACTTGATGTCGTTTACGGCAGCCGATCCCTTGGGGATGTTTTGACGGCAATCCGTACAGGTGATCGCACGAAAGCCGGTTTTACCGCCCCCTCGGCAGGGCTGTACCTTTCGAATGTTCTTTATGACAGGGAAATCAACTGGCTGGCCGAATAATGAATAAGAAAAGGAGGAAATCTGTCAATGGACAATCGAGTTCGGCGTGCGCGTGATTCAGAAAAGAAATCGCACAACCCATATTATCTGCGCGTTTCGGCCAGATACGGGGTTGTAAAGTGGATTCTGCTTTTGGTGTTCACTATATATCTTTCCGTTATGCTTCTTACGCATCGTGAAAGCATGACATACGAAAACCTTTTGTACCTCATGCGCGATTTTAACGTTGCTTATGAATCGAGCGGCCATTTTTCCTCCGTTGTTTATGAGGAACAGCCGAATATGTCCTTCGCCTCTTATAAAGATCAGCTTGTTGTTGCAGGAAGTTCCGGGGTTTCGGTGTACGGCGGTGATGGCGCTGTAACTCTTAAAGATGAACCCAACTGTCTCTCACCCGTTTTGGATGCGGGTGACAAATACCTGCTTGTTTATGACGAAGGCGGCACTTCTTATGCTCTTTATACTTCGCTTGCGTGCGTTTTGCGTGAGAGTACGGGCAGCCCGATACAGTGTGCCGCAGTCAGCGATACCGGCATGTATGCTATTGTAACGCGATCCGGTGAATCAAAATATTTGGTATCGCTGTATAACGCCGCTTTTCAGAAGATCGCGTCGTATTACCGGGACAGTTATGTGGTTTCGGTAGCCTTTAGTTCTGACGGGGAAGCCTTTGTCATAGCAGGTTTTTCTGCGGAAAACGGCCCTGTTTCCGGCGTTTTGACCCTTTGCCGTGTTGGTTCTGACGAAATAAGCGAGGTTAGTCTGGGCGAGCAGATCCCACTTTCTGTTTCTTATTTGAAGGATGGAACGCTTGCGGTTGTTACTGATACTTCCATTTCCTTATACGATGGGGAAGGAACGGTAAAATATACTTTCCCGTTCGCTTCTATGACCCTCACAAGTATGGATATATCTGAGACGCGTGTTGCCGTTGTATGCAGTGAGAATATTCTCGGAACATCGAGCAGAGTGATTGTAATAAATATGAACGGGCAGATAATCTCTGACCGGCAATTCAGTGAAAAAGTTCTTCGTATTACCGCATCTGATGGCGCCACCACTGCGTATGTACTGACACAAGATTCTGTCTTCTATCTCAAAGAATACGCGGAAAAAGAATTCAGTGCTTCATATACCGGTAATTTGACGGCTGTGTGTGATATTTTCGGTGAACCGGTGTTTTGCTTTCCCACTACAGCACGGGCCGCCGACCTTTCGTGACGACTTGGAGGCCACGCATATATCGCACATAATCGCAATACGATTTTGAGAGGTGCTTTATGAATTTCATTTTTGACGGTTTGCTTTTGACAGTGTGTCTTATATCCATTGTAATGGGTGTAAAGCGCGGTTTTATCAAATCTGTTATGGGTATTTGCACATTGATTGCCGCTTTATTCGTTGCATTTGCCTTCACGCCGACTGTTGCGGTGCACATAGAGAACGTTCCGTTTGTTCGTGAGATTGCGGAAAATATTACAGATACGATTCAGTCACTCTCAAAAAATGACGGCGGTACGTTCGACCTTCTGAGACTCTTCCGGGATATGCCGGAGGCTTTTCGCCAGATTCTTGAACGTTATGGAGCAGATATTTCAAAACTGGTCGATGCTGTAACTCCCTCGGCGGATGCTGATGCTGCTGCCGTTTTGGATCTGGCAACTTTAATAGCAGAGCCCGTTGTGAATGCGATAACAGGTGTGATTGCTTTTCTGCTTCTTTTCATCGGAAGTGTGATTGTTTTGAAGATCCTTACCTGGCTTTTGGATCTTATCTTTAAACTTCCGGTACTCAAGGGTGCTAATAAGTTCTTTGGCTTTGTTATCGGCTGTTTTAACGCACTTGTGTGGATGTGGATATTGAGCGCGCTTTCCGTCATATTTATAAGCGCTATGTCATCTGTTTCGCCGGAGTTTTTCAATCCGCAGTTGATTGAAAATACTGTTATACTGAAATTTTTTGCCGACGATAACTTTGGAAATATTTTGAGAATGGTTATTGGATAATATCGGCGCTTTTTGGCGCTCGGTTCGCTTTGACGTTTGATTGAAAGGAACCGCGTTACCGCGGATGCAGGTTATAAGTATATGGTTATTTGCTCTAGATGCAAAAAAAGAATAGCAGTTGTTTTTGTGGCTCACATTGAAAACGGTCAGCAAAAGCAAGAGGGGATTTGTATCCAGTGCGCAAAAGAACTGGGAATTGCACCCGTAAATGATATTATTAAGAAAATGGGTATATCAGATGAAGATCTTGAACGCATGAATACGGAGATGGAAACGCTTATGGAGTCTGCCGCTGAAGATGCGGATGAGAGCGGCGCGGAGTCTTCTGCGGACGAAGAGGCTGCAGAGGGTGAACAAGCATTGCCAAGTGAAAGCCGCGCTCCGGCCATTGATTTCGGAAAGTTATTCGGTCCTATCCAAATGATGCAGCTCGGCTCTATAAAGAACGAGAAGAAGCCACCCAAAAAGAAAGAAAACGGAGAGAAGAAGAAAGAATACAAGTATCTGAACACGTACTGCCAGAATCTTACCGAGCGAGCAAAGAACGGACTTCTTGACGCGGTGATCGGCCGTACGCGTGAGCTTGATCGCGTTATTCAGATCCTTTGCCGCCGACAGAAAAACAATCCTTGTCTTATAGGTGAGCCCGGTGTGGGTAAAACCGCCATCGCCGAGGCGCTGGCACAAAAGGTTGCGGCAGGGAACGTCCCGTACCGGCTGCGTGATGCACAGATCTGCCTGGTTGATTTAACGGCTTTGGTCGCAGGAACGCAGTTCCGCGGGCAGTTTGAATCCCGCATGCTCGGCCTTCTCGGCGACGTTAAAACTGCCGGCAACGTAATCCTCGTGATCGACGAGGTGCACAGCATCGTCGGTGCAGGTGACGCGGAGGGAAGCATGAACGCCGCCAATATCCTCAAGCCGGCGCTTTCCCGTGGCGAAATCCAAATCATCGGTGCGACTACGCTCACCGAATACCGCAAGCATATCGAAAAAGACACGGCATTGGAACGTCGCTTCCAACCTGTCATGGTCAATGAGCCCAATATGGCGGATACTGAAGAGATTTTGGCGGGAATAAAGCATTACTACGAAGAATATCACGGAATCCATATTCCCGACTCGGTTTTGCACGCAGCTGTTACTCTGAGCGAGCGGTATATCACCGACCGCTATCTTCCGGATAAAGCCATCGATCTTATTGACGAAGCGGCGTCGCACATTTCGCTCTCGTCCGATTTTCTCAACGAAAAGAGGGCGCTTGCAGACCGTCGCGCGGCTCTCAAAACAGATCTTGAAACGTTGGAATCTAAGGCCGCGTCGGAAGAACCCGATGAAGCAACGTACAAAAAACTGGCAGACGGAAAGGCTGAACTTCTCCGTATGGAGAAGCGTGACGCGTTCCTTCAAACGGAATGTGATAAGATCGAAATGCACGTTTCTGATCTTGCGGACGTTATCGAAATCTGGACGGGTATTCCTGCCTCCACGATTACTGAGGATGAGTTTGAGCGTCTTTCAAAACTGGAGGAACGCCTTTCTGCACGTATTATCGGTCAAGGAGAGGCTGTGTCTGCCGTTTCTCGCGCAATTCGCAGAAACCGTGCCGGGGTTTCCTTCAAGAGAAAACCGGTTTCTTTCATCTTTGCCGGGCCTACGGGCGTCGGTAAAACGGAACTTGTGAAAGTTTTGGCGGAGGATATGTTCTCGGCACCTGAAACCTTGATTCGTCTCGACATGAGTGAATTTATGGATAAATTTTCCGTATCGCGCATCATCGGTGCGCCGCCCGGATACGTCGGCTATGACGATGCGGGACAGCTGACGGAAAAGATCCGCCGCCGTCCCTATTCCGTCGTTTTGTTTGACGAGATTGAGAAGGCGCATCCGGACGTTATGAACATCCTTCTTCAAATCCTTGATGATGGAAGAGTTACCGATGCGCAGGGGAAGACGGTCAGCTTTGAGAACACGGTCATCGTTATGACAACGAATGCAGGCTCAGCAGCTCGGTCAGCGCCCGCCGGATTTTCGGACGCTCCGGATGCGCAGGTGAAAGAGCGCACAGCAAGAGCTTTGGCAGAATTTTTGCGTCCTGAGTTCTTGAACCGTGTGGACGAGATAATCACATTCCGCTCACTTGACAAAAACGATTTTGTTTCTATTGCGGCATTAATGCTTACTGATAGTGCCGGTGCGCTTAGGGAGAAGAATATCCGTCTTACCTGGACGGAAGATGCCGTTCGGTGTATTGCGGATAAATCGTTCTCTGCCAAGTACGGCGCGCGCAATATGCGCCGTTTCATTCAGACGGAAGTGGAGGATAAAATTGCTACCGAAATCATCACTTCCGGCGGCAAAATTTCTTCAGTAGATGTGGATGCAACGGACGGAGAGATTACCGTCCGCGCACTCTGAGAAGTGTTATGAAAAAGAAAAATCCAAACGTATGGCACGCCATGGACGCGGACTCGGTTTGTTCCGCTCTTCGTGCTGATATGCATACGGGGTTGTCGCGCAAAGAAGCGGCCGCGCGAAGACGAAAGTGCGGTCAGAATGCTATCTGGTGCGTTAAACGCGCTTCTGCCGCGCACACGGCGCGCGGTGAATTTTTGGATCTGTCCGCCATATTGCTCATTATCACCGCGGCTGTTTCAGCGGTTTTCCAAAGGGGAAGAGAAGCACTCGTCCTCTTTGTCCTTTTGGCGGTATCTGCTTCTGTACGGACTCTCATATTTATTGCGGCACAGAGAATGTTCGAAAACGCCGCTCAGGAAAATCTTCCGCGCGCAACGGTAATAAGAAACGGCAAAGCGATTCTGTTGCCGTCTGATGCCGTCGTGCCTGGAGACATTCTGGTGTTTTCTCCGGGGGATCCCGTTACAGCAGATGTTCGTTTGGTTTCTGGCGATCTCACAGTATCTGAGGCCGGTGTTACGAGCAACCGAGGTGCTGTAAATAAAACTGCTTCAACCGTTATGTCAGAGGAGATTTCTTGCGAGACTCGCTCAAATATTCTCTTTGCAGGATCAACCGTACTCGGCGGATCCGGACGGGGCGTTGCGTTCGCTACCGGTGAGGATACGTACATTTTCGCAAAGAGGGGGCACATCACCATCCCCGCCGGAGAGGATCTTTCCGTGCTCGTCTCTCTTTCGTCGTGGTGCCGGAGCATCTCTCTTTTGATGATCGGTGTTGTCCTTCTCATCACTCTCGGCGGGCTTCTTGCCGGGCACAGCACTCTCACGATAGATACGTTGTTTTTATCCGCACTCTCTCTGGCTGTAGCATCAATGAGCGAGTTCCTTTGTGTGATTGCCGCTATCATTCTTGCGGTATCCATGCACAAACTTCGCTCTGAAAGTGACGGCTCTGTTGTGCTGCGCTCAGCCGATTCGATGGAATGTTTCGCAAAAACGCAATGCCTTGTCGTGGGTGATCCGCATCTCTTTGAATCGGGTAATATCCGACTCGAGGCTGCTTTTGCCAACGGCGCTTGGCTTGACGCGAAGGCAATTGGTGTCAGCGAGGAGGCAGCATCGATTTGTGCGCTTGCTCTTCTTTGCCGTTATGGTACCCTTCATCCAGTCTACACGGACGGTAATCCTTCGGCGGATCCGCTTTCGTTGATGCTTTTTCGGATATTTGAGGATTTTGACGCAGAAACGAAATCGCGATTGAAACTCCCGTCGGTAACCGAAAGAAAACTAACTTCAAAGCTCCATACTATTCTCACCTCGGCTTCCGGTGAGACGTTTGTGTATACGAGCGGCAATCTTTCTGACGTTCTCACGTGCTGCTCTGAAATCGTAACGTGTGGCAGTACTCGTGCAATAACGAGTGAGGAGCGAAATTCATTGATGGAGCAGGCACGTTTTTTTGAAACGCAATCTTTCCGTACCGTTGCGGTTGCGCGTCGCGTTTCACCTTGTACGAATCTTTCTAAAGTCAGTGTCCTCCACGCAAAGATGTGCCTTGTCGGCTTTCTCTCAATTGCCCTTCCGATTGATGTGACAACGAAAGCGGCACTTGAGTGCTGTCAGGGAAACGGTATCCGCGTCATTGTGTTTACAGATGGCAGCGAAGCCGAGCGGATGCTGGCTGTCAATGCAGGCGTTTTAGCGCCAAACTCTGTGGCGCTTCACTCAGCTTTTGAGGTTTCGTCATATCTCGAACGAATTTCCGCGGGTGATGCGGCGGGAAATATCATGGTTTCCGTATCAAATAGGAGGGAGCGAGCGAGAATATTGCGCGCAGTCGCAGAGCGCGTGGAAAACACTGCCTACATCGGCAGTGTGCTTTACGACATCCAGTTGTTTCCCTCCGTATCGGTAGCGGTTGCGGCAGAGCGCCCGTTTCATCGTACACCTCAGTGCCTTCTTCTTGCATCGGATGCCTCTACCGGCTGTCAATCTGAGAAAAAGAGTTTATCAGCCGTCGAGCAGACGCTGCGTATCGTTACATCGTGTAAAACAGCATTTGCTCATATGCGTCTTGCCGCCGAATATTTGCTTACTGTGCAGATCTTCAGGATGACGCTTATGTTGTCTGCGGCTTTCCTCGGCTTGCCGATGCACGCACCTGCCGAGACACTGTGGTGGGGGCTTATTTTAGACTTCACAGCGGTTTTGATGTTTGCTTTTTCAAGATCACCTTTAAGTTCATCCGGGCCTATGAACAGAGAGATTCTTTTCGATAAGAAAACTATGCTCTTGCATGCACTTTTCGGCGTCATGGCAGGTGTGACGCAAAGTGTTTTCACTATGTATCTTTCCCGAATTGCTTCCGGTGAGGTTCCCCATGCCGTTTCTTATATCATCGCGATTCTTTCGTCTGTCTTCTTGGCGCTTTCTATGTACTTTACTCACGGACAAGCAAGAATACGCCACATTCGTGTAAATGCGGCTATGCTGATTTATACCGCTCTTGCGTTAATAACTGTCGTTACGGTGTGGCGTCCCGTGAGCATTATGGCTGCACTTGCAGGAGTGGCGGTCGCACTTATGCTTTCTTTGGCGCGTTTTTTGTATTGGAAGTGCTTTTTTGGAGCACGGTCAAATGAATCGAACGGCGAATGTTAAAACCTACCGAACAACTTACAGTCTGTTAGTGTTGAATCTGCAAAAATTTTGTCAAATTCGCTTGTTTTAACATAAAATCTTTTCCGTAACTCTTGTAATCTTACAAAAAATGCGGTATAATGATTATGTTTGAAATTATTACGAAAGTGAGGGATTCTTATGGCTGAAAACCACGAAGAATGTACCCATAACTGTTCTACGTGTTCCGCCAACTGCTCATCTCGTCAGGAGATTGAGAAAGAGCAGCTCAACCCGCAGAGTACAGTTAAGCACGTGATCGGCATTGTAAGCGGAAAAGGCGGTGTCGGTAAATCGATCGTTACCTCTATTCTGTCCGTTCTAATGCGTCGCCGCGATAACGGCGTTGCTATTCTCGATGCGGATATCACCGGTCCGTCTATCCCGAAGGCCTTCGGTACGAAGGGTGATGTAATGAGCGACGGAAACGGACTTATCCCGCTTACCACGACAACCGGTATTCAGATGATGTCCGTGAACCTCCTTCTCGAAGATGAGTCGCGGCCCGTTGTATGGCGCGGACCTGTAATCGCGGGTACGGTTAAGCAGTTCTGGACGGACGTTATTTGGACGGACGTGAATTATATGTTCGTAGATATGCCCCCCGGCACCGGTGATGTACCCTTGACAGTATTCCAGTCCCTACCGCTCGACGGTATCATCATCGTTACAACGCCGCAGGAACTTGTTTCCATGATTGTGAAAAAAGCTCTCAACATGGCGAAACTCATGAACATCCCTGTAATCGGTCTTGTTGAAAACATGTCATATGTGAAGTGCCCTGACTGCGGCAAGGAGCTTCACGTTTTCGGTGAAAGCCGTGCGGAGGAAGTTTGCGCTGAATACGGCATCCGTCTTCTCGGACGCGTTCCGCTTGATCCGAGACTCTCGTCCCTCTGTGACAAGGGAATCATCGAACTTATGGAGAACGATTACCTTGACGCTGCGGCTGACGCGGTAGCAGAGTTTTGCGAAAATTAATAAGTGCATTAAGCCGCAAAGCGGCAATACATATGCTACGCAAATCCCCAGAAATTCTGTCTTATGACAATGTAGGAGGAAAAAGTCATGAAAAAGAAACTGACTTCCGTGCCGTTCTCCGGTACGCCGGAGCAAAAGACCGCTCTGGATGCGGTGATCGCACAGCACAAAGGTGAAGCCGGTGCCCTTATGCCGATTCTTCAAAAAGCACAGGACATCTACGGCTACCTTCCCGTTGAAGTTCAGCAGATGATTGCTGACGGTTTGGACGTACCCGTATCCGAGGTGTTCGGTGTTGCCACTTTCTATTCACAGTTCTTGCTCAACCCTAAGGGCCAGTATCCGGTAGCGATCTGCCTTGGTACTGCTTGCTATGTTAAGGGTGCCGGCAAACTGATGGAGAAAATGGAATCTCTGCTTGGTATCGAAAACGGCGGTCTTACCCCTGATCTTAAATTCAGTCTGGAAGCGACGCGCTGCATCGGTGCTTGCGGTCTTGCTCCTGTTCTGACGATCGGCGAGGATGTTTACGGACGTCTTACTCCCGATATGCTGAAAGACATTCTTGCAAAATACCAGAATTAAGTTTTCCCGCATCGCATAACGAATTAATTTTTTGCGAAAGGACGGGGTTCTTTATGAAAATTTGCGAAATCCAAAAGCTTTTGAACGCAACTCTCTTGTGTGGTGAAGAGGCTCTGGAGCACGATGTTTTTTCCGCGTGCTGCAGTGATATGATGAGCGATGTTTTGGCGTACGTTAAAGATCAGGGGGTTCTTATAACCGGACTTATTAATCCTCAAGTTATCAGAACCGCCAGTATGATGGACATGGTCTGCGTCGTTTTCGTCAGAAGCAAAGCACCCACTGAGGAGATGATTGAGCTTGCAGAAGCTTGCGGGATCGTGCTTATGAAGTCGGATATGCGCGCCTATGAAGCGTGTGGGCATTTGTACACATCGGGCCTTCGAGGAAACGCGGGTAAGATTCATGGGTGAGGTCTTAAAGTTTCACTTTGACGTAGACGGAGAAAATTTTTCTTCTGCGGGTGAGGCTTCGGTGGTGGTCAAAAAGAAACTGAGGCAGTTGGGCTTTTCCCCGGATATCATGCGTCGTGTTTCGATTGCAATGTATGAAGGAGAGATCAACATGGTGATCCACGCCGACGGCGGCACTGCCGACGTTACAGTGGATGACAATGAGATTACGATCGTTCTTAAAGATCGCGGTCCCGGTATCCCTGATGTTTCTTTGGCTATGCAGGAAGGCTATTCAACTGCCTGTGATAACATTCGCTCGCTCGGGTTTGGCGCCGGAATGGGACTTCCCAACATGAAAAAATATACCGACTTTATGCAAATTGACTCTGAGGTTGGCGTCGGAACAACGGTAACGATGAAAATCAAGTTGAACTGATAGCCCGCTGAAGAAAGGCTGGGTACGGTTATGGCTACATACAAACATTCCGTTTCTCTCGATGAGAGTAAATGTAAAGGATGTACCACTTGTTTGAAACGCTGTCCCACGGAAGCGATTCGCATTCGTGACGGACGTGCCGTTATTAACCCCTCCCGCTGCATTGATTGCGGCGAGTGCATTCGGGTTTGTCCGCACAAAGCAAAAAAAGCCGTGTACGACTCGCTTGATTGCCTGAACAACTACAAATACACCATTGCGCTTCCTGCGCCGTCATTGTACGGTCAGTTTGATAACCTGGATAACATCGGCTATATCCTCGGCGGTCTCAAGGAAATCGGATTTGATTCGGTTTTTGAGGTTGCGCGGGCGGCGGAAATCGTTTCCGCTTATACGCGTCTCTATCTTAACCGGCCCGGAATTGTAAAGCCTGTTATCAGTTCTGCCTGTCCCGCAATCTCGCGCATTATCAGTATGAATTTCCCGTTCCTTTGCGAACATGTCATACCGCTTTTGGCGCCGATTGATATCGCGGCGCGGCTGGCAAAGGAAGAAGCCTTAGAAACTCATCCGGAACTTTCACCGGATGAAATCGGTGTCTTCTTCATCTCTCCCTGTCCGGCGAAAGTGAGCTACGTAAAGAACGGTTTTGCCGGCGAGAAGAATTATATTGATCACGTCGTATCGGTGAGGGACGTTTACTTCGTTCTTCTCGATGAAATGAAGAAATTGCGTGAAAACGGAACGGATGAAACAACCGAATCCGGTATGGTTGGAATCGGCTGGGCATCCACCGGCGGTGAATCGGCTGCTGTTTTCAACGAACGCTATCTGGCTGCGGACGGAATAGAGAACTGCATCCGCGTTCTGGAACGGATAGATAATGAAGATATTCATAATCTGGATTACGTAGAACTGAACGCATGCAGTGGCGGCTGTGTGGGCGGTGCGATGACGGTAGCCAATCCCTACATTGCACAGGCGCGCCTTCAGTTGCTCAAGCGCTATCTGCCCGTTTCTCCCAATCGTCCCACTGAAAAGGAAATCCCGGAAACTGTAATGGCTGAAGGTGGACTTCAGTACACCCCCAGTGCAAAGTTATCTGAGAACCGGGAAGAGGCCATGCAGATGATGCGAGACATCGAATCTATTTGCAAGAGTCTGCCCGGGATCGATTGCGGTTCTTGCGGTGCTCCTACCTGTATGGCGTTCGCGGAGGATATTATCAAAGGTGATACCAACTCCGATGAATGTACGGTGATCATGCGATCTTTGTTTCATGAGTATTTGAAAGAGCATGAGGAAAAAGCAATTCTCGAAGGATTGAAGCCCCTTGTGCCTCGTCATAACGCGAACCAAACAAAAACGGCTGAATCCAAATAAGCGCGGAGGAAAGTATGTTATTTTCTGATCTGACGGATAAGCTTTCACTCTTTCCCGTTGTCGGGGAAATCCCCGATTCATTTGAAGGCGTCTATGCAGGCGATCTTCTCAGCAGGGCGATGAGCCGTGTGGAAGCGGGGAACTTGTGGATAACCATCATGAACAACATGAACGTGGTTGCCGTTGCTTCCTTGACGGAAGCCGCTGCTGTCATTCTTGCGGAAGGCGTGCAACTCATGCCGGAAGCCGAAGCGGCTGCGCGAGAAAATAATATCACAGTTCTCTCGAGCGATTTAAGCGTGTATGAGATATGTCGTGTCATCGGCTCCGTTGATAAAGGTTTATGAATCGGTATTTCTACGATTTGCACATACATTCCTGCCTTTCACCGTGCGGTGACGACGAAGCAACACCTGCCAACATCGCCGGTATGGCTGTTCTCAATGGATTGCAGATTGCAGCTTTGACGGATCACAACACTACCCGAAATTGCCCCGCTTTTTTTAAAGCGGCCAAGACATACGGTCTGATACCGATTGCGGGTATGGAGTTGACCACGTCGGAAGATATTCACGTTATCTGCCTGTTTCCCACACTTGCGGCTGCGACCGAATTTGATCTTGCCGTATCTGAGAAAAGAATCCGCATCCGCAATAAACCGCTTATCTTCGGCAATCAGTTTGTGATGGACGAAGAGGATCGGGTTATCGCTGAGGAAGAGGATCTGCTCATTAATGCGACCGCTGTATCGTTAGATGAGGCTTTCAGGATGGCGTGGGAACACGGTGGTGTCTCTTATCCGGCGCATATTGATCGGACGTCGAACGGAATCGTTTCGGTCCTTGGTGCGTTCCCGGAGGCACCGGCGTACACGGCATACGAGCTTAACGCAGCTGATTCGAAAGAGCAGTATACGGCACAGTTTCCGTCTCTTTCGAAACTGAGGCACGTCGTTTCTTCTGATGCACACGATCTTTCAAAGATTTCGGAAGCTCACAATAGTTTTGTGATCGACGACGAGCCATATTCGTCAGCATTGGTGGCAGATCGGTTGATTGCATATCTGCGCGGAGAGGAAGGATTTGTCTATGTTTGAGTTTTCACTGTACGTACTCGATATAACGATGAATTCCGTGCGTGCGGGGGCTGACAAAATCTCCGTTAGTCTTACGGAGGAGGGAGATTGGCTTTACTTCACTGTTTCGGACAACGGCTGCGGCATGACACCGGAGCAGGTTGAGAAATTGGGGAATCCGTTTTTTACGACGCGAAAAACGCGAAATGTCGGACTCGGAATTCCGTTTCTGAAAATGCTCGCTGAGATGACCGGCGGGGAAGTGCAGATCCACTCTGTTCACGAATCTATCAGTGCAGAGCACGGTACGACCACTTCTGCTCGGTTCGGTCGGAATCATATTGATTTCGTCCCTCTCGGTGATATGGTCGATACGGTGAAGACGTTGATACACGGTTCACCCGAAATTGATTTTGTTTACACTCATAAAACGGAAAACGGCGAGGTCGCACTTGACACGTCGGAAATCCGTCAGATCCTCGGTGAGGATATATCTCTCGCAGAACCGGAGATCCTTTCATGGATAGAAGGCAACCTGCGGGAACAGTATGATGCGATTCAATAATAAATTTACATAATTAGGAAAGGATCAATCAAATGAAGTCTTTAGAAGAATTGATGGCGATCAAAGCAAAAATGCAAGACAAGGTCGCGATCCGCAAAGGCTCCGGTTCTACCAGAATTGTTGTCGGTATGGCAACCTGCGGTATTGCGGCCGGCGCACGTCCCGTTCTTAACGCATTCGTGGAGGCTGTGAACGAAGCAGGCCTTACAGAATCTGTTTCTGTAACGCAGACCGGATGCATTGGTATTTGCCAGTACGAGCCTGTCGTTGAGGTATATGCCGAGGGACAGGAAAAGGTTACTTACGTTAAGATGACCCCGGAAAAAGCAAAAACCATTATTGAAAAGCACATCAAGGGTGGTAAAGTCGTTGCTGAGTACACTATCGGCGCGGCTAAAGCCTAACACCACAGGAGGAAAAACTATATGATTCGTTCTCATGTACTGATCTGCGGCGGTACCGGTTGTACTTCTTCCGGCAGCGTTGCACTCCGCGACAAGCTTGCGGATGAACTCAAAGCAAAAGGCCTTGAGGAAGAGATCAAAATTGTCATGACCGGTTGCTTCGGCCTTTGCGCATTGGGCCCGATTATGATCGTCTATCCCGAGGGTACGTTCTACAGCCAGGTTACTGCAGACGATATCCCCGAAATCGTCGAAGAGCATCTCCTCAAAGGACGTATCGTTGAGCGCCTTGTTTACAACGATCAGGCTGCCGCTGCCGAAGAGGCCACCGCTTCTCTCTCTGAGACGCAGTTCTACAAAAAGCAGAAGCGTGTTGCTCTCCGTAACTGCGGTGTTATCAACCCCGAAGCGATCGACGAGTATATCGCCATGGACGGTTACTTCGCACTCGCAAAGGCTGTAAAAGAAATGACGCCTGAAGACGTTATCAATACTATCCTTGCATCCGGTTTGCGCGGACGCGGCGGCGGCGGATTCCCGACGGGCCGCAAGTGGCAGTTTGCACGCGCATCCGTTTCGGATAAGAAGTATGTTGTATGTAACGCCGACGAAGGCGACCCGGGCGCATTCATGGACCGTTCCGTTCTGGAAGGTGACCCGCACGCGCTGATCGAGGCCATGGCAATCGCTGCTTACGCTATCGGTGCTGACGAAGGTTGGGTATACGTCCGTGCAGAGTATCCGATCGCTGTAAGAAGACTTTCTATCGCTATTGAGCAGGCCAGAGAATACGGTCTTCTCGGCAAGAATATCTTCGGTTCCGGCTTCAACTTTGATCTGCATATCCGTCTCGGTGCCGGTGCATTCGTGTGCGGTGAAGAAACGGCTCTGCTGACTTCCGTCGAAGGTAATCGCGGTGAGCCTCGTCCCCGTCCGCCGTTCCCGGCAGTAAAGGGTCTGTGGGGCAAACCTACGATTATCAACAACGTTGAGACCTACGCGAACATCGCACAGATCATCCTGAAAGGTGCTGATTGGTTCTCTTCCATGGGTACCGAGAAGTCAAAGGGAACGAAAGTATTTGCTCTGGGCGGCAAGATCACCAATACAGGTCTTGTAGAAGTTCCCATGGGTACTACACTTCGTGAGATTGTTGAGGAAATCGGTGGCGGCGTTCCGAACGGTAAAACGTTCAAAGCTGCACAGACCGGTGGCCCTTCCGGCGGTTGTATCCCCGCGTCTCTCATCGACGTACCGATCGACTACGATAACCTTCTTGAGATCGGTTCCATGATGGGTTCCGGTGGTCTCATCGTCATGGATGAAGATACCTGTATGGTTGACCTTGCAAAGTTCTTTTTGGAATTCACCGTTGATGAATCCTGCGGCAAGTGTGCTCCGTGCCGTATCGGTACTGTACGTATGCTCGAGATCCTTAACAAGATCTGCGACGGTAACGGCGAAATGGAAGACCTCGATAAACTCGAAGAGCTTGCAAATTACATCAAGAGCGCATCTCTTTGCGGTCTGGGTCAGACTGCACCGAACCCGGTTCTTTCGACGCTTCGCTATTTCCGCGACGAGTACATCGCACACATCGTCGATAAGAAATGTCCCGCTGGCGTTTGTAAGAAACTGCTCAATTACACGATTGATCCCGACAAATGTAAGGGATGTACGCTTTGTGCACGCGCTTGTCCTGCCGGCGCTATTACCGGTAAGGTTAAGGAAGTACACGTCATCGACACTGCTAAGTGCGTGAAGTGCGGCGCTTGTATGGAAAAATGTAAGTTCGGTGCAATCTCCAGAAAGTAAGAAAGGAGCCTTGACAAAATGGATATGGTAAAAGTTAAAATTAACGGCATCGAGGTTGAGGTCCCCAAGAATGCGACCGTGCTGGATGCTGCCAGAGTTGCCGGAATCAACATTCCCACGCTCTGCTATCTCAAAGATATCAATGAAATCGGCGCTTGCCGTCTTTGCCTCGTCGAAGTTGTAGGCGCACGCGGCCTTGTAACCTCCTGTGTTTACCCTGTAACCGACGGTATGGAGATCTATACCAACACCGAGAAGGTGAAAGCCGCTCGCAAGATGAACCTTGAACTCGTTCTCTCCGCTCACAACAAAAAGTGCCTTTCCTGCGTACGTTCCACTACCTGTGAACTGCAGAAATTGGCTAATGAGTACGGCGTTGACGAGAACTACTTCCGTTCCGACGATTGCGAATGCGAGGTTGACACTTCCTCTGTTTCTATCATTCGCGACAATAGCAAATGTATCCTTTGCCGCCGCTGCGTTGCAGCCTGCAACAATGTGCAGGGCATCGGCGCGATCGGCATGACCAACCGCGGATACGATACCGAGGTCGCTTCTCCGAACGGTCTCAAACTCGCTGAAACCAGTTGTATCAACTGCGGTCAATGTATCGTTGCATGCCCGACCGGTGCACTTTATGAGCGTGATGATACGGACGCAGTTTTCGCTGCTATCAACGATCCCAAGAAGCACGTTGTTATTTCCGCCGCTCCTTCCGTTCGCGCTACCATTGGTGAGTGCTTCGGATACGAGCCCGGCACTGATGTTGAAGGTCAGATGGTTGCCGCTATGAAGCGTCTCGGCTTTGATGGTGTATATGACCTTAACTTCACGGCAGACCTCACCATTATGGAAGAGGCTACCGAGTTCCTCGGCCGCGTGAAGAACGGCGGCGTTCTCCCGATGATCACATCTTGCTCGCCCGGATGGGTTAAGTATTGCGAACACTTCTTCCCGGAGATGACGGAGAATCTCTCCACTTGTAAGTCTCCTCAGCAGATGTTCGGTGCCATCTATAAGGCTTACTATGCCAAGAAGATGGGGCTCGATCCCAAGGATGTCGTGGTCGTTTCTGCCATTCCGTGTACCGCAAAGAAATTTGAGGTTACTCGTGACGGTCAGGATGTTGAAGGTGTACCCGGTGTCGACTACGCTATCACTACCCGCGAAGTTGCTCGCATGATCGACGTTGCCGGTATTGATTTCCGCGCTCTTCCTAACGAGAAGTTTGACTCTCCCGTTGATATCGGATCCGGCGCAGGTGTAATCTTCGGCGCTACCGGTGGTGTTATGGAGGCTGCTCTCCGTACTGCCGCAGAAGTTATCCTTGGCACCGAACTCAAGGAACTTGATTTCAACGATGTGCGCGGCACGGAAGGTATCAAGTTTGCCACCTATAAACTGGGTGATATTGAGCTTAACGTTGCTGTTGCCAGCGGCACCGGCAATGCTTCGAAGCTCCTCAAGGGTGTACAGGATGGCACGTACAAGGTTGACTTCATCGAGATCATGGGATGCCCGGGCGGCTGTGTAAATGGCGGCGGTCAGCCGTATCAGCCTGCTTCTGTGCGTAACTCTGTAGATCTGAAGGCTAAGCGCGCTGCAGTTCTTTATACTGCCGACAAGAAGATGGACCTCCGCAAATCTCACGAGAACTCCATCATTAAGGCGCTTTATGAAGACTTCCTCGGCGAGCCTAACAGCCACCTCGCCCACGAGATTCTTCACACGCACTACGTAAAACGCGGCAAATAATTTATAATAAAAACCGCCGGTTTTGCCGGCGGTTTTTATGGAAAATAATTTCATACATTTGTCAAAAGTTGGCATATTGTTCTCGTAGCATTGCTTTTTATCGTTAAATAAGCTATAATAAGCAAGATAGTATTGTTAATTATAGGAGGACATTATGGATACGGTCAGATTTGGTATTGTAGGCGTCGGTAACATGGGTACCGGCCATATTAAAAAGTTTTTTGAGGGCAAAATACAGAATGCGGTCGTTACCGCTGTCTGCGATGTAAAGCAGGAAAGACTCGATGCTATCCGCGAAGTTTGCGGTGATAACGTAGAGTATTTCCTTGACTATCACGATCTTCTGAAGTGTGATGCCGTGGACGTTGTTATGATCGCTACGCCACACTATCTGCACCCCGTAATTGGTATCGAGGCCTTTGAAGCAGGGAAGCACGTTCTGAGTGAAAAGCCGATCGGTGTTTACACCAAAAAGGTAGAAGAACTCATGGAAGCCGCACGCAAGAGCGGAAAGGTATTCGGCGTTATGTATAACCAGCGCACGAATCCCGCTTACCAGATGATGCGTCAGATCGTTCAGTCCGGTGAACTCGGCTCGCTTAAGAGATGCGTGTGGATCATCACCGACTGGTACCGTACCCAGGCATACTACAACAGCGGCGGATGGCGCGCTACTTGGGAAGGCGAAGGTGGCGGTGTGCTTCTTAACCAGTGCCCGCATAACCTTGACCTTTGGCAGTGGATCTTTGGCATGCCGAACAGAATCCGCGCGTTCTGCTCGTTTGGTAAATATCACGACATCGAGGTTGATGACGACGTAACTGCATACGCAGAGTATCCGAACGGTGCTACCGGTGTGTTCATCACTTCTACCGCTGAATCGCCCGGAACGAACCGTCTGGAGATTACCGGCTCCAAGGGCAAACTTGTGTATGAGGCAAACGTTCTCACATACACAAAGCTTGAAGAGGACGAACGCGTTTATTGCTTTGAGACTACCGATAGCTTTAAAAAGGTTCCCTCCACTACCGAAACGATTACGTTTGAGGGCAGAGGCACCGGCCACGTTGGTATTTTCCAAAACTTCACAAACCATCTTCTGAACGGAGAGCCGCTTCTGGCTCCCGGATACGAAGGTATCAACGGTCTTTCGATTTCCAATGCGATGATGCTGTCTACCTGGACGAACAATTTCGTTGATCTTCCGAATGATGGTACGGAATTCCTTTCTTATCTTGAGGATAAGATCAAGAATTCTACTCTTAAAAAGGAAGACGTAGCCGGCGGAGTTTCGAATCTCGACGGTACGTACTGATTACACAAAATTCCCGCGAGCACAACTCGCGGGAGTTTTTACAACAGGGAAGTGCAAAAAAAGAGCTGCCCCCCGGAAGGGAGCTGCTCTTTTTTTACTGAATATCTACGGTGATCTTTTTGTCTGCGATTTTTGCCGCAGCCTTCATAACAGTCCGGATAGCGCGGGCAATCTTACCGTGTTTACCGATAACCATGCCCATATCGCCTTCGTCAACGGAGAGTGTCAGGAGGATTCCTTCTTCTGTCTCGTTTTCGGCGACAGACACTTTTTCCGGATGATCTACAATGGCACGAGCCATATCGGCAAGAACGCAGCTAAGATCAATATCCTGGCAGGGAACGCCGATATTGTCTTCCATCATTCTTTGTTACCGCTTGCCTTGTTGATGAGTGCGCGAACGGTCTCGGTCGGCTGTGCGCCATTCTTCAGCCATTTTTCAACCTTTTCCTGATCGAGTTTGATCTCTGCGGGATTCTTCATCGGATCGTAGTAGCCAAGTTCCTCGATGAAACGACCATTGCGGGGATAACGGGAGTCTGCAACAACAATGCGGTAGAACGGGTTCTTGTGTGCACCAATTCTTTTCAGTCTGATCTTTACCATGGGGATTCCTCCAAAAAATAATATTATAATTGATTTATAAAAATCCGCGGTTTAAAAACCGAACGGCATTTTCATCCTTTTTCTTGTACGGCCGTTTGCCATACCGCTGAACTGTTTCATCAATTTGTTCATCTGTTCGAATTGTCGGAGCAATTTGTTTACCTCTTCTACAGATGTGCCGCTTCCTGCGGCAATTCTTTTGCGGCGGGAGGCATTGATTATGCTGGGTTTCTCGCGTTCTTTCTTTGTCATTGCGAGGATGATCGCTTCTGTGCGTGAAAGCGCTTTCTCGTCGATCTGAGCGTCTTTAAGCGCGCCCGGTTTCATGCCGGGGATCATGCCCATTAGCTGCTCCATTGAACCCATATCTCGGATTTGACGGAACTGATCAAGGAAATCGTTCAGATCAAAGGTGGATTCGCGGAGTTTTTTTTCCAGTTCTTCGGCTTTTTTTTCATCAAAGGACTGCTGTGCCTTTTCAATCAGTGTCAGAACGTCGCCCATACCGAGAATTCGGGAGGACATACGATCGGGATGAAATGGCTCGAGCGCATCCATCTTCTCACCCATACCAACAAATTTGATCGGTTTGCCGGTAACATGGCGTACGGAAAGCGCCGCGCCGCCTCGTGTATCGCCATCCAGTTTAGTGAGGACGACGCCGGTGATATCCAAAAGGTTGTTAAACGATTCGGCAACGTTTACAGCGTCTTGACCGAGCATTGCGTCGATTACTAAAAGGATTTCGGTGGGAGCAGCAACTTCCTTGATGCTGTCGAGTTCTGCCATGAGAACCTCGTCTACGTGCAGACGGCCGGCGGTGTCGAGGAATACCATGTCGTGCCCATGCTTCTGGGCATGCTGGAGGGCACGGCGGGCGATTTCTACCGGGGAAGTGTCGGTGCCCATGGAGAACACGGAAACGCCTATTTGCTCACCAACGACTTCGAGCTGCTTGATCGCGGCGGGACGATAAACGTCACATGCTACGAGAAGGGGATTTTTGCCTTGTTTTTTGTACATTAACGCAAGTTTTGCGCTGTGTGTGGTTTTACCGGCACCTTGCAGACCTACCATCATTATTACAGTGGGTGGCTTTGGTGCGATGTCGAGTTTGGCTTGCGCCCCGCCCATGAGGTTAATAAGTTCCTCGTTTACGATCTTTACGATCTGTTGCGCGGGAACGAGGCTCTCGAGAACTTCAGAACCGACGGCACGCTCGGATACGGTTTTTACAAACTCGCGGACAACCTTGAAGTTTACGTCGGCTTCAAGAAGCGCAAGCTTGATTTCGCGCATGCCTTCCTTAACGTCAGCCTCAGTCAATTTACCTTTGTTTTTGAACTTCTTGAATGCGTTCGCAAGTTTATCCGATAAACTGTCAAACATACAGGCCTCCGTGTATAAAATCAACTGGGGATGGCGCGAATCTCATCAATTATCTGTGAAAGGGAAGTTTTAGCTTCTCCGTCAGGTAGAGCGGACAGCAGTGTTTCGATGTGATCAGCTGCATCAGCGCACTTGTCTTGGATCGATTGCAGGTGATCACCCAAACGGAGTGCTTCGTCAATGCGGTAAAGTTCTGTTTCACTTTTTTTGATTGAATCACGTACTGCTTGGCGCGTAATGCCGGTGTTTTCGGCAATTTCAGCCAGAGAAAGATCTTCGCAGTAGTACAACTCCATAATCGTGCGGCGATGCTCACTTAAAAGGTTGCCGTAATAGTCCAACAAGAGCGCAAGGCGCATATTTTTCTCAAACATTGGTACCTCCGCAATTGCTGTAAAGCAAAACACTTTACAGAGTATATCATACATCGCACTGTTTGTCAATAGTTTTTTAGAAAAATCACTTAAAAAAGGGAAGAGTTGTGCGTTTTTGCACAACTCTTCAAAAACATTATTTTACCTCAATGCTTTCAACCCATTTTACGATCGCGGTGCGTTCTTCGAGCGTGATTTTCGATCCGCTGAAGAGACCGGCTTTTACGTAATACACGTCGTCAATGACGTTTGTGCCTGCGGCGCGGAGAGTTTCTTTCAGAACTTCAACACCTTGTGTCTGTGATTCATTGTCGATCACAAGCGCTACGTTGTGTGCACGGGAGGGATTCAGCTCACCGCAGAAGCGGCGGAGCGTGTCGCTCGGAGCGCCTTTCAAAGATGCAACGATGACTACGAGGCGCTCCTTGTCACAGGAGTATGCGGGCGGTACGTCATCAACGCGGCATTTAAAAGCTTCACTGAGGGCTACGGCGTACGTTTTGATTTTTCCTTTGTTGGATGCGCACATTACGCGCATTTTTACGGGTGCGGACATAGTTTGTTCCTCCGGATTTTTATTCGTCAAAATTTTTCTTTTTGATGTTCAGAAGTCTGTATATGGTGGGTGCAAGAACGAGGTTGGCGATGAGTTCAAAAACAAAGTTGAGTCCGACATAGAAAATGATGATGTATGAAAAAAGAGACATCCCTTCACCCGCGGCGGCGGATTTAACGGTGTCGAGAAAGAAGACGAAGCAGCCGCCAAGGAAGATTCCGGTGTTAACCACGGGACAGACGATCGCGCTTGTAATTACCGCCAGATAGCGATTTTTGTTTTTAAGAAGATTGTAAACGATGCCGGCAAGCAGACCTGCGAGTACTCCTTTGACGATAACGGTGATAACGGTGCCGGGGATGCTGAGGCCGAACCAAAAAGCTGCATCAGCGGTAGTGAAGAACACGACGGCGGAAACAAAGCCGAGCCACGCGCCGGCCCACGGACCGTGCAACGCCGCGCCGATAACGATAGGGATCAGTGTTAAAGAGATAGAGGCGAGCGATCCGATTTTAATAAAACCGCCGAAATAGGCGAGAATCGCTACCATGGCGGTAAGGAGCGCTAAAAGCGCAAGTTTTTTGATTTCTTTGCTGTTAGTGGTTTTCATAAAATTCTCCTTGCTGTCGTCCGCTCAACAAAGCGGTACAACGCATATTATTTATAAAACAGCCGCGGCTGAATTATACAAAATTATTTTTGGTTTCGCCTATAAATTTCTGCAACGCCATAAAGTGTTAGGTCAGGGACGAGTGCAAATTTATTTCTGCAGTAGGGAATTACATATTCTGCCAATCCGCCGGTGGCAAGTAAAGAGAGTTTGGTATCTGTTGTGCCTATCAGCATCTGTCTGATATCGCGTGCAAACCCATCAATCATATTAGCGTGACCGTTGATCACGCCGGAGTTGACAGAATCATGGGTGTTTTTTCCAATAATTTGTGCAGGGCGGGTAAAATCTGAGCCGCTTATCAGCGATGCAGCGAAAGAGAGCGCATTCAGGGAGACCTGAAGTCCGGGGCATATAATAGTGCCGATCAGCGTGGAAGAGGTGTCTACAACAGAAATGGTTGTCGCGGTGCCCATATCAACAATTACTGCGGGGGCTGATGTATGGCACAGCGCAGCAACGGCGTTGGCAACGATATCAGCGCCGACCTGTGTCTGGCTATCCACACGGATGTTCAAGCCGGTGCGAATCCCCGGTCCCACGATCAAAGGTTTGGCTTTTGAGAAATGGGACGCGGCTTCGGAGATAGCGTTTGTAAGTTGCGGAACAACAGACGAAACGGCGAGCGAATCGATTTGTTCATATGTGATATCGGAGAGTCGCAGGATTTCGCGGATCAGAACGACATATTCATCCGGTGTGCGGTGCGGTGAAGACGCGATCCGCGATTTAGCAATAAACTGCGGATAATCACCGACGATATTGGCTACACCGAAGGAAATGCTGGAATTGCCGATATCAAACGCAAGTAACATTCCGTGCTCCTGTTCGTCTGTTTTTACTCCCCCAATTATACAAAATTTGCATTTTGTATAATTGGACGTGTTGCTTGTGTAAGCATGTGTAAAGTTCTCTTTTGAACTACAGACAGTATTATACACACATTGGTTGCGATTGTCAATGCTCTGCTAACGGGTTAGGTCAAATTTTCCTCGCTTTATGTTTTTGAGTGTTTTGTATTTGATTTTTGTTGCTTGACCGCCACGCAGGTGCCTTTCTGCCTTATTGATCGCGAGGATCGCTTTTGCTTCTTGGTACAGTACTGCGTTAGCGTGTGGCAGCTTCTCAGCCAGATCTTTATGTACAGTTGATTTACTGATACCGAAATGCTTTGCGGTGGCGCGTACGGTGGCTTTGTGCTCGATTAGGTATTCTGCCAGGCGCACACACCGTTCTTTGTCTGCGATTTCAATGTCGGCGAACCACTCGCCTGAAGTGTTCTCTTTCATATCATCACTCCGCTTTATAATGTTAATACAGTATATGAGCGGAATAAAAGAATATGAATTCGCTTAAATGGTTGGGAAACGGAGGGCAATCGTTATTAAAACCTATTTAGAATCTATCTGCATATCAGCAACTTTCCATACGCCGTTTTGGTGGATATAGATAAGGTGCATTTCGCCTACAAAATCATTTTCGAGGCAAGCGTTTTCTCCGTTTTGGATGTAGTACGTTTTTTGAATAACTTCGAACGAAACGGTACATCCATACATATCATCGGCATATCTGGTTATCGAAGTAATCTCCTGTCTCTTGTAATCGTTATGATTGACCGGTGTTACATAGTAGATACCGATGCGAGAATTGGCGATGCGCAAATAGGTTTCTGTGTTTGGAATTACGTGCGCCAGCACTCGGTATAGGTTGGTGTCGAGATTCTTGTACCCTTCCCCGGTATATGTGATGTAATCACGGAGGAAAACAAGCGCTTGTTCGGCGACTGTCTCGTTTTCGGCTTTCGGGAAAGCTGATGTTGATACGATATGGAATATGTCCGTAGTCTCGGATCTTACCGCAAGCGATTCTCCGTTCAGCATAACGGTTATTTCGTCAGCCGGCGAAATATATAACGCGGGTAACGTATAGACATCGAACATAGGAAGAGACTTTATGTGCGCTGAAAGCGCGTCATAGCCGGTCATTTGTTCGGTGAAGTATTCGTTACACGGCATGCCGCGGAGGAAAACTTCACTGCCGACGGGGACGCGAATAGTGCAGGCATAGAGCATAGATTGGGGATATGCGGCGGTATACGTGTCTTCCTCTAAGGTGAATTCAAGAGATGTTCCGCGCAGCACGCCTTGGAGATCCGGCTCGTGGAACAAGTCGGATATGGTATAGGTAACGGCGTACGGTAATCCTGAAAGCGTGGCTTCGAGCGGCGAATACTCATAAGGAATACTTGCGTTTGTGATGTGCTCGGGCTTCAATGTCACACCGTTTATGGTAACAAGAGCCTCGTTCGGTACGGTGAGCGAATAGGTCGCTGTGAGTGTTTGTGGATATTTAATGAGGAAAGTGTTTTCCTTTTCTTCAAAAGAACACGCATCTCCATTCAGGGAGCACGTAACATTTGGTTTTTGAAAGAGGCGGGTGACGGTATAAACATCCCATGAAGCCGTGGAGTCGGGCTCATAGGGGCTTGTGAACCTGTACGGGACTTGATCGCTTTTATTTTCCGGCAACAGCGTGATTCCATTTACAGAAAGGACGGCATCAGAAGGGGCGTAGAAGGTATAATCTTCAGGGGCTGGGATCAGGTTCGCAGTAAGGATTTGAAGGTCAGCGATCTTCCAACGTTTCATGCCGAAAAGACCGTTTTCGGCGCTTTCGAGGTATATATCAGCGACGGTGACGGAATCTTTTGTTAAACTGAAAACAGGTGCATCGGAAGAATACTTTTTGTAATTTTTCCGTACGGAAAAATCGCCGTTCAAGGTTTCGAATGCGTCAAGAAGGACTTTTTTTAGCTGTTCGCCCGTTTCGTATTCACTGGCAGATCTCATGTTGATTTCCTTAAGAATATCTGCAAAAACATTGTCGGTTAAAGTTGTTGCGTATTCGCTTGCTGCGTATTCGGGCTGCGACTTCTCGTAAGAAGCGATAAAGGCATAAAAAACAGAGAGGCCAACGATAAGCACAAGGAGTGCGGCGGCAACAGAAAAGATGTATATTTTCCAAAAGCGTGAGAGTTTCATTATTTCACCAATATCGCCGTTGCGACTACCCTTTCACCGAAAATATACGCACTGCTTGTCAAGTACTCGCCGTCCATAATCATGATGGAAGAGGAGCCGCCGTCGAGATTGGTGGCATTTACGGCATCGTAGGAAAGCATGATCTCTACGAGATCGTCATAGGTGGCGCCGAGGCTATTCAGGGAGCGGCCGTTGATGACGAGAAGGAGAATTGCGCCGTCTGCGCGCTGTCCGATCACCGTTCGAGGATTTAGTCCGCCACCCAGAGTTCTGTTTTCGTTACATGCTTTTCCGTTGATGACAAGCGCGGGACCGTAACTTGCCGCATATTCAATTCCGAGATCCATCGCCTGTTGGCCGGTCATAGTTCCGACGTGCAAAATGCCGTTTTGGTCAAGCGCTGCGATATTGTAGGAAGAATAGAGGTTTCCCCACAGAATTTTTCCTTCGTATATAACGATGCCGTCGGGAATGCCGCCCGTTCCGTTGCCGTTCGGATCGTAGAATCCGCCGGCATTCGTTCCTGCGATGCAGTCGTATTTTTCAATCATGGCTGCCACCGTGAGGCCGGATGCGTCCGCTCCGTAGCGGTCAGGGACACCGACAAATATGCGTTTAGGATCAGAGATAATCAGCAGTTTACCGTTGTAGGTAGAACCTTCAATGTCAATTATTTCAATTCCGTCATCATTGGCAGCAGCTTCCCCGGAATCAGCACTTCCCACTTCAGATCCGTTGCCTGGATCGGTTATCTCGCCATTCTCGGAATCCGAAGCCGAGGGGACGGAAGAATCCGTTTCGCTCGGAATCTGAATGAGTGATACGTCTACGGCCTCCTCGGGGGTGTCGTCACCGTTCGAACCGAGTATTTCGGAAATCTCCTCATCGGCAAGGTATATATCGGCAAGGAATCCACCTGCGGACGTTTCTTTTACAGATAAAACAAACAGTCTGCGTGCGGTAGGTGACGGTCCGTTTACAAGGATCCACATCACACTGTACGCCATGATTAATAGGATTAAGAGCACGGCACCCGTAATCGCCGCTACCCGCCCTATAACGGTCATGGTTTTGTTCATGAATTTGCTCCTTTATGTAAGAAAAAGAAATATTTTGTCGTGTATATATATTGTATAGAATTTTTAAGAATAATGCAAGATATATTTTGAATGAAATGCCGATGAATTCTCGTTGAAATCTTGCAATTTATGTATGAATATGGTATCATTAACTATAATGTGTGTTTATATGCGTTCAATCCCGAGTTTGTTCGGAGAATTGCGTTATTTTTTGGAGGCAGTGTGAGAAAATTCTTTTCTTTCCGACTTTTTCTGCTGTGTACCTTTATCGTTTTCAGTTTGCTGAGTTTTTCATCCTGTACACAGTCAATTTTCCGTCCCGCCGCTGAAACTGCCGATAGGGCAATGACGGAAGGAATTTCTGATACACTCGACACCCCCTCCGATACGGATGTCTTCGTTCCCCAAGTGACCGATGAAACCTCTGCTCAGGAAACGACGGAAACACTGCCGCCCGAGCCGGAGATCCGCTCCGCATCTTTTGTTGGTGTCGGCGATATTATTATATACTACGGAAATGTGCGCGATGCCAAATCACAGGGAGTCCCCGGAGGGCGCACGTACAATTTTGCGCCGCTCTTCAAGAATGTTTCCGAACGCATTTCTTCTGCGGATATCGCTTTCGTGAATCAGGAGACTCTTATGTGCGGAGAGGGATATGAATTCTCTTATTATCCCCATTTCAACGGCCCGCAGGATCTTGGATACGATATCAAGGAGACCGGTTTTGATGTCGTGAATATTGCGAACAACCATATGCTTGATAAAGGCGAGAACGGTCTTCTCGCGACCATTGATTTTTGGAATTCTCTCGAAGGTATTACCCTAATCGGCGGTTATAAAGATCAAACCGATTACGACACGCTTCGCATCATCGAAAGAAATGGCGTGCGTATTGCTTTTCTCTCCTATACGTTCTTTACTAACTATCTTTCCCTGCCCGACGGATCGGAAACGGTTATTCCTTATTTTGACGACGAAACCGCTATGACGCAGCTTTCGCGCGCCCGTGAACTTGCCGATTTTGTTATCGTTTCGGTTCACTGGGATGCGGAAAATACCTTTACCCCCACGCAGATCGAACGAGATTTTTCGAGACTTCTCGCTGATAACGGAGCGGACGCCATTATTGGCCATCACCCGCACGTGATTCAGCCCGTGGAATGGATCGACCGCGCTGACGGAGGTCGTACGCTTTGTGTGTATTCCCTTGGTAACTTTGCCGCAGAGCAGGCGAAAGATTACAATATGCTCGGCGGAATGATTTCCTTTGATATGGTACTCACAGACGGGGTTCCGGCTATTGAAAACGTTGTTTTTATCCCGACCGTTTACTATTTTGATACATCTTTTTATCAGAACCAGGTGTATTATCTGAGCGATTTTACCGAGGAAATGGCAAACTCGCATGGAATCTCCTACTACGGTAACTCCCTCTCTCTCGATACACTGAAAAAGTATCTGTCCGCTACGATTGATCCTCAGTTTTTGAGGGAACCGTAATTGAGATCGGGCGACTATTAGAATAAATTTTGTGAAAGAAGTGATACTGTGGAACGTATAAACGTAACCGTAATTATTCCATCCTTAAATCCGGATGAAAAACTGAGAAAAACAGTCAGTGACCTTATAGCTGTCGGATTTGACGATATTATTCTTGTAAATGATGGATCGGCTCCCGAGTTTATTCCGAACTTTCCCGTTGATGCCCCGGGATGTACTCTCCTTACCCATGAAATAAACCGAGGAAAAGGCGCGGCCATGAAAACGGCTTTTCGATACTATCTTGATTCCGGCAGGCAAACGGCGGGCGTTATAACGGTGGATGGAGACGGACAACATCTTGCAGAGGATGTTTTAGACTGTGCCCGTGAGATGTGCGATCGGCACGCCGTTATCCTCGGCGTGCGTGATTTCTCCGAGCCGCACGTGCCGCCGAGAAGCCGTATCGGCAACAGGATTACCTCTTTGGTTTTCCGCCTTTTCTGCGGTCTTAATATCTCGGACACGCAGACCGGTCTTCGTGCCATTCCTGCAAAATTTTTGCCTGATATGCTCGAAGTGGAGGGGGATCGTTACGAATACGAGACGAACATGCTTCTTGAAATGAGCTCTCGTCATATTCAGTACAGTGAAGTGAGAATTCATACCGTTTACATAGAAGAAAACCGCACGTCCCATTTTCGCCCTGTGCGCGATTCCATTCGCATCTACGGATTGATACTGAAATTCGTTTCCAGTTCCGCGCTTTCCTCCATCGTGGATCTTGGTGTCTATTATGTGTTGGCACGCTTCTCCTTGATTGCACTCGGCGCGTGGGCGGACGTGATCTATGGCATCATGGCACGAATCGTTTCATCGCTGTTTAATTACACTTTGAATAAAAAGGCGGTTTTCAAAAGCCGAGTTTCTTCAAAGGTCGCACTTAAGCGTTACTATTTGTTAGCACTCTTGCTCATGGCTATTTCTGCCGGCGTTTTGGGAATCTTCTCATTTATAACCGATATGGTCGGCGGAGAGTTCGCCCTTCTTAAAACGTTTGTCAAGCTGATCGTGGATACGGTGCTGTTTATGCTCAGCTTCCGCGTACAGCGTGGATGGGTTTTTGCCGAAGAACCGGAGAAAAAATAATCGGCTATTATTTGAAATACAGAGGATATTTGTTTTGAATCCAAAAAGAGCATTTTCTGAACACGGTGCGTATGTGCCCGGTGTGTATAATCCCAATAAACGGAAAAAGAAACTTTCTGTCGATGAATCCATGAAGGGGAACATCTCTATGGATCAAGTTGTCGAAAACGAACAGTTGCCAAAAGCGCTTTGTAAACACGGAGAACCGTTCGCTCCCGAGAAAAAATCTGTCAAGAAGACGATGTGGTGTGTAGTGCGGCGCTCGCTGCTCATTTTACTCACTTTGGTAGTACTTTTGGTATATGCTGTTTTTGCGTTCTGCAACACAGTTGCCAACGGACCGAGTCCTACCGTGCGCAATTTGCTGGTGTTGTCTGCTCTGCAGGCAAGCGCTACGAAATGGGTACCGGGACTCTTTCTTGAGGATGCTGAGGTGGAAGCGATCCTTGCCGACAGTAAGGTAATAAGCACCGACGTGATGTCTCTCGAGGAATATGCAGCTTCCCAAACGCCGTCTGACTCTCAGCACGGCGAAGGTACGGAGCCCGTTGACGAATGGGCGGATGCAAAAGACGGTATGCTGTTCCACACGCTCAGCGGTTCTACATATAAAGCATATGTCCTTGTTGTTAAAGATCCTTCCCGACTTTATGTAGGCACATCCAGCGATTACAATAGCGGCAAAACAGGCGCGCGCATCTTTGAGATGGCAGAGCGCGAAGGCGCGGTTGCAATTATAAACGGCGGTGAGTTTGCCGATATCGGCGGCACCGGCACGGGAGATAATCCTACGGGGCTAACCTATTCCAAAGGTGATTGTGTTTGGAATGACGGCTATTCATGGAAAACCTTTATTGGTTTTGACAAGGACAACAATCTTGTCGTAACGGAAGGGATGACACGGGCAAAGGCGGACAAACTCGGTATCCGCGATGCAGTTTCGTTCCAGACCGGCAATCTCCTCATTGATCACGACGGAACGAACGTGCATCTCCACTACGCGGACAGTAATACAGGTACCGCGCAAAGAACGGCAATCGGTCAGCGGGCGGACGGTGCGGTCATCTTGCTCGTAACGGACGGAAGAACGGCCAGCAGTCTTGGCGCTACCCACAACGACGTCATAGATATTATGGTGTCCTACGGCGCTGTAACGGCAGGAATGCTTGACGGCGGATCTTCTTCCCTTATGTACTATGAGGATTATTACACCAAGTATGATATAGACCCCGAACGTCTTGATCAGTATCAACTCCAGGGCCTTGTCAATAAATACAAGGCGTTTACAACGCCGCGTCGGATGCCGACTTTCTTTATGGTTGCGCCCGAAACGGTTGAAGTGGAGGGATGACGATGCAGAAGACAAAACGGTTTCCTGTTTTTTACACGGTGTATTTTATATTTATTGCGCTCGTTCTTGTTTTGATTCACATAGGACTCGGTATTGTTAAGACGTATCTTGCTGATTACGAATCTGCGAGACCGCAGTACGAGGCGGAGCGTGTGTTTGCAGAATATTACGCATCCGGCGATTTCGGTAAGCTCGTAGATCAGTGCGAAGTGCCGCTTACGGAGTATGAAACGGCCGATACGCTCTGCCGATATCTTACGGCTTTCACGGATGACAAAGAACTCACATATTCCCAGATCACCACAGGTCTTGATACGTCCGTTAAGTACATTGTAAAAGCTGACAATATAAAATTTTCCGCTTTTACGCTTAAAGAATCGGACAAAAAGACGGAAAAAGGGTTTTCTCTGTACGAGGTTAGCGATTTTGAACTTTACTGTGCCGCAAATGAAACGGTCAGTATTACCGCCCCCAAAGGCTACACTGTACTTGTAAACGGTGCGGAGGTTCCTGATACTGCTTTGAGTGGAGAAGAGGCGAAGGATAAATCGTGCTCCTTTATGCCGGAAGGCGTTGAGGGTATCGTCTATTTAGAATATGTAATTGATGATATGTACCTGCCGCCCGATTCGGTGACGGTGCTTTCGCCCGATGGCAGAGAGTGTACCGTGACCGCCGAGGGTGCCGTGTTTACAGCAGATGTTCTCTATGAGGAAGTTATTCCCGAAGACCGCAATGCCTATATCATAGATGCCGCTAAAGCGATATCCAAATACATGCAAAACGATGCCATGTTTTATTCGGTTTCCGGTTATATTGATCCGGAAAGCGAGCTGTACGAATATCTCAAAACGTCTCTTACGTATTTTGTTATCAAGCACAATTCCTATGATTTCGAAGATGTCCGTACGTCCGAATTTTACCAATATGATGAAAATACGTTTTCCTGTCGTATTTCATTTACGCACGTCTTGAAACGCACCAACATGGAAGATTACAAGGATTATATTGATACTACGTTCTTCTTCCGCCGTGTTGGCGATGCGTTTTTGATTTACGACCGTTATAACCATTAAAGGAGTGCCTATGACTTTTTTTCAACAGTTGAATCAATTTGAGATTGGTATTCTTGACTGGATCCAGGACGTGTTTCAGTGTGGGTTTTTGGACTGGTTCTTCCCCCTCGTTACGAAACTCGGCGATCACGGCCTTTTTTGGATGATCCTTGCCGCCGTTCTGCTGGTTTTCAAAAAAACGCGTGCAACGGGCGCCATGATGGGCGTGGCACTTTTGTGCGGATTCCTTGTCGGCAACATGACGCTCAAGCCGCTTATCGGAAGGATCCGCCCGTACGATGCGAACGAAATGCGGGATGTCGCATTGCTTGTTGAGCGCTTGTCTGATTTCTCTTTTCCATCCGGCCATACGCTCGCCTCTCTGGAGGGCGCTACGGTTCTTTTGATTCGTGATAAGAGGCTCGGTATCCCTGCGATGATTGCGGCAATTCTCGTGGCGCTGTCACGCTTGTATCTGTACGTACACTACCCCACAGACGTTTTGGTGGGTGCAATCCTCGGCGTGCTGTTTGCATTCTTTGCTGTGTGGTTTGTAAAAGCTGTATGGAAGAAATTTACGCAAAATGAATTGACTTAAAAAAGAACTGCGCAGGCTGTAACCTGCGCAGTTCTTTTTGAACTTTATTCGTTAACCTCGGAGGGATGCTCCGCGTAGTAGGGATCGATCATGATTTCCTTGATTTTCGGATAAGCGGCGAAAGCGCATCCAAACGAAGCGGCGGAAAACAGAATGATCATCGGCAGGATAACACCGACCGGGAAGAAAACGATGAGGAACAGATATTCAACGGCGGCGAGAAGGAAAATCCAAAGGAGCGCCATAATGTTTCTCTTGATGCCGAGAATGGTGAAAAACAGCGCGTTTTTGAGAAGTTTGGAAATAGATAAGTCAAATGTAATCATCATAAGATAGATATACATACGCATCATAGTATACACAATGATCATCGCCGAGGTAATGAAAAAGAGAATGTAGATAAACGTACTGCCCGAGCCGAGGTTCAGATAGAAATAGAGGAAATCATATCCGAGAAGTCCCATGATGATAAGATCCAAAGCACCGAATAGGAATTCCTGCTTTACGTTACGTTTTATAGCATACCAGAAATCGGAGAGGAGAAAGAGTCCTTCTTCGCGAATCATACTGCGGATTACGTAGGATGTCCCAACGTTCACCGGTCCGAAGGTAACGAGCAGCAAGCCTGTGAGAGCAAAGAATACCGTGGTCAAGGTGGTGGGAATCGTAACACCTGTTTGAAGCCCGAATACTCCGAGGAGAGTCGCTGTTACGGGTGAGGGATCAAAGAACGACGCGCCGAGGAGAGGGGCGTACTGCTGATAATACGGTGCGAAGGTATTGTCTGACACGTATCCGCTCATAGCAAGAAGGAAAAAGAAAATAGGAAAATTTCCAAATACGTATAAAAGGTTTACGGAAAGAAGCGTATTGATTTTTCGTCCCAGGAGTTTGAAAAAGGAGGCGACGGTCGGGTTGTCCAGCGCTTTCCGCTCGTCGGGATCAATCCCTTCCCTTTCTTTTCGGGCGCGGTCAAACCAAGACGTTCTTTTTTTGTTTTCGGTTTCCTCGCGGTCATATCTGTTCATTTTTTACGTCCACACCGTTTCGGTGTACCCTTTCGGTAAGTTTTCGATAAGTGTTACAGTATAGAAGAGATGACGAGAATCATAGATGCAATGCCGGCTGTTATCAGTGAGTAGACGAATGCGTCTTGGGGTGGGAGTACACCTTTGCTCGTTCGACAAACGGCCGTAAATGCAACAAAAATGAGAATGAGTAAAGTATGAAGCGCTATACAGTGAAGTGATGTTTTCGGATCTGAAAGCGATGAAAGTCGCAGTAAAATGCCAAAAGCGGCGCCTTGCACGGCGAAAAATACGCCGATAAAGAAATTTTCAAACATTACGTAACCGCTTACAAAGAGTAATCCGATGAGCCAGAAAACAGGCTGGCACAAAGCAGCAGCACGCATTATGTATTCCATCGGCAGCTCACAGCCGGCGTATACGTCAATTTTCTGCAGTTCGAAATTCGCTCCGTCGGGGAAAGCGACTGAAACGCCAAAAAAACCGATGACTGTGAAAATTATAACGGACGAGATTGCCACAAAAGGAACGATGATATTTCGAGATAGCCGATTCTCCGACGATATATCCGTGTAATACGCGGTTGACTGTGTCAAACTCTCCACCTCCGGGCATAAAATCATTCTGACACAGTATATGCGGACGTGCTTTTTTGTATGTTTACAGCGAACGCATTATTTGCCGGCCAGTTCATCGGCACGGTGAAGGCAAGCGTCCATAGCTTTGGGGATTATCGTGTCAATCCCCTCTTCGGTGAACACCTTCATCGCCGCTGCGGTGGTGCCGCCTTTTGATGTAACGGCCGCTTCGAGTGTTTTGGGATCAAAGTCGGTTTTTATAAGCAATGCAGAGGTTCCGATGGCGGAACGGCAGATCATTTCCATTGTTTCCTTTGAGGGGCTGAAGCCGTTTTCGATTGCCCATTCATACATATCACCGATGAAACGGGCGAAATATGCGATGGAGCTGGAGGTGAGTGCAGTGATAGGGTTGATCTGCTCTTCCGCTAACTCCACGGCCATTCCGGATGCAGAAAAAATACGGAATGCGAGTGCAAAATCTTCCTCTGAAACGAAAGATACGTCGGGGCGGCGGCAAAGCGCACTCACGCCTTCGCCGAGAAGAAGCGGTGTGTTTGGCATGATACGAACAACGGACGCCCCCGGCAGATTGACAGCGATTTTTTCAATCGGCAACCCGGCGGCAATGGAAAGAACCAGTTTGCCGCTGATAAGGGGGCGGATTTCACCAAACACTTCATCCATCTGCTGCGGTTTAACGGACAGAAGAACGATATCTGCTCTTTGCACGGCTTCTGTTAATTGGGAGGTGTATCTGCATCCAAGGCTGATAAACGATTCGCATTTCTCTTTGAAAACGTCACAAAGTACAACGTTCTCGGGAGAAAAGAGACCGCTTGTCAAAATTCCTTTTACGATAGCACCGCCCATGTTACCGACGCCGAGAAAAGCAATAGAGTTTCGAGTAGCCATATAATCACGCCTCACTGAATAATATGTAATATTATAGCACGAACGGTCGTATCTTTCAATAATTGAATCGAAAATTTATATTTAACAATTGCAAATTTTCACTCTATTGGTTGCAATTCACTTTGTAAAGGAATATAATATGTGTGTGATGATAGAAATAATATAAATCAGGGGATCGTAAATGAATAAAGATGCCGCCGTCCGCTATTTTCGTGATCCACCCGAACTTACCACGCCGCGCCTTGTTTTGCGGCGTCTTAAAAAGACGGATTACCGAGATATGTACGAATATGCGAGGGATCCTCTCGTTACAGAATTTCTCACGTGGAACGTACATCCGAGTGAGAACTATACTCTTCGGTATATTACGTATGTTTTGCCGAAATACCGATCGGGGGATTTTCGTGATTGGGCGGTAGTCTTTAGGGGAAACAATAAAATGATCGGTACGTGCGGGTTTACGTCTCTCGATTTCTCGCACAACAGCGGAGAGATCGGATACGTATTCAATCGCGAATACTGGGGGCAAGGGCTTGCCGCCGAGGCGATCCGTGCCGTGCTGCAGGTAGGTTTTTTTGATCTGAATCTGCACAGAATCGAGGCAAAATATATTGAAGGTAACGAAAGAAGCCGCCGTGCTATGGAGAAATGCGGAATGTCTTTTGAGGGATTACAGCGAGAGTCAATGTTAATTAAGGAGAGTTATAGGACGATTGGCGTCTGCTCCATTCTTCGTTCCGAATATCGTAACGAATGACCGACGAAAGAGAAGCACCTCTCAAATGAGGCGCTTCTCTTTATTTTGAGTGGATTAATTCGGAAACGGTAACGAATTCGTACCCCTCCCTTGTGAGATCGGGGATGATCCGCCTTAGGGCATCCGGGGTTGGCGTTGATCCGCCGCCGATAAAATCGTGGCACAGGATAATGTCGCCGGTTTTGATATTTGCTTCTACTTTCTCGACGATCTCGTCAACGGTTGGATGCGTCCAGTCTTTTGTGTCGATCGTCCAAAGAATAACTTCGTAATCAAGTGAACGCGCTGTGTCACATACTTTCTGATCGTACAACCCGCCCGGCGGCCGAAGCAATTTTGTTCTCTGATCGGTTAGTTCTAGAATGGTCTGTTCAGCATCCAGTATTTGTTTTCGGATAATGTCCGGTGTCGTTTTCTGGAGATTTCTATGCAAGTAGGTATGGTTGCCGATCTCGTGTCCTTCTTTTTGGATACGTGAAAGGATATCGGGATAGTTCTTAGCGTTATCTCCAATAATGAAAAAGGTGGCATGGGCACCATGTTCAGCGAGAATGTCGAGGATTTCGGCGGTGTACCGCGGGTGCGGACCGTCGTCAAAGGTGATGGCGATTTTTCTGCTCTCGTTGTCGTGCGAGGAATAAACACTTTTTTCCGTCTCAGATGCCGATGAAACTCCCGAAACCGTAATCGATGCTATGCGAACGGAAAAAATAATGAGAAGAAATACTGAAACACAGCGGCGCATACGCATCGTTCCTTTCGTTTTTTAGTTATCGGCTTGCGTCAGTTCGGCCAGCGTCCCAAAACGGTAGCCGCGTGCCCGAAGTTCACGGATCAGATCCGGCATAATTTTTGCATTTGTTTCAGAGGTGGGGTGCAGAAGAAGTACTTCCCCGTTGTGAAGCCCGTCAAATATTTTTGTCATTGCATCATCGGGTGCCATCTGACGTTCGTTATCCCAGTCGACGTATCCAAAACTCCAAAATACAGTTTTGAATCCTGCGTCCATCGCAAATTTTAGATTTTCTTCCGAGAATCGTCCTTCAGGCGGGCGGTAGTATTTCGCCGTGGTTACACCGATCTCAGCACAGGAATCTTCCAGTTTTTTGAGTTCTGCCGTGAATATTTCGGCTGAATGCACTTTCGTCATATCGCGGTGCGAAGCGGTGTGATTGCAAACGAGATGTCCTTCGCTTGCCATACGCTTTACAAGCTGCGGCTCGCTTTTCACAAGATGATCGAGAACAAAAAACGCTGCGGGGACGTCTTCGGCTTTAAGCGTATCGAGTATTTTTGCAACATTTCCGTTTTCATACCCGACATCAAAGGTAAGGTAGATTACTTTTTCTGCAGCAGCCGGATCGCAGTTTTTGGTATCAATATAGTATCCGTCATACTTCTCGATGAAGTGCATCTCCGAATCGCACATAGGCTGCTTACCGTCTTTTTCGTGGCGGCAGTACCAGTTCAGCGGTTTTGTTGATATGCTTTGTGCCGAGAGCGGCATTATTGCGCACACGGTAAGGCAGATAACGAATGCTATGAGTAAAGATTTTTTCAGTTTCATAAAAAACTCCTTTCGTTTCGTTTTTATTGTTGCTTCCCTCTTCGAAAATAACCGAAGAAATTTCCGCCGAAAAAACGGATTTGTTACAAATTTGTCTTGTTATTTTACACGGTCAGTAGTATAATATTGGTGTTGCGTGTGATTTCACGCGCAGTTGTGCATAATGCTTTGCATATTTTTGCTTTTGTGAGAATATTTATGCACAACGGGTATTGACAAACTGCAGACTATGCGGTATAATTAATACATAATTTTTTATTCAAACATTATAATTATTCATTGAGGTAGAAAAATGAAAAAGGAAATCAAAAAAATTGTTCTTGCGTACTCCGGTGGTCTTGACACCTCCATTATTATTCCATGGCTGAAGGAAAATTACCCCGGATGCGAAGTGATCGCTGTTTCCGGTGACGTCGGTCAGGGCACGGAACTTGACGGATTGGAGGAAAAGGCACTCAAAACCGGTGCGTCCAAGTTGTATATTGAGGATCTTCGCAAAGAGTATGTTGAAGACTTCATTTGGCCCTGTCTTAAGGCCGACGCCAAGTATGAGGATTATCTTCTCGGTACTTCCCACGCACGTCCCTGCATCGCGAAACGCCTCGTAGAGATTGCCAAGGCCGAAGGTGCTGATGCGATCTGCCACGGCTGTACCGGTAAGGGTAACGACCAGGTTCGTTTTGAACTGACGATCAAGGCATTCGCTCCCGAGATGGAGATTATCGCTCCCTGGAGAGTTTGGGACATCAAATCCCGCGAGGAAGAGATCGACTATGCGGAAGCGCACAATATCCCTCTCAAGATCAATCGCGAGACGAACTATTCTAAGGATAAGAACCTCTGGCATTTGAGTCACGAAGGTATGGATCTCGAGAGTCCCGCAAACGAGCCCGACTACCAAAAGGAAGGTTTTTTGGAACTGGGTGTGTCTCCCGAGCAGGCACCCGACACGCCGACCTATGTAACGATCCATTTCGAAAAAGGTATTCCTACCGCACTTGACGGCGTGGAAATGGACGGTGTTGCTCTTATTGAGAAACTGAACGCTATCGGCGGTGCTAACGGCGTCGGTATTCTTGATATCGTTGAAAACCGTCTCGTCGGTATGAAGAGCCGCGGCGTTTACGAGACGCCCGCCGGTACGATCCTCTACAAAGCACACAATGTTCTTGAGACGATCACTCTCGACAAGGAAACCTTCCACTTCATGCAGGCGCAGATTGCACCCAAAATGGCAGATCTCACCTACAACGGACAGTGGTTCACTCCTCTTCGCGAGGCTCTGTGCACGTTCGTTGACAAGGTGAATGAAACGGTTACCGGTGACGTAAAACTAAAGCTTTACAAAGGCAACATCATTAACGCCGGCGTGACATCTCCTTACACGCTGTACGATGAGCAGACCGCATCCTTCGGCGAAGACGAAGATTACAATCAGGCAGATTCTGCCGGATTCATTAACTTGTTCGGCCTCCCGATCAAGGTTCGCGCCAAGCTTCTCGGCAGCAAATAAATTTAGTAGAAATGACCTGACTGCCAGACGGCCAGGTCATTTTATACATCGATAATTTGAGGTGTTTATGAAAGGTAAAATGTGGGATGCGCGTTTTTCCAAAGCGGTAGATTCGCGCGTAAATGATTTCAACTCATCCATCTCTTTCGACTGGCGTATGTACCGTTCGGATATCAAAGGCTCTATCGCGCACGCAACTATGCTCGGCGAATGCGGTATCATTGAAAAAGAGGAGTCCGAGAAAATTGTAGAAGCTCTTGGAGAGATCCTCGCTGATCTTGAAAACGGTGCGCTCCGGATTGATCCTGAAGCGGAAGATATACATATGTTTATCGAGGCAGTTCTGACCGAACGCATCGGGGAGACTGGAAAACGTCTCCATACGGCACGCAGCCGCAACGATCAGGTAGCACTGGATATCCGCATGCACCTGAAAGATGAGATAACTGCGGTAAAATCTCTTGTCGGTTCCCTTCTTGGTGCTATTTGTGAAAAAGCCAAGGAAAACATCGATACGGTAATGCCGGGCTACACGCATTTGCAGCGTGCACAGCCGGTAACGTTTGCGCACTATATCCTTGCCTACGCACAGATGTTTATGCGCGATATGGACCGTCTCGAGGACGTATACCGCCGTACGGACGTGATGCCGCTCGGCTCGGGTGCATTGGCCTCCACTACGTATCCGATTGACCGCCACCGTGTGGCAGAACTTCTCGGCTTTTCCTCCGTTACGGAGAACAGCATGGACGGTGTGTCTGATCGCGATTTCGTCATCGAGCTATGCTCGGCACTTTCCATCCTTATGATGCACATGAGCCGCTTTGCGGAGGAGATCATTCTTTGGTGTTCGTCCGAGTTCAAATTTATCGAGCTTGATGATGCGTACTCCACCGGCTCGTCCATAATGCCGCAGAAAAAGAATCCTGACGTCGCAGAACTTGTGCGTGGAAAGACCGGACGTGTCTATGGAGATCTAACAACACTTCTGACGATGATGAAGGGACTCCCTCTCGCGTACAACAAAGATATGCAGGAGGACAAGGAGGCGATCTTTGATGCGCTCGACAACACGAAAATCGCCGTCGAGGTTTTCACCGCTATGTTCGAAACGATGATAGTCCGTAAGGATTCGATGCGGCGTGCCGCATCCCGCGGATTTATTAACGCCACGGACTGCGCAGACTATCTTGTGAAACGCGGCATGGCTTTTCGGGATGCATATAAGATCAGCGGACGCCTGGTTGCGCACTGTATTGCCGAAGATACGACGCTGGAAGAGCTTTCTATGGACGTCTATAAATCTTACTCGTCTCTGTTTGATGAAGAGGTATATACTGCGATCAGCCTGGAAACGTGCGTGAAGGAGCGCGGCGCATACGGCGGCCCTGCCCCTGCCTCGGTTCTGCATCAGATCGATTTACTCGAAGGATATTTGAAAGCGTAAGTAAATATAAACACCGCAGTCATTCAGACTGCGGTGTTTTCTTTTGTTTTATTAGTCACTATAACCGTGCGGGTTGTTTTTCTGCCAGCGCCATGCATCGGCGCACATTTCCAGAATGCCGTTTTCTGCACGCCATCCGAGATCGGATGCGGCAAGGTCTGCATTTGCATAGCAGGTTGCGATATCTCCGGGGCGGCGCGGTTTGATTGAGTACGGGATCTTTACGCCGGTTGCCTTTTCAAAATTGTGTACGATGTCAAGAACGCTGTAGCCATTGCCGGTACCGAGATTGTAGATCTTGAGTCCAGCGTTCTCTTCCGTTTTTCGGAGTGCTTTCACGTGTCCGACGGCGAGGTCTACAACGTGAATATAATCGCGCACACCCGTGCCGTCGTGCGTGTCGTAATCGTTTCCGAATACACCGAGCTCGGGACGAATACCAACAGCTACTTGCGTAACGTACGGCATGAGATTGTTTGGAATTCCGTTTGGGTCCTCTCCGATGAGACCGCTTTTGTGTGCACCGATCGGATTGAAGTAGCGGAGGAGCACTACGTTCCACTCATTGTCAGCTGTATAAATATCGGTCAGGATCTGTTCCAGCATGGATTTCGTCCAGCCGTAGGGGTTTGTACACTGCCCTTTCGGACACTCTTCGGTGATCGGAACGAATGCGGGTGTGCCGTAAACTGTGGCGGAGGAAGAGAAAATGATATTTTTCACGTTATGCTTACGCATTGCATCGACAAGGGTCAGTGTACCGGTAACGTTGTTATCGTAGTATTCCCATGGTTTTAAGACGGATTCACCTACCGCTTTGAGTCCCGCAAAATGGATAACGGCCGTGATGGCTTCATTTTCGAAGATCGCATCCATCGCGGCGTGATCGCGGATATCGGATTTATAAAATTTTACGGGCTTTCCGGTGATTTGTTCCACACGGGCAAGAGATTTCTCGGAGGAATTGGACAGATTATCGCAAACGATAACGTCGTATCCTGCGTTTTGAAGTTCAACGACCGTGTGAGAACCGATATAGCCGGTGCCGCCTGTAACAAGAATTGCCATAATATAATCCTTTCTGAGAAATTATTTCCAGAGTCCGTCCGGATACTCGCCGGATTCAATCATTTCGTGGATTTTGGCAACGACGCCCGGCTTGTCCTCGAGATAGGTCACGCCGTACCACTTGGCGGTTGTTTGAAGTACGGATACCTCACACTCACCTTTTTTGATCATCTCGCCCACGACCACGGGGAGATAGCACTCGGCTTTGAGCGGATCTTTGTGTTCGGCATTGAGGAATTCTCCGAAATACTTTTCGGAATCCTTGAAGAAATCCGGTGTGAATCCCCAGAAGTTCATAGAAACCGGCGTATCGGGCGATACGGGGACAGATGCGCCGTTCTCGTCTTCATAGTGTGCACCGTCTGGATCTTTGAAAACTTTGGCGCGTTCGTTGATAACCGTGAGAATACCGTTTTTTGTTTCGCATACACCGCGTGCAACGCTTCCAGCGTCGGTCAGCGTGTTTCCGAGACGGTATCCGACCATGGCGAAGGAACGGTTGTCGTCTTTGTGTGCGACGCCGCACAAGAAGTCCGCAACTTTCTTATAAGCATCGGCACCGTAGAAGTCGTCAGCGTTGATTACCGCAAACGGCTCGTTAAGATATTCCTTGGCGCAAAGGAGCGCGTGGAATGTTCCCCAGGGCTTTACGCGGCCTTCGGGGATCTTGTCTGCGGGCACGAGTTTGTCAATTGCCTGAAAAGCGTAATCTACCTTTATCTTATTTTCAATGCGGGCACCGATCGTCTCGCGGAATACGTCGTAATTCTCTTTCTTGATAATAAATACTACGTGATCAAAACCTGCGCGGATCGCGTCGAAGATGGAGAAATCAATAATGAATTCACCGTGAGGTGTCATGGGGTCAAGCTGTTTGAGGCCGCCGTAACGCGAACCGAGACCTGCTGCCAATACAAATAGAGTCATACTGTTTTCCATGTCCGTGTGAAACGGAATATCCTTTCCGGTATTATTGGACAAGTAATGTCCTTTATAATATTGTATAACATTTCCGCGTGAATTTCAAATAATTCCCGTTTTCTTTACAATTCATTCATAAATAGTGTTGTGCGAAAAAGACTTGACAAATTTGGAAAATGGATGTATACTGTAATTGTCTCAAACGAGACAGTTGCAGGAGGCGAGTATGACAGAAATTCGTATGAAAGAGATAGAAAATATCCTCGTGGAAACATTTCTCTTTTCAGATGTTTCGCCGCTTACTGTGGAGAAGCAAACTCCTTTCTTTTCAGAATGTGCATTCATTTCATATTCTGTTGATACGATTATTCAAAGCGCAGAGGCGCCGATTACCGGAATTGCAGTGATTGCTGACGGTACAGCGGGCGTTTTGTCCGATTCATCCGATAACGGTATTCTTCTTCGAACTTTGGGGAAAGGCCAAATATTCGGTGCGGCTTCTTTGTACTCTGGAAATAACCGCTACGAAACGGTAATACGCGCGCTTTCCGAGGTGAGAGTGCTTCTCATTCCCGAAAAGACGGTAAAGAGGCTGATCTCCTCCAACAGCCTTTTGAGTGAAAACTATATTCGTTTTCTTTCAGCGCGGATTTGTTTTTTGAATCAGAAAATTTCCGCCTTTACTGCGGGTTCAGCCGAGGCGAAGCTTGCCGTATATCTATCAGAACTGCCACGTGACGAAGCAGGCGTTATTTCCCTGCACGTCAGTTATTCTGCGCTGGCGGAATCGCTTGGGATGGGGCGCGCTTCTCTCTACCGCGCACTTGATAAATTGGAAAATAACGGAACTTTGCGGCGTGACGGTAAACGGCTTGTCCTTCTTGACGAAGCAGAGCTCTCCGCTGTGTTCCGCAAATAAAAAGACAATTTTAATGAATTTTGAAAGGATTCATGTTATGAAAAAAATAATTGCTCTTCTTATGTGTGCTGTTCTTGCTCTTGGCATTCTTGCCGGATGCTCGAAGGAGGCTACGCCTGACGCTATCCGTGTGTTTACGCTTAAAGGGCCGACCGGTATGGGCATGGCAAAAATGATTTACGACGCGAGTTCGAATGAAACCGCCCCGTATCAGTTCACCGTCGCAGCTGCACCTGATGAAATCACGGCGGAAATCATAAACGGTAATTATGACATCGCGGCTTTGCCTACGAATCTCGCGGCTCTTCTTTACGCAAAGACCGGCGGAGAACTGATGATCGGTGCTGTAAATACGCTGGGCGTGCTTTACGTTCTCGAAAACGGAAACACTATTCAGTCGATTGAAGATCTTGCCGGAAGAACGATTTACGCAACCGGTAAGGCTTCTACCCCGGAGTATGTTCTCAACTACATTCTCGCCGCTAACAATATCCAGTGTGAGGTGATCTATCTCACCGAACATTCAGAATTGGCGACGCAGATGAGCGCCGGCTCCGTCGTGATTGGCATGCTTCCCGTGCCAAACGCAACGACCGTTTTGAACGGAAACAAAGAAGTGCGTATCGCTTTGAATCTTACTGAGGAGTGGGAAAAAGCTGCTGAGAAGAACGGTGATGACGGTGCCCTCTATCAGGGATGTGTAGTCATTCGTCGTGAATTTGCCGAGAAATACCCAAGTGCAGTTAAAGCATTTTTGGAGGAATATAAAGCATCCGTCGATTTTGTGAATAACACGCCCGAAGAGGCTGCAGGTGTGATCGCCGAGGTTGGGATTATTCCCGCGGCCCCCGTTGCGCTGAAGGCGATTCCCGATGCGAATATCGTTTGCATTGTCGGTGATGAGATGCGAATCGGTCTTGACGGATTTTTTAAAGTGCTCTATAAATTCGATCCTGCTTCTGTAGGTGGAAACGTACCGGATGAAAACATCTATTACATACAGTAACAAACGTTTTCTTGATAGGTTTTTGCGAACGGGTGCAGCGCTTCTTTTTTGGGGATGTGTCTGGGCAGCAGCGGCTTATTTTGTGGACAAAGAGGTCCTGCTTCCCACCCCCTTTGCAGTTGGGAGGGTGATGGTTTCCCTTTTCGCTGAAACGTCTTTTTGGTTTTCTATCTTCGGCTCGCTCGTGCGTGTTTTGATTGGCTATATTGCAGGTTGTGCGGTCGGCATTATTCTTGCAGCGTTTTGTTTTCGGTTTCGCTTGATAAATACGATGTTTTCGCCGGTTTTGTCGGTGATCCGTGCTGTGCCGGTGGCTTCGTTTATCATATTGGCGCTCGTTTGGATAGGTCGAGATCGCGTCCCCTCATTTTCTGCTTTTCTGATGGTTCTTCCCATCGTAACGGGTAATATTCTAACGGGTCTTCGTTCCGTTGACCGTGAACTTTGGGAGGTCGCCAAGCTATACCGATTTGACTTTTTAAAAAAATTTCGTCTTTTGTATATTCCGGCAGCACTTCCGCATTTTACATCTGCAGCCCGCACTTCCCTCGGGATGGCGTGGAAGGCGGGGATTGCGGCCGAAGTGCTCTGTTCACTCTCTTTCTCGATTGGTGGATATATTTACGAATCAAAAGTCTATCTTGAGACGCCGGCGCTGTTTGCATGGACGATCACGGTCATTTTGATCAGCATGCTCATAGAAGGTTTGCTTTTCCGCTTGTCGGTCTTTCGGATAGATTCGCATGAAAAGACGGAGGTGGCGGAATGAGTATCGTATTTGAAAATGTTTTGAAAATGTACAATGGTACCGTAGTGCTTCAAAACGTGAACCTTACTCTAAAGAATGGAGTGTTCACCTTACGCGGCGCATCCGGAGCCGGCAAAACTACGTTTTTGCGCTTGATAGCCGATCTTGAAAAGCCGGATGCAGGGACTGTTTGCAGAGACGGTGCCGTTGTTTCCTATGCTTTTCAAGAACCGCGCCTCTTTCCTCAGCTCACTGTCAGTGAGAATATCCTTGCCGTGTCGCCTGAGCAACCTGACGGAGAAATCCTGGCGGCGCTGGGGCTTTCTCGGGCTTCAGGAAAATACCCACATGAACTTTCCGGGGGGATGAAAAAGCGTGCAGGCTTGGCACGTGCACTATCCGTGGATGCGGATATCTATCTTCTTGACGAGCCAACAAGCGGTCAGGATCCGGCGCATGCAGAATTGATTCTTGCGGCAATACTGCGCTACACTGCCGGCAAATTAACCCTCATCGCCACCCACGACGAGACATTCCGCCGTGCGCTTCATGGGAAAACGATCGACATAGAAGGCACTTCCGTAGTTTTAAATGATAATGACTAAATAGGAAAACAGCCGTGCTATGACAGCACGGCTGTTCTTTTGTTAACCGCAGGTGGAGCGCTTTGTGTGGTCTTCGCAAGAACATCCGATTGTGGAATCGCCGGCGGAAGGCGGACAAAATTCAGAGATCGGGAAACGCATTTTTTTGAACATGCTGCAGGGATCATCTTCATGTGCTTGCGGGCATTCCTTTTCGGGCACGCAGTATTCCACAGCACTTACGAGATACTGTGCAGGTCTTTCGAGACGAACAACGGAAAAGAATCCGAGTGTTACGAGCAGACGGTTGCTACCCTCGCAATCTACCACGGGGGCAGAGAGCGATTTGCAGATACAGTCCGGGATCTCATCCACGGAACACGGACAAGAGCAGCGATGGTGCGGCTCCACTACCTTTGAGGAGAGCACGAGCGGGTCTACCGTTTCGAGAACGGCAATAGGCAGATTGGTGGATGCGGCACAAGGGTTTTTACCGGGGATCTCGCAGAATCCGGTGCACTCTTCCGTGCTTTTGAAAACGTTAACATTTCCTTCGCTTCCGAAAAGGACGACTTTCTTTTCCACAACAGCAATACCGCAGATTTCTCTGACGTTTCCGGGGGCTACGCACGCTTCACAGATGATTTTACAGTAGATGCGGATGTTGAGCTGATAGAACCCGCGATTAAAGGGCATGGGGGTTATATCGATGTGCGACCATTGTACGCTCGCTTTTTTTACGCGAACGGCGCACGTTCGGTCGAGGATGTTCTGCCCTTCATCTGTCAGGTACACACGCACGTCTTCAAAGCAGTCTTTGTCCCGACAACTGTCAAGCACGCGGTATGTATCGATGCATACCGTGTCTCGGTTTGCCGATTGGTTCATTCTGATTTCGGCCATTGTTTACTTTAACCTCCTTGGGTGATTGAGAAACAGTATACACTGCTCTTCCCTACCATCTTATGCGGAGATACAAAAAATGACAGAGTGAAATCACTCTGTCATTGTATTGCTTTAAAAATCAGACAAACTGCTTAACAGTTGCGGAGGCATCTTCTACGGGAATCGAAGATGTCATAACGCAATTAACGTCCAGCTTTTTAATGAGCGCGTCAACTTTGGTGAGGAATTCGTCAAATTTAGTGGCATCATTGTTTCCGATTTTGAGTGCGGAGTCGACGAAGAGGTCCGTGACGTCATGGTTGCTGGCGAGAATGCCTGCGATGAAGCCGTACAGAGAGTCCAAATCAGTAACGGAATACATATCTGTATCTATCAGTCTGCACTGATAGTTAATGTCGTATGTAAGTTTGTTGCCCTTTTCGATACAGACGACAGAACCCTCGCTCTTGTGAAGCGCCGCGTTGACCATTTCGATCAGCGTTTTGGTTTTGCCCGTACCTTTTACTCCAATGATAAGTTTCAGCATAGAAAGCTCCTCCTTGCGGAATTTTATTAGACCGCATCGTGCGGTTTGTTCTGTAGTTATAGTATACTATACTTTTTTGGGAATTTCAAGTACTTTTGCACAAAAAAATGGATTATTTTTTGGTTTTTTTATTCGTCCTGCATACGAGCGCTCAGATTTGCACGCGTTTCCTCATAGCCGGGTTTTCCGAGGAGAGCGAACATGTTGATCTTGTACGCCTCAACGCCGGGCTGGTTAAACGGATTGACCCCGAGAAGATATCCGGAGACAGCGCAAGCGAGTTCAAAGAAGTACACGGCATACCCGAATGAATACGCAGAGCGGTCCGCGATCTCCAGAACTACGTTGGGTACGCCGCCATCGGTGTGTGCAATGAGCGTGCCGAGCGTAGCCGTGCGATTCACATTGTGGATATCTTCGCCTGCGAGGAAATTCAGTCCGTCAATATTTTCCGGATCATAGGGGATCTTCACAGCGTCGGGAGACGTTTTAAAATCAATTATTGTCTCAAAGATGTTTCTCGTCCCCTGTTGGATAAACTGTCCCAGTGAATGCAGATCGGTTGAAAAAATGACGGACGCCGGGAAAAGGCCCTTATTATCCTTCCCTTCGCTTTCGCCGTAGAGCTGTTTCCACCATTCACAGAACATCTGCGCTGCCGGATCGTATGCGGCGAGGATTTCCGTAGCCTTCCCTTTTCGGTAGAGTATGTTGCGAATTGCTGCATAGCGGAGACAGTCGTTCGTTTCTACGTCAGCATTCATGTATTTTTTTCTTGCATCGGCGGCTCCCCGCATCATGGCATCAATATCAATGCCTGCGCAGGCAATAGGCAGAAGACCCACCGCCGTAAGCACAGAATATCTGCCTCCGACATCGTCCGGAACGACGAAAGTCTCGTATCCGACTTTGTCCGAAAAGGTCTTTAAGGTGCCGCGCGCCTTGTCGGTAGTGGCAAAGATGCGTTCGCGTGCGCCTTCCGTGCCGTATTTCTTCTCAAGCAGTTCGCGGAAAATGCGGAACGTAACGGCAGGCTCGGTGGTCGTGCCCGATTTTGAGATGATATTGACGCAAAGGTCCTTTCCTTCGCATATCTTAAGAAGATCGCTCAAGGCAGAGGGGCTTATGGTATTGCCGGCAAAATAAACAGCCGGTTTGTTTCCGGGGAGCGAATTATAGAGAGGTGATTTAACAAACTCAATAGCGGCTCTGGAGCCGAGATACGATCCGCCGATACCGATAACAACAAGGATATCGCACATATTGCGAATGCGCGCTGCTGCATCTTTGATGCGGGCGAACTCTTCCCTGTCATAGCTGACGGGTAGATCGAGCCAGCCGAGATAATCCGCCCCTTCGCCTGAACGGGTGCTTACGGTTTCATAGGCCGTCTTGATCTGGGGGGCGAGAGATGTAATTTCATTCGGGCCGATAAACCCTTTCAAAAACTTTTCGTTTAGTTTCAGCGACATATATTTATCCTCCGGAAAGTCAGATAATATGCTGTTCATTTAGTTTTGTACCAATGTACAATATTATACAGCAATGAATTTAATTTTACAAGGTTTTCCTCAAAAAAATTTACCGCAAAAGCACAAGCTGTGCCATTCTCCCGAGAAGGCCCCAAAAACTGATTTTTTCCACGTTTTCTCGCGCTACGATTTCATTCTCTCCGATGATTTCATCACCGAGGCGGTATATGATACGCCCGATCGGGTCTCCCTTTTTGATGGGTGCGGGTATTTCCTCGTCAAGCAATATCTCCACCGTTACACCGTTTTCCGTCCCTCGTTTCATGAGTTTTGTAAAATCGCCGTATCCCGCTTCGCACGTTTCCTTGATCCCTCCGAGAACGCGGACCGTGCCTACAGCGGCAGACGGATATCTGTACATGGCGAAATTAGCAAATCCCCAGTCAAGAAGTTTTTTAGCCATTTCATTTCGCGTGTCGCGTGTAGGCGATCCCATGATTACGGCTATGAGATGAAGATTGTCTCGTTTTGCTGTGGCGCTGATGCAGAATTTTGCTTTTGAGGTGGAACCGGTTTTGAGTCCGGTTGCACCACTATAAAAACGTATTAATCTGTTCGTGTTCGAAAGCCCGAATGCACCGTTTCTGATCGTGTCCATCCAGATGGTTGTATAGTTTAGGATTGTTTCGTGCTTTAGCAGCTCACGGGACATGATTGCTATATCTTCTGCGCTGATAAGGTGATTTGCGGTGTCATCATCGAGTCCCGTAACGTTCTCAAAATTTGTGTGTTCCATGCCGAGTTCGGCGGCGCGGTCGTTCATCATTTTTACAAAAGCTTCTTCGCTGCCGGCGATTGTTTCGGCTACCGCCACTGCGGCATCGTTGGCGGACGAAACGACGATGCTTTTGAGCATATCCTCAAGAGACATCTCCTCGCCCGGCTCGAGGTAAACCTGCGAGCCGCCCATGGAGGCTGCGTATTCGCTCACACGAATCATATCGGTGAGTGATAGCCGTCCGGTATCTACCGCCTCCATAATGAGGAGAAGAGTCATTACCTTCGTAACGGATGCAGGAGGGAGCGCTTCGTCCGCATTCTTTGCATACAAAATTTCTCCGGTCTCTGCGTCCATAAGCACAGCCGATAAAGCATCTACGTCAAAAGGGGTGTTTTGGGCGCCTTGGTCGGGCTCTGCGCCAACGCATGGGATTGACGCACATATGAGCAAAACCGAAAGCAGACAGGCGAATGCTTTAGTAAAACGTTTTTTATCCATTTGTAAGATCTCCGTTTGTCCGTAATCTTTATACATATATACGCCGGTTTGTTTACAGATATGCTTTTTCAGAATCTTCTTGTTTTTTGACGCCGTGTATGATATAATTAATTGTTATAATTCCTATTAATTCTATCGGCATTGACCGAAAACGGCGGTGTACTATGACGGATATAAATTCTCTCGGCGCACGCTTTTTAACACTGAAACGTGCCCTGTTTGACAAATACTATGATCATCTTAACGATATGCAGCGCAAGGCTGTATATACAGCGAACGGACCGCTCCTTATTTTGGCAGGTGCCGGCAGCGGAAAAACGACAGTTCTCGTAAACCGCATTGCGTATATCATTCGATACGGCGATGCTGTGGAAAGCTCGCTTGTTCCGTCCGACATAAATGAAGATACGATAATTGAAATGGAAAACGCGATGTCCTTGCCAAAAGAGGATCTGGCAGAGTATCTTGTGCGGTTCGCGGTCTCGCCGCCGCCTGCGTGGTCCGTTCTGGCGATCACGTTTACAAACAAAGCCGCAAGCGAGATTAAGGCTCGTCTTCGGGCCACATTCGGCGAGGACAGCACGGAGGCATCTGAAATATGGGCGGGCACGTTTCATTCCGTATGTATGCGTCTACTCCGCCGTTGGGGCACTGAGGTTGGCTACCAAAGCGGCTTTGGCGTCTGCGATACGGATGACGCGAAGAAATTGATCTCTGCTTGTATGAAGCAGCTCAATATTGATGAAAAACAGCTTCCCGTAAAGAGCGTGATGAATCTAATCAGCAGAGCGAAGGACCGCTTGCTTACGCCCGAGGGATTTGCTCTCGAGGCCGGTTCCGATTTCAAACTCAAGCAAGCGGCGAAAATTTATGCGCTCTACCAGGAAAGACTGGTTTCGTCTAATCTTTTGGATTTTGACGATATAATTATGCAGACGGTTCGCCTCTTGACTGATTGCCGGGAGGCCCGTGACAGCATCCAAAACAAATTCAGATACGTCTCTGTCGACGAGTATCAGGATACGAACAAAGCGCAGTTGGCCTTGACCCTTCTCCTTTCCGGTAAGCACAACAACATCATGGTCGTCGGCGATGACGATCAGAGTATCTACAAGTTCCGCGGTGCGACGATCGAAAATATATTGAATTTCGAAGCGACGTGCAAGGGTGCTAAGGTCGTAAAACTTGAGCAAAATTACCGTTCCACGAAAACGATTCTGGATGCGGCAAACGGCGTGATAGCGAGAAATACAACCCGACACAATAAAAAGCTGTGGACAGACAGCACAGACGGCGAAAAGATTACCGTGAGGAATCTCGGGAATCAGAATGATGAAGCACGCTTTATCTGCGACGAAGTACATAGAAGCGTTGCGAAAAAGGAAGCCTCCTATCGCGATTATGCAGTGCTTTACCGAACGAACGCCCAATCGCGCAGTTTGGAACAAGCGTTTGCGAAAAGCGGTATTCCCTACCGTATGCTTGGCGGCACCCGCTTTTACGACAGACTCGAGATCCGCGATATTTTGGCGTACCTTTGTCTTATAAACAACCCGCTTGATGATCTGCGCCTAAAGCGTATTATCAATGTTCCAAAGCGCGGTATCGGTGATAAATCTATTCTTACCGCCGAGGCGATGGCGATCGCGAGCGGCTATCCGATGCTTGAATTTATCCGCCATGCACAGGATTACAAGGCAATTCCCGTCGCCGCTGCGAAAAGCATGGAGGAGTTTGCGCAGCTTATTGAAGATCTCCGAATAGAGGCTGCCGAAAGTTCCGTCTCCGATCTTATCCGAAACGTAGTAGAAATCACCGGATACGGGAGAATGCTTGCGGCTGCCGGCGAAGAAGAGGCAGATCGCCTTGACAATATCGGAGAGCTAATCTCGTCTGCCGCACAGTACGAGCAGTCGACTCAAACGCCTTCCCTCTCTGAATTTCTTGAAGACGTGGCGCTCGTATCGGATGTAGACAAATATGATGAAACCGCTGATGCCGTCGTACTGATGACGATCCACAGCGCAAAAGGACTTGAGTTTCCGATCGTTTTCCTGCCCGGCATGGAAGAAGGCCTTTTCCCCGGTCATCAGTCTATTATCAATCCCGATGAGATCGAGGAGGAGCGCCGCCTGGCGTATGTGGCGATCACCAGAGCGAAGAAAAAACTCTTTATCACACACGTGCACGACCGTATGCTGAACGGATCCACGCAGTTCAATCAGGTCTCCCGATTCGTTGGCGAAATACCGGAAGAACTGATTGAAAACGTCGGCAGACAAGCATACTCGGCTGATAAACGCATCTCATTCGGAGCATCCGGTAGTGGTTACTCAAAACCTATGAATTCCTTTGGCTCATACGGGAAGCCTTCGTTTAGTGGCCAGAGCCGCGGCGGGGTGACTCGACCTTCGGCGAAATCCGTTCCCACTACACCGCTGTTCGCTGTCGGTGATCGTGTCAAGCACACGACGTTCGGTAAAGGATCCATCCTTTCCGTGCGCGCGATGGGTGCCGATACCCTTTACGAAATCGCTTTTGACAACGTAGGAACGAAAAAACTGATGGCGACGTACGCAAAACTTGTGAAATCCGATGATTAAATTTTACGAGTACACCGAAATCATTTGACATTTCTCCCGTTTTGCGGTACAATATCTTGATACATTAATTAATAATTTGTTTGGAGTCCATAAAATGAAAAACGATAAGAAAATGGTGGAACAAATCACGTCTATGGACGTGGATTTTGCGCAGTGGTATACCGATATCTGCAAGAAAGCTGATTTGATCGATTATTCCAGTGTTAAGGGATGCATGATCATTCGTCCCTACGGCTATGCAATCTGGGAGAATATCCAGCGCATTCTTGATACCCGATTTAAGGAACTCGGCCACGAAAACGTATACATGCCGATGTTCATCCCCGAATCTCTTCTCCAAAAGGAGAAGGATCACGTAGCCGGATTTGCGCCCGAGGTTGCTTGGGTTACGCACGGCGGCAGCGAAAAACTGACGGAGCGTATGTGTGTCCGCCCGACCTCGGAGACGTTGTTCTGCGAGCATTATGCGAATATCATCCGTTCCTACCGCGATCTTCCGAAACTGTATAATCAGTGGTGCTCCGTTGTACGTTGGGAGAAGACAACGAGGCCCTTCCTTCGTTCCCGTGAGTTCCTTTGGCAGGAAGGTCATACCATGCACGCAACTGCCGAGGAAGCAATCGCAGAGACGGTACAGATGCTGAATGTGTACGCAGACTTCCACGAGCAGGATCTGGCGATTCCCGTCATCAAGGGTGCCAAGACGCCGAGTGACAAGTTTGCGGGTGCTGAGGACACCTACGCTATTGAGGCTTTGATGCACGACGGTAAGGCACTTCAGGCGGGCACGTCTCACTATTTTGGTGACGGCTTCTCCAAGGCATTTGATATTACCTTTGCAGATAAAGAGAACAAACTGGTTCATCCGTTCCAGACTTCCTGGGGTGTTACTACCCGAATGATCGGCGGCATTATTATGACGCACGGTGATGATAACGGTCTCGTTCTTCCTCCTGCCGTAGCCCCGATTCAGGTAGTCATTATTCCTGTTGCCGCACACAAGCCCGGCGTAACGGAAGCGGCTGAGGGTATTTTTGCACGCCTCAAGGGGGCTTTCCGCGTAAAACTTGACGATAGTGACAACTCCCCCGGATGGAAATATGCTGAGTATGAGATGAAGGGCGTTCCGCTCCGCATCGAAATCGGCCCGCGTGATCTCGAAGCCGGTCAGTGTGTAATCGTTACGAGACACGACCGTGAGAAAACGATCGTGTCCCTTGACAATCTGGAAGCGGCTGTCGCTGAAAGGCTTGAGGCTGTGCGTAACGGCATGTACGAAAAGGCTCTCGCTAACCGTCAGGCGCGTACCTACGACTGCAAAACGATTGATGAAATTAAGCAGAACCTCGCTGAAAAAGGCGACGGATTCGTTCGCGCTATGTGGTGCGGCGATCCTGCGTGTGAGGATAAGGTAAAAGAAGAATCCGGCGTAGGATCGAGATGTATTCCGCTCGAGCAGGAGACTATCAGTGACGTTTGTGTATGCTGCGGACGTCCGGCGAAGAAACTTGTCTTCTGGGGCAAGGCATACTGATTTTATAAGAAACTTTACGAGTCATGAAAGAGTTCTCTGTATCACTGAAGGAAAAATTCCGACGGATTGACTATGTTATCCTATTGTCCGTACTGGGCATGGCTTTCTTGAGTGTACTCACTCTTTCCGGCGTTGCTGGTGACAGCGCAGGCGGACCGAGAAGAGTGGTGGTTCAATTTGCCGCGCTCCTTCTCGGTTTGTTTTGCGTTTTTGCCATCTCTATGTTTGATTATGAGGAGCTTCTCAGGCGATTTACGCTTCCGTTGTTTATTGTTTCTGTCGCCGCGATGATCATTACGCTTCTCGTCGGAACGGGTCCTGAGGGTAGTACAAACCGTTGCTGGATTGAGATTCCCGGGCTTATCAGTATCCAAACTTCAGAGTTTGTCAAGATAATTTTCGTTCTTACTTTTGCCAAACATATCGACAGAGTCAAGGAAAAGATCAATCATCCCCTTTCCGTTCTTGCACTTTGCATTCACGGAGGGATCATTACCGGTCTTGTTCTTTTGACGGGCGACTTAGGTTCCGCGCTTGTGTTTGCTGCAATCATGGCGCTTATGCTTTTTACCGGCGGTTTGTCGCTCTGGTATTTCGCGGCTGCTATCGGCGTTATTATAATTTTGTTTCCGTACGTGTGGGCACATCTTGCTCTCTATCAGCAGCAACGGATTTTAGTTGGATTTGATCCCATGCTGGATCCCGAAGGATACGGATACCAGCCGCTCAAAAGTCTTGCAACAATTGCCTCCGGCGGATTCCGCGGTGCCGGCTATGCAGGCGGATCGTATTACGTTACGATTCCTAAATACTATACGGATTTTATTTTTGCTGTTGTGGCGGAAAAGTTTGGTTTCTTTGGGGTCTTTTCCTATATTGCCCTCATGGGGGGGCTTGTCTGCCGTCTCATTATTCTCGCGCGGCGTGCGAGAAAAGATTGCGGTGCGAACATCTGTATGGGTATTGCCGCGATATTTATAGCGCAGACACTTGAAAATATCGGTATGTGCCTCGGTATGCTGCCGGTCGTTGGAATAACGCTTCCTTTCCTCAGTTACGGAGGATCTTCGATGCTTTCGTCGCTTCTTTGTATCGGTGTGATTGAGAGTGTTGCTTCCCACAACCAAAAATATTACTTTGAACGTGAAAAAGCTTAAAAATGAAAAGGCTGTGCAACAAATATTGCACAGCCTTTTTTTATTTTATAATTCAGTCAAAGACAAAATGGACGGGAATACCGCCGTTCATAATAAGCTTCGGCTCGCCCTTGATGAGAGGCGCAATGTATCGGAGACATTCGTCCGTTACATTGTTCTTTTCTTCAGTTATGAATTTGTCCGGGACCTTCTGCTCACCGTTTGCAATGTTCTGCACGTTGGCGGGTTTGTAAATGACAGCATAGTCAGCGGCGGTCTCGTCACGCAGAATCGCGATCATAGAGCCGGTTTCGCCGGATACAGCGGCTTTGACACCGGCTGAACCGGCATCTGCAGCTTCGGTGAGGTCCGTCTGTGAGGCGAAATGAGCGCCGCAGCGCTGCGGAAGGTTCAGCTCTATCGAGCGCACCTTACATCCGAATTCCGCCTTTACAGCCTCTGTGAGCATCTTTGCGGTGCCTGCGAGATATTTGTGGCCGAAGGCATCCTTCACGCCGCTCTGGGTGGATTCTCCGACATACGTGCCGTCTGCGAAGCGAACGCCCTCGGAAACGGCGACGACAATGTTGGGTTTCATTTTCAAGATAGAGCGTAGATCGCCAAAGAAGGCATCCATAGAGAAGTCGCACTCAGGGAGGTACACAAGATCAGGTGCATAGCCGCCGAGAATGCGCGGGAGTGCAGATGCTGCAGTAAGCCACCCCGCGTCGCGTCCCATAATCTCAACGATCGTTACAGCGGGAACGGTATATACGGCGCAGTCGCGAACAATTTCCTGTACCTCGGCGGCGATCAGTTTTGCGGCAGAGCCGTATCCGGGTGCGTGGTCTGTTCCGGGGAGGTCGTTGTCGATAGTTTTCGGCAAACCGATCACGCGCATATCGTACTCATGATCGGTAACGAAGCGACTGAGCTTTGCTACTGTGTCCATGGAATCGTTTCCGCCGATATAGAAGAAGTAGCGGATGTTATTCTCTTTGAATCGGGAAATTAATCTTTCAAAGAATTCGGGATCTTTCTCGGGATCGGGCAATTTTTTACGGCAGGATCCAAGCGCAGAAGCGGGCGTCTGCGTAAGAAGTGCCAGTTTTTCCTCGTCGGTCGTTCCGTTGGGAGTGGTAAAGATAGAAGAGAGCGACACGAAGCGTCCGTCAATGAATCCTTCAATGCCGTTTCTCATGCCGTAGAGTTCGGTAATCGTTCCCTTTGCTTCATCGGACAATGCAGCGCGGATAACGCCGGCGAGTGTTGCATTAATGACAGCGGTGGGGCCACCTGACTGTCCTACGACAGCGGCGCCAACGAGTTTCTGACAAGACATAGTAAATCACCTTTCACGTCTTTGAATTAACAATGTAAATTATATCTGATATTTCGTCAGATGTCAAGTTTTAGAGGGGATTTTACAGGAAAATATACAGTTTTTCACAAGGGATTGTAACAAAATACGACATGGGTAAAGTGTATAATGTTCATACAAACTATTCTATGGAGGAATCAGTATGAAAACTGAGATAAGCGGTGTAGTTATTCATATGAAAAACGATGAGATGCTATGCGTTCTCGGCGGAGATATTGATCATCACAGCGCGCGGACGGTTCGTATGCAGATCGACGAGGATTTATATCGCCGCCGCCCCCAAAAGCTCGTGCTTGATCTTTCGAAAGTCGAGTTTATGGACAGCTCGGGACTGGGGCTTATTCTCGGGCGTTTTTCAAAGGCGTCGGAAATCGGTGCAGAATGTGTTCTTTTGAATCCAAACGAGAACGTTACAAAAATTTTGGACGTAGCAGGTATCAAAAGACTTATACGCATAGAAAGGAGTTTCGAGAAAAATGATCACCGGTGAAAAAATCAGTGAAGTAAAAGCAGTAAGCAAAAAAAGAATGAGAAAGAAACCGCTGAATGAGGTAAAGATGGTGCTTCCCTCTCATTCGATGAATGAATCATACGCACGAGCCGCTTGTGCGGTGTTTGTTTCTCAGATTAATCCGACAATAACAGAGATTTCGGATATAAAATGTGCCGTATCGGAGGCGGTAACAAACTGTATCGTACACGGATATCGTGATTCGATTGGTCTTATTTATATAAATATGCGTCTTTACGAAAATCGAGAATTTCGTGTGGAAATCAAGGATAAAGGATGCGGAATTCAGAACATAAATGAGGCTATGCAGCCGCTTTTCACTACGGACCGTGAAAACGAACGAAGCGGTATGGGATTCACGATTATGGAAAATTTCATGGATACACTCAAAGTAACCTCGTCGGGATGCGGAACGAAGATCGTAATGACGAAAAAACTGGCGCCGCTTTCGGAGATGAGAGCATAAAATGACTGATGTGCACACTGATGCAAAATACGCTGATAATTTGGAATACTTAAAAGAAGCGGCGGGGGGCAACGAAGAAGCAATCGCACATTTAATGGACGTAAACGGCGGACTTGTGCGCGGACTTGCTGCACGCTTTCGCGGGCACGGAACGGAGTTCGACGATCTCGTTCAGATAGGTAACATCGGCATGCTGAAAGCCATACGCAGCTTTGATCTTACGCGCGGAACCGCTTTTTCCACCTATGCAGTCCCCCTGATCATCGGAGAAATACGCCGTTATCTTAGGGACGACGGACTTATAAAGGTGGGAAGAAAACAAAAACAGATCGGGGCCGCCATACTGCGCGAGCGGGAAGCGTTTTTGAGAAATGAAGGCAGAGAGCCGCAAATACACGAGCTTTCACTTATACTAGGCATCACCGATGCGGAAGCGGCTCTTTCTTTGGAAGCAATATCGCCGGTGCATTCCATTTCAGAGCCGATTGGGGACGATGGAGAGGAAGGTTTTTCGCTCGAAAAAATACTTTCCGGCGAAGATTTGATTGAAAGAAGAACGACGCAGATTGCGCTTCGACAATCAATTGACGCTCTGCCGCCTCTTTGGAAAAAAATCGTCATTTTGCGGTATTTCCGCGAGTATTCACAGCAAGAGGTTGCTGAAAAACTCGGTCTGACGCAGGTAAAGGTATCGCGGGAAGAAAAGAAGATATTCGCTGTACTGCGGGAACAATTGACAAAATGAGGCAGGAGCCTTTGGCTTCTGCCTCATTTAAAATTATCGGTTGCGGAAAATTTCCAATTCCTTGTAGTACACAACTTCGATGTCGGTGAAATAGGCGTTGAGGATTTGGAGGAAATTATATCCAAGGTCACCGAGATCCTTGGCACCCCACTGGCTCAGTCCCGTTCCGTGTCCCGTACCCTTTCCAACAAAAATGAAGTTACGCGAGGAAGACGCATAGGCTGTCTTCGTTTCAGTGTGGACGGTATAGTCTTTTACCGTCTTGGTGCCGGTAGAAACGGTAGGAGATGACGAGGAGGAAGACGGCGGTGCAAGCGCTCCCGCATTGAACAGATGCATATTCTGTGACGTCAGAACGAGCATCGTCTCCGATACTGCCAATTCACTGCCGCTCGCGGTAAGAATAGGCAACCCGGCGACAAAAGATTGAACGGTACCGTTTTCTGTAAGGATCGTCTGCGGCTCGTCGTAGCGGATAAAGCCTTCAGAGGAAGTGGTACCTCCGATGGGACTGTTTACATATTGGTCTGTGCTCGAATCGATGAGACGGTCACCGAGAACCTCGACCGTGTCTTCGGTATAAACAACGCTTCCCTGTCCAACGACGAAGTTGGCGCTTTTAAGGCCCAATCCGAGACGGACGTTATCCGTGTAATTCAAAGTAATTGATGCACCGTTTGCAGCGGTGATCCTGACTGTTTTTACGTAAGGGGTATTACTTGCGTATGCAAGCACCTCGATGCTTTTTATGTAGCCGCCACCTGCCAGTTCGGTGCGATTTTTTGTGTTGACAAGATAGTCGAGCAGTTCTTCGGGAGAGATCTCTTTTGTCCAAAATCCGCCGGCATGGTCCGTGTAGCGTTCCCAAGGGGTTGAGCGGGCAGTTAGAAATCCGTACTGCGTTCCTCCCCAGACATCGCCGCTGTTGATCGTGTATCCGCCACTGCTGGAAGCGTAGTAGGTGGGGGCAACATTTCCCTTGTGCGCGACGATCAAGCCGTGCGTGCTTACCGTGGCATCAATGACTTTATCATTAACTCGTCCGGCGCCGTGATACGCCTGGCAGTGGGTGGAGTTGCAAAGATCGAATCCGTTTGTTGCCGCATGATTGCCAAGGCAGCTTGCGGCGTAGGAGCGTGCTACGATTGCGCAGGCTTTTTGCGTTTCAATCGGCCAGGAGTTACTGATCTCATAAGGGAGAACGCCCTGGACGTACTGATCAAGTGTTAGAACGTTGATAACGGCAACCCCGTCTACCCCATCATCGCAGTGGCGATTGTAGGCGAAAACGCCTTCATAGACGTTTCCCACCGACGATTTTGTATATGTGGTTGTATCGCCGCCTTGTATAGGTGCCAATCCGAGAGAGGTTCCGTCGGAACAGTCGTATGTGAACAGTATTTGATTGGAAGACGGATCAATAATGATGACACTGGAAGGAGACGGGTCTACTATTTCGGCGGAAAAATTGCCTACGAATCCGGCTATAACCGGATACATAGCCTCCGCCTCCTGGCGGGTCGAGAATGCACCGACGCGAATGCGTAAGTTACCATTCAAATATGAAGGGAAAGCATAAAATCCGTGCGGAGCAAGCGTTCTGTTGATGATTGCCAGCTGCTGTTCGAGGACGGCGGAATCGTGCATGCTGTAGTCTGCGGTGAATTCCACGTGGTAGCAGCCTACAGATACGTTTTGTGTGTTCGATGCATGTGCATACGCACCGCTCTCTTTCACAAGATTCGTGTGCGTTGCGACTGCGATGGTCTTCGTGTCCATTTTCCAAAAAGGTGACAACTTGAAATAGCCGTCAGCAAGCGGCTGTGATCCGAGCGTATATCCGTTAGCGGCTGTTGTTTCATAACTGACCGGAACACCGGAACCGTATTTAAGACCGATTCGGATGTTAACATCCTCAAGGACCGGTTCTAAATAGCCGTAAGTGTCAGCCGCTGATACTCCAATGATCAGCAAGTATATCATGTAATACGCACTGCCGCCGATCATGAGAAGCGCAAGGATCAAAGAAAGGACGCGGGCAATTCGTTTTGAACGGCTTTCCCGTACTTTTTTTGTATCCGTGTTTTTACTCAATGGTGTAATCCCCCTTGATCATGAGAAAAGCAACTGCGGACGTAATATGTATTCCTCGTCCGTCATCTCTGGGCACAAGAAGATGGTGGTTGAGTGTAACTGCCTCGTCGTTTTGAAGATCCTTGCCATCCGTCAGGTCAGAGATACCGCCTCCGGAGTTCTGATCGAGAATAACAGTAGCCGTGCCGGATCGCAAAATGAGTTCGCAGGATTCGCCTGCCATAATTTTCTGTCCGTTTTCAAGCTGTACGACAACGAATCCGCCTGTTTGTACAACGGGCGTCTGCGGCGTTTGCTGCTGGGCTTCGGAGAGTTCCGTTATCTTTCTCTGCAGAGCTCTGATTTCATTTTGCAGTGCCAGAATTTGCGGATCGATTTCCGTGGTCTTAAATTGACGAAGATAACTGAGCGATATGATCGGGTCGGTAGTGCCATCATAGGCAGAGACGGCAAAAGCGGCTGTGATGAGAGAAAGGACGAGCGCCGCGGATAAAATAGCGATACTTCGTTTTTTTGAAAATTTCATGTGCAACTCCAATTCATATAAATTAGGTAGTGGGTTGCAACCCTTGTGGGCGCATTCTTCTTGTTTTATTATACATATTACGGCAAAAAAATCAAGAGAAAAAGATTACCGCGCGAAAAACTTTAAATGAATGAAAGAATCTTGTGGCGAAAAACATTATACAAGCGAGAGCTGGTTTTTGCCGGATTCGACAGATGGAAGAGTAACTCCGGCGGCAGGAATTTTAATTTTTTTGCACTTGGAAGCACCGTCGAAGGCGGCAATATCATCGCCGGCTACTGCGGCTGTAATTTTCTGTGTCTTCTTTAGCGTAAACAGCGATACACCGGCTGAGGTGCGTGTAGTCATTTCGGGAATGAGCGAAGAACGGATCAGGATCGCCTTTCCGCTGTCGGAGATCATAAGAATATCAATCGGATCTGTTTCATAGAACGCAGCGACGATTGGTGAAGACGAACTGAATGCACCGGTCAGTTTACGACGGTTTGTTTTCGTTGCGTATGCAGTAACGGGGATTCTGACACCTTTTCCGTTTTCGAAAATATACACGATATGGTGCTTCGGGTTGTACTCCGTGAGTGCTTTTACCATGATCGGAAGTTCGTTGTCGTCAAACTTGAGTGCGGCCGGGAGGAAATCGCCCAAAGCAGATGCTTTCGTAGTATCAAAATCATCAAGTTTTGCTTTGTACGCCTGTGCTCCGTTTGTCAAAACGAGGATTTCCGCACGGTTTTCCGTTTCCTCGCTGTTGATGATCACGTCGCCGTCCTTAAGCTTTTGCTCGTCGCTGCCGCGGAGAGATTGCTTCGTGATTTTTTTGAAGTATCCGTCTCTCGTAAGAACGATGTGTACGGCGTAATTTTCAACGAAGGATTCGAGTGGTGTATCCACGATATCCTCGGCGTAAATCAGCTGGGTTGAACGTGGCTTTCCGTATTTCTTTTTGATTTCTGTAAGCTGCTTTGCAATAATCGCTTTCTGCTTCAGCTCGTCGCCGATAACTGCTTCAAGTTCTGCGATCTCTGCTTGTAAGGACTCGATTTCTTTTATGCGGCCGATGATGTACTCGCGGTTCAAGTGGCGGAGCTTTATTTCAGCAATATACTCCGCCTGGATCTGATCTATGCGGAATCCGGTCATCAGGTTAGGGACGACGTCTGCTTCCTTCTCCGTTTCGCGGACGATCTTGATCGCTTTGTCTATATCGAGAAGGATTTTGCCGAGTCCGCGGAGCAGATGGAGCTTGTCCTTCTTCTTGCCAAGATCGTAGTTCAGCTCACGTACCAGACAGTTTCTGCGGAAACGGATCCACTCGTGAAGAATCTCGATAACACCCATTTGTCGCGGGGCACCGTCAACGAGGACGTTAAAGTTGCAGGAGAAACTGTCTTCAAGGGGTGTTAACTTGAACAGTCTGTTCATAAGGGCGTCGGGATCTGTTCCGCGGCGCACATCGAGCGTCAGTTTGAAGCCACTGAGGTCAATTTCATCGCGGTAGTCTGTGATTTCGCGGATTTTTCCTTCTTTTACGAGATCACCAACTGATTTAAGGATGGCTTCTATTGTCGTGGAGTAAGGGATCTGGATAATATCAATGCAGTTGTGCTGTTTGTCAAAGACGTACCGTGCACGGAGACGTACGCTTCCCCGCCCGGTTTCGTAGATTTCTTTCATTTGAGCGCGGTCGTAAAGGAGTTGTCCGCCTGTGGAGAAATCCGGTGCTTTCATAAGATCGAGGATCTTTTCAACGTCCGTTTTAGGGTTTTTGAGAAGCGCTACTGTGGCATCGCAGACTTCGGTAAGATTGAATGAGCATATCTGGGATGCCATGCCTACCGCAATTCCCATATTCGGTGATACAAGTACGTTCGGGAACGTTGTGGGCAAAAGCGTGGGTTCGGTCGTTGTGTTGTCATAGTTCGGGATCATCTCGACGGCGTTCTTGTCAATACCGGCAAAGAGTTCTGCACAGAACGGATCGAGTTTTACTTCGGTGTAACGAGGGGCAGCGAACGCCATATCGCGGCTGTACTGCTTGCCGAAACTTCCCTTTGAATCAATAAAAGGATGGAGCAGTGCTTCGTTGCCGCGCGTGAGGCGTACGAGTGTTTCGTAAATTGCCATATCGCCGTGCGGGTTCAGGTGCATCGTTTGGCCGACCACGTTAGCGCTTTTGGTGCGTGCACCGTTCATAAGACCCATTTTGTACATAGTGTAGAGAAGCTTACGGTGGGAAGGCTTAAACCCGTCAATTTCGGGGATCGCGCGCGAAACGATTACGGACATGACATACGGCATGTAGTTTTTTTCTATCGTTTCGGTGATTGGCTGATTTTGGATTTCCGCGATCGTCTCGGGCACGGGTGTAACCGTTGATTTTCTTTTAGCCATAGTTCCCTCGATTCATCTGGATATGTATATGATTTTGCCACCCGCGGCGCGGATGAGCCTGTTATAAAGAGCGAGATATTCGCCCGTTGCCGGAGGAAGTTTTATATATATGCGACGGTATCCGAGATCATCGGCTTTTCGGAGGAGTGCGAACAGTTCGCGCGATTCGTCTTTTGCGGACGTTGATTTTCCGGTGGACAGAACGTGACAATGAGCAAAAGATGCTTTTGCGTCATCCGCTACGGCTACCGCTTCATTCTCGGATATATGTTCTTTGACGTACTCACTAAACGCGGACGGCGAGGCGTCGACGAGAATCACTTCGGCATTCGGTGCATAGTGCTTGTATTTCATGCCCGGGGAGAGGGGTTTGTCGCCCACCATCTCGGGGTTGGTGACGGCTTTGGCAATGCTTACGCTTCCCAGAACGGAAGCAAGCATCATCTCGGTTACAGCGCCGGGACGCAGGATAACACATCCGTCATCTGTGAGTTTGATAACGGTAGACTCAAGTCCAATTTCGGAGGGGCCACCGTCCAGGATCATATCAATTAAGCCATCCATGTCTCGCCGCACATGCTCTGCGGTCGTGGGAGAAGGGGCGCCCGAGCGGTTAGCACTCGGTGCGGCAAGCGGAACGCCTGCCGCACAGATCAATGCACGGGCGATCGGATGAGCGGGACAGCGAACTGCTACGGAGTCAAGTCCGCCGGTAACGCTGTCGGGAATGCACGATCTTTTCGGCATGATTACCGTAAGCGGGCCCGGCATGAATCGTTCTGCCAATCGGTAATACACCGGCGGAACAAAGGCTACTGCTTCCGCTTCTCGAGGATCGGCAATGTGAACGATCAGCGGGTTGTCCGATGGTCTTCCTTTTGCGGCATAGATCTTTTCTGCGGCATCGGTGTTCAGCGCTGATGCTGCAAGGCCGTATACCGTTTCGGTTGGCATGCCTACGAGTCCGCCGTTTTGGATGATCTCTGCTGCGCGGACGATTGCCGAATGATCGGCGGCTTTGTTGCCGGATACTTTATAAAAATCCGTTTTCATTACAGGAATGCACCGTCCTTTTCGTTCAGTTTTGCGGCGGCATCTGCCTCGGCGAGTGCGTTTGTCATAAAATCAAGGTCGCCGTTCAAAAATGTATCAAGTGTATAAGAAGTGAGGCCGATTCTGTGATCTGTGATTCGTCCTTGCGGATAGTTATAAGTACGGATGCGCTCACTGCGGTCGCCGGTTCCGACCTGTGATTTTCTCTCGGAGGCAATTTTGTCCGTCTGTTCCCTTTGTTTCTGATCGAACAGTTTTGCGCGCAAAAGACGCATCGCTTTGTCCTTGTTGCGCAGCTGGCTACGCTCGTCCTGACATTCGATTACGATACCGGACGGTTTGTGTATCAGTCGGATGGCTGACTCGGTTTTATTGATGTGCTGTCCGCCGGCACCGGTACTCTTGATCGTGTCGATCTGGAGATCGGTGGGGTTGATTTCGATTTGCACTTCTTCAGTTTCAGGCAAAACGGCAACCGTGGCGGTTGAAGTATGGATGCGGCCGGAAGATTCCGTCTCCGGTACGCGCTGTACGCGGTGAACACCGCTTTCGAATTTGAATTTGGAATACGCACCGTTACCGCTCACCATAAAGGTGATCTCGCGGTAACCGCCGAGACCGGTCTCTGTAGCGCCGGCGAATTCGCAGCGGAATCCGTGCGATTCGGCATACATGACGTACATACGGTAGAGCACCCCGGCGAAAAGCGCGGCTTCATCTCCGCCGGCACCTGCGCGAATCTCAACGATGACGTTTTTATCGTCGTTCGGATCTTTAGGTATCATGAAAAGCTTCAATTCTGCTGCGAGCCTTTGTGCGGTGTCTGCCTCAGTGCGGTATTCCTCCTCCGCGAGCGCGCAGAGTTCTGCATCGGACTCGGTTCTGCGGAGATTGTCCGCTTCTTGCATCCGTGTGTATGCTTCCATATATGCGCCGATTTTCTCAGCGACGGGTGCAAGTGCGCTGTATTCCTTCAGCGTCTGTTGATACTTCACACTATCCGATACGGTTTCGGGTAAGGCAAGCAGGTGTTCGAGGAGTGCATATCTCTCCTCAAGTTGTTTTAATTTTTCAATGAGATCTGCCACTGTGTTTGCCTCCTTCGAAGCAGAATCGGAATATCGTAAAACGTACACGGGCTCCCGCGCGTAAAACGCACGGGAGCAGTCCGTATACTCAAAAGTCTATGTAATTATTTTTTCACCAAGTGGAAAGCGAATCCGCCGATCTCATCTTTGAGATAGACAAACTCCGGCTTTCCTTTCGCGTCAAGGCGTCTCGTCTCGTCTATGAATTCCACGCCCATGCGGGAGAGGAATGCTTCCGCGCGATCAACAAAGTTGGTGGAGATGGCGATATGACCGTTTTTACCGCGTCCGGGTGCTTTCATCACTTCAAAGAGTGTGGAGGAGAAAATCGCACCGGAGCGTTCGTTCTGGGCAAAGCCGAAGATGCTCTCGAGCGTATTGGCGGTGTCGCGGCACGCGGGTTCGTCCGCGCAGTTGATGCCCACGTGCTTTACGTCAAAATCAAGCATTTTCATAACTGCTTCTCTGGTGAGTGCTTCGATTGCGTCCCAGTCTTCCGCTTCGATCAGTGCTTCTTTTACCATAAAACTGCCGCCGCAGGCGATAACTTTATCAAAACGCAGATAATCGAGCAGGTTGTTTGCGTTAATGCCGCCCGTGGGCATGAATTTAATGTTGCCGTAAGGAGCTGACATTGCCTTGATCATTTCAATACCGCCGGCAGCTTCTGCAGGGAAAAACTTCACCGTATCAAGGCCGAGTTCTATAGCGGCTTCGATATCGGAGGGATTCGAGCAGCCGGGGAGGATCGGGACACCGATCTTCTGACAGTGGAGAACCGTGTTGGGGTTGAGACCGGGGCTTACGATAAACTTTGCGCCCGCTGCCTTTGCACGGTCAGCCTGCTCGGGGGTGAGGACGGTACCTGCACCGACGAGCATATCCGGAAACTCTTTGACGATCGCAGAAATGGCTTCTGCGGCACATTCGGTGCGGAACGTAATCTCAGCTGCAGGAAGACCGCCGTTCGAGAGCGCGCGTGCCAGCGGTACGGCCTTTTTCGGATCGGTAATCTTTATGACGGGGATAATACCGATTTCGTAGAGCATTTGATTCATGGATTTCATAGAGGTTCTCCTTTGGTGGTGTCGGAAAATTTATTTACAGAAAGCCGAGAAAGCCTTGTGTGCGGAATATACATCCACTTTGGATACAACTTCGAAAGGTGCGTGCATAGAGAGCACCGGAACGCCGAGATCGACGGTGTCGATGTTTTGTTTGGCAATATACTTTGCAACGGTGCCACCACCGCCCTGATCCACCTTACCAAGTTCGCCCGTCTGCCAGAGGACACCGTCCTTTTCAAACATAGAGCGAATAAGGCTGACGAGTTCTGCACCCGCATCGTTCGTGCTGCTCTTGCCGCCGGAACCGGTGTATTTGGACATAGCAACACCGCAGGAGATGAGAGAGGCGTTGCGTTTCTCGTGTACCTCGGGATAGTTGGGATCAAAACCGGCGCTCACGTCCGCAGAGAGACAGAGAGAATTTGCACGGATGACGTTCGGATTGCCGAAAAGGTGCTTTGCGAGTTCATTTATGAGATCAACCATAAGCGAGCACTGCATACCCGTTACGCCTTCACTGCCGGTTTCCTCTTTATCTGCAAGGATACACATTAGCGTGTGCGGACTGTTTTTGTTTTCTATGATCGCGGTGAGAGACGGATATGCACTGACGCGGTCATCGTGACCGTATGCGCCGATGAGCCAGCGGTCAAAACCGATATCGACAGCATTGCCGGCGGGGACCATGGAAAGTTCTGCGCTCATGAAATCGGATTCTGTGATGCCGTACTTTTCGTTCAGGTATGCCATAACGGAGAGTTTGACTTTGTCGGATGCGGGCGTCGGTTTGCCGTCCTCCTCCATGTAGGGGGCGGCGGCGATGAGAATATTGAGACCCTCTCCGGTAAAGGCGGTGCCGAGCGTCTTGGCGTTCTGATCTTTTGCGAGATGCGGGAGAAGATCAGTGATGCAGAACACGGGATCACCGGGAAGATCGCCGATGCGGACGTTTACAGATTCGCCGTTTCTTTTGATGACGACGCCGTGAAGGGCAAGCGGAATCGTTGCCCACTGATACTTGCGGATACCGCCGTAATAATGCGTTTTGAAGTATGCGAGATTGTCGTTCTCGAAAAGCGGGTGCTGCTTCAGATCGAGTCTGGGGGAATCGATATGCGAGGCGGAAATGCGTACGCCGTTGTTGATGTCCTCCGTGCCGACGGAGAGAACATAAAGACTCTTGCCGCGATTGTTGTAATAGAGTTTATCACCGGCATGAATGGCGTCTCCCAGTTTGTACGGGCGGAACCCCTCCTTCTCGAGCATCGCGATAGACGCATCTACCGCTTCCCTTTCCGTTTTTGCGTCATCCAAATATTTCATGTAGCCGCCGCAGTATTCTTTAGCTGCAGAAAGCTCTTCTGCGCTCCAGAGATCAAAAGCTGATTTCTTCTTGTAGAACACTTCCTCTGCAAGAAGCTGTCCCTTCGTTTTCTGTTCGCTCATGCTAAAATTCCTTTCTCGTTTTTGATATCGTTAATATGTTTCGCCGTAGAGGCGTTTATACACTCTGATGGAGTCGTTGACGCGATCGATATATTTGCGCGTTTCCTTGTATGGAACGTTGGTCAGTCGGCCGTCGCCGTCCGTATAGTCGGGGGTTGTGAGCCACTCATCTACGCGGGTCATTCCTGCGTTATATGCGGCGAACACCGTATCCCAGCGGTTATATCGCATGTAGAGGTACGACAAAAGGTAGGTGCCGTACTCGATGTTCGTCTCGGGATCGTACAGCATGCCTGTGTCATCGCTTCGTTTCATAAGCATGGAAATCCACGAAAACGTATCGGGTGTGATCTGCATGAGGCCTACGGCACCGGCGGGAGAGACGGCGTTACTGACGAAATCGCTCTCTACTTTGATAACGGCGTAAATTACATGCTCCGGTACGCCGAAGCGGCGGGAATACTCGGTGACGTATTCACTGTACTCTTGCGGATATCTTGAACGGTCGATGGCGTCCCAGATTGTTTGGTACAAAAACGCGCAGAGAATGGATGCGATAAGTATCGTGAGGATGACGGCACTCATGCGGACACTTTTTTTAAAGTTCGATGTCAAGTTGTTCCTCCGATCCGTGAAAGCGGGAAAGAATATCGTGCACGACAGCCTCCACTTGTTCGTCGAGTGTTTTTTCGTTCAATCCGTTTTCAATCTGATAATCACAGCGTCGAATCAACTCTTCCTGGGCAATTTGAGTCCGAAGCCTTTGATGTGCCGTATTCTCGGTGATGCCGTCGCGAGCAACAATACGTTGTACCGATACTTCCGTCGGAGCGGTAACGCACACCGTGCAGTCGCAGTATGCATCGAATCCGCTTTCGAAGAGAAGCGGCGCGTCTACAATGACGGCGGTGGTGTCGTCACTTCTGTATCGATCAATGATCCGTCTCGTTTCTTCGAGAATATGTTTGTGAGTGATTCGGTTGAGGGTTGTAAGTGCTTCCCGGTTCCCTTTGGCAAACACAGTTTCGGAGAGTGCCCGTCGGTTCAAAGAACGGTCCGGCAAGGCAATATTTCTCCCGAACGCGGTTACGAGTTCCTTCATACACGGCGATAAATGATCCGCAGGCGCGGTCATCTCGCGATAGACGGCATCCGTGTCAACGGAGGGGATGCCGTATGCGAGAAATTTTCCGGCAACGTATCCCTTGCCGGTGCCGCTTCTGCCGCAAAGCCCGATAATTACTGTTTTACTCATGGAGTCCTCGCTTCGCTGCGTAATGAGATCAGAGCAACTCTGACTGCAACTACTGTAATTTTACCACAAAAGTGCAAAAATTGCAATACATACTATAATATTTATCCGTATTATTCATCAGTACGTGAGAAAAAAGCAAACACTGCCTGTATCGCGCCTGATACCGATTCTTGCGAACGGTTTTTCAGCTTCGGCGATGTCAGCCAGGTAAATTCCATTCTGCGTTTTCACCTCGCTGATTTTGCATCGGGTAATGGCCAGCTTTTTTCTCAAAAACTCTGTGATTTTCTCTTTGCAAGCGTCTTCAGTAATACGTATTTCTGTCGGAACGCACTCAACAGCGTACAAGTTCATCATTCTGTTCTTTTGATCAAAGGCAATGTACAGATTGCCGCAATACGCTCCGTCTTCTGCTGAGCTGAACAAGTCGTTTATGCCGAAAAATTTTGCCGCCTCTTTTGCCTGATCTGTTTTTCGATGAGTTGCGGGTTCGTTTGGGCTTTCGGGCGTTATTGTCTCAGGATTGTCCATGCTGTCAAGGGTATGAATTATATCTGATAGCGACATGCAGTCCAATCGGTTGGCGGGAGATAAAGTTTCGATCTTTTCACATAAAAGCAAAAAACGGTTTCCTTTTTCCGAAACGATCGCGTTTAAGGTTTCAGCGTCTCTCTTGTCGAGGCATAGCGGCGTTCTTGCACTAATAAGCGCAGAGGTAATTTGTACTTCCGTTTCGTCACCGTTTTGTATTCCATCGCGCAAAGACAAAAGGTCAGATGCTATGAGGCGAACATTGGTTTTCAGGCTGGCCGAGCGCCTATACGCCGCAACCGCGCCGAGCGCTATGAGCGACGTGAGGCAAAATGCGGCAACGAGCGAGATCCAGATGATAGCGATGCTCGCTCTCTTCGGTTCTTTTTTTACAAAATCGTACAGTTTCATTTGCTCACCCGTTACGATTGGCGTAAACAATCGTTTTTTCTGAATTCGTGATTTCATTTGACAGAATCGTATTGATTTGATATAATATTCTGTGTGCATGTATAGGCGCATAGTTTCGTTTGGAGGAGGCTTTTATGCGTACGCAGCGATTACTTTTTCCCCTGCTGTACGGAAACGATCATTTCCGCACGGTTGTGGGCAGCGATATTCTTTTGAACCGCTTCGGCCATGCGTACATTATTGAAGGCCCTGAAGGATCCGGAAAACATACCGCCGCTGAAGCGGTGAGTGCTGCCCTTTCCTGCGAAAACAAGTCCGATTCCGCATTTCCTCTGCCTTGCGGCAGATGTCTTTCGTGCCGCAAAATTACGGGGCGGATTTCCCCTGACGTACAATACATCCGCCGCGATGAAGATCGCGCAACGATGGGCGTGAGCACAATCCGCAGACTCAGAGAGGATTTATGGATTGCACCAAACGAAAATGAGAAAAAAGTATATATCATAGAAAATGCGGAAACGATGACGGAAGAGGCACAGAACGCACTTCTTCTTTCCTTAGAAGATCCGCCGCCGTACGTCGTGTTTATCCTTCTGACAAAAAACGCAACGGCGCTTCTTGAAACGATTCGCAGCCGTGCACCCGTGTTTCGGATGCAGACTTTTTCGGTAGACGAGATTGCGGCATTTCTGAAAAGCAAACCGTTCTATAAGTCGCTTGCGGATCGAGAGCCGAAGAAATTCTCCGAGGCGGTTATCGCCGGCGAAGGAGCCGTCGGGAAGGCGGAATCACTTCTTTCGGCGGATGATCCGGTTTGTGCCGAAACTTTTGCACTTCGCGAAAACGCTCGCCTTATTGTCTCGCAATTGTTTTTCCCTTCTTCTGAGACGGTGATCGGTTTATTGAAGACGATTCCGAAAGAGCGAGGTGATGCAGCAGAGCTTTTGCGTCTCGCGGCTACAGCTCTTCGCGATCTTGCGGCTGTCAAAAAAAGCGCCGCCGTTCCTCCTTTGTTTTACGGCACCGCTGATGAATGCAGGGCTGTAACGGACAAGGTTTCTCTTGAACGGATCGTTCTGGCATCCGATGACGTTATGGCAGCACGCGGGGATATCCTCGCAAACGGAACGATTCAGCCAATCTTTGTCTCTCTTTTTATGAATAAACACTGATTTCTCTCAGCGATAAGAATTACCAGAAAGGAAACGATTCAATCGTATAAATTTATGGCACAAGATAACAGAATGCACCAGAATTTCGGTTCTCCGGAAACGACGGAAGTCGTTGGTGTCCGTTTTCGGGATACGGGGAAGGTATATTACTTCTCTCCGGGCAAGTTTCGCATTGAGGCAGAAACGCCGGTGATCGTTGAAACGGCACGCGGCACTGAGTACGGCGTGTCGACTTGCGGCAATAAGACCGTTCCGACGTTTGAGATTGTACCGCCGCTTCGTCCTGTGATCCGTATTGCGACAAAGCAGGATATCGAGCGCCACGAAGCGAACGTGCAACTTGAAAAGAACGCTTTTGATGTATGCCTTGAGAAAATTCGCGATCACAAGCTGGAAATGAAACTGATCGATGCGGAATATACGTTCGATAACAATAAACTTCTTTTCTACTTTTCTGCGGAAGGACGTGTCGATTTCCGTGAACTCGTAAAGGATCTTGCGTCTGTCTTCCGCACCCGTATCGAACTCAGACAGATCGGTATTCGAGACGAGGCGAAAATGATGGGCGGTATCGGCATCTGCGGGCGTCCCTTCTGCTGCTCCACGTTCTTGTCCGATTTTGCGCAGGTTTCTATAAAAATGGCGAAAGAGCAGAATCTTTCCCTCAATTCCGCGAAAATTTCCGGTACCTGCGGACGTCTTATGTGCTGCCTCAATTACGAATACCAAGCTTATGAAGAGGAACTTCGCCTTACTCCGCCGGTCGGCAGCCGTGTGAAAACGGACGATGGTGTCGGTACGGTAGCAGAGATCACGCCTCTCACGGGCATGCTGAAAATTGCGCTTGTTGACAAACAAGGCAATACGATCTACAGAAGTTTCCACAGAGATACTGTTACCGTTCTCAAAACACCGGAGCGAGGACAGGGAAAATCCGGCAATAAAAAGGCGGAGTAGGAATAAGTTTTCCGCTCGTAAGGTTATTTGCGCGTATTTTGGCAGATGAGTGAAAGATTTATCGCATCAATTTTCAACATTTTTTTGAAAAACGATTGCTTTTTCATTTTTTTGTGCTACAATAGTATCAATCTAATAAATCGGAGGTGCTTCAAATGGCTTACAAGATTTCTGATGAATGCATCGGCTGCGGCGCTTGCGCAAGCGAATGCCCTGTTGAGTGCATTACCGAAAAAGACGGCAAGTACGTCATCAATGCAGACGAATGCATCGAGTGCGGCGCTTGTGCAGGCGCATGCCCTGTAGATGCTCCCGCAGCTGAATAATTTCAGTTTGTCGTCTACATAACAAAAGCGCGCCTCGTGCGCGTTTTTTGTTATTTTCAGGATTTTATGCTAAGGCGGTGCATATGGAGAAAATTGCGGATAATAAAGTTATTTTAAAAGACGATGAGCGCCTTGATGAGATCAACGAAAACCTCTCGCTGATACAAAAAACAGGCGGGCTGACTTTTGGAACGGACGCTTACCTCCTTTCTGCTTTTGCGAAGCCAATACCCTCCTCGTCCGTTGTGGATTTGGGAAGCGGTACGGGTGTGGCATCCCTCCTCTGTCTTGCACGCGATAAATACAAGAGCGCATTTGCTGTTGAGATACAGGAGCCGTTTTGCGATCTTATTCAAAGGAATGCGGCGCTTAATAATCTTCAGGCGCGTGTGTCCGTTTTAAACAAAGACGTCCGTGAATTAACCCAGGCCGATACAGGCGGCGCTGTTTCTGCCGTTATCTCCAATCCGCCTTATATGGTAAAAGGCGCAGGCGTTTCGAGCGCTGACGACCGTATGGAGATCGCGCGGCGGGAATGCAACGGCACGATCCGTGACTTTTGTGCCGCCGCATCACGCCTTCTTATGACGGGCGGTTTGTTCTACACAGTTTTTCGACCCGATCGGTTGCCGGAACTCATCTCTGCATTGCGTGATGTACATCTTGAACCAAAGCGAATGGTAACCGTGTATCCGGACGTCGAAAGCCGTCCCTGTCTTGTGCTTATTGAATCAAAAAAAGACGCCTCCCCGTCTTTAATTCAGGCACCGCCGCTTATTATTTACCAAAGTCGCGCCAATCGCGTTTATACTGAATCAATGGCGCACATTTACGATACGTTTTCAATGGAGTTTCTTTTTGAAAGCCGTAAAGGAGGAAGAGCATGAACGATCATCCGATCCGTACGGATTCCGAGTCGGAGAAAAACCGCGTCCTCGGTGGGGTCCTTTATCTTGTGGCCACCCCCATCGGCAATCTGTCCGACATTACCGAGCGGGCATTAAAGGTGCTGGCGGGTGTCGATTTTGTAGCGGCGGAAGATACACGGAATTCCGGCATGCTTCTTCAGCGCTATGGCATCTCAAAACCGTTTGTCAGTTACCACGAGCATAACAAGCGCGAGCGAGGCGAGGAAATCGTCGGGCGTCTTCTCGGCGGTGAATCGTGTGCACTGATCACCGATGCAGGCACGCCTGCCATCAGTGATCCCGGTGAGGATATCGTGGCGCTCTCGGCAGAACGCGGTGTTCCTGTATCGTCTATCCCTGGAGCGTGTGCCGCGGTTACGGCGCTCTCTATGTCCGGGTTGCCTACGCGCCGTTTTGTGTTTGAAGGTTTTTTACCCCCCAGCAAAAGTGAACGCCGCGAACGCATTTCCCTCTTATCCAAGGAAGTGAGGACGATTATCCTTTACGAAGCACCGCATAAGCTGAAACGCACACTTGAAGATCTCTTTACCTCTATGGGTGAGCGCCGCATTTCCCTTTGCCGCGAGATCACAAAGCTAAACGAAGAAGTCATCCGTACCACGCTCTCAGGGGCTGTGCAGTTGTACGAAAATAACGAGCCGCGCGGCGAATACGTTCTTGTGATCGAAGGTGCCTCTGATGACGCACTTACTGACGATTACCCGGGAGATCCTTTTGAGCACGTGTCTGTTCTTATGAGTTCCGGTATGGAGAGAATGGATGCAATTAAAGCTGCCGCCAAAGCACGCGGCGTTTCGAAAGGTGTGTTCTACAAGCAGTATTTGGCTGCTGAAGAAAATCAGTGAAAATCCGCGCCTTCCTATTGTAAACAAACGGAAACTTTGATATAATAAGATATAATAAGAGTTGTGGAAACTGAGAAACGTTTCCGCTGCAAATCATTCAACTTGAGACTACACGGAGAGAATGAATATGCCGACGAAAGAAAAGTTTTATATTACGACAGCGATCGCCTATGCCTCCTCCAAACCGCATTTCGGCAACACATATGAAATCATTATGACCGATGCTATCGCGCGCTACAAGCGCCAGAGAGGATACGACGTGCATTTCGTTACCGGCACTGACGAGCACGGCCAGAAAATCGAAAACCGCGCCCTTGAGGCCGGAATTACGCCTAAGGAATACGTAGACTCCGTTGCGGGCGAGATTCGCAGAATCTGGGATCTGATGGACACGACCTACGATCACTTTATCCGTACGACGGACGAGCACCATGAAAAGGCTGTTGCCCGGATGTTCAAGAAGATGTACGACAAAGGTGATATCTATAAAGGACACTACGAAGGCTGGTACTGCACGCCGTGTGAATCTTTCTTTACCGATACCCAGCTTGCGGACGGTAAATGCCCCGACTGCGGCCGTGAGGTGAAGAAAGCAAAAGAAGAAGCGTACTTCTTCCGCATGAGCAAGTACGCCGATCGTCTCATGGAGCACTTCGATACGCATCCGGAATTTTTGCAGCCTGAATCCCGCAAAAAGGAAATGATCAACAATTTCTTGAAGCCGGGGCTTCAGGATCTCTGCGTTTCCCGCACCTCTTTCAAATGGGGCATTCCTGTTGATTTTGATCCCGATCACGTCGTTTACGTTTGGCTCGATGCGCTCACGAACTATATTACAGCTCTCGGCTACGATCCGGAAAATCCCGAGCAGCCGGATTTGTACAAAAATAACTGGCCGGCCGACGTTCACATTATCGGCAAGGATATCGTCCGTTTCCACGCGATCTACTGGCCGATCTTTCTCATGTCGCTCGATCTGCCGCTTCCGAAGAGCATCTTCGGACATCCGTGGTTTATCGCGGGTGCTGACAAGATGAGTAAATCCCGTGGCAACGTAATCTATGCGGACGAGCTCGCTGAGCGTTTTTCTGTGGACGCCGTACGCTACTATGCACTCGCCGAAATGCCTTACGCAAACGATGGCACGATCACTTATGAGAATGTTATCAACCGTTACAATACGGATCTCGCTAACAATCTCGGAAATCTCGTCAGCCGTACCGTTGCGATGACGAAAAAATATTTTGACGGCGTTATTCCCGCGCCGCAAGGTGACGAAGGAACGGATGCTGAACTGAAAGCGCTGGCGCTTTCCACGGTTGCGGAATTCACCGCCCGGATGGACACCTACCACATTGCCGATGCAATTGAGGCGGTCGTTGCACTTCTCCGCCGCACCAACAAGTATATTGACGAGACGACGCCTTGGGCTTTGGCGAAGGATGAGGCTTCCCTCCCGCGCCTCGGTACGGTAATGTACAATCTGCTTGAGTGCATCCGCATAGCGGCAATTCTCCTTGAGCCCGTAATGCCTTCCACCGCTAAATCCATTTATGCGCAGATCGGCGCTTCGGATACCGATTACGATTCCCTTCTAAAGTTCGGTGCAACTGTCTCCGGTACGTCCGTCGGCGAGGCGACGCCTTTGTTTGCCCGCATTGATGAAAAGAAAATGATGGAAGAGATTAACGCGGAAATTGCTGCAAAACAGGCTGCTCTTGAAGCTGCAGAAAAAAACGCTCAGAAGCCGGAAGGCGTAGCCCAGATCGGTATCGAAGATTTTATGGGCGTTGAACTGCGCACCGCGCAGGTAATTTCTTGCGAAAAAGTGCCGAAAGCAAAGAAACTCTTGAAACTCCAAATTGATCTCGGGTATGAGAAACGTCAGGTTGTTTCCGGAATCGCGAAATTCTATGAGCCCGAGGATCTCATCGGCAAGAAGATTATCCTTGTTGCTAACTTGAAGCCGGCGGTTCTCTGCGGCATCGAGAGCAACGGCATGATTCTCGCGTCCGGTGAAGAACAGATCCGCGTTGTGTTCCTCGCTGAGGACACCCCGCTCGGCGAGCGCGTCCGCTGATAAGCTCATATGGAATTCTTTGATTCGCACGCGCACTATTTTGATGCGCGTTTCAAAGAGGAGTATCCCGGCGGCGCAGAAAAAGCGATTGCCGATGCCTATGACGCCGGTGTGCATTCCATCTTGAACGCCGGTACTTCACCGTATACGGTTCGTGAAAGCATTGCTCTTGCAGAAAAGTTTTCACACCTGTACGTCGCGGCGGGCCTCCACCCCAGCGACAGTCACGACGTGTCGGATGCTGATTTGGAGAATGTACTTTGCGAGATTCGCACGCTTTGTAGGCACCCGAAGGTCGTTGCTGTCGGCGAAATAGGTCTCGACTACCACTGGGACGTTTCCAAAAAAGAACGGCAGAAGAAAATCTTTGACGCTCAGCTGTCCATTGCGGAAGAGTTAAAGTTTCCCGTAATCATTCACGACCGTGAAGCGCACGGCGATACGATGGACATTTTAAGAGCGCATCCGAACGTTTCGGGCGTTCTCCACAGTTTCAGCGGCAGTGCCGAGATGGCGCGCCAGCTTGTTGACAAAGGATGGTACATCTCCTTTGCCGGACCGATCACTTATAAAAACGCCCGTAATCTCCGCGAGACGGCTGAGGTCATTTCTCTTGACCGTATCTTGATTGAAACGGACGCGCCGTATCTCCCGCCCGAGCCTCACCGAGGGAAACTCAATTATTCAGGGTATCTTCCGTACATCGTGCGCGCGATAGCGTCTGTGAAAGAAAGACCTGATGAAGAGGTGGCTGTTGCTACCACGAAGAATGCCTTGCGGTTGTTTGGTATAGTATGAAAAATAAACCTCCCGGCCGGGAGGTTTATTTTTTGATATACGGGCTCTTTTTCATATAATAATCTGCAGGGACAATTGTTTGTCGGCACAGCGTGTACAGTCGATCCGCGCGCTGTGTGTGCTCGTACTGCAAACGCGCATATTCGTCAAGTGAACGGTAATTTGCAGGCTTTGTGAGAAGGGTTATAGAATCGGATTTGCGCTGCGCGGAAAGGTAAGCACATCCGGTTTCATTTGCGGCGAGAACGGTCACAACACGCGGCGTATCATTAAGCATATCAGGTGTAATTCGCAAAAGATAATACAATAAAACGCGGCGTATGCGTGCGTTTGTGTATTTTTTTGTTTTTGCGCGTTCGAGCATTTCGTCAGTAGAAACAGCTTCATTTGCCGAGGTGCAGATGCGGGCCAGGAGCCCACCGTTCCCTTCGGCAACGTTTTCTTTTTGCGGGGCCTGATTTATGCGGAGAGAATTAAACGCAATCTCACTAAACTTTTCAGGGAAAGCGCAATTCCCTGTTGATAATACATCGGAGAGTTTCTCATACACATAATCAGGCACGTGTTGTTTCACGCGTGGAAGTTCGTGTGTGTGTAGGAGGGTACGGATTCCCGTGGCACCTAAGAAATTCGGGTTGTCTTCCGTGCTTACTCGCTTGTGCATACAGGGCTTGAGTGAATAGGCGTTTTTGAGTATTTGTCTAAGATATTCAACGGCAAGTATGTCATTCGGCGAGTGCAGAATTTCGCTCGATACATCTCCGAACTTTGATTTTAGACATTTTTCGCGAATGGCGGCGATGCCTGTGGATAGATCTGATTCGTTGGTGAGTTGCTGTATTTCACTTTGTGTTTCGGGGGCGTTGAAAAACTCTGCAAAACGCCACAAAACATCGGTATCAGCTGCGTTGACGCCGAACGCAAGCGAGTCAGCAGCCAGAGCGGCGGCGATGTGGGTTCCTGCTTTGGCAAAATATTCGGCGCTTGCCGCGCACCATGGAAACGGCAGTTCCAAAACGAGATCCGCACCTGCGCGGAGAGCCATTTCTGCGCGTGCATATTTATCGATAATAGCAGGCTCTGCACGCTGAACGAAATTACCGCTCATGATAGCGATAACGCAGTCGGCGTTATCGCGCGCTTTTTCAAAAATATAAGTGTGTCCGTAGTGAAGTGGGTTCAGTTCGCAAATAACGGCGGATGTTTTCATCTTTACTTCTCACGCAGCCGATCGGCTGTTTCTCTGTTTGGCGTAACGTAGGCTGTCCAGTTTGTCGTATAGATTACGAATCCCGGTTTTGCGCCTGCCGGCTTCTTTACGTGCCGTACGCGGGTGTAGTCTACCGGCACCATACTTCCGTCGGAGAGTCTTGAGTACAAGGCGGCAATCGTCGCGGCTTCGGTAAATTCCTGTTCGGTGGGTTCGTCTTCCGGTCCTGCTGACTGCATAACGACGTGCGATCCCGGCTGATTTTTAACGTGGAACCACCAATCGCTGCGTTCAGCCACTTTTGTCGTAAGATAATCGTTGGCGACATTGTTTTTTCCGCACAGAATGAGTCGCCCTTCGCTTGAGCGAAAACGCAGAATGGTCGGCGCCACTTTTTTTCGCACAGCGTAATTTTTCATGCGCGAGGCATAGCCGCTGTGATACAGCTCGTCGCGGATCTCGGTGAGTTCTTTTTCGCTTTCCGCTCTCGTCAACGCATCAAAAACAGTCTTTATATATTGAAGTTCGCCGGCGCTGTTTTTAATCTGCTCAGTCAGATGCGATTTCGCGCTTTTTGATTTTGCATATTTTTTATAGTAACGCTGGGCATTCTGCGACGGTGTCAATGTTTTATCAAGCGGGATGCGGATGAGAGCGCCATCTTCATAGTAGTTTTCAAGATCTGCGAATTGTGCACCTTTGGTCATTCGATATATATTCGCGGTGATAAGATCGCCGTAAAGTCGATATTTTTCGCCGTCTTCGCAATCCTTCAGTTCTGCGGTTTGCACTGCTGTTTTTCTCGTAACACGCGCTTCGGCGGCAGTAAGGATGCGGATGATGTCGGATGCACGCTGTGCTAAAAGATCGTGGCGGCTTCTTTTCTCGAAATACGTGTCAATGAGTGCTGAACAACTCGGCATAGCCACCGTCTTCATATGATCGCCGTATTGGGTAATCGCCATAAACGAGTACTCCTTCGGGGTGTTTTCTGCATCAAGCACCAGCGTGGGCGTTGCGGTGTGGTGTTTGATGTCATCAACGTATGCCGAAAATTCTCGCCATAGCGCGGGTGCAGTGACGTGAAGCGGTGCATCGGCAGATCCGCCGGCGCGGTATGCGATTTCGCGTGCAATGAGAGATGATACGCCTAAAAAACGGGAAAGTATAAACGTGTGTGTGGCGGTGTCCACGCCTGCGGTAAGCGCCATATCGTTGAATTCCTTTTCTGTAACGGCTGTGGGGTCGGCTTTGTCTTGCTTTGGTGGGAGTTCGTATATCATCCCGGGCAAAAGCTGTCTTTTCTGGCTGGTTGAGAAATCTACACTTTTGAGCAGACCAATGATCTTATCGGCGGCGTCCGTTAGTATCAGATTGCTGTATTTACCCATAATTTCGGCAATCAAATGCTTTTCCGTTTTGAAACCGAGCTCATCGTACGTCTGGAAGGTAAGCCTTGCCGCGCGTTCAAAGCCGAACTGGTGCACATTTACCAGTTTTGCGCCGCCTAAGTGCTTACGGAGCATCATGCAGAACATTGGGGGCGTCGCGGGGTTTTCGGTTTTTTCGTTCGTAATGCATATGCGGGGAGAAGACGGCCCGGCATTGATGAGAAGACGGTGAGAGCCTCCGCCGTTTTTCATGAGAATAACGATCATGTCCTTTTGAGGCATGTGTATTTTTTCAATTTTTCCGCCTGTTAGTTCCTTATCGATTTCGTAAAGAATTGAGGCGAGCATTCCGGCATCAAAAGCCACGGACGACCCCTCCTTTCGTAAGTTCTGAGATGGGATTTTGTTATTGATTACGATAGCAAACGAAGCTGTACCGCATACCAAGGTCTCTAAACCCGACCTTTTCGGCGACGCGGGCGGATGCTTCGTTTGAGCGGCGGCACTGATACGTAACAGTGTATCCACGTTTTATAAGTTCATAAGTAAGCGCCGCCGCGGATGAAGCGGCAAGGCCTTGTCTGCGGTACGCCGGTGCGCACTCAACACTGATTTCAAGTGTGTTTTCGTCTTCAAACGAATCGTTAAGCGCCGCATAAGCGACGATCTTGCCTTCTATTAGAGAGACTGCGCATACATCGTCTGGGTTATCCTCGTCTATCTGAAGCGCATGCGTTGTCAGATTCTCATATCTTCTCAATTCGCTGTTTTGATTGATGAGGCACGTGTTTTCTGCGATAAGTGCCGTGTGGATATCTGTTACGGCATCCGCTTTAAAAATGCGGATACAGTTATCCGTATCGGCTGATGGCTCAAGTCCGAATGATCTCATCGGTATAGTTAAGTGATCGCTCCAAAAACCGATAGCCTTTCCGGAAAACGGATCGTCAGCAAAAGTCTTAAGAAACTCCTCGGCAAGGGGTGAAAACTGTTCGTAAACGGTGATTTGCGGCTCAGAGGCTCCGCGCCAAAGCGTTATCTCAACGGGTACGGCGATCATACCCTTGGTGAGCGCGAAGACGGAAAAGTCCAAATCTTCAATGTGAATCATGAATTCATTTCTCCTTTTACGCATTTTCGCACACAAAGCGGTAGTATCTTATGGAAATACGCGAGGATTTTTCGTGCATTTATTGTATCACTTTATTACTTTGGTGTCAATAAGTGTGCCTTTTCAGGTCCTTTTTTGTAAACTGACTTTGAAAATCACTTTTTATTGTTGCAAAATTGAAAATTCTCTTTGAATTTACCCAACTTCTATGGCTTTTTAGATTCAGTTGTGGTATAATAATACGATAAGATCCCAAAGGAGTACATTTATGCCCACTTTTATTGAAAAGGTCGAGAAGCTGACTCTGCCCGTCATTCCCCTGCGCGGACTTGTGGCGTTCCCTTCTCTGCCTTTAAATTTTGAACTTGCACGCGATATTTCCATTTCCGCATGCAACGCCGCCACCACGGCGGATATGTATATATTCCTGGTTGCCCAAAAGCAGATCGATACGGAGAATCCTGCTTCAGACGATCTGTATGAAGTAGGTGCTGTCGCAAAGATCCGTCAGACACTCAAAACGGCTGAAGGAACGCTTCGCGTTATTGCAGAGGGCGTGTGCCGTGCAACTGCCGTCTCCTATTTTACGAAGGACGGCCACATTATGGCGGACGTTATGTCCAAGACAGTTTCCCTTGATGAGTCACTCGGGGGAGACGTAAAAGTAGAAGCGCTGATGAAAGAAGCAATGGATTCGCTTCATGCTATCGTGAAATTCATTCCGTCTGCTTCCGATGAACTCATCCTTGCAGCTGGATCGATCAAGAATCCCGGTCTTATGGCGGATTTTATTGCGTCGAACGTGCTCGTTCGCTTCGAGGACAAGCAGAAGATCCTTGAAGCGTACGATCCCCTTCATCGCCTTGAGGTTCTGGCTGTTCTTCTCGACAGCGAGGCGGAGCTTCTCCGCACTGAGGCGCACATTCACCAGCGCGTCCGCGAGCAGATTGATGAGAATCAAAGAGATTATTATCTGCGCGAGCAGATGAAGATCATCCAGAGTGAACTTGGTATGGACACTGCCGACGAGGTGGAAGAATATTACGAAAAAATTGCAAAACTGCAATTACCGGCTGAGATTGACGAAAAACTCCGAAAAGAGGTTGCGCGTCTCAATAAGACGCAGTTCGGCTCCCCCGAGGCCACGGTTCTGAGAACGTATCTTGATACCTGTCTTGAAATTCCGTGGGTCACCTCCTCCCGCGACCGCCTGGACGTCGTTTCGGCTAAGAAAATTCTCGATGCGGATCACGACGGACTCGAGAAGGTGAAGGACCGTATTCTGGAATACTTGGCCGTACGCCAGCTTTCCCCGAATCTCAAAAGCCAGATCCTCTGCTTCGTGGGGCCTCCCGGCATTGGTAAAACCTCGCTCGGCGCTTCGATTGCCCGGGCAATGAACCGCAGATACGTCCGCATTTCGCTCGGTGGTATCCGCGATGAGGCAGACATACGCGGTCATCGCAAAACGTATATCGGGGCTATGCCCGGCCGGATCGTTACCGCCTTGACGCAGGCGGGGACGCGTAATCCGCTTATCCTTCTTGATGAGATTGACAAAATGTGTGCGGATGCCCACGGCGATCCTTCCTCGGCTATGCTTGAGGTCCTTGATCCCGAACAGAACAAAGCGTTCCGTGATCATTTTGTAGAGATGCCAATAGATCTTTCCGATTGCCTTTTTATCGCAACCGCTAACACGCTTGATACCGTTCCGCGTCCGCTTATTGACCGTATGGAGATCGTGGAACTCACGACCTACACGAGAAACGAAAAACTTGCGATTGCAAAAAATCATCTGATGCCGAAGCAATATAAGCGCCACGGCTTGAACCGCCGCGTGCTCCGCATCGCCGATGAAGCGCTTATTGAGATCATTGACGGCTACACGCGTGAATCCGGTGTCCGTAATCTCGAGAGAAAGATTGCCGCTGTCTGCCGCAAGGCTGCCAGACGTATCGTCGAAGAGAAGGTTAAATCTGTTACCGTACGTAAAGAGGACGTTCCCGCGTTCCTCGGTCCGAAGAAGCTTCTGCCTGATCGTATTTTTGATGAAGATCCGATCGGCGTTGTGAATGGACTTGCCTATACGGAATCGGGCGGAGATCTTCTCCGTATTGAAACGGTTATTATGGACGGAACGGGAAAGATTGAACTTACCGGCTGCCTTGGTGACGTAATGAAGGAATCTGCGCATCTGGCTGTCAGTTATATCCGTGCTCACGCTGCTGAGCTTGGCGTGCAGAGCGACTTCTACAAAACGAAAGATATACATATACACGTGCCGGAAGGTGCCGTTCCGAAAGACGGTCCTTCCGCCGGTGTGTCGATACTGACCTCTGTTGCAAGTGCTCTTACCGGTCGCCCTGTTCATCGGGACGTTGCCATGACAGGCGAGCTAACCTTGACCGGCCGCGTGCTTGCTATCGGCGGACTCAAAGAAAAAACCACGGCGGCATGGTCTGCCGGTGTGACGAAAGTCCTGATCCCGCACGATAACGAAGCGGATCTCGCGGAGATCGATCCGATCGTTCGCGACGGACTTCTCTTCATTCCCGCTAAAACGGCCGAAGAGGTGCTCCGCGTTGCGCTGTGCGCCGACACTGCGTCTATCATGAAGGCGCCGGCGGCACGGTTTGACGAAAAAACCTCAAAGAAAGAAGCCCTGACAATCCCGTCACCCAAGGATCACCGCATCCCTACAACGATCATCTGAAAGGAGACTCGGCGTATGAAGCTGAATCTCAATAACGTGCATTTGAAAATCTCTGCCGGGCGGCCTGATCAGATTCCAGCGGATCCCATCCCCCAGATTGCTTTTTCGGGGCGATCCAACGTAGGCAAGAGTTCGATTATCAACACCCTTATCGGTCGAAAATCGCTCGCACGCGTCAGCGGATCGCCCGGTAAAACGATTACGATCAATTTCTACGACATCGACAGAAAATTGTTTTTAGTAGATCTGCCCGGATACGGATTTGCGAAACGCGCTCCTGCTGACAAACTAAAGTGGTCTCAGCTTACGGACGGTTATTTCACGGCCAATAAAAACATTGACCTGCTCCGGCTCGTAGTACAACTTGTAGACAGCCGTGTCGGTCCGACGGCTGATGACCGAGATATGCTCTCGTTTCTCCGTCAGGCGCAAATACCGCACATCGTCGTTGCCACGAAAATTGATAAACTGAATGCAACGGAACGAAACGCATTCATCGAAAAGATCCAAGCCGATCCAGACGTTGCAGATGCCGGATGCATCGTTCTCTCCTCTGCGCAGAGCGGTGCCGGGCGTGACGATCTGTGGGAAGAAATTCTCGCCTACGCAAAACTGGACACAAAATAAACGAAACTATCAAAAGAGGACTGTTCTATGCAATCGCTGCTTCACTCTTGCTACGGCATAAACGAAAACGGACATTTAACAATCGGCGGCCTCGATACGATTGATCTTGCACGCACATACGGTACGCCTGCCTATGTGATGGATGAGGATTTCATCCGTGGTATGTGCCGGATGTATAAATCCGCCTTTGCCGATTCTTTCGGCGCTGCATCGGCACCTGTTTACGCCGGAAAAGCTTTTTGCTGTAAAGAGATCTATCGCATTATGGCTGAGGAAGGCATGGCTGCCGACTGTGTATCCCCCGGTGAGTTATATACGGCGAATGCCGCAGGATACCCTATGCAGAACGCTTATTTCCACGGAAATAATAAAACGGATGCCGATCTGCGTTATGCTATCTCTTTGGGCGTCGGCCATATAGTTGTTGATTCCGAGGAGGAGCTAAAAGCGCTTTCCATTATTGCCGGGGAAATGGGGGTAACCCAAAAAATTCTCCTGCGCATTACACCCGGTATTGATCCGCACACGCATAAGAAAATCATAACGGGCAATGTAGATTCCAAATTCGGTTCCGCAATCGTGACAGGCCAGGCACAGAAAATCGTTGCCGAGGCTCTGAACACGCCGCATATCGTGCTCGACGGACTTCATTGCCACGTCGGATCTCAGATTTTTGATTTTGAGCCTTTCGCAGATGCCGCGGATATTATGATCGCATTTCTTGCTAAACTCTACAGTGAGTACTGCGTGTCCTTCCCTATTCTCAATATAGGCGGCGGATTCGGCGTGCGCTACACCGAGGACGATCCGGAAATTGATTACGTTGCGAATGTCAGAGCGCTTGGTGAGAAAATCGACGCTCAATGCAAAAAAAGCGGTATAAAAAAGCCTGCCATCATGATGGAGCCCGGTCGGTCTATCGTTGCCGCGTCCGGCATTACCCTTTATACCGTCGGAAGTGTCAAGGAGATTCCCGGATTCCGTAATTACGTTTCAATAGACGGTGGTATGCCGGACAACCCGCGCTATGCACTTTATCAATCCCGCTACACGATCGTTGCCGCTGAAAAAGCGAACCTCAAGCCGAACTATCCTTGCACAATTGCCGGCCGTTGCTGTGAAAGCGGTGATCTCATCGCGGAGGATGCGATGATTGCACCCGTCAACCGAGGAGATATCCTCGCAGTTCTCGTAACGGGTGCGTACAATTATTCGATGGCGTCAAACTACAATCGCCTTCCGAAGCCGCCCGTGATCATGGTTTCAGCCGGAAAGGCACGTGTTGCTGTCCGCCGCGAAACATACGAGGATGTTGCGGCGCTTGACAACTGATCTGTCGCATGAAACATCATAAAAGGAGTGTCATTTTGGGATGTTTGAGTTGAAAACTCGACTGATTTCCATGCTAATATCTATCCCGTCTATCCTGATCGCAATTACGTTTCACGAATTCGCACACGGATATGCAGCCTATAAGGCAGGGGATCCGACCGCCAGAAGTTTTGGGCGCTTGTCCCTCAACCCACTAAAGCATCTTGATCCCCTCGGTGCGCTCTCAATGCTCCTCCTTGGCTTTGGTTGGGCAAAACCCGTGCCAATTAACACGCGCCACTTCAAGAAACCGCGTCGGGATATGGCGATTGTGGCACTTGCCGGTCCTTTGACAAATATTCTCCTGGGATTTGTCGGCATGCTGATCACTCGTATACTGATGGCTGTTTTGACCGTTTCCACCCAAAACAGCGCTAATTTCGCCGGATTCGGCTTTACCGTTGGTACGACTGCAATCCTCTTCTTCTCGCTGTTCACGCAGCTTAATATTTCGTTTGCTGTGTTTAACCTGCTTCCCGTGCCTCCGCTCGACGGTTCCAGACTTCTTATGCTTTTTTTGCCGCCACGTGCGCAAATGTGGGTGTGGAAGAATGAACGGTACATTACACTTGTTCTGTTCGTTCTTTTGTGGTTCAACTTTTTAGATCTGCCGCTTTCTTTCCTCACCGGCTCTCTTTACACCGGCATGTCTTTTCTTATTGACCTTATTCCGTTTCTGTGAGGCGCTATGGAAGAACTAAAATACAGGCTTGACCAGTTTGAGGGTCCTTTAGATCTTCTTTTGACGCTGGTGGAGAAAAACAAAATCAATATTGACGATATCCCCATTTCCCTTTTGTGTGCGCAATACATGGAATACATAGAGGCTGCCGAAAAAATGGATATCGAAATATCCGCTGAGTTTATTGTGATGGCAAGCGAACTGATGCTCATTAAGAGTAAAATGCTCTTGCCGCGCAATGAAGAGACAGACGAGGATCCCCGCGCTGCCCTTGCCGCTGCTATGCTGGAATATCAGCGCACGAAAGAAGCGTCGGTTTCACTGAACCGAATGTTCGCGCAGTACGGCTCGCGTATGATCAAAGACACGGACGAGATCAAGGCAGACAATGCCTATGTTGCCGATCATGACGTGGAACTCTTGACGCGTGCAATGATCCGTATGCTAACAGAAGTGCGAGTAACGGATGAAGAGGCGATCCGCCAGTTTGAACCGCTTATCAAGCGAAAAACTGTAACCGTAGCATCCGTCGCTACCGTCCTCATGGATACGCTCAAGGTCGGCACACCTGTTACGCTGAACCAATATTTTGCTTCTGCGAGGAAAAACAGATCTACTGCGATCGCTATGTTTATGGCAATGCTGGAACTTCTGAAAGCGGGATGCGTTCTGCTTTTGGAATCCGACTATTCCTCCGAAGGTGTCATTTCTGCCGACGATTCTGCCGCCATTTGCCTGAACCCCGAATCGGATGTTGAATCAATCTCAAAAATACTGAAGGACAGTGCAAATTCTTAAATTTGCCTGAGATAGGCTGTATAAACGATGGATAATTTTACAAATACTATTCCGCTTGAAGAATCTGTTGATGCTGCATCGCTCCTTGAGGCGAAACGCACGATTGAGGCAATTTTGTTCGCTGCCGGGCATCCGGTGAAGTACGATAAACTTGCCGAGGTGTTGTCTATAACGCCGGCGGCGGTAAAAAGAATCGTAAGTGAGTTTGAAGTCGAGTATAATGATCCTGCTTCGTCCCTCCCGCGTGGCATAATGCTTCTCCTCTTTCCCGATTCTTGCCAGCTTTGCACCAAAGAACAGTATGGTCAGGCAATACGTGATGCCTTGGGCATTAAGCGCGGCGGTAACCTTTCCGCATCTTCGATCGAGGTTTTGGCGATCATCGCTTATAACGAGCCTGTAACCCGCGTATACGTCGATACCGTTCGCGGTGTCGATTCCAGTTACAGCATCAACGTACTTTGTGAAAAGCGCCTGATTGAGCCGTGCGGACGCCTCGACGTTCCCGGGCGTCCTTTACTCTATCGCACTACATCCGATTTTCTCCGTGTGTTTGGTATCTCCTCCCTCCGCGAACTGCCTGTTGTGTCCGTTCCCCAAAAGGCGGAGGCTACCGCTGAAAACATACTTCCGCTTGAAGACAGGACAACAAATGGCGAGACGAACGAGGCATCCGATTCTACTTCTGAAGAAAATTGAGGTTAGAGAATGACTTGGCTTTGGATTCTGTTAACTGTCCTTGCCGTCTTTTTGCTGATCCTTTTCGTTAATGTGAAAATTCGTGTCGGGTATCGAGAAGATGTTACCGTCGCGATTTCCGTTATGGGGATACGTATCCCGCTTGTCCCCAAACGGAAAAAGAAGATCCGACTGCGGGATTTTACGCTTAAAAAACATCAGAAGCGCCTTTCCCGAGATTCAGAAAAGGAAAAGAAAAGGCGGCAAAAGCAAATCGACAAAGATCGAAAGAAAAAGGCAGCAAAAGAAGCGAAGAAAAAAGAAAAAGCCAAAAAACTTCCAAAAGACAGCGAAGTGAGCGACGAGCCCTCTATGGTTTCTCTCCTGCTTTCCACCGTCGCTGCTGTACTTGACAAGTTTTTTGGTAAGCTCCGCATTGAAGTCGCACGCGTTCGCATCACCGTAGGTGGTGAAGATGCCGCAAAAACGGCAATCACGTACGGAATCGTTGCGCAAGGCGTTGCGTATCTTTTTCAACTCCTGGAACAAAAAACACGCTTCTACCGAAAGAAAAACGAGTACATTTCCGTTGTCCCCGACTTTCTTGCGAAAAAAACGACTGCGGATATTTCGCTTGTTTTCAGCGTAAATCTCTGGCTTTTTATCAATGTGGCATTCACAGCCTTAATTCGCATCATTAAAGAAAAAATTCAGCGCAAAAATGCGCAGATATGAGGTATAAAGATGAGCGAGAACAACAAACTTAACGACATTATCAAAACGTCCCTCGACAGCATCCAGGCAATGGTGGACACGAACACCGTTATCGGTACACCGATCACAACGGCAAACGGAACGACCGTTATCCCCGTGTCTAAGGTTTTCGTGGGATTCGCATCCGGCGGACTTGATTACGCGGGCAAGGGCGGTGCCGCGCAGAATGCACCCAAAGCTAACTCCAATAACTTTGGCGGCGGCGGCGGAACCGGCCTTACCGTCTCCCCTGTTGCGTTCCTTGTTGTTGACAAAAATGGTGACGTACAGCTTCTAAACGTAAACGAGCCTACCAAAGAGGCAACCGATCCCGTATCACAGATCATAGGGCTTTTAGAGCGCTCCCCTGAACTTATTGAAAAAGTAAAAGCGCTTTTCCCCAAAAAGGATTCGGCTGACAAAGATTCTGCCACGGAAGAATAATCCGCGCGACTCATAAATCTCCTCTCATATTTCAAACAGCTCCGGATATGCTATCTGTAACCAATGTAAACGGAGTTGATTTCTGTGAGAAAAATTTGTTTTTTTGGTGCGGTTCTCGCCGTTCTGCACCTTTTTACGCCGGCTATTTATGCTGCGCCGGATGTGTCTGCGTCCTCTGCGATTTTAATGGAAGCAGAGAGTGGTACGGTTCTTGTAAATCTGGACGCTCACCGTCAAATGCGCATGGCGAGCACCACAAAAATTATGACTGCTCTTGTCGCACTTACACATTCTGATGTTGCAGATAAGGTTGTCGTTTCGGAAAAGGCCGTAGGTATCGAGGGCTCATCTGTGTATCTTAAAGCAGGCGAGACGCTTACTATGGAAGAACTGCTTTACGCTCTTCTTTTGGAAAGCGCTAATGATGCGGCGGCGGCGATCGCTATTGCTGTTGCCGGCGATATTCCTTCCTTTGCGGATTTAATGAACGAGACGGCACTCGAAATCGGATTGACTGAGTCCCATTTTACCAATCCGCACGGGCTTGACGATGAGGGACATTATACGACGGCGTACGATCTTGCGCTTCTTACTCGTTATGCGCTTTCGAACCCTGATTTTGCCCGCATAGTTTCCACCTATAAGACGACTATTCCCTTGAATGGTGCAGAGGGCACTCGGGTGCTTGTGAATCACAACAAAATGCTGAAAGCGTATGACGGAGCTATAGGGGTGAAAACCGGGTACACGCGCAAAAGCGGTCGCTGCCTCGTGTCAGCTGCTGAAAGGGACGGTGTTACTATGATAGCAGTAACTCTTTCAGCACCAGATGATTGGCGCGACCACACTGCTCTCCTTGATTACGGTTTTTCCCTCTATACGTCTGTTCAACTTGCAGATATAGGCGAATACCGATGCACACTTCCCTGCCTTGGCGCTGATGTTTCGGAAATCACTGCATCTAACCATGCTGAGGTCTCTACTGTCCTTCCGAAAAATCATGGTGCTATTACTGTCAGGTTTCTCGCAAACAGACCGATTGCGGCGCCGATTTTACTCGGTGACGAGGTAGGTGAGATTGTCTTTATCTGCGACGGAAAAGAGATCGCTCGCGTTCCACTTTGTGCTGACGTCGAAGCCTCTCGCGTATCACCCCCGCTTTCCTTGTGGGATCGTGTTCGCGGTACTCTTCATCTTTCATCTTTGAATAAAACGGAATCGTAAAGACTATGAACGATAAAAATCCATTAGACAATACCGTCCGCCTGCAAAAATATTTCTCTGATTGTGGCATTCTTTCCAGACGTGCGGCGGAAGCAGAGATCCTCTCCGGCACTGTTACGGTAAACGGAATTCGTGCCGAACTCGGCATGAAGATCAACCCTTCCGGCGATACTGTACTCTGGAACGGAAAAGAAATCAAAAAAAACAACGGCTCGGAGAGCCGTACATATATTATCCTTAACAAGCCGATCGGATACGTTACCACGATGTCCGATGAAAAAAACCGCCGTACCGTGAGAGATCTCCTGGAAGACGTAGGCACGCGCGTGTATCCGGTCGGGCGGCTTGATATGTATTCTGACGGACTTCTCCTTTGCACGAATGACGGAGATCTTGCCAACCGCCTCATGCATCCGTCACACAATGCGGCGAAAACCTATCATTTGACCGTCATCGGTGCCATCACACACGAAGAGGCGGCGAAACTCTCAGAACCCATGACGCTTGACGGATACAAGCTTCGTCCGGTAAAAGTAGCTCTCCTCTCATCCGGCGATCGGACGGAAGACGGTACGCTTACGTCCACGATCGAGGTTACTCTCCACGAAGGGCGTAACCGACAGATTCGGCGTATGTGTGAAATCGTGGGGATGAAGGTGCTTCGCCTCCGTCGCATTGCGATTGGGAAGATTGAGATCGGTTCTTTACCAAGCGGAAAATGGCGTCATTTGACCGGTGATGAAGTCGCCTATCTCTTATCATCAAAAAACGAGGTGTGAAAGATGCTTGTGATTAAACCAATTGAAGACAAAAGCATACAACGAGAACTTGTAGCAAAGTGCGGCGGTACATACATTGACACTGCGCTCGCCTATGCCGCGTATGATTGTGAGGATGACAGCGTAACTGTTCGATACCCTATAGGTGTGTGTCAGTTTTCTCTCTCGGGCACTGACGGAGTAATTGATACTCTTCGCACTTGCCCCGGTGTGGAAGACGATGAAGCTATGATGATCATGGCACGCGCCTGCACTGCTTTTTTGTATCGCTGTGGCTTCGTACAGGCGCTAATACCTCAGGATGGGGCGGATGATATCCTTGTGAAACAACTCGGCTTTCTGCGCGACGAGAGCGGTGTCGCGCATCTTGATATTGTAAAGTACTATACCGGCCCTTGCCACGGTGAGCAACAGTAATGATAGTTTCTTTATCTTCTGAAAAACACTTGCTTATCCGTGCATAATTCGGTATAATAATAATTAATTAATTAAATTCAATTTAGGAGGGACCTCTTATGTCCACACTTCTTATGCAAACAACTCCCCCTGCAAGCGGCGCCAGCGGACTTGGCACGATTATTATGCTCGTTGCCATGATCGGCATTTTTTACTTTCTCATGTATCGTCCGCAAAAAAAGCAGGAGAAAGAAACGAACGCAATGCGCAATGGTTTGACCGTCGGAGATGAGATTACGACGATCGGCGGTATCATCGGCAAGATCATCCAGATCAAGGATGAAACTGTTCTCATTGAGACCAGCGGCGACAAGACGAAGATCCGTATTCTTAAATCTGCTGTCAAATGTGTGGATGTGCACGCTGAAGACGCACAGTAATCAATCATAGAATCGTTTTTCTCCGAATATGCTCTATTAGGACCGGCTGTTTTTAATTTTACCGGACTTTCACACATTTCGGAGGATTTCCTATGAACGCATCTGCCCATCGCAAAAGATCCCTTTCGAAAAAGGCTATCTCGTTGCCGATTGCCTGTGCTTACGCGTTTGTTGCTGCTTTGGCATCAGCATTAATTCTTCTCTTTGTGGCGACAATCATCGCTTACGCGCAGGCAGACCCAACGCGAGTTGCCGTTCCGGCCTCGCTTGGCGTTTTATATCTCTCCACGTTGATAGGTGGCGCGGTCGCATCTCGCTTGTCTGATGTCTCCCTTTTGTTTTCGGCTGTTTTTGGCACGGTCTATCTTTTTTTTACATTTTTACTTTCTGTTTTTCCGTTTGGTGATGCATCCTGCGGTTTTGCCGTAATTCCGTCCCTCTTGGCGCGAATCGCAATTATAGGCGCAGCATTACTGGGTGGTTTCATCGGCAAGAAAAGAGAAAAACGTCCTTCGGGACGCAATAAAAAGCGCCGTCGGTGACGGCGTAATTTATCATTGAGGATATTATGAAAATTATTAAAGATATTGCATACGGTCCCTATGAGGACAATAATTTGGATCTCTATCTGCCTGACGGCGACAGTTTTGATTTGTTTATGTATATCCACGGAGGTGGATTGGAGCAGAGAAACAAGGACTGGAATCCGGAGGTGTTTGCGTATCTTGCAGAGCGTGGCATCGCCGCAACCCCGATCAACTATCGTAAATATCCCGCGGCAAAATACCCCGATTTCGTTGTTGACAGCGCGGCTGCCGCTGCATGGCTCAAGGAAAACATCCACCGGTACGGGAACTGCAAGCGCATTTTCATCGGCGGAAGCTCTGCCGGCGGCTATCTCTCTATGATGCTCTGCTTTGATCCGCGCTGGCTCGGTGCCCACGGACTCAAGAATACTGATTTCTTCGCATATGTGCTTGATGCCGGACAGCCTACGAAACATTTTAAGGTTCTAAAGGAACAAGGTATCGATACGCGCCGTGTTATCATTGATGAGACTGCACCGCTCTATCACGTTGGTGAAACGGAAGAGTTCCCGCCAATGTATATCATCGTTTCGGATAACGATATTAAAAATCGCTATGAGCAGATACAACTTCTGCTCTCCACGCTCAAACAGTTCGGTTGTGATGAGGGCAAGATTCGCTACGAGTTGCGTCACAGCGCGCATTGCAAATACGTGGATGCATTCGATGAGAACAACGAAACCGTATTTGGTAAAATGATTTACGATTATATAAAAAGTTTCTGATAAAAACCCCGAAAAGCCAATGCTTTTCGGGGCTGTTTTTTACCATTCGTAATTGAAGGAAATAGACTCCTCGACGGTAGTCGGGCAAACAGAAATGAATGTTTTTCCAACGTTCAAAAGGAGCGGTTCGCCGTCCGCGTCGTAAAACTTAATGGGGTCGGTGTGGCTTTCTTTTTTCCACGTGATTTGGGTATACGTGCCATTTGCGGCGTAGTAGCCGGTTCCTTCCCCGATCGTACCTACTTCGATGCGGTATTTAGGATCTCCGGTAATTTCACCGGTTTCACAGAAATAGATGAGCACGTTTTCAAAAGCCAACTGTTCGTTTGTGAGACCGTCAATGTGTTTCTCACCGTCGAACTGATAGCGGAGATAAGTGCCGGTATCTGCGTCGTACACAAAGTCGGTGGTCTGCACACCGGAGAATGGGATGCGGATATGCTTCGCTTTGTTTTCGTATGTAAGCACAGTATCGAATGAAACGAAATCAAGCGGATAATCAAAGCCCTCCGTCAGCGCGGTACGATAGCGTTTGTACTTGATGCCGGAGGCGATTCCCTCGCCGGTCGTCATAGTGCTGTGCTCATAGCCCATATTCTTTTTGCGATCTGGATCCTGATAGAAAGTGGACGGGAACCACATATTCACGCCGTCAAGGTTCTGGACCTTTCTTTCGGAAATAGCAATATAAGCATACTGGCTCGCGCCGGCGTGCACGTAAAGTGCATCGTAATCAGCGGCGAAATCCAAGAAATAGTCACGTGACGAACGGATGCTGCCGACCTCGGGTAGATTCTCGTAATCCATTGAGACCATCATAAGACGCGTCAAGCCTCCTTCGGCTAAACACTCGTAGATGATGTCTGCTGATCCAACACCGTTTTGCGGACAACTGATCTTTATGTTATTGATCATAATGGCTGCCGGACGGCGGTTTGAGAAGTCTGTTTTCATCCCTTCGCCGGTCAAAGGATTGACGTAAGGAAGAACTTCGGGTGGTTCCTCTGTATCAGTTGAAACCTCGGTGGATGACTCGGGTGCGGATGATTCGGCGGTGGTTGCCTCTGTCGTAATATCCGTCGTTTCCGTCGTCGATTCAGTGGTTGCGGTAGTTTCAATGGGAGGGTCGGTTGGGGTTCTCACGAGTGCACAAGACGTTAAAACGAGCGCGCAAAGAACAGCTGCGAAAATGAACTTTAAGCAGCGAGTCATATAAAATCCCCCTCTCAGCCAAGCAGTCTTTCAAGCCAGATGAGACCGAGATCGAAGGCGTCGTAGAGCCCCGATTTCATGTCTTGCTTTACAATTCTCTCCTGTGCTGAAAGTGATTTATCTGTCTTAACGATTTGGATGAGAACCTTATCGGGTACCTCTTTGTCGTGTACCTTTTTCGTGGTCATGATCGTCATCTGCAAAACGTAAGGGTCTTCCATGAATCCGTAGCAGATCGTGTTTTCACCGCGTACAAGCGGACGTCCCTTGTAGGTTAGGAACTTTCCGTCAACGGTTGCCTCTAAAATATTCTTATCTTCCATTATAATGAAGCATCCTTTCTTAAATTCTACAGTACGTTTATTGTACTACATTTTGCACAAAAAGTCAATAGAAACGCATGGATTGAAGAAAAAGGACTGCCGCAAAAGCGACAGTCCTTTTTACGCGCTTATACTTCTTTCTCTATAATTTTTAGGTTTGCTGGCAGGATCCCCGCCTGCTCATATACGATCTCGCTGATCTGTGCCACTTCGCTTGGAAGAAGACCGGTTGTTTTCACGATTACGCTGGCTGTGTTTCCGTTTACAACCGCTACACACTGTTCAAAACCCTTGGCAAGAATGAGTGTTTCTATGTTCGATTCGTTTTCAATATCCATAGCGATCTGTGCCATACCATCCAGCGCTTCAGCTCTCATCGACTCAATGGCTGTGTCGCTTTCAGCGACGGACAGAAGTACTTCCATTGCCTCATCTCGTGCCTGCTGGCGACTTAATTGCATAGCTGCAAAGTAGTTATACACCGCTTCTTCCTCGCCACCCGATTCGTCCGATTCGCCCGCGGCGAGCGAATTCATATCAACTGCAAGATTCTTTCCTGTTTCGTTTCCGCTATCGAAAAGAATTACATTCAGAAGGACAGCTGTTCCGATTAGCAGAACTGCGCAAATGACTACCGTTCCTTTTCTTCCGATCTTGTTTATGACGGAAACGGTCCGCGATTTAAAATTTGATAGTTTTTCCTTCCACTTTGTTTCCTGGTTCATGATATGCCTCCTCGCATTATTATGTGTTTTACTATATGCTCTTCCCTTATAAATTATAACCGTTCAGCAGTTTTATGTACCGGCCACGCGTATACGAGATGACGAGATGCCTAAAGCAGCGCTCAAAAGTTCAGTGATGATCCTTTGCATTTCGCTGTCATTCCCGCGCGTGCATACAACAGCTACTCCGCGTATTTCTGGATATATTTCCTGTATCAATATTGGCCCTCCTTCCTCCTTTCCTTCGATGATTACATACTCGCGGGCGGCACCTGCAATATCTTCTGCGTAAACAAATTCGCTCCCGCCGTCGAGCGTGATTAACACATGCGCTTCTGACACGCCTTTTATCTCTTTGCACAGGGTAGCTATCCTTTTTTCTAACTCCTCTGTGTAAAAATATATAGATTCGTTCGATTTCACTTCTGTACTTTCAATCGGTTTAGTGTTGCCTGTATGATTGCCCGATATGATCAGCATCATCCCCGCAACAGCAAGAATTACAATAAGAGCAATCTTCTTGTGTTGTTTCAAGCGTGATATTAGTGTCTCTTTTTCGTCCAAAGGATCACCTCTTCTGAAATTATGTATCAAGTGATGTAACAATCACCTCGCACGGGCACCCTAAAATATTGCTTACGTAGTCTGCCAGTGTTTCTTCGCTTATGATAGCATCAGGCACTAACGTGACTTTTATGCTTTCAAGGACAAAGGTGGTGTCCGGATCCTTGGCAACGGCTGCATCAGCATTGACACTTCCCTCGCTCAATCCGAATCGGTTTTCAATTAATTTTTCAACCTCCGATTCGATGTTCTCTTTGCTGTAGTGAATCACCCACTCTTCTGCGCTCTTTTCTGCTGTCTCAATTTCTTTGGAATCGGGGAGAATAAGAGACAAAAACCGTTCGGGTAAAAGAGAGAGTGAGGCGAGATTTTCCGATATCGGTACAGAAATTGCCAACATGAGAATAAGTCCTGCGAGATAAGCGATGCATTTGCCAAGACCACTTTCTCTCGAAGCCGGCGCGAGCATACCGATAATTGTGCAGGTTATTGATAAAATTAGGAAATCGTTCATACTGACGCCTCACCGAGAAGTGTAAAGAGAGATATGATAAACAAGAACAGCAAAGAAACAAGCGAGACCACTGCCAAAATATACCCGATCGTTCCATGAACTTCTTCCATAACTTTTGCCTCTCTGTCGCACCCCATCATTTCCGCGGCCCCTTTCAAAGCACTGAAAAGAAGGCGGTGCAAAACCAACTGAACCAGTATCGGTAGGAGGAAAACTACGATCGCCAACACACACATGCCCCCGGCTGCTGAGCGGATAACGGCGAAACTGGTAGTAACGGTAGATACAGCATCTGACATAGCGCCGCCAATGATCGGGATAATGTTTCCAAGAGCAAATTTTACGGTTTTCAGTGAAAAAGTGTCAGCGCTTCTGGCGAGAATGTTTTGTGTTCCGATGATAAATCCTAAGGAAAGAGAGAGAAATGTAAGGACTATTGTGAAAACTTTACGAATGCATTTTGAAACGCTGTCAAGACGTACCATTCCGCCAACTGCGCCTGCAATTCCAAGGCAGTATGATGTGCGGACGACAGGCGAAAGGATCGTGGTACCTATATTCTGTATAAGAGTAAAGAGAAGCATAAGCGATGCATGGGAAACCGTCGCGGCGGTGAGTTTCCCTGAGGCCGCTGTTACCGCGACGGTAATTGGAACCATCGCCGATGAGAAATTTGTCAGATTCTCGAGGTATAGAAGTGCATTTGTTAATAGCGTATCTACACTTCCCGTCATTAAAATAACGAAAGCAAGCGTAATGCAGAAGGAAACTGCACCGCTTAGCGCCGGTGATGTGAGTGATGTGTTAAAATTATGGAAAATTCCTGCACAAAGGGTAAGCGTAGCAAGACTGAAAAAGAGCCTCAGAATGGACGGCCATGCTTCTTCAAGGGAATTAAACAAGAAATCGGCAAAAGAGGAGAAGGAAATGCTTTTTCTGATTTTTTCTACTCCGTCGGGTGTTTCAAAGATACCGGTATATTTTTCTTTCAGCTCGGACGGCATTTTTTCAACAAGTGTTTCTAAACTATCGGTATATTCTGAAAAGATTTGCGTATCGACAGCGTGAACGTCTGCACAGAAGAAGGTGAGAAAGGTGCACGCGAAGATGAGTGATATAATGCGTTTCATTGCAAGAAGTTTTGGAGAACCGCAAACAGACGTGTGGCAAGCGGGAGGGAAAGCAGAAGAATCTCCGTTTTTCCGATCAGTTCAACTTGTCCTGCCAGCGCGTTCTCGCCGGCTGTGCGACAAATATCCGCTGTAACCTGCGCAGTAGCTGCAATCCCCAATGCTTTAATCATTATTTCTATTTCCTCACGAAAAGAACTTTTTTGCGAGATTTCTCGAATCACGTAAAGCGCTTCTCCAGTTTGCTTCAAAACGACGAAAAACAGAAATAGGACGCCTGACACAATGAAAAGTACGGCGATTTCTTTTTGCTGGGTTTTTAAATACAAAGAGAGAAACACAATGGCTATCGCCACTATCGCCCCGACGGTTATCGTCATAATCCGAACAGGCTTCTGACTTTACTGAACAGGCCGTTTATCTGCTCTAAAACAATGAGAAGCACGAGAACAATACCTGCGAGCGAGACAAGCATCGCTTGATCATCACGCCCTGCGCGGCTCAAGACCTGATACGCTGCCGCTACCAAAATGCCGATCCCGGCAATTTTCAGAATGATTTCCGCTTCCATAATTCTTCCTTCGTCATTTAAATTTAGAGAAGTAATACGATCACCGAAACAGCGAGGAGCAATGGTAAAGAAATGTAGAGATTTTTCCGGGCCGAAAATCTTTTTTCCAACAATACTGCGCGCTCAGTTATTTTTGACAGGGTGTAATCGCATACGTTCAGCGCATCTTGTTTGTATCCGACGCCCAAGTCGCGATAAAAGTTTTTAAAAGGTTCACTGTCATCACCGAGAAAATCAATGATGCTTTTGAAAACCTCACTGTTATTTTTTTTATTGAGTGCTATTCTGAGTGAGTTGCTTGCGTACTCTTTGAAATCAGAAAACAAATCATCAGTCGGCGTTCCGAACAGATCAATTTTGCGGCGTGCATGCTGTATCATTGCAGCAACATCCCACAAGAGCAGTACGTGTTCTCTATCGTTTTTTCTCGCCCAAACTCCTGCTGTCAAAGCGGCACATATAAGACACACGCTCCCGATTATTCGCTGCATAGAATTACCTCGCCGCTAGCGTTTGTAATCTTCTTGCACACTGTAGGGCCGCAGCGATAAAGTCCGACCAATGTTTTAAAAATGGAGGCTTCTATAAGTAAATTTATGTCATTTCTTTTGATAAGATCGGTGATGCTTCCGCTGTGTGCAGAAGCGATAACAGCAACCCCTGCCGAAGCACATTTAAAAACAGCCGCCGCGTCCTCCTCTCCTGCTATCTCATCGCAAATTACAATCTGTGGGGACATAGTTCGAACGGCAATCTCCATGCCGATAGCGCGCGGATAGCCGCTGAAAACGTCAAGAAGCCCGCCACTTAAACCTTCGGACAGTTCAAAGCGTGTATCAATAATTGCTGTTCTATACGGCGTATCTCCACGGGATAATAGACTTGCCAGTTCTCTGAGAGCTGTCGTTTTTCCGACGCCGGGCGCTGACCAGACGAGCATTCCGTGCGGGCCGTCGGGTGCAATGACGTATGGATATAACAGATCTGCAGCTCCGATACACCGATGTGGAATACGTATTGAAACGGAGGATATCTCCCGCACAAGTTCAATCCCGTTCCCTTTCGGAACAGCACGTCCGCATACGCCGACACGCAAACCGGAATCTGTGAAAATAAACCCTTCGCGAATCGTATCACTGTGCGCGTAGAGAGAATGTCCGCAAAGTGCGCTCACAGTTTCTTTGATGTCTTCTTTTGTACAAATCTCTGGAGTTAAGATGTTTAATCCATGAACGGTTATGTACGCCTGTCCGCCCAAGGAAAGGCGTATCTCATTGCATACGCCACCGTATAACCCAATTACTGCACGAATTGCGTCTCTTATATGCAGCGGCAGACAGGCAATTGCTGCCGCCATTGGCGAGTTGTTTAGAGTTTCCGTCATTTTTTCCTCCCTCGTTTACACAATATACATATGCAAAAAGGAGTTTTGATATGCAAAAAAAGAAAGCACGAGATGATCTCGTGCCTTCTTTTTATAAACAGATCTTATTCAGCGTATACGCTAACCTGACGTCTGCCGTTCGCAATGTGCTCAAATTTAACTTTGCCGTCGATGAGAGCAAACAGAGTGTCGTCAGTACCACGGCCAACGTTGTTGCCGGGATGAATATGGGTGCCTCTCTGGCGAATAATGATATTGCCGGCGATGACAGCCTGTCCGTCAGCCTTCTTTACACCAAGGCGCTTGGACTCACTGTCGCGTCCGTTCTTCGTAGAACCTACACCTTTTTTATGAGCAAAAAACTGTAAACTAATGCGAATCATTGTGATATCCTCCGTTATTATTTGTTTGATCAATCGTCCTTGATTTCAACGTCGAGGTACTCGTAATACTCTTCGAGCAAATCGTTGAGCTGGTAGTAGTACCCCATGAACAGGCCTGCGATCGCATACTGTTTTTTCTCGTCTGCACCAATCTCCGGCAAGGCATCCATCGCCTTTACCTCGATTACGGTGTCATCCTCACTGATATTGTAAGAGATATCGGAAGCGTACGCTACTTCAATTGTATTAAGAAGAAGCATCGTCATAGCGGAAATGGATGCGCAGAGAATATCTTCCCCGCTTTCACCGTATCCCGTGTGTCCTTCTTCGCGAAATCCGTAAAATACGCCGTCCCGACGATAAAATATAACTTTAGTCATGCTGTGCATCCTGCCTTCATGTATCCGTATCTGAGATACGGTTTATCAAAGAGACAATCAGCCTTCGATCTTTTCGATCTGAAGTTTGGTGTACGGCTGTCTGTGACCGTTCTTCTTCTTTTCGTTCTTCTTCGGCTTGTAGGTCATAACAACGACCTTCTTAGCCTTGCCGTTCTTTACGACATTTGCCGTAACCTTTGCGCCGTCGACAACAGGGTTGCCAACCTTGAAACCGTCTGCGGTAGAGAGCGCGAGAACACGGTCGAACTCAACCTTAGCGCCTGCTTCTACTTCCAGTTTCTCAACGAAGATGATATCGCCTTCGTTAACCTTGTACTGCTTTCCGCCAGTTTCGATAACTGCAAACATGGAAAGCACCTCTCTTTCATATATGACTCGCTAATCGCGGGCTGCATTTCTGCATTATGGCCCGCATTATGCGGCAGGATACATTGTATCACAGAAAAGTTCGTCTGTCAATACTTTTCTTAATATTTTCCTATAGTAGCAGAGCCTTTTTATTTACCCGTTCTGTGAGCGTACGTTTCAGCCGCCGTGAGTGTGTTGCGGAGAAGCATCGTGATCGTCATGGGCCCAACTCCGCCGGGTACGGGCGTGATTGCCGAGGCTTTAGGTTCTGCGGTAGCAAAATCTACGTCGCCGCACAGTTTACCGTCTGCCTTACGATTCATGCCGACGTCGATAACAACGGCGCCTTCCTTAATCATATCGCCGGTGATAAATTCCGGTTTGCCGATTGCTACCACGAGAATATCAGCACGGCGAGTAACTTCCGCAAGATTTTTTGTTCTCGAATGCGTAACGGTAACCGTTCCGTTTGCATGGAGAAGGAGCATCGCCATCGGTTTACCAACGATGTTGCTGCGGCCAACCACGACGCATTCCTTCCCTGCCGGGTCAACATTCTCGTGACGGAGAAGTTCCATCACGCCTGCGGGTGTGCACGGAAGATAATCAAAGTTGCCGGTCATAATGCGGCCGACGTTCTCCGCGTGGAAAGCATCTACGTCTTTATGCGGCGGAATCGCGCGCAATACAGCTTCTTCCGATATGTGTTTCGGCACGGGCAGTTGGACGAGAATGCCGTGCACGGCATCATCCTTTACCAGTGCATCTATTTGTGCCAGAAGTTCGGCTTCCGTGGTGCTCTCGGGCATCTCGATAACGCGGGAGTTGAATCCAACCTCCTCGCAGGCACGTTTTTTGTTGCGAACGTATACCTGAGAGGCGGGATCCTCACCAACGATAATGACTGTAAGGCCGGGGGCAAAGCCGTGTTTATCCTTGAACGCTGCCGTCTCGGCTGCGATCTCCGTGCGAACTTCCGCGGCAATTCTCTTTCCATCAATTAAGCGTGCCATTTGTGTTCTCCTCGTTTGTGTTCTCCAGGTTTACTTCGATTTTCTTTTGTTTTGTGGCTTTTCGAGAGCCAAGGACAAGAAGCACGGTGCCAAGAACAAAGGTCGCCAAGGCAACCAATTGCGATATGCGTATATCACCTACTGCCAAACTGTCCGTGCGGAGGGATTCAATAAGCATACGGCCAAAGCCGTACCACGTTATATACAAAAGGAACATTTGACCGGGAAACTTTTTCTTTTTATACAGAACGGTAATGATAATAAGTCCGACAAGATTCCAAAGCGATTCATACAAAAATGTGGGGTGCGCACCGAGTGAACCATCCAATACCGCTTGATAGCCGCTGAAATCGACAAGGCCTTTTTTGAGGAAATCGCGAGCAACAACCTCAGAACACATGCGCCACGGCAAATCTGTCGGACCGCCGAACGCCTCAACATTCACAAAGTTGCCCCATCGGCCGAGAATCTGTCCGACGAATACCGCCGGACCGGCAATGTCAGCTATAATAGGAAAATGGATGTGTTTTATTTTTGCGACGACGAGGCAGGCAAAAAAACCACCGATAATGCCGCCGTAAATGGCAAGCCCACCACCCGGGATATTAATAACTCCCAAAAAAGTCTCCCACAAGTTTCTGAAAAAACCTTTACCCGTAACGAGATAGTCTTGCCACTCCATGATCACGTAGTAAAGACGCGCACCGATGATACCGGAAATGATGCCGGCAAGGGCTAAATCAATCACGTCGTCGGATTTAACGCTTTCAATCTTTGCATGCCAAAGTGCATACAGAACTGCCAGAATCATGCCGCACGTGATAATGACACCATACCAGTTAACGTCGATTTTCCCAATGGAAAATGCGACGCGCTCCATGTAAAACGGCTCAATTCCAAGTCCGGGGAAAGAAACGTAGGCCATCGCAACTCCTCCTTTTTGCTATACGCGGATAACCGTAAGATTACAGAAGATTTACGCCGCGCTCCGCGCAGTTTTTGACCATATCGGAGGGCCAAAACGAGGACTGCACCTCGCCGATGTGTGCTTTCCGGAGAAAGAACATACACATACGGGACTGCCCGATACCGCCGCCAATCGTGTACGGAAGCTCGCCATGCAAAAGTGCACGGTGGAAAGGTAAAGACGCGCGCTCGGAACAGCCGGCAAGCTCCAACTGGCGTTTGAGCGACTCTTCATCCACCCGGATACCCATAGAGGAAAGTTCAAGCGCAATATCAAGGACAGGATAATAGACGAGGATATCGCCGTTCAGCGCCCAGTCGTCATAGTCGGGTGCGCGGCCATCGTGCGGCTTGCCGGACGTGAGCTTGCCGCCGATCTGCATAAGGAATACGGCACCTTTGTCCTTAGTGATGCGGTATTCGCGCTCTTTGGCGCTGAGTTCGGGATACATATCCTCCAGTTCCTGAGAGGTAATAAAGAAAATCTCCTCCGGAAGCTGCTTACCGATAAAATCGTACTCTTCGGTAATGTACGTTTCCGTGTGACGAAGTACGTTATAGATGCACTTCACCGTTCTCTGAAGCGTTTTCAGAGTGCGATCCTCATGAGAAATCACTTTCTCCCAGTCCCACTGGTCAACGAACATAGAATGGATCGCATCGGGATCTTCATCGCGTCGAATGGCGTTCATGTCCGTGTAGAGACCTTCACCGTTTGTGAAGCCGTACTCCTTGAGTGCCATGCGCTTCCACTTTGCCAGCGAATGAACGATCTCGATCACTTCCCCGCTTTTTACATCAAAACGGACAGGGCGCTCCACGCCGTTCAGATTATCGTTCAGACCACTCTCGGAATCAACGAACAGAGGGGCGGACACACGGGTGAGGTTCAGCTCGATAGCAAGATCATGCTCAAAAAAATCCTTGATTTTTTTGATGGCGACCTCGGTCTGGCGGAGGTTTAAAATAGACTTATATCCTTCCGGAATAAACAGTTCAGACATATCTGATACGCGGCGTGCCGCGACTCCTTTACTGATGGTACAGTTTCTTTGTTTGGTATTTCGCTTCCGAGGTAAGGTTCATACCGAGCTTGTTGAATACGTTTTCGTCCACGTGAGAAAGAATGACCGTGGAATGCGCTTCACAGTGTTTGAGAGATGCCAGGGCATCCATAGCCTTTCTCGCATTCGGGTCAGCAGTTGCGGAAATAGCAAGTGCGATCAAAACCTCATCCATGTGAAGGCGGGGGTTGTGGTTGCCCATATGCTTTACTTTGAGTGCGGAAATGGGCTCAATAACGCTCGGAGAGATCAAATGAACGCTGTCATCAATACCGGCAAGCGTTTTTAGTGCATTAAGAAGCACTGCCGAGGATGCGCCCAAAAGTGAAGAGGTCTTGCCTGTAACGATCGTTCCGTCCGGCAGTTCAATGGCAGCGGCAGGCTGGGCAGTTTTTTCTGCGACCGCGAGAGATGCAGCAACAACCGGTCTGTCTGCCACGGTAATGCCGAGGGAGTTCATAAGAAGCTCCTGAGAGTAAATCTCTTTGGGGTCGGCATTCCCCTTTCTTACGGTACAGCAGGTTGCAAAATAGCGGCGGAGGATCTCCTGCTTGGATGCCGCACAAACCGCATCCTCGTCGGTAATGCAGTAGCCTGCCATGTTTACACCCATATCCGTGGGGCTCTTATAGGGGGATTCATTGTAGATTTTTGTGAAGATCGCGTTTAATACGGGGAAAATCTCAATATCACGGTTATAGTTAACCGCCGTCTCGCCGTACGCCTCAAGGTGGAACGGGTCAATCATGTTCATGTCGTTAAGATCTGCCGTTGCCGCTTCGTACGCGACGTTGACGGGATGCTTCAATGGGAGATTCCAGATCGGAAACGTTTCAAACTTTGCATAGCCGCAGCGGACACCTCGCTTGTTCTCATGGTAGAGCTGCGAGAGACAGGTGGCCATCTTTCCGCTTCCGGGGCCGGGTGCTGTAAGGACGATGAGAGAGCGAGTAGTTTCGATGTAATCGTTTTTACCGAAGCCGTCCTCACTTACGATAAGCGGAATGTTGGACGGATATTCGGGGATGGGATAGTGACGGTATGTTTTTACGCCCAGAGCGTTCAGGCGTTTTTCAAACGCGAGCGCTGTGTGTTGAGAGCGATAGTGTGTGATAACCACGCTTCCAACGTAAAGTCCAATGCCGCGGAAAGCGTCAATAAGGCGCAAAACGTCCAGATCGTACGTGATACCGATGTCCCCGCGCCGTTTATTCTTCTCAATGTCGTCGGCGCTGATTACGATCACGATCTCTGCTTGATCCTTAAGCTCCATGAGCATACGGATCTTGCTGTCCGGTGCGAATCCGGGAAGCACGCGGGATGCGTGGTAATCGTCAAAGAGCTTTCCGCCAAATTCAAGATACAACTTCTCGCCGAAAGAACTGATTCTATCTCTTATACATTGGGACTGCAGTTTCAGATATTTATCATTGTCAAATCCGATTTTCAGCATTTTACTCACCGCCGCATAACTGTATTTTTGTGTTGTTCAACGTTTCAGCCGCAAAAAAGAAAAACACCGCAAGCGGTGTACATCATAAAATTTATGCGACCACGTTTTAGTATACCACTTTTTTTCATTGAATGCAACCGTTCCGGAGAGATTTTTTCGTATTTTACTCAAAATATAAAGATAAAGCCCGCACCAAAAAGACGCGGGCTTTGAAAAAAGTATCAGTCAATCAGAGGTCTTTGCCAAAGGATGCTTCGGCAGCTGCTTTTACGCCGTCAAGAGCTGCCTTCATGTCGGGTGCGCGGAAGGAAGCCGTGCCAACTACGAATACGTTGGCACCGGCGGCAGCGGTACGTGCCGCATTCTCTTCATTAATGCCGCCATCCACCTGGATATCAATATCTCTGCCTTGACGGTCGATTTCCTTGCGGATTGCAGCGATCTTCGGAAGCATATCCGCCATGAATTTCTGTCCGCCAAAGCCGGGCTCCACAGTCATCACGAGAACCATATCTACGTACGGGAGAAGAGGGAAAACGCTCTCTGCGGGAATTTTCGGCCGAAGGGAGATTGCTGGCTTCATACCGCATTCGCGGATCTTTTTGAGCGCTTCGATCAGTTCTTCGTCAGAGAGTCCGATATCGTTGTGAATGGTAACGATCGCGGCTCCGGTGTCTCGGAGAACCTCAATATACTTCTGCGGCGCAGACGTCATCATATGTACATCAAGCGGCACGTCTGTGATGCCGTGGATGAGACGGATCACGTCAAATCCAAAACTCATGTTTGGAACGAACATACCGTCCATTACATCGGCGTGCAGAAGATCTGCGCCGGAGGCAACTGCGCGGCGGATCTCGTCCTCAAGATGCAGAAAATCGCATGCGAGAATGGAGGGGGAGGTCAAAATTTTCGGGTCTTTCATGGTTAACAAAACTCCTTTAATGTATTCAATACCCTCGAATTACTGGGGCAGATTTTCAAAAAGAAAAAAATCAAAATAACCGGCTCGGTCAGTTTGTCCGAGCTTTCGTGTCAATTTCTCAAAGTGACTCATAAGATAATATGGGATCCCATCGAAAACACGAGGTGCGAGGGGCGGTCAGGATGTAAATGAAAGCGGAATATAACGGTAAGAGCCGCCCACTCCGCTGATTTGTATAACAGGATGCTCTTTCGGGGCATCCTGTCTTTCTGTCATTCGTTCAAAAGACAGACAGCGTGCGCGGCGATGCCCTCACCGTTTCCTGTAAAGCCCATCTTTTCCTCCGTCGTGGCCTTTACGTTCACTCTCGAAATTTCTACGCCGCAAGCGCGTGCGATATTCTCCCGTATAGCGGTGATGTGCGGCCCCATCTTCGGAGCCTGAGCGATAACCGTACAATCAAGATATTCAAGCGTAAAGCCGTCTTTGTTAATTTTTAAGACAGCATCGCGAAGAAGCCCCATACTATCAGCGTTATCATATGCTGCCGCGCTGTCAGGATACTGTGCACCTATGTCACGCATACCCGCTGCCCCAAAGAACGCATCAATGATGGCATGGGCAAGCGTATCGCCGTCCGAGTGTGCGAAGATGCCGCGATCATATGGAATTTTGACGCCGCCGATCACAAACGGACGATCGCCGCCTAAACGGTGTGCATCATACCCGTGTCCGATACGCATTTTACTCTTCACCTCGTGCTTTCAGGATAGCTTCGGCGATCTGCACGTCGATTGGTACTGTAATCTTTATATTTTCGCTTCCGCAATCTACCACGTGCACTTTGAAGCCGATCCGTTCAACAAGCATACTGTCATCCGTTGCACGTACGTGATCATTTTCCGCTGTATAAACGGCGGCGCGGTACATATCGGAGAGGAAAATCTGCGGTGTCTTTGCGAGCCAGATCTCGTTCCGATCGGGTGATTCCTCGACAACTCCTGCTGGTGATGCACGTTTAATCGTGTCGCGGCATTTCTCGGCGGCCACAGCCGCTCCGTGCTCGTACGCGGCACGCACGGTGCTTTTAATAATATCTTCGGTGACAAGACACCTGACGCCGTCGTGGATAGCGACAAATCTGGCGTCGGGGCTGATTGCATCAAATCCAATCTTGACGGAGGCTTGCCTGTCTGCACCGCCGGGCAGAATTTTTGAAATCTTCGTGAGGGAGTATTCCTTTTTGTATACTTCGCACCGTTCAACGTCATCTTTGCCCGTCACCAGAATGATTTCATGAATGTACTCAGACGCCTCGAATGTGCGAATAGAGCGCACCACGGCCGGCACACCTGCGATATCGTAAAATTGTTTACGCCCATTTTCATTGCCAAAGCGTTCGCCGCTTCCGGCGGATAGGATGATGGCTGACGTAAAATATCGCCTCTGCTCCTTCGGTGAGAAAACGCGCAGAAAATCCGTAATTTTATTGACAACTGAACTCATATACGTCCTCCCATCTCAGTTACTCAAGTTATTATACCACAGATCACAGATAAATGAAACGGTTTATAGAAATTTTTTCTTTTTTCTTTTGTCATCTCCACCTTGCAAATTTTGCGTTTTCATGGTAGGATAATAGAAGAAACACGGAGGTCAGTTATGAACGATTCGATAAGAAAATACTTTTATGAAATCAGTGCCATTCCCCGCCCGTCCGGTAAAGAAGATAAAATTGCGGACTATCTTACGGAGTTTTCGAATGCACACGGTTTGTCCGCCGTTCGCGATAAAGCCAACAACGTTCTCATAAGGAAAAGTGCCAACGGCACTGCCCGGGGTGCGTCGCCCGTGCTTCTTCAGGGGCACACGGATATGGTGTGTGAGAAAAACAACGGTACTGCCCATGATTTTCTGAAGGAAGGCATCAAAATCATCGAAGACGGTGATTTTCTCCACGCAGACGGAACGACGCTCGGTGCTGACAACGGATATGCAGTAGCCGTTATGCTCTCGCTTCTTTCCGATACAAAAGCCGTGCACCCACCGCTCGAATGTCTATTCACTACCGCGGAAGAAACAGGCCTTGACGGTATGCAATCATTCGACAAATCTCTTTTAACAGCGCGCACGATGATTAACCTTGACTCCTGCGACGAAACGGTTGCGACCGCGGCATCTGCGGGCGGCATGACAACACACTTTCGCCGCAATCCCACTTCTGTTGCGTCGGCGTATAAAAACAAAATTCTTTTGTCTGTTACCGGACTTGCGGGCGGTCATTCCGGCGAGGATATCAACAGCGGACGTAAAAACGCACTCAAACTTTGCACGCGCCTCTATCTCGCTGCGGCAAACGTAACTGATACGGAAATTGTCTCTGTGTCGGGCGGCAATAAAGACAACGCCATTCCGCGCGAGTGCAGTTTTGCATTCACTTGTGCGGATCCCGATTCGGCTGAATGGGCAATCCGCGCCGAGGAAAAGAAAATCAGAGAAATCCTCGCTGGCGCAGACTACGGTTTTACAGTAACGATCGAGCACGCAACCGATGAACATCACGTGCTTTCACATGCGGACAAAGAGGCGCTCGTTTCCCTCCTCCGACTTCTTCCCTACGGGCCGATCGCAATGAGTAACAGCGTTGAGGACTTAGTTGAAACCTCGTCGAATATGGCGATCGTTCACGCCGGCGCTGACGGCATTGAAGTAATATCATCTTCACGCTCGTCGGTGGAAGCAGAACTCGATGATGTTTCCGCTCTCCTTTCTTTGATTGCCAAACAGTCCGGATTTGATGCAGAGCACAAGTCTCGCTATCCCGGCTGGGCGTTCAACAAGGATTCACGCCTTCAAGAGGTATACCTCACCTCTTACCGCAATCTATTTGGCACGGATGCTTCAATCATCGGTATTCACGCAGGACTTGAGTGCGGTCTTGTAAAAGAAGCAATTCCCGATATGGATATACTCTCCATCGGTCCCAATATGTACGACATTCACACACCGGATGAACGGCTCTCCGTCTCGTCCGCCGGACGTGTATATGAACTGCTTTTGGAGATGCTTCGCGCCCTTAGCAAATAATACAAAAACAGATATGCCGCGAGTCATTCGCGGCATATTTGCTAATTTAGCGAAGAAACAATAGATGGCAAAATCCTGTAACCATGGTAACGTCGGGTTTCGATGAGCGGCATTTCCGTCATATAGCGCGCTTTTTGATTAATATTCGAAACGTGGGTTGTAACCGTGCTCTCTTTTCGTTCGAAGCAAGCGGCAACGATCTCTTCGTGAGAGAAGTATTCCCCTCTCGCGTGAAATAACAGCCGCACGATACGGTATTCGGTTTTAGTCAGATGCAATTCATGCCCGCCAAAGTAAGCGCGTTTCTCTGTAAAACGAATACCGTACCCTTCCGCGTATTCGAAATCATATTTAAATTTTTGAAAATAGCAAAGCTTTACAAAATCGACGACCGCCTCCGGAGAAGTGTCGGGTGAGATATCAAGCATTTTTTCAAGAGGCAGATTCTTTTGAAACGCGATAGAAGAAGCGTCGCCATTTGAGGAGAAAAGCACAAATAAAAGCCGATCCGCAAGTGCGGCAAAACCAAACGAGGGACCAACAAGAGCGCACGGAATCCCGGCGGAAAGAAGCGCTTGTCTCCAGTCATAAATCCAGCCGTCCGACTTTTGTCCGTAGATAGCAACCATACAGCGAATAATGTCTCCTGTCATATTTCAGAGTTGTATTCATATATTTATAGCGCGGTACAGTACCGCGCCGGCCGCGTTCCCCTGCGCGTACGGGATAAAACGCGGGGAGAAAGGATCCTATGTTCGTATACGCACTTCGTGCAAATACGCTGCGATTTTTCAGTATCATCGGCATAGCGCTGATTGCACTCGTATCGTTGATTCTGTTCGTGCCCGGGTACGAGATTACCACCACGAGCAGTATTCTGGCTGAAAAAGAAAAAATCAAATATGATAAAATCAAAACCGAAGATGACAGAATCTCCTTTTTGAATCAGTTCGGCTGGCAAGTGGAAGCCTCACCTGCCGAAGAAACAACCGTTACCATCCCCGAAGAATTTGACAAGATTCTTAAAACGTACAACGAAGTGCAAAAACAGCAAGGTCTCGATCTGAGCAAATACAAAGGAAAAAGCGTGACGCGGTATACGTACGAAATCACAAACTATCCCGACTACAATGGGAAGGTGTACGTAAATATGATCGTGTATAAAAATCGGGTCATCGGCGGCGACGTATGCTCCGCAGACGTAAACGGATTTATCCACGGATTCAAAAGGCCTCAATAAGCACAGATGCCACAGTTCGCTGTGGCATTTTGTTCATTATAGCATAGTGAAGCGGAAATCGCAATAGAATTTTCCTTTGGCAAAAATGCAAAGAGGGATTGATTGAAGATATAAAATCTGCTATAATAGTTGCAGTTTTAAGTTTTAAGGATAATAAAATGCAGTATATAGTTCTGGATCTTGAATGGAATCAGGCCTTGAATCGAGAATCCATGCGGCAAAAGGGATTCCGTTTGGTCGGTGAAATCATACAGATAGGTGCCGTGCGCATGGATAATGATTTTAACGTATCGGATACGCTCAGACTTATCGTTGCACCGAAATATTACAAAAAAATGCACTGGAGCGTCAAAAAGCTGACGGGCATCACAACAAAGAGCCTTGAAAATGGGCTCACTTTCCCTGAGGCCTACGCGCAGTTCGCCGCATGGTGCGGCGAGGACGCGACGCTTCTTACATGGGGGCCGGATGACATCCCCATGCTCCGCGATAATCTCAGAGTGCACAATATGAGCACGGCTTCCCTTTTGCCTTCCTTTGATTTACAGCGAATTTTTGCACGACAGATTGCAGGCAGAAAACAGCAGTTTTCCCTGGCCGATGCTATGGAACAGCTCCACATTGAGCAAATGTATCCCGCGCACGACGCGCTTAACGATGCTTTGAGTACCGCCGCGGTCTGCAAAAAACTTGATCTTTTCGCAGGCATCGAGCACTATAACGATCCTTTTCTTAAAGCGGAAAATGTGTTCGACGGCGCAGACGGATTGCAGCGCACCCTCTATCCGACCTACGTCGATATGGCTGAAGCGGAATTCACGCACACTGCACTCTGCCCTGCTTGCGGTAAGGAAATCACCGTTGGAAAATGGATCCGCCGCGCACCGGGAAAACGCATTTCACTGGCTATTTGCTCCTGCGGTGCTGAACATATCATCAAGGTCCGCTGGAAAATCGACCAAACCACCGAAGAAGTTTTTGCGGTAAAGACGGTTGTAGAGGCAACCGAGCCGCAAAAAGAGGCTTATATGCGTGCACTCCAGCAAAGACGCCGCACGCACAGAAGAAAATCGAAAAAAACGTCCGCCGCAAAGGAAACGGTTACTGTATAAATAAAAAGCACGGCTCAGAGCCGTGCTTTTTATTTTACGTTTTCTTTTTAAGGCGAAACAGGAGACTTGCGAGCGCCTTCCCGTTAAACGGTATCAAGGGATACAGATAACTCCGTTTTCCGTTTGCGGTTTTGTTTGTGGCAACCAGCACGAGAATGAGTATCATTCCGACAATATATCCCCATATATTGAAGACAGCCGTTAAAAGCAGAAGGAGCACGCGCATATATTTAAACGCGTATCCGAGTTCATAACTGGATTGGGTAAAATTCGCTATGGCGACGAAAGCCATATAGAAAATGACATCGGGCGAAAGCCAGCCTACCGTTACTGCAAAATCGCCGAGAAGAAGTCCGCCTACAACGGAAAGTGAATTTGAAAGCATATTCGGCGTGTTAAGAGACGCAAGCTTTAGGCCGTCGAGAGCAAATTCTGCAAGGATGAGCTGTGCCAAGATCGGAAGACTGCCGGGCTCTTGCGGGATTACCATTGAAAGCCACGGTGGAATCCACGTGGGATTCATGAGCAGAAGATACCACGTAGGTGTGAGAATAACGGTCAACCAAAACACAATATGGCGAAGAATGCGAAGATATGATCCCGTAAGCGGCGGAAAATAGAAATCATCCGTTTCCTGCAAAAAATCAAAAAACGATGTTGGGAAGATCATAGCCTCAGGGCTGTTGTCGCATATAAGGATGATCGCGCCTTCGAGGATCGATGCCGCGGCGGCATCGGGACGCTCTGTCATCCGGATTTTCGGGAACGGATTGTACCACCTCGATTGAATCAAGCTTTCTGCTACGCTCTGGTGTCCCAAAACCAACGAATCTGTCTTCAGATTTTTGAGCTTATCGGATAACGTTTTCACATACTGCATATCCGCCTTGTCGGCCATATATAAGAGAGCTACGTCGGTTCGTGAACTCTTGCCGACATTGAGATACTCAACTGTAAGAGACGTATCTCTGATACGGCGTCTGATCATTGCTGTATTAAAAATCAGCGTCTCAACAAAGCCGTCACGGCTGCCGCGCATCACGCGATCATTTTCCGGCTCGCTCGCTTCTCTTGCCGGATAAGTGCGAAGATCGACAACGATCCCGCTTGCGCCAAATCCCTCGCATAGAATGACGGTGCATCCCGACAATGCCATCAGAATGAGTGTGTCGACGGAGTCGGTAACGTCGACCTCAACGGTCGGAACGTAATGCTCTGCAAACTTCCCTGCAGCACCCGCTTCCCCGTTCCCGAAATTCTCCTTTTTCAGCGTAACGAAATAAAGCATCAATTTTTGAAGACTAGTTGCTTGTACGAACCCGTCGATGTAGTACAGCATCATCCGGACGCCGTCCACTGTGAGCGGCCTTCGTATAAGATCAAAGCTTTCCTCAACACGGAGAAGTCGATCCATCGTTAGAACGTTTTCGTCAAATGAATCCGTCAGTTTCTGATTGAATATCTGCAAAAAATCAACTCCTGTCTCTTTTCCATATACGGAAAGTGTTGACAGGAGTGATGCTTTTTATACGTTCCGCTTATCGGAAGAATCCGCCCGTACGATGCGAACGAAATGCGGGATGTCGCATTATTTGTTTTTAAAATACTGATAGAACAGACACGGAATCATGCCGTTATAGAGCTTTCTGACTTTGTCGGCGCGCCTTCCGTACAACCGCTCAAACGTCTCGCAGGGCGTAAGAACGTAAATCTGCCAGCGGCCGAGGCGAGAGAATGCACGTCCAATGTCTCTGTACAGTTGTTCTGCCTCCTCGGGACGCATAAGACGTTCACCGTATGGCGGATTTGTTACTATCGTGCCGCGGCGGTCACCTGTCGCGATGTCAAGCGCATTGGCTTCAAACACCTTAACGTGATCGCTAACACCCGCGCGCGCCGCTGACTCGGTTGCGATCCGGACGCATTCCGGATCAATATCCGAAGCGAGTGCCATAAATGCGCTGTCTCGGACAACCATGTCGCGCGCTTCTTCACGCGCTGTGTCCCAAAGCTCACGGGGGAATGCGTCAAACGCCTCTGCTGCGAACGATCTCCCCACACCGGGCGCAATCCTAAGCATTTGCATAGCTCCCTCGATGGCGATCGTGCCCGATCCGCAGAACGGGTCGCGGAGAATGACATCTTCACGCGGCCTTGAAAATGCGGCAAGGGCGGCGGCGAGCGTTTCTCTCAACGGAGCAGCAACGGTTTCAGGGCGGTATCCTCTCTTGTGGAGAGGGACGCCTGACGTGTCAATCATCAGAGAGGCTGTATCTTTAAGAATGAAGAACTCCACTTGATACTTGATACCTGTTTCCGGCAGGGTTTTTATGCCGTACTTCTGACCCAGTCGGTCTGCAATCGCTTTTTTGATAATCTTCTGACAGTCCGGAACGGAAAAAAGTGTGCTTTTAATGGCGTGTCCCTTCACCGGGAATGCATCGCGTGTTCCAATGTATTCTTCCCACGGTATGGCGCGCGTTCCGTCAAACAGCTCTGTAAAAGAGCTTGCCTCAAATGAGCCAAGATTGATATACACGCGTTCTGCGTATCTCAGGCCAATATTCGCCCGTGCGGCGGCAAGTGCATCGCCCTCAAACGTCACACGTCCGTCGATAGTTGAGATCCGCTTGTAACCAAGTGCGTCGATTTCTGCACCCAAAAGTGCTTCAAGGCCAAAGAGGCATGTTGCTGTGTATTGAATCATAAACCGTTATTCCCTGCTCTCGTTTATTTTTCGGGCTTTACGATCGGCCTCCGAATGCAGTGCGCGCCGGTGCTTTCGGGAGTGTAAACGTGAAACGGCACCAAGCGCCGTGACTGCTCTCTACCCAAATCTTCTCTCCGTGTGCCTCAATGATCGTGCGCGAAATATACATGCCGAGTCCCACGCCGGTCTTGTCAAGGCCCCGGCTCTTATCGCTTTTATAAAATCTGTCAAAGATATGGGGCAGATCCTCTTCGGGAATGCCGACACCTGTGTTGAAGACACTCACGGAGATTTTTTTGTCCTTTTCCGTCAAAGAGATCTCGTATTTGCCGCCTTCATTTGAGAACTTAATTGCGTTATCACAAATGTTGTACAGGACCTGATGGATTGAATCGCGATCTGCCAGAACCTCCATACGATCAGCATCGCACGTGAAACAAACGTCCAACTGCTTTGATTCGATTTTCTGTTCAAAGGAGATAAGGATCTGCCGCGCCAATTCACAGACATCGAAGTTCGTCATCGTGAACTTTCTCTCTCCTGCCTGCATACGGGAAACATCAAGAAGCGCAGAGACGAGCCGCGAAAGTCTCTTCACCTCGGAGGAAATGACCTCCAAATAATGTGCCTGCTTCTCCGGAGGAATAGCACCCGAAAGAATCCCGTCAATAAAGCCTGAGATCGTCGTCATCGGGGTGCGGAGATCATGAGAAATGTTCGCTACGAACGATCGCTGCATCTCGTCAAGTTTTTCGAGAGATTTGGCCATGTTATTGAACGCCTCTGCCAACTCGGCGATTTCATCCGATCCCGTCACCGGCACACGCACGTCGAATTTTCCATCCGCGAACAATTTTGCCGCGCGGCTCATAGATCTGAGCGGTGCAACCATCCGTTCCGTGATAAAATAAACTGCGACCAAAGCGGCGAGCATCACCCAGAGCGTGGACATGAGAACCGTTTTGTTCATTACTTCCAAAAGCTCGCTCATACCGTCGCTGACGGTTGATGCCACAACTGCGCCCAAGAAGACACCTGACTTGCTTTCGATTGCCAATCCGTATGAACAGTGCTCCGAATCAAAATGGCCGCCGAGTGTACTCTTGTCGTTGATATAGCCGTTTGACCGAAGCGATTCGATAACACTTCGTGGGAGCACGTCTCCCGCCAGCAAGCGCGGTGCAACACCGTCAGTTTCTTCCGGATCGTTGCCGCCGCTCGCAATAATTCGGCCATCGGCATCTACAACACCAATAACGATGTCGTCCGCCGTTGTGGATATAAGATTAATGACAGGCGTTGATGACGGAGCGTAAACCTCGATATATTCCTCTAAAGTTTCTGCATCAGAATACAAGAAGTTGTATTCGAGATATCCGGCAACAGCGTAAGCGGCATCCGCCATAGTGTTCATTTTAACGTCTGCATTATACGCGGTAACGAGAGAAGTCAGAATGGACGTAAGGACGAGAAAACTAAGCAAAAGAATCAGCATAAAAACGGAAATATACTTCGTAAACACACTTTTAAGCATAGTGACCCTCCTTACGGTAAAAATTCATAATTGCTCGTATAAGCGGATGAAAACAGGCGGTGGTGGCCGCCTGTTTTCGTTTTGTTATTGGATTTCGAATTTGTATCCGACACCCCAGACAGTTTTAAGCATCCATTTGTCGGAAACGCCTTCCAGTTTTTCACGAAGACGTTTCACATGGACGTCTACCGTGCGGGAATCGCCGAGATAATCAAAGCCCCACACTTTATCGAGGAGTTGGTCTCTTGTAAACACGCGATTAACATTAGAGGCGAGGAAATAAAGAAGTTCGAGTTCCTTCGGCGGGATGTCAACTGCTTTGCCACGGAGTTTCAGTTCATACTTTTGACGGCTGATCTCGATGTTCTCAAACTTGACAACCTCGTCATCATTCTGGGTATCGTGCGCGGAATAGCGGCGAAGTACTGCCTTCACACGCGCAGAAAGTTCTTTCATGTCGAACGGTTTTACGACGAAATCATCCGCACCGAGTTCAAGGCCAAGAACCTTATCGAAGACCTCGCCCTTTGCGGTAATCATAATGACAGGCTTTGAGGAAGACTCGCGAATCTCGCGGCAGACCTGCCAGCCGTCTTTTTTGGGGAGCATGATGTCCAGAAGAACGATATCCGGCTCATACAGTTTGAAATAACTGACACCCTCGGCGCCGTCGTTGGCGGTTTTTACCTCGTATCCTTCGTTTTCAAAATAAAGACGCAGTAAATCGCAAATATTCAGATCGTCATCCACAACAAGAATTTTCGTTCCCATCACAGTCACCTTCTCTTTCGCTGAATTTCATGAGTTCTTACTTTTCGACGATTTAGTATTATACATTATCCGTGTCGGATCATTTAATCATTGACAGTACAGATTATTATACCATTTTATTAATCAAATGTAAACAGTTTTTTATAATCTTTTTCGGAAATGTGTCATTGCCTTCCTCTCGTATAAAGTATACAGCATAAAAGTGACAGTTTTGTGATTTTGGCGTGATGCGTGCATAAAAAATTGAAAAATTGTCGCTTTTTGCATATTTGATGTCATAACACTTGTAATCACAAGGAGAATGATGTATAATAGTAAAAGAATTTTAAAAACGTCTGATACGCGAAAGGAGTCCCAAAAGCTGGGAGTTTATCACATATGAAACTTGGCATTATCGGCTTGCCGAACGTAGGCAAGAGTACGCTTTTTAACGCGATCACCGGTGCGGGCGCGACCTGTGCCAACTACCCCTTCTGCACGATTGATCCGAACGTCGGCGTTGTCGCCGTTCCGGACAAACGACTTGATGTTTTAGCGGAAATGTACTCGCCGGAACTTTATACTCCGGCAACGATTGAATTCGTAGATATCGCAGGACTTGTCCGCGGAGCGTCCCGCGGTGAAGGTCTCGGAAATAAGTTCCTCTCCCATATCCGCGACGTAGATGCAGTCGTGCATGTTCTTCGCTGCTTTGCTGACGGCGATATCGTTCACGTTGACGGATCGGTGGATCCTATCCGCGACCTCGAAACGATTAATATGGAGCTCATTTTCTCCGATATGGAACTCCTCGAACGCCGCATTGACAAAACACAGAAACTGATGAAGGGCGACAAAACGCTGGCGGGTGAACTCGCGCTCTATCAGCGGATTTTGGCGTCTCTCGGCGAAGGTAAAACCGCTCGCTCGCTCGAATACACTGACGACGAAGCCGTCCTCGTTGAAGCACTTGAACTGCTCACCTACAAGCCGATCATCTACGTTGCCAACGTGAGCGAAGGAGAGGCCGGAGGCGTTTCTCCTGACAATCCCTTTTTCCCGCGCATCAAAGGTGCGGCGGATGCAGAGGGCGCGGAAGTTATTCCCGTCTGTGCGCAGATTGAAGCAGAGATCAGCGAACTCTCTCCCGAAGAAAAGAAGGATTTTCTTCGGGAACTCGGCATCCCCGAAAGCGGTCTTGACCGCCTGATCCGCGCAAGCTATTCCCTGCTCGGTCTCATCAGCTACCTAACAGCAGGGCCGAAGGAAGTACGGGCGTGGACGATCCGCCGCGGTACGAAAGCGCCGCAGGCTGCCGGCAAGATCCACAGCGATTTTGAGCGCGGGTTTATCCGTGCCGAGGTTGTCGCTTTCGATGATCTTATCGAAAGCGGTACGATGGCCGCCGCTAAAGATAAAGGGCTTGTTCGAAGCGAAGGTAAAGAGTACGTCATGGCAGACGGCGACGTAGTTCTGTTCCGGTTTAACGTGTAAATAACAAAAAAGGGGCTGTCGCGTTTATGGGCGACAGCCCCAAATATTTGCGGCAAAGCGGTGTTGTTGCTTTTATGAATGCAACAACTCCTTTTTTCTTTCATGAATAATCTTCCGTACTGCATCAGTAAAGGTCTGTATATCCCGCTGCGTGTTGAAAACAGAGAAGCTCGCGCGCACAGCACCGGTCTTTATAGTGCCAAGCGCTCTGTGGGCCATGGAAGCACAGTGATAACCGCTCCTCACACAAATTCTCTCTCTGTCAAGAAGCTCACTCACGTCTGCGGCGGATAGACCGTCTATATTAAATACTATCACGCCGCCGGGCTTTTTTTCATACAACTGTACGGACGGCATTTCAGAAAGGCGATCATACGCCTGATGCCACAACTCCGCTTCCGCATCGTGAATTTCTGCAATTCCAATACGTTTTACGAAACGTATCCCCTCAAGAAGTCCTGCGATTGCCGGCGTCGGCAAGGTTCCTGCTTCGTACCGTTCTGGCAATACGTCGGGCATCCGCCTATCAAGCGAATGTATTCCGCTTCCGCCTTCCATGAGCGTGTTTCCCGATAAAAGTGCATCGCTTCCTGCAACGATCATACCAGTTCCCTGTGGCCCGTACAACCCTTTGTGCCCGGGAACGCATAGCATATCAATGGACATATCCCGGACATTAATCGGTACGTGACCTGCGCTTTGCGCTCCATCCACGATGAAGAGAGTTCCGCGTTTGCGGCAAAACGCTCCTATCTCGGCGATGGGGAGTTCAACATTCGAAGTATTCGGTATGTGCGCGCATACCAAGGCACGCGTGTTTGTTCGTACCGTTTTTCTGATATTACCGAGGATCTCCTCCGTCGTGCCGCGCACGTTAAACGTGGTATATGTGATTTTGCCCTGTTCAGCGAGAGCGGCCACGGGACGTAAGACGGAGTTGTGCTCCATATTTCCTATAAGGACGTGGTCTCCCGCGCGAAGCACACTTTTTACGGCAATGTTTAATGCATATGTTGTGTTCATTGTAAACACAATTCTCTCCGCACCGTCAGCACCAAAGAAGTTCGCTGCCTCCTCGCGGCAGGCGTAAATAATCTCCGCTGCGCGCAGAGCCATTCTATGGGAACCGCGTCCCGGATTCCCGCCGGACTCGCGCATACACCGCACTATCGCATTCGTTACTGTATCGGGTTTCGGAAAGGTAGTCGCGGCGTTATCGAGATATACCGTTCTTTTTTCACTTTTCATCAGTGATCCTGTGCTCCCATGAGAATGCCGTAAGGAATATTTTTGGCATTCAGGATTCCTTTAACCTTTGATTCTAAACCGCACAAAAAACGAATGCCGTAAGCGCATCCTTTGTCCGTTAGGTTCGGATCAAGATTTACGATTGTCACCCTCACGCCGCGCGTTTCAAGCACGTTTTTTGCCTTCAAAGCCTGCGTCATCGACTGCATAGTCAGTATACACATTTTTTCTCTCCTTTGGTTTCTTCCATCTGCTTACAGTATATGATAGGCGTCGAAATTTGCCATTGATGAGAAAGTAAAAGAACACCGCTTTGCGGTGTTCTTTTCTCTTTTATTTCCCGATACTGCACTTAAGGACGGACTGGGCAATACTTTTCATAGCGCCCGCATCATATCCGTTCACTTTTGTGGAGAAAACATCCACGGTCACCGCTGAATAAAGCGGCAATTCAGGCAACAACCGGTTGTGCATAGAAGCAAAATTGTTGAACTTTGCAAGAAAAGCAGCATCATCACCGGCAGCCACGCCGGAGGCAAGCTTTGAAGCATCCGAAAAAGACGGATCGTAAAGCCCTGCCAGATTTTCGCCGCTATAGCGTCGTGCCGCATCTGCCGTGTATAAGCCTGACACATCGTATACGGTGCCGAAGCTGTAAAAGATATCAAACATACCGTATGGCTGCGCTCCATATTTTTCCTCACGGCTGTCATCGCGATAAAGAACGGCGAGATATTCCTCGTACGGAAGTTCCGTTCTCGAGAACGAGATGCCGGTATCTTTGGCTTCTGTCGAATCGGTCATCAAAAAACGCAGATATGAACCGACTGTACTTCCCTGATACGTGCACCAATCAATGATAAGCGGCATCAAATATCGTCCGTTTAAATATACACACCGCGCAAACGTCGCCGCCTCTTCAGGTGTTACTTCTTTGTAGCGGATCCCGCTTTCATACGGCTCGCCGTTTTCTCCGAGAATAAAGCCTGCGCGGACAAAACACCCCTCTGCAGTTTCCGGGGAGTAATCATACTCGCCAAGATGCGTTTCGGCGTAGTCTTCTATGCCGTCATACAGTTCGAGAACCGGTCCGTACGGGGCACGTACTTGTACGCCGTAATCATCCAAAAAAGTTTCCGTAAGTGTTTCCCGATCCAAAAGGTACGCGATTCCGCGACGCACGTCTTCATACTGCGTCGGGCCGTAATCACAGCGAAACAAAAGTGAATCACAGCCGTCGCTGTCATACCGAATCGTTTTATAATTGCCGCTTTCCTCAAGCTGGAGTGCATCGTTGATCATTGAAGCACCGGTCAGTCCGTGCAGCACGTCAATCGTTCCGTCCTTCAACTGCGCGAACATAGAGGAAGCCGGAACTTCCTTGTACACGATCTGATCAAGTTTGGGCTTCGTGCCATCATACGATCCTTTATAATACTCGTTTTTCATAAGGATTGCTTCACTCTTTTCCGGATCGTAAGACGCGAGACGGAATGCACCCGTTGTTACACGATCCGTATGATCAAAACGCGCGGCGTTAATGAAATCCAGGCAGGATTCAACCGTGAAATTACCGGTCAGTTTCGCACCGTTGGCGGTCTCGGTAACAGAAATATCCGCCGGGAGCCACACATGCAAAGCAAGCGGTTCAATGCGAATATTATATAGTCCAAAGTAATTTACGGCATCCGCCGAAGACACGGTCAGCGACAACTGATACGGGCCCAGGAGACGAACGCCTAAAAACGCATCCAATTCCCCGTTAAAATACTCGCTCCAACCAACAAAGTGTACACCTGCACTTCCGTTGCCGCCGGACGCGCGGATCACCGGCGAGGAAAACAACAGCACCCATGCGGCGTAATGTGCGGCGTTTATGGGAGTCCCGTCCGAAAAGCGCAGATCTTCCGCAAACGTAAGCGTATACGTGCGCGATCCGTCCGTATTTTCTGTTTCTCTAAGATCCGTAACGATCTGCGGATTGACGATCAGTTTCCCGTCTTTATCCGTAGCCACGGTGCTGTATCCTTCAATCAAACTCACAACTTCCCTATCGCCCATGCAATCGGTCCACCACGGTTCAAAATCTCCGGTAATCTGTGCGGTTGTGCCGATCGTCAAAGTTCCGCCCTGTGTACTGCATGACGTAAACGTCCCGATACAGGCGAAAAGTACCGCAAGCGAGATTAGCCCGGCAATAATTCTTCTCATACAATCCTCCAAATTTAAATCGGAATGATACGGTTCTGTCCATATCATTCCGATTCGGAAGAAAATTATGCAAGCGGTTTATCCGTTGTCATTCGGCGTTTCTGCGGCCTCTTTCTTTTTAGGTGTGCGTTTTTTGAAAAGGCGGCCAAACAAAGCGCGTACGGCGACAAGCGCTACAGCGAGTACTACCGCCCAAATGATGAGGTACGGCAGATTGGTAGTAAACCCGACGAGCAGATCCTCGGAGTCTTCCCTGATTTCACGGAATGTCTCGCTTATGCCGGTCTTGATACGTTCACCGACAGTCTGCTCGGTAACGATCGTTACCACCTCCACCTCGGAGATGCTCATGGACACCGTGCTGTACGCCACGAGATTGTCGTAATTGTTCAGCTGCGTTTTGTAGGATTCAATCTGATACAAAACGTCCGTAATGCGTCTCTGTACGCTTATGACATCCTCAAGTTTCGTGCACTTTTCAAGAATGCCGATCAGCGTATCGTACTCGCTTTGGAGTGCTTTCATGTGACTCTCCGTGTCATAATACTGAAGCGTAACGTCAGAGGTGTTCTCACGGCGGGAGACAACGTTTGCGCGTCCCGCAACGCCGTCACAGAACATATCAAGGTTTACAGCCGGAATGCGCGCCGTAACGCTGGCATTGCGCAAAGGGACGGCATAATGGTAACTGTATTTCCCGCTGTTTATGTTGGAGGTCTGGATATAACCGCCGGCCATTTCGATCCGATCGTACAGTTCGGCGAGAAAAACGTCAAATTCTTTCGTTTCCATATCCATCGAAACGTTTTTGATAAGCTTGCGCGCGCTGTCGACGACTGTGGGCTCCGTCCCGGTTGTCGGTTCATATGAGCCGCTTTCCGTAACCATATCATACGAAACGTCGCCTTTCAAATTGCCCGCGCTATCGGAATCATATTTGTTGTAGATACCGGCGGCGGTCGTCTCTGACGGGCTCAGATAAAACCCATCATCCATGGCGTTCTCTTTTGCTGCACAGGAGAAAAGCGTTGAGCACAAAACAATCGCCGTCATGATAAAAGCGAGCATGCGCCCGGATGTTTGTAATCTTTTCATAAATACCTCCTTGGAACAGTAAGTTTTCTGCGGGGCTCCGCCCGTCTGTTCATACATAAAAACGCATCATTTGCATAAATCTTACAGAATAATTTTCATTTTAAACAAATTGTTTTTCTGTCAAAAAAATTTTGTGTGAAATGTGTGAAAAAATGCACATTCTTCTCATTTATCATTGACAACATTCCGTAAGCGTTGTATAATTATAAACAGTAGCATGCATCCACTGCGTGCACAAAAATATTACGTATTTCTTTTCAGAAAGGATCATATTCATGAACAGGGTTTATAACTTTTCGGCAGGTCCCTCCATGCTCCCCCTCACCGTACTCGAACAGGCACAAAAGGATCTCTTGTGCTACGGCGATACCGGTATGTCCGTTATGGAGATGAGCCACCGATCTCCGGCTTTTGAACCGATTATTGCAGATGCAGAGGCAAAGCTCCGCACCGTGATGTCCATTCCGGACAATTACAAGGTGCTGTTTCTCCAGGGCGGTGCTTCCACCCAGTTTGCAGCTGTTCCTCTGAATCTTATGAATAAAAATAAGAAGGCTGACTACATTCTTTCCGGTCAGTTCTCTACGAAGGCTTTCCAGGAAGCACAGAAATACGGCGACGTTGTTGCTGCCGCTTCCTCGAAGTACGTAAACTTCGCAAAGATTCCCGAAACCACCCGCGAATCCTTCCGTCCCGATGCCGACTACGTACATATCTGCTATAATAACACCATCTACGGCACCAAGTTCAACTACATCCCCGACACCGGTGATATTCCGCTTGTTGCCGATATGTCCTCCTGCATCATCTCCGAGCCGGTTGACGTTTCCAAGTTCGGTATGATTTACGCAGGTGCACAGAAGAACATGGCTCCCGCGGGCTTGACCGTAGTAATCATCCGCGAGGACCTCCTTGGCAACGCCCGTCCCGATACTCCCGCTATGCTCGACTACAAGCTGGCAGCTGATAACGGCTCTATGTATAATACGCCTCCCTGTTGGCCGATCTACGTTGCAAAGCTCGTTTACGAGTGGATTCTCGATCTTGGCGGCCTTGAGAAGATGAAGGAGTTGAACGAAAAGAAGGCTAATCTCCTTTACGACTATCTCGACAGTCAGGATTACTACGTTGCCCCTGTTGAAAAGGCAAGCCGCTCCATGATGAACGTTACGTTTGTCACCGGGGACGCCGATCTTGATAAGAAATTTGCATCCGAGGCCGGTGCGCAGGGCCTTAAAAATCTGAAGGGCCACCGCTCCGTCGGCGGTATGCGCGCTTCTATCTACAATGCTATGCCTTACGAAGGCGTAGAAGCACTCGTCGCTTTCATGAAGGATTTTGCGGCGAAGAACCCCAAATAACAGAGATCACATAACCTATAGGAGAACACTAAAATGGCTAAGATTCAGCTTCTTAATAAAATTTCCCCCATCGGTCTTGCGCAGTTCGGTGCGAATTACGAAGTCGGCGACGCTGTAACGGCACCGGATGCTATCCTGGTCCGTTCTGCCGCTATGCACGATATGACGTTCGGTCCCGAACTGAAAGCAATCGGCCGTGCAGGCGCCGGCGTTAACAATATTCCTGTTGAGTCTTGCGCCAACCAGGGTATTGTCGTTTTCAACACGCCGGGCGCAAACGCCAACGGCGTAAAAGAGCTTGCGATCGCTGCTTTGATGCTCGCCTCCCGTGACATCGTTGGCGGTATTCAGTGGGCTTCTACCCTTACGACCGACGTTGCAAAATCCGTTGAAAAAGGCAAGTCCGCATACGCAGGATGCGAGATCGCCGGCAAGACGCTTGGCGTAATCGGTCTCGGCGCGATCGGAGGTATGGTGGCAAACGCCGCGAAATCTCTCGGCATGAACGTTGTCGGATGCGATCCGTACATCACGATCGACGGTGCATGGCATCTCTCCCGCACTATCCAGAAGGCTGCATCCTATGACGAAGTCTTCGAACAGTGCGACTACATCACCCTGCACGTTCCGGCTACCCCGCAGACGAAGGACATGATCAACAAGGACACGATCGCAAAGATGAAGGACGGCGTACGCATCCTCAATCTCTCCCGCGCTGATCTTGTTAACATCACTGATCTGAAGGAAGCTTTGGCTTCGGGCAAGGTTGCCTCCTACGTTACTGACTTCCCCACCGAAGAAAGTATCAACGTCAAGGGCATCGTTGCGATCCCGCACCTTGGTGCTTCCACGGAGGAGAGCGAAGATAACTGTGCCGTGATGGCTGCTAACGAGATTATTGATTTCCTCGAGAACGGCAACATCAAAAACAGCGTAAACTATCCGAACGTTCGCCTGGAGCGCACGTCTGACCACCGCGTCGTGATCCTTCACAAGAACATTCCGAATATGATTTCTCATATTACCGATTCTCTCGGAAAGCAGAACATCAATATTGAGAATCTCGTCAACGCATCCAAGGGCGATTTTGCCTGCACGATCGCAGAGACCAATTCCGATATCACGGATGCCATCCTTGCTTCGATCTCCTCGATGGAAGGCATCATCCGCGTTATCAAAATTGCCTAATTACAGATCACTTCAAACCGGCGGCGGATTCGCAGCCGGTTTTTTGCGTATAATCAAGGAGATACGATATGGCTACAACAAGAAAACGGTTGCGCAGTTTATTTCTTTTCGTTTTGATAATGGGGCTGATCGCTCTATCAGTGGCTCTCATCATCAATATCTGTATGCTTTCAGCAACAAAAGGAAAGATTGTGACAACCGACACAGCGGCAGGTTTTGATGCCGACTGCATTCTGATTCTCGGCGCCGGCGTACGTGATGACGGTTCACCGAGTCATATGCTCGAAGATAGACTGAAAACGGGATTGGAACTTTATAAGATAGGTGCCTCAGATAAAATTCTCATGACCGGCGATCACGGGCGTAAAGAGTACAACGAAGTGGGCGCAATGAAGGCATACGCTATAGACGCCGGCGTGCCCTCCGAAAACGTATTTATGGATCACGCGGGATTCTCTACCTACGAAAGTCTGTACCGTGCTCGCGATGTGTTCAAGGCAAAGCACGTGGTAATCGTTACACAGGGATACCATCTTCCGCGAGCTTTGTATATAGCCAATCAGCTGGGGCTCGAAGCCGTCGGCGTTTCGGCGGATCTGCGCCCGTACAGGGGGCAGCTAATGCGCGATCTGCGTGAGGTCGCCGCGCGCACGAAGGATTTCGCAAAATGCATCTTTATGCCTGAACCTACATTTCTCGGTGAGGTGATCCCTGTCAGCGGGAACGGAAACCTTACAAACGGTTAATATAATGAAAATTCCGCATAATAAGATTCATTCATTTAGGAGAACCTCACATGCGCACTAAGACCAAACTTCTTGCACTCGTACTTGCCGTACTGATGCTCTGCACCAGCATTGCCAGCCTTGCAAGCTGCGGTCCCACCGGCGACGACGAAAAGTCCTATACGTTTAACGACTTCTTAGGGGGCAGCCCGCTGAACTGGAACCCCCACACCCGGGAGACAAACGCTGACAACTACATTGCAAGTTATGCCGAGATGGGCCTCGTTGATGTTTCTATCGCAGAAGACGGCGTAAACTACCAATGGGTTTTCGAAATGGCTACCGCTATTGACGACATCACCTCTGATTTTGCCGATAAGGAAAAATGGGGGATCACTGAAGACGAAGGACGCGTCTACAAGATCACCCTCAATCCAGACGCAAAATGGGCAAACGGCGACGTAATCAATGCTGACACTTACATGTATTCGATCAAGGCTTTGCTTGATCCCAAAATGCAGAACTACCGTGCTAACACCTATTACAGCGGTTCTACTGCCATTCTGAATGCAAATAAGTACTTCACCTCCGAAACACCGATTTACGCTGCAGTTGTTCCCGTTTATGGCGAGAATGACACGCCCGATTACTCCTACGACATCGAGAATAACACCGTATACATGCATCTTACGTCTTATGATATGACGCTGACCGATTCCTACTCTGTATTCGATCTCATGAATATGGGTTACATCGATACCGCTGCATACGGCATTCTCGCTGATAACCGGAACTCCTTCGGTTACGTTGAAATCAACGACACCACGAAGGAAGCTGCTAAAACGGTTGCAACCAACTTCCTGTCTGCTTTCGGTCTTGCATACGAAGAGAACCACTTCAAAGAAATGCTCTTCTACAACACCGCCACCTTCTTTGAACCTTATGACTTCGAGAACGTTGGTATCTTCAAATCAGGCGAATACGAGCTGACCTACATCACCGCTCAGCAGGTTCAGATGTTCTACTTCTTGACCAACATGACATCCAACTGGATCGTTCACGAAGGTCTCTACGAAGCGGGCAAGGACACCACAGGTGATCTCGTTACCACCAACTACGGTACTTCCGTTGGCACTTATATGTCCTACGGTCCGTACAAGCTCTCTGCTTTCGAAACCGACAAGCAGTTCGTTCTCGAGAGAAACCCTGCGTGGTACGGCTATACCGACGGTAAGCACGAGGGTCAGTACATGACCACTGCTATAAAGTGCGACATCATCCCTGATCACGAAGCGGCTCTCAGGCTCTTCAGCCAGGGTAAACTGGATGGCGTTGATCTCACCGGCGACGATATCAACACCTATAGAATGTCTGATTACCTCCTCAAGACTGATCAGCCCTATACCTTCCGTTACGTCTTCGCTACCGACATCAATAAGCTCGCTGCTCTTGAGCCCAGTGCAGATGTGAACAAGAAGGTTCTCTCTTACGACGATTTCCGTAAGGCAATCTCCCTTTCTATCGATAGAACCATGTTTGCACAGCAGGCTACGCCCGCTTACAAACCGGCTTACTGCCTCTTCAACAGGCTCTACTACTACGACGTTGCTAACAACCCCAAATCCATCTACCGTAACACCGATGCTGCTAAGAAAGCAATCCTGGATCTGTACGGCATCGAATACGGTGAAGGCAAACAGTATGCAGACATCGCCGCCGCATACAATGCTGTAACCGGTTACGACCTCGAAGAAGCTAAGGAGCTCTTCCAGGCTGTATATGTGCAGGCTAAGGCTGACGGCAACTACACCGACGGCCAGAAGGTTGTCATCAACTGCATGGCTTCGGCTGCTACCGAGCTCACCGCCGACGACCTCAAGCAGGAGGGACTCCTTAACGAGTTTCTCACCGCCGCTACCGTTGGCACCGGCTTTGAAGGTAAGGTTTCTGTTGTATTCAACTGCAGCGCTGCCAACCGTTACCTTGACGTTGCTCAGGGTAAGATTGAAATGATCCGCAGTGCGTGGGGCGGCGCTGCCTTCTACCCGATCTCCGCTATCCGCTGCTACACCGAGCCGGACTACATGGACGGTCTCGAGCGGATTCACGAGTCCTGCGGTTGGGATCCTTCCAAGGAAACGCTTGAACTGACTCTTGACGTAAACGGCGACGGCACCGCTGAAACCGTTACCCACACCCTTCAGGATTGGGCTAAACTCATCAACGGCGGTATCCATGATCCAGAAGGCAACACCGTTGAGGCCGCGATCCTCGACGTTGACGCTCGGCTCACCATCTTCGCTGCTCTTGAGAATACAGTTCTCGGTTCTTACCAGTGCATTCCCTTCGCAACTGAAACCACAGTTGCTCTCTACTCTCAGCAGATCCGGTACGCTACCCTCAACTACAACATCATGTACGGCTTCGGCGGAATCCGTCTTATGACCTACAACTACGATGATACAACTTGGGAAGCATACGTTATTGAGCAGGGCGGCACTCTGCGTTATGAATAATTCCTAAGCACCAACGAAATAGAAATACAACATGGAGAAAAGGAGTTGTTGCATTCATAAAAGCAACAACTCCGCTTTGCCGCAAATATTTAGGGCTGTCGCAGCTAAATGCGACAGCCCCTTTTGTTTGGAAGATTACTGAATAACGATGAGAGTTACGGTATCGCCGTTAAGAACAAACTCAACGGTTTTTCCGAATGCGTTTTCAATCTTCTTGTTTACAACTTCGTTGTCCTCGTCGATAGTAATAATCTTCGTCTGTGCGTTAAGCTTGTATGTCTCATCACCGATCGTTACGGTGGATGCGGTAAATCCGCTAACCTCACCGGAGGAAACACTTCCCTCTACATCTACGATCGTTCCGTCAGAGCCAATCAGGTAGACTTCATCAAGAGTCAACCCCACAACGGTCGTCAGACGATTCTCAACCGTACCGGTTGCGTAATTGAATACAGTGTACTCAAGGTAGGTGACGTTGTTTTCATATACGATGCCGTTTAGCGCAAGAAGACGAACAGACTGGGCGGCGGAATCGTAGTTGCCAAAGCTGCCGTCGCTCACGTAGAGGTAACGGAGCGTCTCAACAGAGCCTGCCTCATTCGCAAACACAGCGACTACCTTCGCGCCGTCATTTACATGGATCTGAGACTGGTACACGCCCGTCTTAACCTGCAGGACACCATCGTTTACAACAATGATTACCGTGTTATTGTCGGTAACGAACTTCATGGAAGAAGCACCGTTCCGGGATGCAGCGAAAGATGCATCGCCTGCAGAGAAGGTGTGGAAGGTGTTTTCGCCCTTGGTGAAGGAGGTATTGTTCGCAGAATCAACGATCACTGCGATTTCATCCGTACCAAATCCACTCTGCACAAACTTGTTGATACCGGTTGCAATCTCACCGTCCGAGATTTCGGGAGCAATCAGAGAATAGATATCACCGTTTACCGTGTAGCGATATACGTTACCTGCGGTAATGTCAGCATTAGCGGTGTAGATGTTTTTGTTGACACCATTAATATTTACGGTTACAACGTAGCGGAACGCACCGTTCGTGAATACCGGCAGAGCATTCGACATAGCGATCAGATACTCAGAATGATCCGTGAGAACTGTCTCGCCGATAACCGCCAGGATCTCGTCCCCGCGTACTACCACCTGTGCATTTCCACCGATCGTGAGTGCGGTGGCAATGGAAGATGCGGAGATGCCTGCTTTTGCGTTACCGAGCTTGTAAGTTTCGCCACCAATCTTTGCTACAGTGGAAGTAATACGGGTTACTGCCCCCAAAACGATATCAAGAACCTCAACGATATGGAGTTCCTTCGTCTGGGAGTTGAAATAGTAGAGCACGTGGTCGCCGTTTACAGCATTCGCTTTATTGTAATAGCCGCCAACGAGCTGTGCGGCGGTGAGATTTCCTGCAAGGTTGATCTTGCCTGCCGAATTCACCTCGAGTTTTCCGAGTTGGAAGTTTCTGAGGATTGCTACAGAAGCGGTTTCGGAATCGCCGTAGAAGAACAGATCAATCGCATAAAGTCCGAGACGCTCGTTCAGTGCGTCAAGGGTTGTCAGTTGCGTGAGAGTTCTGTCGTTTTCGTATGCATATACGAGCATTTCATTTGCGTTAGTAGCAAGAATGTCGGAGTACTCCTCAACAACGGAGTAATTCACGCCGCCGATCGTAACGTAGCCCTTGCTTGTATTTACAACAGCCTCAAGGAACGTTTCCTTTTCACTCACTTCGATCGCGCTGAGAACACTGATCAACTTCGTTGCGTTGTTCACAGAATAGATCACCTTAAAGGTATGCCCGAGGTAATCATCTGCATCACCGGCAAGACCGAGCTCGCTGAAGTTGATTGTCATGGTGCGCGGGGCATTACTATCATCATAGTAGCGAAGTGTTACATAGCCGTCCTTCACTACGGTCGTTCCAACGATTGCGTAGTCGTTGGTTGCAATAATTGTTGCTTCGTCCATTTCATAGCCGAATACACGCTCGATAATAGTGGTAGACTCGTAAATCACGTTGCCGTTTGCAAGGTTTCTGGGAACAAGGTACTCAGCGGTCAGAGCGTTATAAAGGATAACTGCGGTTTCTGCACGGGTGAGCGTTTCCGTATAAGAAAGGTGCTCAAGGCCACGGTCGAGACCGAGCTTGATACCGGCATCAATATACGTCCAGGGATAACCGTTGTTCATAGAAGCGCTGGACTGACCAAGTGCGCGGACGAGCATCGTCATAGCATCCTGCATAGTAATGCCTGCGAGCGGCTCAAAAGTTGATCCGGAAGTGCCAAGTATGTATCCGGAAGCATTCGCCCAAGAAATAGCACCGTGATAGGTGTCATCATACAAATCTTTAAAAGGCGAGGTGTTCACGCGGCCACCGTTCTGCTTATTCAGCATAAGGCGGAACAGAAAAAGCGCCATCTGTTCACGTGTAACGTTTTCATTGGGAGAAAATTCGTTTTCCGACGTACCTACGATAACGCCGATATCGGAAAGAATATCAATTTCATCCCGTGCGGTGCTTTCCACGGTAACGTCAACGTACTCACGTGCAAATACTGCCGGAATACCGGTGCTGATAATCAAAGTTGCTAAAGCCGCGGAAAGAATGCGTTTGAAACTTGCGTTTCTTGCTTTTCTCATAAAATGAGTTCCTCCTGTGGTTTTCATATCCGAGAGATGCATTTCTCTCTCGCAACGATATGATACCATGATGCACAATACAACGCAACAGATTTTGTGCACTTGAAACAAAAGTGAAATATTTATTCAAACATTTTTAATCACATTGCACAATTCATCCAACAAAAGAAAAAATCGCCAAATGTTCGTTTATCATCTGGCGACTTAACTTTTACTGTTGTTTTTCTTCGTGGAACTCTCTATGGATTTCATTTATGAGCCGAGTAATCTTGTGGATATATGCATTCGCCGCAGTTCCGCCGTCATCGTAATCCGTCATAATAACAAGTAAATACGGATTCTCATCATATACGATAGCAGCATCGTGATATGCATCTATATCCCACCCGTATTTATGTGCCGTTACAGAGGGAGAAACAGCGGGCGTGATCATAATAGAATGAATAGAGTGGATCATTACATCCTTCATAATGGAGCCGTACGTTACGTTCCCTTCAATAAAGGTGTAGATCGCGTCAAAGAATCTCCCTGCATCGTCCGCGGACAACTGCATATAGCCTTTTCTGTGCCCTTTCACACCGAGCGCTTCGGCCATTCTATAATATTCCTCATAGCCAAACATCTTTCTGAGCTCGGCAAAAGCTATGTTATCGCTGTACTTAAGCGCATACTCGATGAGCTCAAGATACGTCAACTGAAAGCCATCTTCTTTATCCTTCAGAACGCCGGAGCCTTCCTGCATCATTTCCTCTTTGTTTAAACTCCAGACGCGCGAGAGATCGTATTTTTCTTCACCGGGGAGGTATATGATCCGTCCTTCATCATCCAGATTGGGATGCTCACCTTGAAAGAGTGGATTTCCCTCTTCATCATATAAAGCATTCCCGTCCGGATCAAAATAATGCTTACTGTTTTCGAACTCTACAACGGCGCTGAGCAGCGAGAATATATACGGCGCCTTGATGACACTGGCGGCGTACATGATTTCAGAATCGTTATAAGTAATCACGTATCCGGTAGTGAGGTCCTTGTAGTAGAACGATAACTTGCCCGGGCGCTCCTCCACAGTGAAATCGACGACCTCGCCCGTTGCGTCATCCATTTTCTCGATAACGACCGTGCGGGAGGGACGGTTCGACTCTGACATAAGCAAAATTAACTCGCTGACCTTCTCAACATTGTAGCTAATGTTGTAATACGCAATTTTTTCATAGGATACTACAAGATCCTCAAGTTCTTTTACGCGATCAGCCGACAGTTCCGCTTCATTCTTCAATTTGCTGATTTCGTCAAGAAGAATCTGCTGGTATGCATCGGACGCTACATCACTTTCAATGAGGAGGTTGACCTTATATTCAAGTTCCTCTACTTCTTTTTGGAGTGCAGACTCACGCGCACGTAAGGTATCATTGTCTGCATTCTGCGACTCTATGACTGCGTTTGCTTTTTCGAGATCGTCTGCAAGAGCAGCAGCGAGTGCTTTGACGGCTAATTCTTCAGGACTCTCATACTCGAAATAGAGCCAAACTGACATTGACCCTAAAACGAGCACTGCCGCACACAAAAGTGATATAGCGACTATCGCCGGTCTTTTTTTCATTATATTTTGTACTCCGACTGAAAAGTTAGATCGAAAGCCTTACACGGCCGTACCTTTATTTTTTGGATGCGACACAAGAAACTCCGATGCTTCAACAGCGGCAATCGCGCCGTCTGCCGATGCGGTGGCGATTTGTCGGAGCGTTTTTGCACGCACGTCACCCGCGGCATATAGCCCGGGAATCGTCGTTTGGCATCTTTCGTCTGTGATAAGATACCCGCTTTGATCTTTTGCAAGACTGCTGAACGCTTCAAGGGACGGAAGCGTCGGGACACTTCCGACAGCAACAAATACACCGTCGGTCGGCAGAATCATAGGTGACGGCAACGTGTCCTTGCCGTTGCAAAGAATTTGAGCAGATTCTACACGGAAATTACCTGTAATCTTCTCCACTCTGGCTTGCATGATCGTTTTTACGTTTTCACAAGCGTTGAGTCGCTCCACAAGAATCTGATCCGCTCTGAATGAATCACGGCGGTGAATCAACGTAACGGATTTGCAGATTTTCGAAAGATATAAAGCATCACCAACGGCAGTGTTTCCACCGCCTACTACAACGACGTCTTTCCCGGTAAAAAAGCGACCGTCACATACAGCGCAGTACGAGACGCCGCGACCGATAAACTCTTCCTCGCCGGGGACGGAAAGTTTGCGCCTGCTCGTACCGGTAGCAAGAATGACAGCACGGTGCGCTGAAACGCCGACATCGCTTGTAACAGAGAATGCGCCATCATTCGGAGAAACTGACAAAACGGAAGAGAACGTAATGTCTGCGCCAAGTGCCTGTGCCTGTGCAGTCATCGCATCGGACAGTTCCATACCGCTAATCTTCTTAAATCCGGCGTAATTTTCGATTTCATGGGCAAGTAGCATTTGGCCGCCGGTTCCGTTGCCGTCAAAAACTGTAACTGAAAGACCTGCACGTGCGGCATAAATTGCCGCTGTGAGGCCGGCGGGGCCGGCACCGATTACAGCTACATCACTTTTATATTCCTTCATAATTAACTCCAATCTTCTGAGAAGAACTGTGTCGTGACAACCCTTCGGCAGCCACGACACAAGTTATATTTGTATTCAAATTCGTACTGACTTAGTTATTCAAGTCATTATAGAACACAACTTCCTCAGGTAAACGCAAATTCAATTTTTCTCTTGCAATTTTTATAATATATTCATCGTCAAAGGGTGTGTCTAAAATCGTCTGTACAGCCTCGATTCGATCGCTCGCTGCTCTGATTTCAAGCGTAAGCGTTTCCTTTTGTTCTTTAAGACGATTGTATTGGAGCTGGAGGGTAACTATCATAACGATACAGAAAATCGCAAGAAAAACAACTGCAGTCTTAAAAAACACGTTGCTTTTGATCTGATGCATGACCCTCAACTCCTTTCCTTATACGTTATTTACAAATTAAAAACTAAACAGAATAGTCGGAAAAATCGCGAATACGAACTGCTTCATGTAATGAAGCACGAACGGCGTTTGTATAGCGAATACGTCTTCTCTGCAGTGAGGCCGTTTGGATCGGGCGAATCGCGCAAAGATAAGCGATTCGGCAGATAAGTCGAAAAACACGCCACGCGATTGAAACCGGCAGGCTTAAAAGCCAAATCAGGTAAGAACCGATAACAGTAAGAAAAACGTTTATAGTTTCGGAACACATCACCACGATCCTTCCGACAGACGCATAATAAGCAGAAAAACCGATAAGTGCACCGAACAGATAAAACCACCGAAAGGATCCGCTCGCCGCGTGATAGAGAAAAACGCAGAAAACCAACCCGGACAAAACGAAAAACAAAAGATCACCGATGAAAAAAAGAAATATTTTCAAACGAGACCGCTCGTGACTCCACACCGTGGTCTTAATCGTACCAATAAGTGGAAATGAATGGTGCAAAAGCTTTGTTTTTTGTCCCGTATAGGAGGCAATACCAAATAACACGCGGGATATGCGGATAAAATCCAAAACAACTCCCAAAACACAGCCGGTCATGATTGCGTACAAAAATGCATACAGCTGCCGCTCAAGCGAAATTCCCATCGGTTACTGTTTTGTGCGTTTTTGAAACAAACCGCCGCGACCGGAGGAAGATTTGACTTGTTTTTCATAGTAGAAAACGCCGGTTACAGTGCCTTCAATAACAATTTTTCCACTTTCTACAGAAAAACTCTCAATACGAAGGTTTTCGCCCTCGATTGCTACCGCACCGCAGTTAGATATCAAATCAATAGCTGTCTCGTTGAAATTTTCAACTTCAGAAATGCCGGTCAGTTCCAAAAACTTCCGATCACGGATGAGAACACTGTGCCTTTGGTTGTTTTCACCGTTCATGCCGATACCTCCCACATAATCTGGTTAAGTATATGCACAACGCGGTGTTTTATTCGTTTATTCTGACAGAACTTCGTACAGTGATGTGACGTCCGCTTTAACTACGTGCTCACGCACATCGAGAACGCGGACCCTCATCGTGCGCTCGCCAAAAGTAATTTCAATAACATCGCCGACCTTGACGTCGTATGATGCCTTTGCACGCTTTCCGTTTACAGCGACGTGCTCGGTATCACAGGCATCGTTGGCAACGGTGCGGCGCTTAATGATCCGCGATACTTTCAAAAATTTATCCAGTCTCATACCAGTGCTTTGTGTGGCAAACAGCCCCAGTAGAACACCGGAGCTGTCAGCACACAAAATTCAGCAATAAATTACTTGTTTACCTTGTCTTTCAGAGCCTTGCCGGCAGAGAAAGCAGGATGCTTGGAAGCGGGGATGGTGATAGCAGCACCGGTAGCGGGATTGCGGCCAGCTCTTGCGCCTCTTTCCTTAACTTCGAAGGTGCCGAATCCGGCAATCTGAACCTTTTCACCGTCAGCGAGTGCGTTCTCAATTGCACCGAGGACAGCAGCTACAGCAGCTTCTGCAGATTTCTTTTTGAGTCCTGCCTCTTTAGCAACGACTTCAATAAGCTGAGTCTTATTCATGGGATCGTTTCCTTTCTTTTCGCAATTATGCGTAAATTAGCATTGGAAGCCCAACGCCGGGTATTATATGAGCAATGATATTATATCATTATATTTGGAAAGAATCAAGAGTTTTCTCCGTTTTTTCTCAAAAATACATCAATTTTTATGAGAAAAATAGGCATTTTGTGCTACAATTCGTCTCTTTTCATCCAAAAAACCGGAAAAGTCCCCACCTTTACGTTCACATTCTGTTAAAGAGTTGACGAAATTGTTTGATTCTTTTGATAATAATTCTTCAACATCACAGCCCGCATGCTGCCCTGCGGCAGCAGTGAGAAATGCCATTTTCCCGGCTAACCGTGCGATCGATTCCTCGTTGGCATTCTGAATCGCGTTTGAGAGTTGAGCGGCAACGGCACTAATCTCTTTTGCAAGCGTATCCGGGTCGGGTACTATACCGGCCTTCCCTGCTTTCTTCATCAAAGTCTGTGCACGCATAAGCGCCGGCAAGGACGGCGGAACCGCACCAAGCGTCCCTGCGATTCCCACGCGCTGTTTTTCTTCTTTTTTGATAGCTTCCCAGTTTTTAAGGACTTCGTCGGACGTATCCGCTTCCACGTCAGCAAAAACATGCGGATGACGTCGGATGAGTTTCTCCGTAATATCGTGGATGACATCCTCAATAGAAAAGTCACCCGCTTCCTCGGAGATGCGTGCATGGAAGACCACTTGGAGAAGCACGTCGCCCAGTTCTTCCCGCAAAAGGGATGCATTTGACGTATCGATCGCTTCAATAACCTCGTACGTCTCCTCAATGAAATTTCCGCGGATAGTCTCGTGCGTCTGCTCTCTGTCCCAAGGGCATCCGCCAGGTGCACGGAGAAGTTCCATCACGCAGACAAGAGAGTCAAAGTCGTGTCGCTCTTCATTCAGCAAATCTAAAGCTGTCTGATTCATTTTGAACATCCTTTCGGCTAAGCCGTATAATCGGTTTAGACTCTTACGAGTTTAATTTTTTTCAGAACGGACAAAATCTTCTCACCTTTGGGGAGAAGGAGAATATCGTCTGCCGTAATGGCGCGTGTAGTGAAAACCAGTCCCCCGTACACAATCACAGCAATAAAGATGGCGGCAAGTGTGATCGCGCGTCCACCGAGCCCCAGGACGTCGCTGAAAAGCGTGTAAGAACCGAGAGCGGCTAAGGCGCACAGGACGGCAGCCAGAAGCGGACGAAGGAACACGCGGCTTACTGAGGGCATAACACCCGTCTTCTTCGCAACAAAGTACAGATTCATTGCCGTTGCGGTAAGGTAGCAGAGGAACGTACTGACGGGCGTACCGTACATACCGATCGTGCGTATCAAAATATAGTTGGACACTAATTTTATCGCCGCGCCCACAAGCATGGAATACAGGGGCATCCGTTCATATCCGCATGACTGCAGAATTGCGTTGGTAACTGACAAAACGCAAATGAAGAAAGAGGCGGGCGCCAAAAGCGACAAAAGCGGCCATGCCATCTCCACAGATTCCATAGGAAACAAAAGCGAAAGGATCGGCTTAGAAAGCGCAGACATTCCGAGTGCGCACGGCAATCCAATCAAAACAGATACACGAAGCGAAGATTCAATGATGCGGTTCGCACGCACAGTATCCTTCGTGCTGCGTGCCATAGTCAAGATCGGAATAATAGAATACGATATCGGATAGATGAGATACGGTGGCAGGTTGAACATGGTGACAGCAAGGGTCGTATAGTTCCCGTATATTTTTGTTGCTTCTTCCGCCGTCATCCCAATATCCTGCAGTCCCGTGGAAACGAGTCCTGAATCAATCAGGTTTGTTATACTCATAACAGAGGAACTGAGTGTAATAGGAATTGCAATAATGGCAATCCGTTTCAGTATGGTAGCGGTGGAATCAGTATACTCGGATATGGTATTTCCCTCAATGATCTGCACATTATACTGTTCTTCCTTTGAGCGGAAAGCAAGTTTGGCAAAAAACAAAAATATCATTCCGAGTGCTGCACCGATCGTAAGGCCGGCAGCGGCGTATGCGGCAACGATATGTATACCATATCCCTGTCCTTTGGCATACAGAGCAAAAAACACGCCTAAAAACAACTTGGAAAGGACCTCCGTGAGTTGTGAAACAGAGGTCGGAAGCATCTGCTGATAACTTTGGAAATAGCCGCGATAGGCACTGGAAATACTGATGAAAAAGATTGTAGGTGCAACGGCAAGGATACAGTAATACGCCTGATCTACCCGAAGAAATTCAGATGAATATATTCTTGCACCGAAAAGCATAACGAGCATAGATACAAGGCCGACAGCAAAAAACAGTCCCATTGCAATACGGAAAATCCGCTTTGCCTGCTTGAACTGTCCCTTCGAACGGCTGTCTGAAAGCATCGTTGCCAGCGCAACGGGCAATCCATTCGTAGCGATCATGAAAAAACAAGTATAGAGCGTGTATGCCTGCGAGTAATATCCCATGCCTTCGTCTCCGACGAAATGACTCATTGGGATTTTAAAGAGCATACCGATTACTTTAATAATTAAATTGGAGATAGTCAAAACAAGCACACCGGAAAAGAACAGATTGGTTGTGCTCTTGACGCCGGGTGAGCCGCCGCTGTTGTTTTTTCTCTTCAATGATTTTTCCTCCGAAAGACTTGGATGTTATCCTAAAAACTCACGATATAAAGAATTCTCCGGTAAAAGGTCACTTGAAATCGGAAAGTTTTCCACAGCGCGAAATTTTTCCCGGAACGTCTTCGCTTCGGAATAATAGCGGCTGCCGGCCGGAATGCTTTCCAAAAGGGGGATAAGAAACGGAGATATCATAAAAGGTTCATAGGGCATCAAAGAATCGATACAGTAATCACACGTACCCAGATACGGTGTAATATTCTTCTCTTCGTTTTCGCGCACACCCCTCCAGATGTGGAAAGTGAATTCCGGGGAAGCCGAGCGGAATTTATAATCTCGCACAATCCGTCGTGCTAAACGGATTTCCTCCGGTGCGAAAACGGCACTGTTTACCGACAGAGTCTCTCGCACAGCAATGGAGAGAGATTTGAACGAATACCCCTCAAAGAGCGCCAGCACCTCAGGATACACCGCCTGAATCCCTTCAAATATAATGATATCGTCGGGAGTGTGGAGATACGGATTGCCCTCGAGACGCGTACCGGTAATGAAATCAAAGCGTGGCAAAGGAGTGTTTTCATCCCGAAGCATTTTGTTAACGCATTCAGCAAAATACGGAAGATCAATCGCATCGATCGAATCGTAATCCACTTGATCTCCTACGCGCTTCATTGCGGAATGCTCTTTAAAAAAGTCGTCAATCGACAATACTACGGCACGCTTCCCTGCCGCTGTGATCTCACGGGTGAGTTTCGCCGCCATCGTTGTTTTCCCGGAACAAGTAGGGCCTGAAAGCATAATGCATTCCACGCGGTCATCACGCACGATGTGGCGGGATACCTCGGTGAGCCGGTTTTGAAAATCGGATTCCGAGGCATCAACAAAGGCTTTTGCTGCAGTTGAACTGACATCAAACATCTCTACTATACGCATAGACTCCTCCGAAAACGCAAAGGCACGACAGAATCAGAAATACCGATTATAAAAATCAAGGGCTGTTTTTTCATATTCGAAAGCCCGCCTGACGCCTGCCTCATCCTTGTAATCTTTTAGATATTCATATGGATATTTGGACTCAAATATGCGGTCGATACGGCAATTACCGACGGAGTCGCTTGAGGAAACAAACTTCGTAACGGCGGATGCACCCGCGGCAAAAATGCTGTGGACTTCTTCCATCATGTAAATGTTGTATAGTCCTTCGGCACCGGGAAGTGCATATCCGACGTTTTCAAGATTGCCGACGGTGTTCTTTTGGCGATACATGTAATATGGCAAATAGCCTGCAGCCGTCAGCGACTTTTGTGAATACGAAACAGATTCCGCCGCAACCGTGCCTTCCCTGTCATAGACGGAGGCATTCTCCTGCCGTATTTCAGCGGACTTCTTCACAGCAAACGTGTGCACCGTAATGTTGTCGGGATGAAGATCTATGATGCGATCAATGGTACTTGAGAAGCTCTCCGTGCTCTCGCCCGGAAGGCCCGCAATGAGATCGACGTTTATATGCTTGATCGCTGCCTTGCGGGCTGCCTCAAAGGCAGAAAAGAACTGCTCTGCCGTATGCTGTCGGCCGACGGAAGCCAACACCTCGTCATTCAGCGTTTGTGGATTCACACTGACACGGCTTACGCCGTACTCCTTGGCAACCGCGAGTTTCTCGGCTGTGATGGTATCAGGCCGTCCCGCTTCCAATGTGAACTCGAGAAGAGATGATGTATCCATCTCGTTCGCAACCGTCGACAGCAAAAAACGCAACTGTTCTGCACTCAAAACCGAAGGTGTCCCGCCGCCGATATATACAGTCGAAACCTCTCTGCCAAGTTTACGGATCGTTTCAAAAACTGTATGAATGTTTTGTTCCAATGCCACAAGATATTCGGGAATCAGATCCAGAAGCTTTTTTGATGTATACGAAACAAACGAGCAGTACGAACAGCGGCTTGGACAAAAAGGAATGGCAATGTACACGCTGCACTTGTTCACAAGATCCGGCGTGATGAGTTCCCTCTCTGCTGATGCAACCGACGATGCGAGCGATGCTTTGATCGGCTCCGTCAGATAACGGGACGTGATCCACTCTGCGGCTGCTTTCGGCGTATAGCCGTATCGAAAGAGTTCCGACGCGATCTTCGCCGGTCGCACGCCGGTCAAAACGCCCCACGGCGGTCGCACGCCGGTCAAAACAGATGCCGCTTCAAAGAAAGCACATCCTGCGGCAATCTGACGCGCACGGGCGCGATCTATGCCCGGTTCGATAGCGCAGTAACTCTCGTGCGACTGAGAAAAACCGTTTAACCGAAGAGATGCAGAGGCAAAAGCCCCGCCGCCATCCTCACAGATAATGAAATGCGCCTCAGGCACATCCTCGCCGGGCATTTCTCCTTCGGGAAATTTCACGCCAGGAAAAAAGCTCATACAAAGTGTTTGCGCGTAATAAGGCTTTAAATTTCCGTCGATCGTAAGAATCATACCGTTTCCTCTGTTTTGCCTCTCTGTGCCTGGCTCTTCGGCAATTTCAAAACGTCACTGTCGAGCAGTATGGTAACAGGACCATCATTAAGAATGGACACCTGCATATCTGCCCCAAACGTACCGCGTGCAACGTGCGGAATCGTGCGGCCTATATAATCGCAAAAGTAATCGAACAAGGGACTAGCCTTCTCGGGGCGCTCTGCGCCCATGAAATCCGGACGGTTTCCGCGGCGGCAGGATGCAAGGAGTGTAAAATTGGAAATCACCAAGAGCTCGCCGCCTATATCGGTGAGGGAAAGATTCATCTTCTCATCCGAATCTTCGAAAACGCGCATTTTTATAATCTTGTCCGCCAGAAGCTCGGCCTCACGCTCGCCGTCGCCTTGGGCCACACCGAGAAGCACGAGAAATCCCGTATCGCACGCGCCGGTAACTGTGTCGTCAATCGACACGCTCGCTTTTTTCACCCGTTGTATAACAGCGATCATAGTGAACCTCCTCAGCCAATAGCGCGGTTTACGGATTCTACGTTACGGATAGAACGCAGCCGCGACAAAATTGAATTGAAATGCTCGGTGTTTTTACATCCGACAGTCAAATGGATGATAATAACAGATTGAGAACGTTTCTGCGTGTTGATAGACAAAAGCGAGACCTTCATCTCAGCGAGAGCAGTCGTGATCTCCGCGAGCAAAGCAATGTGATTCTCTGCTTCAAGAACGATGCCGGACTCAAACATAGAACGGCCGCTGTCGTCTTCGCTAAGATCCCACTCTGCATGTTTCCAGCGCCCGCGATTCTCTTCATTCTGCATACCGCTTATGACGTTCGGGCAGTCACGCTTATGCACGGAGACGCCGTAGCCCTTCGTCACAAAACCAATCACGTCATCTCCGGGGAGCGGATTACAGCATTTGGCAAACTTAACGGCACAGCCGTATTCGCCGTCGATAATGATGCCACCCGTGTGGGCGTGGTGGTGTTCAACAGTCTTCACCCGCTCTGCCTGAACCGGGGTTGCAGGTTCAGTATCAGTGAGCAGTTTGACGTAACGGTCATACTCATCGCGTAATTTAGGCAGAATCTTGCTGACAGCCAGTCCACCGTAACCGATTGCGTTATACAAGTCGTCCAGATCCTGCATGCCGATACGTTTTGCAACTGCGTGAGCGATCTCGCCTTTCTGCGCATCAGTGAGCTGTCGTCCGAAACGGGTGATCTCGCGCATGACGTCGCCTTTACCGACAACGATATTCTCGGCACGTTTTTCCTTTTTAAACCACTGGCGGATCTTACTGCGTGCTTCACTCGTCCGGACGATCTTGAGCCAATCGCGGCTCGGTCCTTTGGACGTAGAGGAGGTAAGAATCTCCACGATATCACCGGTATGCGGTTCGCGATCGATCGGCGTGATCATACCGTTGACTTTCGCGCCGACCATCTTGTTGCCGACACCGGAGTGAATCGCATACGCAAAGTCAATTAGGGTAGATCCCTGCGGCAGGGAGATTACGTCTCCCTTGGGTGTAAAGACGAACGTTTCGTCGTGGAAAAGATCAATCTTGAGGGCGTGCATGAACTCGTCCGGATCGGTGGCCGAATTCTCCGTGTCGATCAGCCGAGAGATCCACGAAAGTTTCTGATCTATCTCTGCCTTTGAGCTCTCGCCCGTTTTGTACTTCCAATGTGCGGCGATACCGTATTCAGCCACATGATGCATGTGTCTCGTACGAATCTGCACCTCAAACGGAACACCTGCACTGCCGATTACCGTAGTGTGCAATGACTGGTACATATTCGGCTTCGGCGTAGAGATGTAGTCCTTGAAACGGCCTGGGATGCTCTTGAACATCTCGTGAATGACACCAAGCGCGGTATAGCACTCGAGTTCGGTTTCCACAATGATGCGCAGGGCGTAAAAGTCGTAGATCTCATCAAAGTTCTTGTTCTGATTGAACATCTTACGGTAGATGCTGTATACGGTTTTTACGCGCTCCTCCACCACAAATTGAATATTGTATTCAGAAAGTTTTTCGGAAATATAAGAACGGATCGATTCGAGAAAGTCGCGGTTCTGCCCATATTTCTGTTCAATATTTGTGTTGACTTCCTCGTATCCGATGGGATCAAGATAACTGAGTGCGAGGTTTTCAAGTTCCTGCTTAATCCTTTGGATACCCAAACGGTGTGCAAGCGGCGCATATACGTTCATCGTTTCAAGCGCCGTCGTTCTCTGCTTCTTCTCAGGTTTTGCGGAGAGCGTGCGCATATTATGGAGTCGGTCGCACAGTTTGATAAAAATGACGCGAATATCCTTGGACATCGCAAGAAGCATTTTACGGATATTTTCCATATGTGCTTCTTCTTTGTCCTCGATGTTGATATTCTCCATTTTTGTGAGACCGTCAACGAGCATCGCAACTTCTTCTCCGAAATAGGAGCGGATCAGCCCAAGATTCGTTTTATCCGGACAATCTTCTACCGTATCGTGAAGAAATGCTGCACAGATCGAATCCGTATCAAAGCCGAGCGAGGCTACGATCTCCGCCACTGCAATTGGGTGAGAAATGTACGGATCTCCGCTTTTGCGAAACTGTCCTTCGTGCAGTTTTGCGGCATACTCAAATGATCTTTGAATCTTTTCCAGATCGTAATTCCTTCCGCTTTGCCGAAGTCTTTCTATAAGCGTGTCAATATTGACAAAGCCGGCATCGCCGCTCGTCTTATTTACAGCATCCGACATAATCGCCACCTCCTATGTCAAAGAGTTAGTGTTATTGCTCCGCCGATTTGCGAAGCCATCTGAGAATTTCAGATTTTTCCAAACTGGTTTTTTCGTGCATATACACGTACTGAAAAACGAACACGTCTTCTTTTGCCGGATTTTCCTCTACCAGCAAAAGACGAAGTTCATCAAAAATACGCAAAATGAATTTGAGTTTTGCATACGGGACAGGCGTTCCGTGTGAATCGAGAAGATGTCCGAGAGCCCGCATACTGAACACTTCGTGCCCGAGCGTGAGTTCCTTTTTCAGTGTGTTATATACGATACCGCACTCCGAGCGATTGGGAAGAACCGCCGCGGCATCAATGGGAGAGATTTTCGTTTTGTTGTCAAAGGCATCAAAAACACGTTTGTACAAAGACGCCTCCTCATTTTCCGAAGTCAGAATTTCGTGAGAAAGACGGAATTCTCTTACTATCAACTGAATAGACCGTTTCCCTTGGAACTCGTTGACGTCAAGATTATAAAGAACGTCAATCACATCGCCCGGATAAACGTTAATATCCGAAAGTCCGTGACGGAAATACATTGCCGTAACCTGAACGCCGTCTTTTTCCAGTTTAAAACGAATATGTTTTCCCGCGCCAACGGGCGCAACATCCGATACCGTCATCCGATACGTAGCAAACAGCGGCACGGGATTTTCCACGCCAAAAGGTTCAAGCGCACTGAGCTCCTCCGCTTGCCGCATAGAAAAATCCGAAGCGGTCAATTCACAGTCAACGTCAACAGTAGGAATCGGAATGCCGCCGACAAAATGTTCCCGCGCATACTCATTCAGGCGCTCACACAGTGCAGAAAGATTCTCCCGCCGGACGGAAAGACCGGCCGCCAGCTCATGACCGCCGAACTTTTCGAGAATGTCTGCCGAGTCCGCAAGCGCCTCTACAAGATTCATACCTTTTATGCTTCTGCCGGAGCCTTTACCTATATCGTCCCGGGCAGGTGAACTGTCTTTGTCTTCTCTATCAAAAGAGATCAAAACAGAAGGACAACCGTATCGGTCAGTAATCCGTGACGCAACTATACCGATAACGCCGTGATGCCAATGCTCGTCCGCCAAAACGATAACGGGATTTTTCTGAAAATCATGCTCTGCATCAATCCGCGCATAGGCAATGTCAACGATTTTATTTTCCTCATTCTGTCTTTCGCGATTAATATCACAAAGTTTGTACGCCAAGAGATCAGCCTTTTTAGGATCTTCTTCAAGAAAGAGTTCTACGGCTTCAGACGCATTTTTTATACGCCCTGCGGCATTAATGCGCGGTGCGATCGTAAAACCGATGAGTGAAGAGGAAATCTTACGGGTAGATTTGCTTCGCGAATCACTCGCGGCGGCATCCAAAAGCGCACGAACACCCTCACGCGGTGAACGCTCGATCAATTGGAGGCCGAGTGCAATAATAAGACGGTTTTCGTCCCGTACGGGCATTACGTCGGCAATCGTACCGATCGCAACGAGATCCGCGTAAGCCATCGCTACCGTCCGTACGCATTCGCCGAGAGAGGCCTCCGGGCGACGGCAGGATTCCATAGCGCAAAGGAGTTTAAATGCCACACCGACGCCTGCGAGTTCTTTAAAAGGATACGTGTCATCCGGACGGTGCGGGTTGACAACGGCAGCCGCCGCGGGCAGTTCTCCATGACACTCATGATGGTCAGTGATAACAAGGGTAATGCCCAAATCTTTCAAGAGAAGCGCCTCCGCCTGTGCCGTAATGCCGGTGTCAACCGTAATAATCGTGTTGACGCCGTCGGCGGCTAATTTGCGAAGAGAAGCCTCCGACATTCCGTATCCTTCGCTGGTTCGACACGGGATGTAATAAATAACATCCGCAAAAAGTTTCGAGAGGTACAGATACAAAATACTTACCGAAGTAACACCGTCCACGTCGTAATCTCCAAAAATTGCGATTTTATCGCCGCGTTTGACCGAATCAAGAATCGTCTCGGCGGCCTCGCGCATATCCTTGAGCAGAAACGGATCGTGGAACAGTTCTTCTTCCTTCGCAAGAAAATCGCGCGCTTCTTTGGGGGTGTTGTATCCTCTGTTTACGAGAAGCTGCGCGGTCGGAAGCGCGAGGGCAAGTGCCTCTGCTATCTCGTGTACCGCCGTATTATGAGAGATCTCCTCTGCAGACGCATGGAGAAGCCATTTTTTTATATTGTGTTTGGTCTCATCAAAATGCATGTCTATCAGTCCATTTCATCGCATTCGCGCTGAATTATTGTTTATCTTTTATAGCGTGCCAGTATCGCCTCTGCCACACGGATTCCGTCTACTGCGGCACTTACGATACCGCCGGCATAGCCCGCACCTTCCCCGCACGGATAAATGCGGTCAAAACCGGGTGCGAGATACGACGCATCATGACGAAGGATTCTGACGGGAGCCGAGGTTCGTGTCTCAACGCCGGTCATCGGAACACAATCGTCAGAAAATCCGCGGATTTTCCTCCCGAAATTATACAGCCCCGCCTCAAGCATAGAAGTAACAAACGGCGGGAGTATCTGTCTGAAATCTGACATCACGACATCACCGCCTCGGTAGCTGGGAGAAATCTTCGTGGGAAGTGTTCCGCGATTCCCTTTAAGGAAATCACCAACCGTCTGGCAAGGGGCAGCATACGTTTTTCCGCCCGCAAAATACGCTCTCTGCTCGAGATTACGCTGGAACGAAATAGCATCCAGCGGTGATTGACCGTAATCGGACGGATGAACGGATACGGCAAGTGCTGCGTTTGCATTCTTGCCGTCGCGAGCATATCGGCTCATGCCGTTGGTAACGACGCCGCCGATTTCCGACGCAGCCGCTACGACTTCGCCGCCGGGGCACATACAGAACGAATACACGCCGCGATCGCCGCGACGATAGGACAGCGCGTAGTCCGCGTGAACGAGTCCGTACTTGCCGGCGTTTTCGCCGTACATAGCGTAATCAAGTTCGTCCTGCAGATGCTCAATCCGAATGCCTACGGAAAACGGCTTTGCATTGACAGTAAATCCGGACGAGATCAGTTCCTCATACAGATCGCGCGAACTGTGGCCGGAGGCAATTATCAGTGCACCGAACGGAATTCTCTCCGCACCGACGTACAAATGATCCGAAGCAATACGCTCGGCTCGGGCGTGGTATCGGATCTCGCCGCCCAATGCACGTATGCGTGCATCTGCACGGCGCACAACCTCGCGAAGAATATCCGTTCCAATATGGGGCTTTGCACGCCATAAAATATCTTCCGGTGCGCCGAAAGACACAAGCTGTTCCATAACGTAGCCGCAGCGTGAATCGCTAATTCGCGTCGTCAGTTTTCCATCGGAAAACGTACCTGCACCGCCGGCTCCGAACTGAATGTTCGTTTCAGTATCCAATGCGCCGCCTTTTGAAAAACGGTCAACGACGAGAACACGCTCGTCAACGGAAGCGCCGCGCTCCAAAACCAGAGGCTTGAAGCCGCACTCTGCCAAAAGAAGCGCGGAAAACATACCGGCAGGACCAAATCCTATGATGACGGGCCGACCGTGCATAATTTCATCGCCAACCGGCAAGGAGATCGATTCCCGATCGCTCAGTTTTATCGAGAAAGCCTTAAGATGCTCCTCGCTTATCGTCTTTACAGCCTCGGCCTCCGCGTAAACGGAGCAAACGAACGTGATTGCGTCCTTCTTGCGTGCATCTATGGATTTTTTGTGTATTGCCATACGGCAGGGATCGCCAAAGACACCCGTTTTTCTTAAAACGGCGCGTGCCTTTTGGAATACTGCCTCATCCGGGTGCGAAACGGGAATACGGATGTTTTCAACCAGTACCCTGCGTATGTTTTTTATGGTATTTTTTCTCAATTGAGTCTCACCTGTACGGAATATTCACCGATTTCGTAAACACCGTCAGCGTGAGCGGAATCAATATGAATTACTGCGTTTTTGCTGATCACACCGGTAGCATCGCTTGCGTACCCGCTCAAATCAACAACCGCCGTAAAATCAGTTGTTTTAAGTTTCGCCAAGTCCTCAAGCGTACCGCGCACCTGAACTAAGAGCGCATCCGTCAAAATCTCATAATCAAGACCGACAGCGCCCGTAACGTCTATGTCCGTTACGGTAAAATATTTCGTATACGTGTTTATGTGCTCGATTTTGACAGACACCGCAGTCGTTCCGTTTGCAGCTTCGACCCGCTCCGGAAGCTCAAGCTGTACTTGCATTGTAACGTTTCCCGAAATGCTTTTCTCATCAAGCGTAGTTACAACGATATTCTCAAGATTTTGCAAAACTGCCGGATCACCGCGGAACATAAGTTCACGGGGTTCAATGGTGATTTTAACATTCTTATCATTAAAATATCCGTATTTGCTTTCCGCAGCCAAGGAAAGTAGTTTTGTGGTATAGATCGGAATGTCCACGCGAACCTCCGTACGCGCCAGACGAAGATACGGATTATTGATGACAGCGCCGTTTTTATCCACAAGAGTCAGCTGTCCGGATGCAGTCATAGAAGCACCGATGCTTCCGAGAGAAAGATTTACCTCTGCATATGCGATCTCGTCGAGCGCTGACTTCGGACCTGTAACCACTACCGTATCATACTCAGGCTCAAGCGAGCCCATTTCAAGATGGCTCTCCATCGTGAACGACGTAAGCTTTGCGCGAATTTCCGTAACGACGGTGGATCTTTCGTCCACATAAACCTGAATTGCATTCTGCGAGAGTGAATCTAATGTAAGGCCGGACGGAAGATCTGCGTTTATCGGAACCGAATGGAATCCGGGCTCCGAGATACCCGACAGATCCGCAGTAATCATGAAATCGCTGTCGGACAGTTTGTCGATAAGACTTTTTTGTCCGATGACGGTTACGTCAACGGTAATGCCGTATCCGCTGTAAACAGAAAGTCCGTGCTCCCCCTCAAGAACGGCAACATTGGAGAGTGCAACATCAACAGAACGAAATGTCTCGGTATGCTCCGGACTGTCTACCTGCATGACGTAAAACCATAAAATAAACGCAAGCAGCAAACAAGTAATTTTTGCGAGCCAATCACCGGAGGAGCGATGAGTTACCTGTGCTTCCGCATCAAGAACGGTCGCGATGCTGTTTTCACGCTTCATTTGCATCCTCCTTTTGTTTTGCTTCCTTACCTGCCTGATCGGAAGTTTTTTTGGTGCGCTTTGCACGTTTGAGACGGCTGACAGCCTTTCCGACCTGCGATTCGGTTTCGGGAACGAGATACGCCTTCAGCTCCCGCTGGAGAGACTGCGTTTTGAAGCCGCGCTTGAGGACACCGTCACGTGCAACCGAAATAATGCCGGTTTCCTCAGAGACCACTACCACCAAAGCATCACTGTTTTCACTCATACCGATCGCTGCTCTGTGCCGCGTTCCGAGGTCCTGGGTAATATCAGATTTTGCCGACAGCGGCAAAAGACATCCGGCGGCATACAGTCTGCCGTCGCGGACGATAACTGCACCGTCGTGCAAGGGTGACTTATCAAAAAATATGTTTTTTATAAGAAAAGCCGAAGGGTCGGCGTTTATAACAGTTCCGGTAAGTATCAAATCGCCGAGCTTTGTAGTACCCTCAAAGACAATCAAGGCGCCGGTGCGCTTTGCGGACATATCGGTTACAGCGGAAGTGACCGCATCAATAATGACCTGCGCGGAGGGAGCCCCTTTCTGCTCAGAGATGCTTCTGAATCCGCGCAAAGATTCGCCTCCCATTTTCTCAAGCGCCGAGCGGAATTCAGGCTGGAACAGAATTACGAACGTAATGATACCCACCTGAAAAACGTTTTTGAGAATATACTGGAGCGCATGCATTTCGAGAACATCGCTCAAAATCAAAAATAAAATTATAAATGCAACGCCAAGTGCCAATTTCCCCGCCCGTCTGTCACGTATAAATTTATAGACGTAATAAAGTAAAACGGCAACACAGATAATATCCACGATATCAACAAATGAAAATTTGATATTCCTTGAAAAACTCGCGAAAAAGTCGGTCAACCAATTCGGCACAACAGAAATCCTCCGTATGAGCATATTCATTTTTTATTGTACCACAATTCTCTCTCTATTTCAAACCTTATTTTAGGATTTTTCTTAAATTTATTAATTTTTTCTGAGATTTTAATATAAACAACGGCTCAAGGAAAGAATAGACAAGAAGAAGCAATATTGTTACACATATTCCGTCTGTTTCGGCATACATTAAATGCAGCGATCAAAAGAAATCACGCCAAAGGATGTACAGAATGAAACCTACAAAAATTCTCCCGTTGAAGGTAGCGTTATCATGGCTTTTAATACTGATTATGCTCCTCGGCACAACGGATTACTGGATAGATGACACAATATCACTGCGCATTGACGAAGCCTTTCCGACAACAGCGCTGTTCGAAATTGAAGCAAATGAAAAAACGCTTGCCGCATCAACACATGAACGCACCTCGTACACTGCCCGATTATTTGGAATCCTGCCCGTAAAAAACGTAACCGTCCGGTGGTTTGACAACGTAAAACTCTGTCCCGGCGGAATGGCGTTTGGGGCAAAAATGTTCACAGACGGCCTGATTGTAGTAGGCTTTTCCGAAGTTGATTGCGAGGCAGGCTCAAAACAGCCTGCATACGAGGCAGGCATACGAATGCATGACGTAATTTTAAAAATTAACGATACGAATCTTACCTCAGCCGCCCAGTTGTCTGAAATCGTAGAAAAAAGCGGCGGCTCCCCTTTGGACTTCACCGTCAGAAGAAACGACGCCGAGATGCATTACACGGTCCTCCCCTCTTTATCTATCTCTGAGCAAGCCTATAAAACCGGCATGTGGGTGAAAGACAACACGGCGGGCATCGGAACTGTTACCTTTGTTGATCCGAAAACCGGTTCGTTTGCCGGGCTGGGACACGGCATCTGTGATACGGAAACAGGGGCGCTCCTCCCTCTCTCCCGCGGAATGATCGCAAACGTAAGCATAACCGGCGTCCGTCGAGGAACGGCGGGGGTTCCTGGCGAACTGCAAGGCTATTTTTCCTCTGGTAAAATCGGAACGCTTCTCGGCAACACCTCCGCCGGTGTTTACGGCATCATAACTGAATTCCCCAAAAGTGTATCTGCCGATACCGCAATTCCCATCGCGCTCAAAAACGAAATCAAAGACGGTGCCGCTAAACTCTACTGTACGCTGGATGAATCCGGCGTATGCGCGTATGACGTTACTATAAAGAAAATTCGAAATGCCTCCGATAATAAATGCATGGAAATCACGGTTACCGATCCCGTGCTGATAGAAAAAACGGGCGGGATCGTACAGGGGATGTCGGGCAGTCCCATCATTCAGGACGGAAAACTTATCGGTGCGGTAACGCACGTTCTCATCTCCGACCCAGCGAAGGGATACGGAATTTTTATTGAAAATATGCTGGACGCGGCGGGATGATTATCACTCATTATAGAAACTCCTGATTTAAGGTCAGGAGTTTTCGTTTTCGCCAAAGCGGTTTCTGTATCGGATCGGCGTGAAACCGGTCGATTTTTTAAAGATCTGGCTAAAGTAAGATGTGCTTGAAAAACCGCATTTTTCCGCGATCTCGCTGATAGATATACGATCAGATGCAAGAAAATTTTTTGCCGCCGCGATTCGGGTTTTAAGGAGATATTCCATGATCGTCACACCGAGTGCTTCTTTAAAGCGACGGCATAAATAGTACTTACTCATATGCACTCCGGCGCTGACATCATCAAGAGTGATGGGAAAAGCATAACTACGGTTTATAAAATCAATCGTCCTTGTCAAAGAATCGTTTCTGTTTGTGATGTGCCCTGACGAATAATCCCTCAAATAAATAAGCAACTGAAAAAAACAGCATGTAAACACTGTCTCGTCACATTTCTCGTCCAACGCGTCAAGTGCCTTCTCATATATTTTTTCCACGTCCGAGTGATCACTTTCCGGTATTTGCGCATAAATTACTGAATTACTCCGAAACAAACTGTTCAACACATCATCACCGTATGCAAGATTCAGTATATCGTTAAGTTTCTTTTCGGAAACAAATATTTTGCTTCTGTCATATATTTCCGGTTTATCGGGGAGTGTGTAGTGCTGTTTCCCCGCACGGATGAAGCAAAGCCCTCCTCTTTTTATCGGATATATCTTATTCTGAAAGACTACGTTACCTCCGCCGGAGTAAAAATAAATGATCATGCATTCCTCAGAAGAATTCCAAATGTTATAAAGTGGGTCGCGCCCTCTTTCATGATGTATGATTCGCATATCTGTCCCTCTTTTCATTGCTTGATTATTATTATATCACATTTCCACAAAAAAGCAACTACAATAAAATAAACAGCAAAATACTCAAAGTTATGCACAAAAATTTATGTTATAATTGTGTATAAGAAGGAGGATTATATATGAGAATTCTTGTAATGGACGTGGGAGGTACGGCAATCAAGTCGGCTATCATTGATGACACAGGCAAGTTGTCGGACGTTCGCACAACATCATCTGATAAGAACGTTGAAGTCCGCATGGAGAAAGTCATCCATATTGCGGGAGAATACAGCGACTTCGATGTTCTCAGTGCCTCGATGCGCGGGCAGATTGACGACAAAGCAAAAACTATGCTTTTCCGATATAATAAAGCCGCCGGCGAGGACGCACAGGCTTACCCTGCCGGCGAAATATTGGGAAAAGCGCTCGGCCGCCCAGCTTTTATCCTTAACGATGCGAATGCCGCCGCCTTAGGTGAAGCACATTTGGGTGCCGGCCGTGCACATAAGGATTTTCTCTGTCTCACTTACGGGACAGGCGTTGGTGGCGCCATTATTCAAAACGGCAGGCTGCTCACAGGCACAAGAGGAATCGCGGGGGAAATGGGACACATGGTAACGCATAAAGGCGGCCGTCTCTGCGGATGCGGACACCGCGGATGCTATGAACAGTATGCATCTACAACGGCGCTCCTGGATAGCGCAAGAAAGTTCCGTCCCGAACTCGAAAACGCAAAAGAAATTTTCAATGAGGCAGAAAATGATTTGAGACTTCGCCGTGTCATCACCGCTTGGGAAGACGAAATCACAGAAGGACTCCTGACCCTCACGTACATATTTAACCCGTGCGCCATCATTTTGGGGGGCGGTGTTATGCAGGAGGAAGTTCTTCTTGCCGATATCAAAAAACGTTTTTTTAAAAGAGTTATCCCCACCTTTTCTGACGTAGATATTCTTGCGGCTGAACTTGGAAACAAGGCAGGCATAATGGGTGCCGCCATATACGCAAAACAACGGCTTAATGAAATCTAAACAATAAAAGGAGACAAAAATGACGAAACAAGAACTTATGGAGAAACTGCGCGGCGGACTTATCGTATCTTGCCAAGCACTCGCCGACGAGCCGCTTCACAGCAGTTTTATTATGGGACGTATGGCGTATGCCGCCTATCTCGGCGGTGCCGTCGGCATCCGCGCAAATTCCGTTGAAGACATACGGGAAATCAAAAAGACCGTCCCGCTCCCGATCATCGGTATCATAAAACAGGATTACGAAAACTGCAAAGTCAGAATCACCCCGACTCTCAAAGAAATCGACGCTCTCGTGGAAGAAGGCGTTTCCATCATCGCCACGGACGCGACCTCAAGAATCCGCCCCGACGGAAGCACGGTCGCCGAATTCTTCAAAGAAGTCCGCAAAAAATATCCCGAACAGTTATTTATGGCTGATTGCGCCACCTATGAAGATGCCCTTCGCGCCCAAGAACTCGGGTTTGATTTTATCGGCACGACTTTGAACGGCTATACGGATGATACACGCCATCTGCCGCCGCCGAATTTCGATTTTATGCATAAACTCGCCGAAACGCTCCACACGCCCGTTATTGCCGAAGGTGGCATATTCTCTCCCGAGGAACTTCGTACGGCGATGGATCAAGGCGTGCACGCATGCGTTGTCGGCTCAGCGATCACGCGTCCTTTGAAAATCACACAGCGCTATGTGAAGGCACTCAAATAATCTTCCGTACAAGGGGAAATTCAAATGAACTCAATTTATGCAAAACAGGTATGGACTTCAAGCGGCTGGCTACATAACGCACGCGTCTATATAGAGGACGGAATCATTGACCACATTAGCGCAAATGAAGATACGAATACGTACGACGTATCCGTTCTCATCCCCGGAATGATTGAATTGCACGCGCACGGATCGCTTGGGTACAACGCCGCTTTACCAAACAAAGAAGAGAACGAACAGTGGCTCAAGAGATTGGCTTTACACGGCGTTACCGGCATCCTGCCGACGCTCAGTTCCTCGCCGCCCGAAAAGGTCCGAGATGCTGTTGCGTTTTATGATGAAATAGTGAAGAACCCTGTGGATAACGGCGCGAGAGTCCTCGGTGTTCATCTTGAGGGACCTTTCCTTAATTTCGAGAAAAGAGGCGGGATCAACGGACAGTACATCACGCTTCCCTCTTTGGAGCATTTCGAAAAACTCACGGGCGACCGCGCATCGGCAGTAAAGCAGATCACGCTCGCGCCGGAACTTGAAGGCGCTTTGGAATTAATACGTTACTTAAAAGAAAACAACGTTCACGTAAACGCAGGTCACAGTAACGCAACGGCTGAAGAAATGCGTACGGCGATAAAGGCTGGACTCGACGGCGTTACGCATTTCTTCAATGCAACGCGCCCAATCAACCATCGCGATCCGGGACTTCTCACTGAAGCTATCATCAATGACGGCGTGTTCTCGGAGATCGTTTGCGACCTCGTGCATCTTGCTCCTGAGATTATCCGTTTGCTGGTAAAGGCGGTAGGACCGAGACGCCTTTCGGTAATCACGGACGCTGTGACGTTGACGGGCATGCCGGATGGGCGATATGACGACCGCATTGTTAAAGACGGCAGTCCGCGTCTTGAAAACGGCACTTTAACCGGTGGACGGTATTTGATGGATGACTGTGCGCGTGCTTTGATCAGTATCGGCATTGATCCGTGGGATGTTTTCTGTATGACCTCAAACACACCCGCAAGGCGGATCTCGGAAAAAACACTCGGCGACATCGCTCCCTCGTTTAAAGCGGATCTCGTCGGCATGGACACTGACTACCGCATTCGGTTTACGATGATTGACGGTAGTATAATCAATATTTAACTTACATAAAGGAGAACTATTATGGCAGTACAAGAAAAATACAGAGGCGTATTTCCGGCTTTCTACGCCTGCTACGATGAGGAAGGAAACGTTTCGCGCGAACGCGCGTCAAAGCTCGCGTCGTTTTACCATTCCATCGGAATGAAGGGGCTTTACGTGACGGGCAGCTCAGGCGAATGCGTCTTTCACACGCTAGAGGAAAGAAAGGCAACGCTCGAAGCGGTTATGGAAGCAGTCGGCGGCAAGATGACAGTGATCGCCCACATCGCGGCATCGGCCACAAGAGACTCCATTGCCTTGGCACAGCACGCCGAAAAAATCGGTGTCGATGCGATCGCCATGGTGCCGGGATTTTATTACGGACTCAGCGAAAAGGTCGTTTACAAATACTGGACGGATGTGCTCCATGCAACTGATGCCGTTCCCATGTTCATCTACAACATTCCCGGCACGACGAACGGCTTCAATCTGCCGACGGATCTGTTTTTAAAAATGCTCGAAACGGGACGCGTTGCCGGTGTGAAGAACTCGTCAGGCTCCGTCCAGGATATTATGCGTTTTCGCATGTTCGGCGGCGAAGACGTCGCAATCTTCAACGGTCCGGATGAGCAGTACCTTGCAGGACGCCTCATGGGCGCCTCGGGCGGTATCGGCGGTACGTACGGATATATGCCCGAACTATTTATGAAACTTGACGATCTCATCACAAAGGGTGATACGGCAACAGCGGCATCTCTGCAAAAGGAGATCACAGGACTGATTTACGAAACGAAAAAAGCGTCTTCCCTTTATGCTGCGGCCAAGGGCGTTTTGCGTCTCCGCGGCCTCGAGTGCGGCAGCGTACGGGCGCCGTTTATTCCCCTGTGCGCGGAAGACGAACCTATTATCCGTAACCTATACGAAAAAATCCGCGAAACCGAAAGCCGTTACTAATACAAAAGGGGCTGTCGCGTTTATGGGCGACAGCCCCAAATATTTGCGGCAAAGGCGCAAATATTTGAAATTCCAATGGAATTTGTTGCGAGACTTCCCGATTTTTTGCCCGAAACGGGCAAAAATGGCCGTCTCAGCGGACAAGTGAATGCTCGCGGAGTTGTTGCTTTTATGAATGCAACAACTCCTTTCTTTCCCAATATGGAAATAAGATGCATCCGCTCATTTGCATAACCCATATCTGAACTCGGCAATACTGTCTGTATCAACTTGCGAAAGTAAGGACTGAATGCGGACATGTATTATAACAAAGTAGAAATATGCGGCGTTAATACAGCCAAACTGGCAACACTAACGGGCGACGAGAAGCGCGAGCTTTTGATAAAGGCAAAAGCAGGTGATGCCGAGGCACGGCAAAAACTGATAGACGGTAATCTCCGACTTGTTTTGAGCATTATTCAGCGCTTCACAAACAGGCGGGAAAACATGGACGATCTGTTTCAGGTGGGATGCATCGGGCTGATAAAGGCTGTCGACAACTTCAATATCGAGCTTGACGTAAAATTCTCCACCTATGCCGTTCCGATGATCATCGGCGAGGTAAGGCGTTACCTTAGGGACAACAACACGATCCGCGTGAGCCGTTCCATCCGCGATCTGGCATACAGAGCACTTCAGATGCGCGAGCAGCTTTCCAAAAACGCGGATTCTGAACCAACGATTGCACAGATTGCCAAAGAACTCGGAGAAAAAGAGGAAAGCATTCATCAGGCCATTGAAGCGATCATAGAACCGGTATCCCTCTACGAACCGGTCTACAACGACGGCGGAGATTCCATTTACGTGATCGATCAAGTGAGTGACACATCGTCAAGCGACGAGGCGTGGCTCGAGAATATTGCTCTTAAAGAAGCAATGAAAAAGCTCTCCGAGCGCGAAAAGAAAATCATTCAGATGCGCTTTTACAAAGGAAAAACGCAGATGGAAATTGCCGAGGAAATCGGCATTTCGCAAGCACAGGTATCACGCCTCGAAAAAGGCGCACTCGACAGAATCCGAAAACAAATGTAGCAAAAAGGCGTCTGCTAAAAGCAGACGCCTTTAAATTATGCAGCTTATTTCTTCCGTTTAACGAAAACCCTTACAGCCACAAACACAAGAACAAGTGCGCAGAGTGAGGCCGCGACAAGGATGATAATCGGAACAACGCTTGCTCTCGTACCGTGTTCGACGGGATCGGTGCCCGGAACAACGGGATCGGTGCCTGGGACAACGGGATCGGTGCCTGGGACGACCGGATCGGTGCCCGGAACAACGGGATCGGTGCCCGGAACAACGGGATCGGTCGTGGACGTGCGAACAATGGTAAAAGCATCCACCTCCGTGATATTATCCGTATCTCTGGTGCCCATATTATACGTTACGAGTTTAAGTTCGTTCTCGGACACGTCGATACGTGTCAGGTGACGATTTGCCGCGGTTGCCTTGACTGCCGTATAGATGTTTTCATAGGCAGCCGAATTTGCAAGCGAACCGGAACTGGTCGCACCGGTGACGTGGAGAATACCGTCGGGATTGATTACCTTCACGGGCTTGGATGCAACCTTCAGATCCGTATGAACTTTACCGGTATCGTCCTTCCAAGACACGAATTTCGGCGTGGTTGAGCCGTCCTCGTAGACGTATGAGCCATCCTCGTACGGCGTGATAATAGAAGCGTCGATGTAATTGCCGTTTTCATCCGTAGCGGGCTTCAGGATGTGCGTACGGGTATAGCAGTGATCGTGTCCGGAGAGGATCAGATCGACACCGTTTTCATACAGGATCGGCAGGAGATACGTTCTCATATTGATGAACGCATGCTGCTCAGTTCTGTTGAATTCACCGGACGAATTTACGGTGTAGTTTCCATGATAGCTCGAACCGTAAGGGGATTCATGGTACAGTACGATCGTCCAGTCAAACTCCTGGCCCTTCGTTTCCTCCATTACACGCTTCACGAACTCGCCGTGCTCCTCAGCGACAGCCTTATCGGCAGCGGTAGCAGCTGCGGAAGCACTCGACGCTTTGAAATTGTTTACGTTAAGAACGATAAACAACACAGAATTGTAGGTGAAATAGTAGTCAGCACTGTGGACATAGTTACCGGCCCTGGTCTCATATGTTGCGCCGTAGTACGTACCGTCAGGCTTCTTGAGCATATTGGGCTGATTCAGGTGAGAAGGATACACAGCGTACGGATCGTTATCGTGGTTACCGAGGACAGTTACCGTCGGTATGCCGAGAAGCTCCTCCTGATTTGAGTACGCGTCCCATTGAAGTTCCTGACCGATAAAGTTCGACGCAGCATCGGTGAGACCATAGTAGTCCTTATAGTATTCGATAAGGTGCGTGTTGGTAAGGTCGCCGGCGACCATCAAGAAATCAACGCCTGCAAATTCAGGGGAGTTTTCCATCTGAGAAAGAGTTCTGCCCCATGCTTCGCCGTCAGCCTCAATGCATTCCATTGCCTTGGAATAATCGCTTCCGTAGCCGCGTCCGATCTGCGGATCACCGGCAAAGGCAAAGGTGAAGGACTCGGCAGAACCGGTAGTGATCTTCTTGGGCTCCGTCTTGTCCGTTCCGTTTGTGATCTGGTAGTAATATGTAGTGTCGGGGTCAAGTCCTTCAATCGTTGCTTTGTTGCCAAAGTAACCGGCTTTTACAGACTCGGTGCGGTCAGCCGTAACAACGGTCGCATTTGCGGGAAGCTGTCCGTTCACAAGTTCAGATTCCTTGGCAAAGGAAATCTTACCGATAGCATCGCTGAGGGAAAACCATGTGAAGTTCAGTTTAGACTCGTTCTCACCGAGCTGGATCACGATGTTGGTGAGAGACGGGAGCACGGTGTATTCAATAAGAGTCGTAACCGAGGTCTTGCCATTATGCACGGTTACAACGATATCCTGCGTGGCAGAGTCAAAGAGAGTACCATCATACGGAACCGAGGTAAATGCGGTTCCGCTTTGGCCGAGATACAAAAGCGTGTGAGAGGCTGCGTCGTAACCGGGAATAGCCTCTTTCGTCGCAAAGTTCGGTACAGCGTACACAAGGATGGAGTACGCATCGGCCGTACCGGTGGGTGTCATAGCGGAAGTGATCGCAAACGACTCAGTCTTTCCTGCCGCAGTACCTACTGCGGAATCGATCTTATCACCGATCTCGACAGGATTTGCGTACGGCTTTGCAGAGTGCAGGTTCTCCCAGTACAGTACCTTTACAGATTTGGATGCCTTCAAAGCGTCCTCGTACTGAAGCATAAAGAATTCGGATTTGGTCGATTTTGCAGTATCAACCATCGCGCCCGTTACCATGGCGGTAACTTTACCCTGGGAGTCGTAACCTACGAGAATAGGCGTTACTTCGCCTTTGATGGCGGTATCGGGAGTGAGAACGGCAGTGATAGGCGCTTTGCTTTCCGTCGTCAGAAGGATGTTATCAATCTGAAAATGCGTCTGTTGGCGACCTTCGCTTACGTCACCGTTTCTGGTGATCGGAATAATCGAAATTTTATTAAAGCTGCCCGCGCTCATGCCCGCATGGTGGTTCCATTTCAGTTCCGTTACAGTACCGGCCTTATCCGTAGCGGTAACGGTAAACGTCTGACCGCCGTTTGCAGCGGTTATGGTAATCTTGTACCATTCACCTGCCTTAAGCGGCTCGGTAAAGATCTCAAAGCCTTTTCTGTTATTCAGTTCGGCATAATAAGAGATGTGGAGGCGCTCCGTTTCCTCTTTGCCGGTAAAGACAGCATCCGTTACTTTGCGGAAATCCAAAGACAGCACGAAGCCTTGCTCAAGCTCCGGAAAATCGTACTCCTCGCCTGTTTTGGTGGAGTTAGATGACGAGATCGGGTTTTTCGTGGCAGTGCCGCCCTTTTCGGCGATCTTGCCCCAATCTAGCTTGCTGTAATCAATGTCAAGGACACTATTACCGGACTCTTTCTGCTCGGTAACACACTTTTCACCGCTTTTATTGTACGTCTTGCCGGCGGTAGATTCAAAAAGGGATGCCGTGCTGCCCTCGAAATCCTCCGAATAGACAGTCATAACTGCCGACGAGGCAGATGTCGGCACGGTTGCCGAAATGGTAGGCAAACTGCCGTCAGCGGCAGAAATTACCGCAGTGAGTGCGGCAGTGGGCACAGCCATGGTGAGCACCAAGAGAAGTGCCAGAAGACGAGAAAAGCGCATTTTCATAAAATTCTCCTTAACCCGGATTCTATTTGAAAGAAAACTACCATTACAGTATACCATATTTTTCGAACTCGCGCAAGAAAAATTGTGCAATTTTCCTTATTAACAATCTGTATACACTATATGAATAAAAGCACGGTCTTTTTCAAGACCGTGCAAAAATTAGTTGTAATTTATGACTTTTTCACCATCAAAAAGAAGAATTCCGTAGCCGATACCGAATGAGTTCCCCGCCTCGAGATACTCTTTCAAATTCTTCTGGAGAGGTTTTTCTGCCGTAATCTCGCGGAGTGTTTCGGGGCCTTTATACTCCTTATTGAATACACGCCAAAAATCGCGGTTCATTGGATCTTCCTTTGTCCCGATCAGATCGAAGAGATCGCAGAATTTCTTCGTGTTTGAATTTTCCCCGAACAAAGCAGTAACGGGCGGATACAAAAGCCACGAATTGCATGCAACCGACATAAGTCCGTTTTTCAAGTCGTCTTTATAATAGGTATACGCCTTTTTAAGCGAATCCATAACGGATTCGGGCGTCAGAGGACCGCTTGACGGTATATGACAACGATAGTACGTGTCACCCGGCATCAAAAAGCCTCGGTAGGCATCTCCTCCCCATTTAAGTACGTCATAATGGAGTCTTCCGAACGTCATACGCTCAAGAGTATAAAACATCAGAAACCACGTAGAGAAAACGCCCCAAATTCCGTGCAGATTATAGCACTCCATGAGTTTGTATCGGAGATCCGCCATAGCATCCCAATAGAGATTTTCAGGGAGTTTTTTCTCATTGTAAATGCAGTAAAGCGGTTTTGCGCTCATAATCCAGAACACGAGATCGGAGGTATATCTGTGGATACCCGTCTTCTCGGAAATTTCTTGTAAAAGCGGGACAAAAGAGTTGTCTTTTACTGTGTAGACAATATCCATAGCTTTATAGATTAGTGAAAGCGCCTCGGGTTCGGATACAATTTTACTATACGCCTCGGTGAGGCACACCGTGGCTTCTGTCGGAAAGGCGAGTTTTTCACAAAAATCCTTAACCATATCTGCTCCTTTAAGCAAAACGAATTCATTATACGCGACATCAGTATTATAGCATTTTCTCGACATATGTCAATAATTTCAAAAACAAAAGACTTAAAACCAAAAGGTTTTAAGTCTTTTGCGTGGTGCTCCATCGGAGATTCGAACTCCGGACACCTTGATTAAAAGTCAAGTGCTCTACCGTCTGAGCTAATGGGGCATCCCAAACGCCTATATATAATACCACGAAAAATCTGTTCTGTCAAGTAGTTTTCCCACATTTTTTCAAAAAAATCCCCCGAAATATTAGCCTCGGGGGATTTTCGAAAAAGTGCTGTATTACTGCGGTTTATAACTGTCCTTCAGGCTCACGGAACGGTTGAAAACAAGATGCTCCGCGGACGAATCGCGACTGTCCGGACAGAAATATCCGAGACGCATAAACTGATAGGATGACGGTGCCTTTGCTTCCTTCAGCGAGGCCTCCACCTTGCATCCGGTAAGAACTTCGAGAGAGTTCGGATTGAGGCACGCGATAAAGTCCTTCCCTGCGGCGTCAGGGTCGGCGTCGTCAAAGAGATTCGAATACTGGCGTACTTCCGCTTCTGCACAGGTTTCAGCATCTACCCAGTGGATGGTAGCCCCTTTGATCTTGCGACCGTCGGCAGGATCACCGCCGCGGGAATCGGGATCATAGGTGGCAAGAACTTCGATGACGTTGCCGGCATCATCCTTTACGCATCCCGTACATGTGATGACGTATGCCCCCTTCAGACGGCACTCGGGGCCACCCGGATAGAGACGCTTATATTTCGGCACGGGTTCTGAAAGGAAATCGTCCTCTTCGATCCACAGATTGCGAGAGAAGGCGACCTTGCGGGTACCGGCCTCGGGATCGTTAGGATTATTTTCAACGTCAAAAATCTCCGTTTTTCCTTCGGGATAGTTGGTGATCGTCAGTTTTACCGGCTTCAGAACAGCCATGACGCGCTGTGCCGTCTCGTTCAGATCCTCGCGGAGACAATATTCCAAAAATCCGTACTCGATCGTATTGGGGCTCTTCGCAACACCTACGCGATCGCAGAAATTGCGGATAGCGCGCGGCGTGTAGCCACGGCGGCGCAGACCGCAAAGCGTGGGCATACGCGGATCGTCCCATCCCGATACGTATCCGTTTTCCACAAGGGCGCGGAGTTTGCGTTTTGAAAGGACGGTATGGTCGATGCCGAGCCGTGCAAACTCGATCTGACGGGGGTGATGCGGCACAGAGACGTTCTCGACAACCCAGTTGTAAAGCGGGCGGTGATTCTCAAACTCCAAAGAGCAAAGGGAGTGCGTGATGCCCTCCAGTGCATCTTGAATCGGGTGAGCAAAATCGTACATCGGATAAATGCACCACTTGTCGCCCTGGCGGTGGTGATGCATATGGCGGATGCGGTAAATAACGGGATCGCGCATATTGAAGTTACCCGACGCAAGATCGATCTTGGCACGGAGCGTATATTTGTTGTCCTCGAATTCGCCGGCACGCATACGGGCGAAAAGATCGAGACTTTCCTCGATAGGACGGTCGCGCCACGGGGACTTCGCGGGCGTATTGAGATCACCTCTGAACTCTTTGAATTCGTCGGGTGTCAACTCACAAACGTATGCGAGGCCTTTTTTGATCAGTTCAACTGCGTACTCGTAGTCTTTTTCAAAATAATCAGAGCCGTAAAAGAAGCGGTCTCCCCAGTCAAATCCGAGCCAGCGGATATCTTCCTTGATCGCTTCAACGAACTCCACATCTTCTTTGGTCGGGTTCGTGTCGTCCATTCTGAGATTACAAAGACCGCCGAATTTCTCCGCCGTGCCGAAATCAATAATGAGCGCTTTGCAGTGTCCGATGTGCAAGTAGCCGTTCGGTTCGGGAGGAAAACGCGTATGGACAGTCTGCCCCTCGTAACGCCCGCCCTCGGCAATATCTTCTTCAATAAATGCGTGAATAAAATTCTTAGATGTGTTTTCCATAGACACTCTCCATTATAACGTTCAAACTTAAAGTGCATCCGCCATCGCCTTGATACGGGCGAGAACGCGTTCTTTGCCGAGGATCTGCATAACGCTGTACATATCGGGTGAATTCATTTTTCCGGTAACGGCAAGTCGTAAAAACATGCTGACGTCCGCAACGCTTCCCTTGTAGTCGTCAGAATTCTGCTTATAAAGTTTCATATCGGCGGCAAAACCGAGTTTTGCACCGATCTCTTTTATCTTCGCAAACCACGCAGACGAATCGTCTGTGGGATCAAAAATGTCCGCGAAATTAGCAAGGACTGCCTTAATATCCTCTTTGGAAAAATTCTCCGGATACACGTCTTCCACGGTAAAGTATTCATCATAGAAGAATCCCATATACGGTTTTGCATCTGCCCACGTTGCAAGATCCTTGCGCGGCTTGTTGCCGCCTCTGCCGATGGCAAATATACTCTCTGCATAAGAAGGATCACGCTGAAGGAGCGCACCGAATGCGGGATCAAAATCAAGCGCCCACGCAGTTACCTTTTCGGTAACGGCCGCGGCGTCCATACGGGAAATGATATTTTTGGATACGTCGTTCAGTTTGTTGAAATCGAACAGACAGCCCGAGGTGGACATTTTCTTGATGTTGAACGGGAAATCGGTATACGGCTTTTCCGGATTTTGCATATGCCACTCTTCATAGTTAGAATTGAGAAGCGTCATAATATATTCACACACCGCTTCAGGGCAGTAGCCCATGCGGGTGTAGTCGTCCATATTGGCACCCATATCGCGTTTCGAGAGTTTCTTTTTGTTCCCGGCCTCGTCCAGTTTCATGATCTGTGCGATATGCATATACTTAGGTGCTCTGAATCCAAGATAACGGAACAGCTGCAGGTGCTTTGCAAGGCTCGGGAGCCACTCCTCGCCGCGGATCACGTGCGTTGTCCGCATAAGGTGATCGTCCACAGCATGTGCGAAATGGTAAGTGGGGATTCCGTCCGATTTCAGAAGAACAAAGTCTTCGTCATTTTCAGGAATCTCCATATTTCCTTTGATGAGATCGGTAAATTTCACCTTCGCGTCGGGCGTGCCGTCAGCCAAAATACGAATAACAAACGGATGTCCGGCCGCGAGATGCTCTTTCACCTCATCAAGCGTGAAATTTCTTCTCGCGAGCATTTCAAGACGGCGTGCTTCGGCTTCTGCCTGCCAGTCGGTGTTTTTCAGTTCTTCTTTCTTGTTTACCTGCGAAAGCTCGTCCAGCTCTTCTTCCGTAGTAAAGCACGGATACGCCTTTCCCTCACGAATCAGTTGCTTTGCAAACGTCTGGTAAATCTCCGCACGCTCGGATTGACGGTACGGGCCGTACGCACCTTTATCGGAGATTTTACCGCTCTCGTCCAGGATAGCACCCTCGTCAAAATGTATACCGTACGTGGCAAGCGTGCGAATAAGACCTTCCGCCGCGCCTTCCACCTCTCGCTTGGCATCCGTATCCTCGATGCGGAGATAGAACACACCGCCGCTTTGGTGCGCCAGGCGTTCGCCTACCGTAGACGGAAACAATCCGCCAAAGTGAACGAATCCTGTGGGACTGGGAGCAAATCGGGTGACTTTCGCACCCTCCGGCAGATCCCGTACGGGATAACGTGCCTCTATATTTTCGGGAAGCATTTTTATATCCGGAAAAAGAAGTTCCGCCAACGTGTTTGTGTCTATACCGTTCATGAGAGCCATTTCTTGTCTCCTTTATGAAAATCAAATGTTGCTAAGGTACGGATTGTTCTTTCTTTCGTGCTCAAGAGTCGTAACGTTACCGTGCCCCGTGTAGAGAGTGTACTCCCCTCTCATTGCCGCAATGCGGCGAAGTGATTCATTGAGAGCGCGTTCGTCGCCGCCGGGCAGATCCGTGCGTCCTATACTGCCCTCGAACAGCGTATCGCCCGTGAAAATGCGTCCGGGCAAAACGAAACAAACAGAGCCTTCCGTATGTCCGGGCGTATGGCGGACAGTTATGATATTGTTTCCAAGCAGGAGAGCATCACCTCCGTGCAGAAGGCGATCGGCCGGCTTATACACGTTACCCTTCCCAAAGAACAGCGCCGAGACGTTGCGTGTCGCATCCGTGAGCATCGGGGCATCTTTTTCGTGAATCATAAGCGGCGCACCGCTTGACGCACGCAAAGTATCCGCCGCAAAAATATGATCAAAATGACCGTGGGTGAGAAGGATCATCGAGAGAGTCAAGTTTCCCTCGCGAAGGAGTCTCAAAACCACCTCCGCATCAGCCGACGGATCAATGACCGCTGCCATGCGGCTTTCCTCATCAAAAACAAGCCACGAATTAGAGGCAAAGCCCCTGACGGGCAGTTTTCGTATCTGCACAGAAATCCCTCCCCTATAACATGATATTATACCATATTCTTCCCCTTTCGTCCATAGAAATTTTCATGAAATCGCAGATTTCAGAAATCTTTTTGACGAAAAACAGTAAAATACACTTACTCTGTTGCAATTTGACAAAAAATATGATATAATGTTACAAACAAACTTGAATCAGCATCACCCCCATACAGCAGACGGAAAGGAAGTACCACGTTCGGTGCAGGATCATTTTATGAATGAAACGAAAAACGTTGCCTTTCGTTCTTCCATGAGCGGATACAATCGAAAGGATGTGAATCAATACATACTGACGATAAACCGCGAAATGGAAGAAAAAGACGAGCTTTTAAAGAATGCACACCTCGAGATAGAAGAAAACGCCAAAACCTTCGAAACGGAGCGCACCTCTCTGGAGGCTTCTATCTCTTTCCTTAAGTCCGAAAAGGAAGCGCTTGAGAGCGTTCTCGCGGCAACGCAGGAATCCGCCGGTCAGCTGAAGGAAGAGATTGCGTCCCTGCGCGAAAAACTCCTCAGTGCTGAAATGACCGCTGATACGCTCAGAACGGAGCTTCTCCAAAGATCCCTACCCAACGGAACGGATGACAAACTGGAGAAATATGATCGCATCAGTGCGCAGATCGGTGATATAATGATCAGCGCCAACACTTCGGCTGACGCAATCGTTGCCGCTGCCAACGAGCACGCGACCCGCATCGTATCGGAAACCGAAAAAGAAGCCGACTACATCCGCACCCGTCTTTCCAAGGCGGCGGACGAGATGCTCTCACAGATCAGCAGTGAACTGCACACCTCGACGGACAGTTGTCTTTGTGAACTCATGACCGCTCTTCGTGAAATGCGCGACAATACTGCCGCTATGATAAACGATTTTGAGAAACGCAGTAAGGAACTGAGCGTAAAAGTGGAATACTATCAGTCCACCCTTTCTGAATCTGTAAACGAAACGCTCAAAAGCATGGATGAGAAATACGGCATCCGCCGGACGAAATAATGCGTCATTCATTTGAAAACGCTGAACAAATGGACGAGCAGAATAAACGGATCGGAGAGAAAATCCGCGCGCTCAGACTAAACCGTGGGCTCACGCAAGCCGAACTTGCCGGGGAAGCGATCACACGAAACATGATCAGCCTGATCGAAAACGGGAGCGCCGCACCCTCGCTCTCCACTCTGACGGAGCTTTCACACCGTCTCAACGTGCCCGTCGGTTACTTTTTTGCATCCGATGAAAAGGAAGCTTCACTTTTCACTAAAATGGGTATGATAGACGAGTTTCACCAACTATATCTTGCCGGAGAATATAGTGCGTGCCTTACCCGCATATCAGAAGTTCCCCGAGCGGATGATGAAATTCTATATCTCACGGCTATGTGCCATTGGAACCTGGCGCTTGACGCACTTAAGAATGATGCGCTTCTTACTGCCGCCACGGCACTTGAAAATGCCAATCTAGCGCGTCGATCTCTATATACACCTGAAGGTTTCCTTGCAACGATCGAGTATCTCCAGCTTTTGATCAAATCCGCGGGGCAAAAAGAAATCCCCGCGCGTCTTTCTTCGCCGTCCGCCTTCCCCAATGCACACTTCCCCGCAGAGTGGTTTGCATATATGCGCGCATTAACCGCGCTTTCCAGTGGCGACGTGGAGACAGCATCCGCCGTTTTGGCGAGTGGTCTCGTTTTCACCAAAGCCTATCTTGATTTTTTGGGCGGCTGTGTTGCGCTGGCAAACGGTTTTCCCGCTAAGGCATACCCTCTTCTTAAAAAAGCTCATGCTTCTTCAGGGACAGGCTTTTTCACCCGCTATCATCTCTTAACCGCGCTCGAATCTACGGCAACGGCCGAAGGCGACTATAAAGCCGCTTACCAGTACTCAGCGCAAAAAGTTCAACTTCTTGAAAACTTTACGAAATGACAAAAAGGTTCTGCAGCGGCAGAACCTTTTCATTTGTCAGATATTCTGTACACATACGAGCGTCCGCGCTTTCCTATGCGTTCAATAGCACCTACCTCCATAAGAACACGAATCATGGCGCTGACATCTCGGCCGCGGAATTTAAAAGCAGAGGAGAGTTCGGATGCAGTAAATTCGACGGCGGCATCGAACGGCAAAAGGCTGATATAGTCGGCGGGGTTTTTGAAATCGTAAATTTCAAACAAATCCACCGGAATGCGTTCAAACCGAGTGGAGCCGCGCTTTCTTGAACGACTGCGGCGGCCATTCAGCATGCGGTATTCATCAATCTCAAGAAGCACGGCACGGACCGTGAGATTTGGATTTTTAAGATAATCTTTAATAAATATAAGTTCGGGTATTACGTCGAAGAGTTTGCCGGTCTTGGGAGAGCGATTACGTTTCCCTATCTCCCCACTCTCCGGCTCAATCCACGAAACCCACTTGACTTTCGGGATCGGATAGACGATCGTAACAGGATAAAGCGGTAAAAAGGCCTCCAACTTATCCTTCATAGAAGCAAAGCCGGAGGTCTGAATTTCGATTATGCCTTTATCCGTTCTGTATATATCGGCGATATACCCGCTGAGAGAAACTTCCTGCTCCGTCCTGCTTTCGGAAAAGTAATTTTTAAGCACTAAATGGAGCGTCTTCTCTTTATAGGTTCCGATATTATACCGCGCATGATCAAGCGTTGCTGCCTTGTAAGCAAGTCTCAAGAAGCGCGGTCGGTTCACATCAACAAACGGCATATGAACTCAATATTTGGATTTGAGCCACTGGAGAAGATCGTCAATATCTTCCTCAGACAGATTCTTGTTTCTATAAAGCGAATCCATCATGCGCACGAACGAACCGCTGTGGTACTGTTCCACAAACTGCTCAGTAGCGATGCGGAGGTACTCGTCACGATCCGCAAGCGGCGTGTAGTACCGTTCTTTGCCACGTTTTTCTGAAATTATGTAGCCACGCTCTTCGAGGCGCACGAGGAATGAAATCAAGGTGGGTGCCTTCCACCCACGCGCACGGCCCACCATTTCCATGAGATATGCAGTGTTAACGGGAGAATGCCCCTCCCACACCGCAAGCATTACCTCAAATTCGGCATCGGGAAGTTTCTTTGTGTAGTCAATTTTGTGCTCCGCTTTACCCGCGGAAGCAAGGTGAGTTGTTTTCGCGTCCATCATCACACCATCCACAACGCAGCCATTCTTCGACTGCGATCTCCTAACATTATGCCAACGATATGCGGTATCTGCCGAAAAAGCACCCGCATAAGGGCCGACATTAATATTATACACACGCCTAACTCGTTTGTCAACACAAATTTTAATAAAAATGGCAAAAATTTTGTTTTTTACGGTTGCCTTATAGAAAATTCGAATTTATGCATACACTTTCGCCTTTTATTTACCGAAAACATTTTCTGCTATTGACATCCGATTTTTATTTGAATATAATATTATTATACGGTAGTTAGAATTAAAAGATAGCCGGTAATACGGCATGAATGGAGATCTGATATGCAGAATATAAGCCTGAAAAGCATAAAATGGGAAAGCATTAAAACTATTTTTCATTCAATTTCGTCTGCTAAAACGATCAGCCGCGCCGATATATCCGCAGAAACCGGGCTTAGTCTCATGACAGTCGGAAAAGTGGCCGATGCCCTTCTCGGTATGAACGTCGTTCACCAAACCAAAGAAACCCACAAGACCGCAGGACGCCGCGCAGGCGTGCTCAGCATTAATCCTGAGCACTTCGCGCTCATACTGGATCTGACGAACCGGAACTTCATTATGACTGTCATCAACATTCGCTTGGAGATTGTCGAAAAGCATCATTACGCATTCAATGATGATTTTACGTTTGAAGAAAATCTGTCTCTTTTTCTAAAAGATGCCTATAAGTTCCTTTCCACCGCAACAAATGCCGGCAAGTGCATCGGCGTCGGCGTATCTCTTCCGGGCGCTTATTCAAAAGAAACTGATCGCGTTATTGGGGATCGCTTACCGGAGCTTTCGGGAATACCGATATATGAGACAGTTCGCCGCATGTTTTCCGACATGCCGCTCTATATTGAAGCGGGTTACAATGCCGCAGCGACCTCAAATATTTCAATTATTCCCAATCATCGAGACAAGGTCATTCTATACTGGTTCATCGGCGAAAACAATATCTGCGGCACGATCGTTGAAGGCGGCGAGATTTTAAGAGGTGCGCACAATACTGCCGGCAATTTCGGCGAGATGATGGTAGGGCGCGGTCGCACACTTCAGTCTGCAATCAAAATCTCAAATCCGCCCGAAGAAAACGCCTCTATGCTGGCAAGAGCCATCTATAACGTTATGATGACTGTGGATCCGGATAGAATTATTCTCGAGTGCGAGCTGTACAAAAACCGCGACGAGTTTGTGGAACTCGTCCATAAATGCCTACTTGAACAATTCCCTGCTTCCGACGAAACAATCCCACTCCTCACAAACAGCACCTGCAAATTCAGGCACTCGCATAGGGGACTTACTATGAAACTTACGGAAGCATGGCTATCCCGTCTCGTCTTTACAGGAACAGAATAAAAAGCAAACAGCGGCGCGCCGATCGGCACACCGCTGTTTATATTTTAAATATACTTCTCAACGATCTTGCACAGTTCTTCGTACCTTTCCTCACCGTCCGCTACCAACTTAAACTGATTGCGCGCACGGTCAAGATTGTGATACGGGTGAGAGATACGGAAGTACACGTCTCCGTTCAAGTAGTCTGTAAGGAATCTGAGGCCGGTTTCAAAGGTGATTACTCGCGCCGCCATAGGAAAAGCGCGGATTTCATCCACACTAACAGACCGGCGCAGTTCGCTCAGAAAGCCGTCTACATATGCCTCAAACATCTGAAGGTCGACGTAAACCTTGCTCAGATCCGTCTCATCCTCAAGCGCACTGGATGCACCGAAACGGATAGCGTCGCCGAAATCGAACAAAAGGCTGCCGGGCATAACTGTATCCATGTCGATAATACAGATCCCGCGACCACTCGTTTTGTCAATAAGAATGTTGTTAAGCTTGGTGTCGTTGTGAGTAACACCCAGTTTAAAGCGCCCGTCGGCGATACCATCCATAAGGAAGGAACAAACATCCTCTCGTGCGAGAGCAAATGCAATTTCTTCAGCGGCATCCTTTACGCGTCCCAGTCTGTCTTCCTCGACGGCTTTTTTAAAATCCTGAAAGCGACTGACGGTGTTATGAAAGTTAGGAATTGTAACGTGAAGTCTTTCCGGCGAAAAATCGGAAAGTCGGTTAAAGAAACGGCCGAACGCAGAGGCGGCAGATCGGAACATTTCCGGGGACTCAGCAAGATTATATGTAACGACACCTTCTATCGCCTGATACGTGCGCCAGTAATCACCGTCAGGGGTAGCATAGTACATCTTACCGTCGCGCGTAGGAATAATAGAAATGGTTTCTCTATCAACTTCTCCGCCCTCGGCGGCGATTTTTCCTTTCAGATGCTCACAGACAGCAACCATGTTCTCAACGACCTCAACAGGCTTTTTGAAAACGTTGGTATTGATTTTCTGCAGGACGTAGCGGACCGAATTCTCGCCGTCGCATGTGATAAAATAAGTACTGTTTATATGTCCCACGTTACAGGGAACTGCTGAGACGGGTGTTCCTAAATATTGAAAATGTGATGCAACTTCCAAAACTGGATTCATAGAAAAACCTCCGCACAAGACTTGTGGTATTTATAGAATCTAACTTGTTTTATAGAGTATCTGTTTAATTATAACACAAAACAAAATATTTGTCAAGGATTACCAAAAAAACATGATGGGGGACACCTTTTATTTATAGATATTGAAGCGATGCGAAGTCATTAAGAAAATAATTTATAGATTATTAAAAATAAGAGGGGCTGACGCATCTTCAGTGCGCCAGCCCTCAAACATAACTATAAATTACTTATACTTACGTTTTCTTGCTGCCTCGGACTTCTTCTTTCTCTTGACACTCGGCTTCTCGTAGCATTCTCTCTTGCGAAGCTCGGCCTGAATGCCGGATCTCTGACACTGACGCTTGAATCTACGAAGCGCACTGTCAAGCGATTCATTATCCTTAACTCTGATCTCTGCCATCCATATCCCTCCCTTCGCATTTGGCACACGAGATAACACATATCTCCTAAATATTATACTCCACTGATCCGGTGTTGTCAATAGAAAATTCGGAAAATTCTCCAAAAACATACCGTTGATTATCAAGAGATTAAGTGCCGATTATTTTGCAACGATATTAACGATTCTGCCGGGAACATAAATTTCTTTTACGATACTCTTCCCTTCCAACGCAGCCGCAACCTTTTCATCTGCCTTCGCGGCGGCAATCGCTTCTTCTTTAGAGGCATCCGCTGCAATCGTAATCGTATTTTTCAGTTTGCCTGAGATCTGTACAGCGATTTCGATCGTGGCATCCTGCGTTTTCGCCTCGTCATACGCGGGCCAAGCTCTGAGGCTAAGAAGATCCTTGCCGCCGATGATCTCCCAAATCTCCTCGGTGATGTGCGGCGCAAACGGATTCAAGATAGAGATAAACGTTTCCAGTTCGTCAAGCGTGATGTGGCCCACCTCATAGATATCGTTCAGAAGCGTCATCATTGCCGCGATTGCGGTATTGTACTTCATCTCTTCAATATCGCCCGAAACCTTTTTAACCGTCTTATGGAAGGCGGTTTCGAGTTCAGAGGTGACACCGCGCCCGGAAGCAATATCGGTCAGCGCGCCGACACGGTCAAGGAAGCGCTTACATCCGCGCACGGAGCTGTCATTCCACGGAGCTGCAGAGCCGTACTCACCCATAAAGAGAACGTATACGCGCAAAACGTCCGCGCCGTATTCGTCGATTACGTCGTTAGGATCCACGACGTTGCCCTTGGATTTACTCATCTTCTCGCCGTCTGGACCGAGGATCAGTCCCTGTGCCGTACGCTTCGCATACGGCTCGTCAACAGGCACCGTACCAATGTCGTAGAGGAAGTGATGCCAGAAGCGGGAGTAGATCATGTGTCGGGTAACGTGCTCCATCCCGCCGTTGTACCAGTCAACCGGCAGCCAGTATTTCAGCTTTTCGGGATCGGCAAACTTCTCTGCATTAGCCGGATCAATGTAACGGAGGAAGTACCAGGAAGATCCGGCCCACTGCGGCATCGTATCCGTCTCGCGCTTTGCGGGCTTACCGCATTTCGGGCAAGTGCAGTTAACAAACGATTCGATCTTAGCAAGCGGGCTTTCGCCGCCTTCACCCGGGGCGAAATTTTCAAGAACGGGTAATTTCAGCGGCAGTTCCTCATATGGAACGCCGACGTCGCCGCAATGTTCACAGTGTACGATCGGAATCGGTTCACCCCAGTATCTCTGACGGTTGAACGCCCAGTCCTTCATCTTATACTGAACGCCCTTTTCGCCGATTCCCTTCTCACCAAGGTATTTGAGCATCGTTTCAATTGCTTCGGCTTTCGTCTTGATACCGTTCAAAAAGTCGGAGTTCACCATTTCACCGTCGCCGGTGTATGCTTCTTTTTCAACATCGCCGCCCTTGATTACCTCGATAATATCAATACCGAATTTCTTGGCAAACTCGTAGTCGCGCTCATCGTGGGCCGGTACTGCCATAATTGCGCCCGTACCGTAGCCCATCATTACGTAGTCGGAAATGTAGATCGGGATCTGTTTTCCGTTTGCGGGGTTTATGGCATAGATGCCGTCAAGGCAAACGCCCGTTTTATCCTTAACAAGCTGGGTACGCTCAAACTCCGTTTTCTTCGAGCACTCCACTTTGTACGCATCAAGCGCTTCAGTATTTTTCAGCTTGTCCGCGTACTTTTCAAGGACGGGATGCTCGGGTGCGATAACCATAAACGTTACGCCGAACATCGTATCACAGCGGGTAGTGTAAATGCGGAGAGATTCGCCGAGAGAGACCCCGTCGGCATCTACCAGAGCAAAGTTGGCAAAAGCACCGGTGGAACGTCCGATCCAGTTCTCCTGCTGGAGACGGACATTGGGGAGATAATCGACGTGGTCGAGACCCTCAAGAAGCTTATCCGCATACTCGGTAATCCGCAGATACCAAACGTCCTTCGACTTTTGTACGATGTCGTTGTGGCAGATGTCACACTTACCGCCCTGGGAGTCCTCGTTTGAAAGGACGACCTTGCAGTGCGGACAATAGTTTACAAGCGTTTTGGCGCGGAACACGAGTCCCTCGTCAAACATTTTGCGGAAGATCCACTGCGTCCATTTGTAGTAGTTCTCATCCGTCGTATCGATTACGCGGTTCCAATCGAAGGAGAAGCCGACACGCTTGAGCTGAGAGGTAAATTTTTCGATATTTCTATCTGTCAAGATGCGGGGATGCGTATTGAACTTGATTGCAGAGTTCTCGGTCGGCAGACCGTACGCATCAAATCCGATCGGGAAAAGCACGTTGTATCCTTCTTTTCTTCTCTTGCGGGAAACCACTTCAAGGCCGGAATACGCCTTGATGTGTCCGACGTGCATACCGGACCCGGACGGATACGGAAATTCCACAAGGCCGTAAAATTTCGGCTTTGTAGAATAGTCCTCGGCGTTAAATGCGCCTTCCTTCTCCCACCTCTGTTGCCATTTTTCATCAATTCTGCTAAATTCGTACTTCATGTTGCTTCCTCTGTCAAATATTTACTTGGAGTCAGTATAAACGCGGCTCAGTCTTCCTTGAGAAGGCCGGCAATGTCAACCTCGCTGTTTTCAGCGTAGAGTTTTTCAAGATTGTAAAACTCACGCGCTTCGCGGTTGAAAACGTGTACGATGACGGAACCGTAATCGATCAGCATCCATCCGGAGGCGTCGACACCTTCAATGTGATCCGGCAGTATACCGGAAAGTGAAAGCTTGTATTCGACCTCGTCAATGAACGCGCGCACCTGCGTGCGAGAATTAGCCGTACATAGGACAAAATACGACGTAATGCTCGTCTGCTGCTCCACGTAAAGGAGTTTGATGTTTCTGGCCTTCTTTGCATCCAGAACGGTGACGATCGCCTCAGCGAGTTCTTTCGGAGTGGCGTTTTTATCCACCAAAAGCGGTTGAGCGGTAGTGTCGAGGATTTCTTCTCTATCCATGTATTTTTGTATTCCTTTCGTTATGCGTAGAGCGTATCAGTTGTGCGGGATATCGATGGAATTATCCAAAACGTCGTCCACCTTGAATTCATTTTCAAGCGCCGCCTTATCTGCATTGTAAGCTGCGGCAATTTCTTCGGCAGTCGGATCGTTGAAGACCTGATTTTTATCGAAAATCGAATCGGTAATTTCGTTGTTGTAAATGTTAAAATAAGAGTTGATAGAGGAGAGAGTAGCCGCACGGTTGATAACGTAATACCAGGAGCCACCGCTCTTTATAGTGTCGCCGGGGATCGTCAGAAGCGTAATGTTGGAAAAGTCAACGGAAAGCGCATTTTTCCCAAAATACGTTACGTCCGCGGCGGTAATATCTGTCGTAAGGTTAGAAACAACCTCGCTTGCAAGATTGGAAATTACAGACAGATTCGTGATGCTTACAGAGGACTTTAACTTATCAAGGAAAGCCGCCATAAACAGTTTCTGCGCGTTGATGCGTCCAATGTCCGCCTGGACGTAGGAATCTCTGAAGCGGACAAATCCTTCCGCCAGTTCGCCGGTAAGGTGTGTAGGACCGGCTTTCAAGTGTATATGCAAATCCTGATCGGGATCATCGTAATCCATATCGTACGGTATGTCGATATCGACACCGCCGATGGCGTTAACGATGCCCGCAAAGCCGTCTAGATTCATAACTGCGGTGTACTGGATCTGGATACACAGATTCTGTTCCAACACTTCTGCGAGTTTCTCAGCCGCTACTTTTGTCGGATTCTTTACACGATCGGCGGCGGCACGGTTGTAATAGGCAGCAAACAGCACGTTAATTTTTGGAACGTTCGTCCCGACCTGCACGTAGGTATCTCGCGGAATCTGCATGACGGATACGGATTTTGCCGGCACGTCATAATGCACGAGCATAATCACGTCGGCAAGTTTTGCGGTGCGGTCATGGCCAATAATAAGGAAGTTATACACGTCCTCACGTGCAACATACTGAATCGGAGGGGCAGGCGGATCGTCGGAGGAATCATCCGGCTGAGCGGGCTGCGTTCCCGTGTCGGTGGAAAACGGAATTTCCGGACTCGTATTCGGTTTGTACAAAAACACGAACGCCGCAGCAATAGTAATCATCGTGATAGCAAGAACAACACACAGAACAGCCACTTGCTGACCGCGGGTCGGCCCATACAAACGCCTTCTATTATTTCTCATAGTTTTCTGCTGCCAACGCAGCCAAATCCTTTCAGAATGTTTTTAGCATGGATATTAAACAAAACGATACACAAATATCATTTACCTTCAAGCATAAGAACTCGCTCCAGAAAACAGTTGCGGGCGAGGATCGTATCCGCCGCGATCGGTTCTCCTTCCTCTACGAGAGCGCGAAGCGTCAGATCAAATGAATACACCATTGTTTTACAAAGATGAACAACAAGCATCTTCCGATCATCGGCATCCTTTATTCCGTTCCAGAAATACTCTCTAACGGCTATACAATCATCAAACGTACGGTTCGGCTCAATATAATCCGCAAGATAAACGATGGATTCAAAAACGGTCATTTCATTGTGCCCTGTTGTATGCCAACGGACACCGGAGAGGATCTCTTCATCCGCAACATCGGCAAAATCGCGGTGCGCAACCGACATTGCCGTCCGTGCATGAAGCGAAGCATGCAGCGGTTTCGGAAACGGAACACCACCCTGCTCCAGTATTATACCAAATTCTTCACAGTATTGCAACTGTTTTTCGAGAGAGTCGCGTTTCGTAATATCGTGAAGGAGTGCGGCAACGCGCAGCTTCGGTATTTTGTCGGGGAGATATATAGCTCCAATGCGAGCGGCTTCTTCCTCCACTCCCAAAGTATGCTGATAGCGACTTTCCGTAAGGTACGGACGAATCTGCTCACGCAGGTGCGAAAGCGTATCTTCGCCGAGAGAAATCATCTTATCACTCCCTGTATAAATGATGCGTGTCCATAATTTTGAGAACGGCAGGCGGTATAAGTGCCGAAAGATCCCCGCCTTCGCGGTATATTCGTCTAATTTCACTGGACGAAATCTCTATGGGAGAAACATTTAGCGTTTCCGTTCTTGCACCGTAGCGTTCCTTATAAAGCCGTGCCTTCGCAATAACATCCTCGTACACCGCAGGATCCCCATCGCGCATGGCACAGACGATCACAGCGCTATCAAAAATGATTTCAGGACATTTCCAGCTGTCTACAGAAACAAACTTATCAGCACCCGTGAGAAAGTAAACATCCGCATCCTCGGCCACTTTGAAATGGCGAAGCGTTCTGTACGTATAACTCACGTCTGCGCACCGGATCTCAAAATCCGAAACGGATATTTGGGGATCCAGACCATCAAACGCGGCACGCGTCATCAGAAGTCGAATTTCGGATGCCGTACCGGCCGCGCCGCATTTGTGCGGTGGGATAGCGGCAGGCATAACGAGAAGCGCGTCAAGGTGCATTTCAGCAAGAAAAGCGTGTGCAGCATTTACGTGTCCCATATGCGGCGGATCAAACGTGCCGCCGAATATGCCGATGCGGCGTCTGCCGCTTCTCTCCGGGGAGATCACAGCGTGATCTTCGGTTTCTTTTTGGAAGGACGGAAAAGGATCATCTTGCGCCCGACCACGCCGACAACATCCGCGCCGACAGCAGCGGCAAGTTCTTCAGCCGTATCGCGGGCGGTGAGCGGCGCCGTTTCAAGAACGGTCATTTTAATAAGTTCGCGCGCCTCGAGTGCGTTATCAACGGAGGTAACGAGTTCCTCGCCGATACCGCTTTTTCCTACCTGCATAATGGAATCCATGTTGTTCGCCATGGAGCGAAGCGTCGCTCTTTGTTTACTTGTTAACATAATTATTCCTCAAACAATCTGACTATTACAAAAGATCGGCAAAGACGTGGGTGAACGCCGCGCAAAAAGCGCGCATCGCAATGCCACGGTGGCTGATCTCGTTTTTTTCTGCTGGGCTGAGTTCTGCAAACGTACGGCTGTGGGATGGAACGTAAAACAAGGGGTCGTATCCAAAGCCATCATTCCCTCTCGGCTGGCGGAGAATCGTACCGCGACACTCACCGCGGATCGTAAATGCCGTGAGCCCGTCAGGGGTAAGAGTGCGCACCGCATCGGGAATCTGGGCTTCCATGCCGGCGGGAATAACGCAAGCGATTACGGAAACAAATGCACCGCCCCGTTTTTCGTCGGAAACGGGCTCTAGCGCACGGAGTAACTTTTCGTTATTCTCACCGTCCGCCGCGCCTTCACCTGCATACCTCGCGGAATAGATACCCGGCGCACCGTCAAGCGCATCGACCATAAGCCCGGAATCATCTGCAATACCGATATATCCGAGTCTTGCGGCAACGGATGCCTTCAAGAGTGCGTTTTCAGCGAAAGAATTGCCGTTTTCCTCGATTTCGTCGGTGTAACCGATGTCGTCAAGGGATAAAACTTCGATATTCCCGTAAGTCAAAGAGGAAAGGAGCGTTTGAAGTTCGCGGATCTTTTTGACGTTGCGGGAAGCCAATACTACTTTCATACTTATCCCTCACCAATTCCTTCATCAAAGAGTGCATTCACAAACATGCCCGCATCAAACGGCTGCATATCGTCCATCTGCTCACCTACGCCGATAAATTTCACGGGGATGGAAAGAATTGTCTTAATAGAGAACACAGCACCGCCCTTGGCAGTACCGTCAAGCTTCGTCAAAATGAGGCCGGTGATTTTTGCGGCATTCATGAATTCCTTCGCCTGCATAACGGCGTTCTGCCCGGTCGTGGAATCAAGCACGAGCAACGTTTCGCGATCTGTATCGGGCAACTCTCGCGTAAGCACACGGTCAATTTTGGCAAGTTCGTCCATCAAGTTCTTTTTATTGTGAAGACGTCCCGCAGTATCGACGATCAACACGTCAGCACCGCGTTTTTTCGCGGCTGCAGCGGCATCAAACACAACCGCCGCGGGATCGCTTCCCTCGCTCTGGCGGATAAGCTCTACACCCGCACGATCACACCAAACAGCAAGCTGATCGATCGCTGCCGCGCGGAATGTGTCGGCAGCAGCAACGATAACCTTTTTGCCTTCGCTTTTGAGTCTGGCAGCAATTTTACCGATCGAGGTCGTTTTTCCGACACCGTTTACGCCAATCACAAGAATAACGGACGGCGTAGTCGTGATGTGAAGCGGCTCGCCTTCCCCGACGTGTCCGCGAAGAATCTCTTTAAGAGTCTTTAAGACATCGTCGGACTCAGTGATCTTTTCTTCTTTGATCCGATCGCGAAGTTCGTCGATAATCGACTCGGTCGTTTCCGCACCCATGTCGGCGCAGATCATAAGTTCTTCAAGTTCTTCAAGGAGATCCTCGTCTACTTTACGAAAGCTTTTTACGACCTCACTGATCTGTCCGAAAAAAGAATTTTTCGTTTTAGCGAGACCGCTTTTCAGTTTATCAAAAAATCCCATAGGGTTCCCTCATATGTTCTGCCTTTTAAAGCGCGTTTTCAAAATCCTCGTCCGTCATGGAAGCGACGTCGAGAGTAAATACTTTGGAGACACCGTGGCGCGGCATCGTAACACCGTAGAGCGTGTCTGCGATCTCCATCGTCCCGCGGCGGTGCGTGATCATGATGATCTGCATCTTTTCGGAATAGCGCTTTACGTACTGCGCTACGCGCTGTACATTCACTTCATCGAGTGCCGCTTCAATCTCGTCGAAAATGCAGAAAGGAGACGGGTTGACGCGGATCATCGCAAACAGAAGAGCGATCGCAATAACGGATTGCTCACCACCGGAAAGAAGCGAAAGATTCTTGATCATCTTGCCGGGCGGTGCGGCACTGATCTCAATGCCGCTCGTGAGAATGTTCTCGGGATCGGAGAGGGACAAATGCGCCTCACCACCGCCGAACAGCTCACGGAATACTTCACCGAAGTTCTCGTTGATCTTATCAAACGCCTCGATGAACATCCGCTTCATCTCTTCTTCAATGGATCCGATGATACCGAGCAGGTCGTTTTTCGCATCGTTCAGATCTGCCATCTGGACGCTGACGAAATCGTACCGTTCTTTTACCTCGGCGTACTCTTCAATCGCGGCCACATTCACGTGGCCAAGTTCCTTGATCTCGGACTTAAGTTCGGAAAGTCTTGCAAATATGGGCGCACGCGTTCCCTCCTCAACAGGCGGATAGCCAAGTTCGGCAGCGGTAGTCGCCGTCAGTTCGTAGTCATCCCACAGCCGCTGTGTCATCTTGTCAATCTGATCGAGCAACTGAGCGTGCTTATTCTCGTTCTTGACGTTGGCGTTTACGACGAGCTCCTTCTTTGCAGAAAGGTCTCGGAGACGCAGACGCAGATCGTTCGAGCGCTTCTCGTAATCCATGCTGGCGGCTTCGAGCGCGGCACGCTCTTTTTCAAGCGCAGCACGCTCGCCCTCCAGTTCAGTGTTCTCCGTTTTCTTTGAGGCGATCGTCGCTTTCATCTGTGCAAGCGATGCCGTAAGGGTATCTGCATCCGTTTCGGATGTGGCTATCTCTTCATTCAAACGCTCAATTGCGGCAGAAGTATCGAGAATCTCTTTCGCGGCATTCTCGAGGTCTTTCTTCGCTTCGGCTATGCTGATCTGGGACTTCGAAACATCCTCGGCGAGGGTATCAAGCAGATCGCCGAGCGCGTTTTTCTCCACGTCCATCTCAGCACGTGTGATCGCAATCTCTTCGATCGCCTGTGTCTCGGCATCACAAAGCGTCTGGAGTTCTTTCATATCGCTGTCGCCGCGCTTGCCGAGTTCGTCAAGCTTCTCAAAATCTTCACGAAGCTGATCCATGAGATTTGCGGTAACTTCGCGGCGGGCGTTGAGTTCGTCAAGTTGTGCCTGATCTGCACGCATAAGCGTTCCGATCAGATTCTCCTTATCCTCCTCCGCGTTACGGGTAGCGGCAAGTGCGGAAATCTGCTCTTGCATCTTTTCGAGTTCTTTTTGTGCCGATGCGTGTTTTACGGCCGCGGCCTCACGCTCGGCACTCAGATCAGCAATCTGTGCGGAACGGGTCAGCATACCGGTATCACGGCGCGCGGCACCGCCGGTAAACGATCCGCCCTGATTGATCTGCTGACCGTCCAAAGTAACGGCACGAACGCGCCAATTCTGTCGGCGTGCCATAACAGTTGCATTATCGAGGGTATCAAAGACGGCAATCTTGTTGAGGAGTGATCCGATAACGTCCTTGTACCGCGGCTCTACCGTAACGAGCGTGTCCGCAAAACCAATGAAGCCGGCAAATCCTGCGGCGGCTTCCGTGTCGCGGTTGCGAGCGGAGGCTTTCACGGAAGTGAGCGGATAAAACGTCGCACGGCCGGCGCCCGAATTCTTGAGCGCGTAAATCGCCGCCTTTGCGGCCGATTCATCGTCAACGATGATATTCTGGAGCGAAGCCCCGAGTGCCGTCTCCAAGGCCACGCTGTACTCGGGATTCACGCGAATAAGATGCGACACGGGACCGTGGACGCCCGACAGACGTCCGTCTTTTGCCTGATTCATCACAAACCGAACGCTGTTATTATAGCCCTCGAAGTGATCCATCATATTTTTAAGTGCAGTAATGCGGCTGTCGAGTGCCTGTATCTGAGCGGACAACGCGTTAATGGTGTCTGTAATCTTTTGCGCCTTAACGGTAAGTTCTTCGCTCTCGCGTGCCGCTTCGTTTTTCGCCAAACGAGCCGTTTCGATAGTATCGGCATACTCTTTGACAGATGCCGCAAGATCCCTTGAGGACGCCTCGATCTCTTGGAGTTCTTTTTCATATTTCGCAATGTCCTCATAAAGACCGCTCGAGCGCTCGCTTTGGCTTGAGAGAGTGTTTTTGAGAACGTTCAACCGCACGCGGTACTCCACAAGGACGTCCTCGTGCTTTTTCTGCGTTTGAAGCGCCTCGGCAAGTGCCGTTTCTTTCTCGCGGTAATCAGTGAGAACCTTTTCTCGTTCCGCCTGCACGTTCCCGAGAGACTTTTCCGCGTCGCTGACCGCACCGGTGATACGGTCATAGTTTTCATTCTTCTCCCCGAGCATCAGTTTGAGCGCCTCAAGGTTAGACTTCAATTCCTCACGGCGCTGTGCGGCGGAAGTAATTTCTTCCTCAGCATGGAGGACGTTATTCTGGAGAAGATGATATTCCTTCTCGGAATCGTGACTCCGCTCCGTAACCGCACGGATCTTTTCGTAAAGACGTGCAGATTCCTGCTTGTTTTCCTGCGATGCGTTGAAAATACGCTCGCTTTGGGCATCGAGTTGTTTTTCTGTATCCTGCACCATTTCAAGTTCGTGTCGGGAGATGGCACAGTCTGCTTTTGTTTTCTCCTCGTCACGGCGGATGCGTTCTATATCATAGAGCCAAAGCGAAATATCAAGTTCCTTTTTCTGTTCAAAAAGTCCGAGATATTCCCGGGCCTTTTTCGCCTGGCGCTCAAGCGGACCGACTCTGGATTCAAGTTCAGAAAGAATGTCCGCCACGCGAAGCATATTTGCCTCGGTCTCGTCCAATTTCTTTTGGGATTCCTGTTTTTTGAAGCGGTACTTTGCAATACCTGCTGTTTCATCGAAAAAGCCGCGTCGTTCTTCGCTCTTTTTTGAAACGATCTCGGCAATACGTCCCTGACCGATGATCGAGTATCCCTCGCGTCCGATACCCGTATTCATAAACAGTTCGTAGATATCGCGCAGACGCACTTTTTTGCGGTTGATATAATACTCGCTCTCGCCCGCGCGGTAGTAGCGGCGCGTAACGGTGATCTCGTCGTACGGTGAATCGATACGGCTGTCAGAATCCGTGTTATCAAAGGTAACGGAGACTTCCGCAAATCCCATGGGACGGTAGCCGTCTGCACCGACGAAAATGACGTCCTCCATTTTACTGCCGCGGATGTTCTTGCTCGACAACTCACCGAGCACCCAGCGCATGGCATCGGTAATGTTGGATTTGCCGCTTCCGTTCGGGCCTACGATAACCGTACTGCCTTCGTCAAAGCGGATTACCGTTTTCTCGGGGAACGACTTGAAGCCGTGAAGTTCCAATGATTTTAGTTTCAAAGCCGCTCACTTCCTCTCACTTTTATATGTCATTAATTTTTGTTTTCCTTATTAAAATCCCTATTTTATTATTATACCCCAAAAGCGCGTCGTTTTCAAGGATTTTTACATTTTTTATGCCGTAATTCTCCATTTGTTTTCGTGTGCGACAGTGAGGGACTCCGACGGCAATGGATGGATAGCATTTTCGTCTTCTATAGCCGTAGATACTCATCGGTTAAAGCGCACAATACATCATTTCCTAAAAACAAAGATGTGCCCGAAATCAGCTGCTGATCGCAGACCACACTGATTCGGGCACCCCGATATTCAATATTTTGAAAATCATCTGCCTATTTATGACCTTCAACCTCACCGAAGAGAACAAGCGCCTGCTTTGCGGCAAGCTGCTCCGCGGCGCGTTTGGATTTTGCACATCCGCGACCGATTACGTTGCTGTTGAGTCTGGCTTCCATCTCAAACGTTTTCATATGATCGGGGCCGCTTTCGCCGACCAAAACATATTCGAGCACTTCCCCTTCAACCTGCTGGACGATCTGCTGAAGCATCGTTTTATAATCGATAAAAGATGACGATTCACTTATAGAATCAATCTCAGCGGTTATATACGGAAGTAAAAAAGAACGAACGGTTTCGATGCTGCCGCAATCAATATACATAGCGGCGAGGATTGCTTCAAACGCATCCGATTGGATGGACGCACGTTCTCTGCCGCGGTTTAAATCTTCGCCGTGTCCGAGATACAGATAATCGCCAAGATTGATCTTAGCGGCGTATGAAGCCAACGCTTTTTCGCAAACCACCGCAGCGCGGATCTTCGTAAGATCCCCTTCTTGATTCGAAACGTACCGATGATACAGATAATCGCTGACGATCAGTGAGAGAATGGAATCCCCGAAGAATTCGAGGCGCTCGTTACATGCATGACGGGCGCTTTTTGCTTTCAACTCATTCGCATACGACGAATGGGTCAGCGAAAGTTTCAAAAGATCTTTGTCTTTGAATTTGTAACCGATCTTTTGCTCCAGCCCTTCAAACGGACGAGGCAAAAGGGCGTTTTCATCCTTGTTCATCAGTATTCTCCTCACTCTTTACTGTAGAAGCCACAGAATGTGCCCCAGGCGTGGGGGTTGCTGTTCTGACGTACTCAGAAATCTCGTCGATCACACCGGTACGCACAAACGCAATCGCTTGACGGATGGCGTTCGCGATGGCTGCAGCATCCGAGGATCCATGCGCCTTGATAACCGGCTTTCGGAGGCCGAGAAGCGGTGCGCCGCCATGCTCCGATGCGTCAAACTGCTTTTTGAAACTGCGGAGATGCTCCTTCATGACAAAAAAGGACATCTTCGTCATAGCATTCGTTTTGTACATTCCTTTAAGGGAATGCATGAAGAATTTGCCCATTCCCTCAATGAGTTTTAGCGTAATATTACCGGTGAATCCGTCCGTAACAAGGACGTCGCACGGCGACTGGACAATCTGGTTTCCCTCCACGTTGCCTATGAACCATATCTCGGGATTGTCGCGGAGAAGCTTATGCGCTTCTGCCGCAACGGGCGTTCCTTTATGCTCCTCTGCACCGTTATTAAGAAGCCCGACGGCAGGCGAATCAATTTCAAAAATATTCTTCATGTAGATCGCCCCCATGACTGCCCACTGCATAAGATAGTGCGGAGTTACGGTCGTATTGGCACCGCAGTCAAGCATCAGCATCGGTTTAGCGAGTGGAAGAACAGTCGCAATAGCGGCACGCTGAATACCCTTTATCGGACGAATAATGAGCGAAGAACCCGCGTGCAGCGCGCCTGTGTTTCCGGCGGATACGAATGCGTCGCCCTCCTCTTTGAGCATACGAAGGCCGACAGCCATAGAGCTATTCTTTTTGGCACGAATCACCGACATGGGATCGTCTTCCATCGTGATGACTTCTTCGGTGTGGACGATGTCAATACCGTCAAGTGAAAGGCCGTTCTCTTTGGCAACGCGCGTGATGATCTTCTTGTTACCGACAAGGGTCAGCGAAATATCATACGCGTTTTTTGCCATAACAGCGCCTTTTACAACTTCAAGCGGCGCTTTGTCGCCGCCCATAGCGTCCAGAATAATCTTCACGGAATAATGAGGCCTCCTTCGCTTTTGCAATGTCAAAAAATTTCAGAGGGGAGCATCAGATCGACTGCAGCGAGCGCTTCAAGTGCGCGCTTGGCGTACAGTGGATACCGCATACGGCGCCCACCCTTGACGGGCGTCTCAAGCGGTGGAATGATACCGAAATTGGCGTTCATCGGCTGGAAATCGCCCGTTCCGCCGTGGCTTACGTAGTGCGCCATAGCACCGATCATCGTTTCTCTGGGGAAGACAGGAGCATCCGTGCCGCTTGCGCGGCAGACAGCCGCCAGACCGGCGACATAACCGGATGCAGCAGATTCAATATAACCTTCGACGCCGGTCATCTGTCCGGCAAAGAAAATGTTCTTGTTTTTCCGAAGCGAGTAATCCGCATCGAGAAGATCCGGGGAACTCAGAAATGTATTGCGGTGCATTACGCCGTAGCGAAGAAATTCCGCGTCCTCAAGTCCGGGGATCATACGAAAGACACGCCGCTGTTCCGGGAAAGTAAGATGTGTCTGAAAACCGACAAGATTATACATTGAACCTATCTCATCCTCGCGACGGAGTTGAACGACGGCATAATATTTCTCCCCCGTCTCGGGATGACGGATCCCGACCGGCTTCAAAGGCCCATAGCGAAGCGTATCCTCGCCGCGTTTCGCCATAACCTCAACGGGCATACATCCTTCGAAAACCACAAGAGGCTCATCTTTATCGAAATCGTGAAGTTCTGCCTCCTCCGCGCTGATAAGCGCGTTATAAAACGCCTTATACTCATCCTCATGCATGGGGCAGTTGATGTAGTCAGCGTCGCCTTTTCCGTAACGGGAAGCAAGGAATGCGCGGCTCATATCAACCGTAGAAAAATCCACGATCGGTGCCGCCGCATCAAAGAAACTGAGTCCGTTTTTACCTGTAAGTTTCGCAATCTCTTTGGCAAGGATATCTGACGTCAAGGGCCCCGTTGCGATGACGGTGATCTCATCCTCGGGGATTTGACCGACCTCCTCTTCTACCACCTCAATGAAAGAATTGGAGCGGATTTTGTCGGTGATATACTCGGCAAACAAAACGCGGTCTACAGCCAACGCGCCACCCGCAGATACGCGGGAAGCGTCAGCCGCCTCCATCATAAGCGATCCCATGCGGCGCAGTTCTTCTTTAAGAAGTCCTGCGGCCGAATCAACGGATGCGTTTCGAAGAGAATTCGAGCAAACAAGCTCTCCGAACAAATCGCTGTGATGCGCAGGCGTTTTTTTATGGGGTTTCATCTCGTAAAGGCGCACGCGGACGCCCCGTCTTGCCGCCTGATAGGCGGCTTCCGTTCCGGCAAGACCCGCGCCGATCACATTTATCGTTTTCATTCTCACAAATCCGTTTTTCAGCGTTCCGCGTCCTCGGTACTGTCGTTTACAGCACCCGGCTCTACTTCACGCCGATATTTGCAGTTTTCACCGCGGCAGAAAAGATAGTTCTTCCCTTTCTTGCGGTAGAGGTTGCCGCCGCAGTCGGGGCACACTTCGAGAGTGGGCATATCCCAGGAAGAGAAATCACACTCGGGATAACGCTCGCAACTATAAAAGACAGTGCGGTTCTTACCCCATTTGGTAACGATATCAGCCGAACACTTCGGACACTTCACACCGGTGCTCTTCACCTTCTGCTTTGTGAATTTGCACTTGGGATATTGGACGCAAGCGTAAAAATCGCCGTAACGTCCGGAGCGAAGCACCATATCCGATCCGCATGCCTCGCATTTGAACGGTGCAATCTCCTGCTTTTTTTCGGGAGTTTCCGCTGAAGACTTTGTAAGCGGTTTTGTATTCTTGCACGTCGGATAATTGGGGCAAGCGGCAAATTTACCGAAGCGACCGTTTTTGACGATCATACGGGCACCGCAAAGCTCGCAGAGAATCTCCGTTTCCTCGACCGGCACGTCGATAGAATCCTTAGAAATGGCTTCTTCGGCACGGGCAAGTTCTTTTGAGAATCCCTCATAGAAAGAACTGAGAAGGCCTTCGATCGTATCCTTGCCGTTGGCGATTTCGTCGAGATCGTCCTCCATATTTGCGGTAAACGTATAATCTACGATATCGGGAAAATGTTCGATCATCAGCTTGGTCGTAATTTCACCGATCGGCGTAGGAACAAGAGATTTGCCATCGCGTGCAACGTAGCCGCGCGCGATAATAAGCGACACGATGGGCGCGAAAGTACTGGGGCGTCCAATACCCTTATCCTCAAGGAATTTGACCAAAGAAGCCTCTGTATAACGTGCAGGCGGCTCTGTAAAGTGCTGCACCGGAGACACGGATTTAGAACCGAGATTCTCGCCGTCTGTCAGCACGGGCAAGCCGGTCGCATCGTCTGCCGTAGGCTCATCTGTGGATTCTTCATAAAGCGCCAAAAACCCGGGAAATTTCAATGTGTTGCCAGATGCATGATAGAGATAATCAGCAGCAGTGATTTCGGCCGCAACCGTTGCAAATTCAGCATTTTCCATCTGACTTGCGATAAAACGCTCCCAGATCAGCTTGTAAAGTTTATACTGATCGGCAGAAAGCTGCTTGCGGATGGAGGCGGGCAAAAGCATAGGATTAGCAGGGCGAATCGCTTCGTGAGCATCCTGCGCGTTCGCTTTGGATTTGTACACACGAGGAGTTTTGGGGCAATAGGACTCGCCGTATTTTTCCGTAATATACGTACGTGCACTGTCCTGTGCTTCCGCAGAAACACGGAGAGAGTCGGTACGCATGTAGGTAATAAGACCCTGCACTCCGCCGAATTCAGAGCCGAGGTTGATACCTTCGTACAGTTCCTGCGCCACGCGCATAGTGCGCTGGGCCTGGAAATTCAGTTTACGGGATGCTTCCTGCTGCATGGTAGACGTCGTAAAAGGAGCCGCAGGTGCACGGGATTTCGTCCCGTGTCTGAGATCGGTTACGGTAAATATGGCGTTTTCGAGCGCTTTTTCAATGGCAAGTGCTTCACTCTCCGTCGTGATTTCACGCTTTGTTTTCGTCTTCGCATCGCCGTAAAAATGTGCGACAAAAGACTTGCCGTCGGCATTTGTCAGTTCTGCATCAATCGTCCAATACTCTTTCGGAACAAAAGCACGGATCTCATTTTCACGTTCCACGACGATCCGTGCGGCAACTGACTGACAGCGGCCGGCAGACAGTCCGCTTTTTACCTTTTTCCAAAGGAACGGGCTGAGTTTGTAGCCAACGATTCGGTCGAGCAAACGACGCGCCTGCTGAGAGTTGACGAGATCCATATCAATCTGGCGCGGCTTTTTGATGCCGGCTTTGATCGCACTTTTGGTAATCTCATTAAACGTAACGCGGCGGATCTTCTCAGGCGGGATCGCGAGAGCATTTGCAAGATGCCAGGAGATGGCCTCGCCTTCGCGGTCAGGGTCCGTTGCGAGATAGACGTAATTCGCGTTTTTTGCTTCTTTTTTCAGTTCGCGGATAAGATCCCCCTTGCCGCGGATATTGATATAATGCGGCTCAAAATGGTTTTCGATATCCACGCCCATGGATGATTTCGGCAGATCACGCACATGCCCGACGGACGCCACTACCTTGTAGTTGGATCCGAGAGCGTTTTTGATCGTGTGAATCTTACCGGGAGACTCAATAATAACAAGGTTTGCCATACAGCGGCTGTCTGAGACCAGACATCCTCCCTTCGATATAGCGAGGCGCTATGCGCCGAATTTTTAAATTACTCTTTTTCGGAGTCGGCACCCGAGATTTCGGTGAGACTCCGTTTGACGTAATAATTGCCGGCCGTACATTCTACCGCACCGCAAAGTTCTAATAGTGTCAGCGCAGTAAGGATATCTGGGAAGGAGAGTCCCTCCACGCGAATATCGTCAGCAAGGCACGGGGCATCCGCAGTCATGGCGGCGTATACGTTTTTTGCACTGTCGTCGAGCAGATCAAAGGCAACGGGATTTGCAGGGATCATATTCCGTTTGGCTTCTGCTTTGTGCTCATCAAAACGCGCGAGCACCTTCTTTGACGGCAGATTTTTCTCTTTTTTCGGTTTGGCCGTACGTCTCGGAGTTTCCCGAGGGACAGTTGTACCTTTTTTTCCGCCGTAATTGCCCTGTCCGTAGTATTTTGGCCCGTCGGGCGTTGAGACATTCATTCGAACGGCAACGTCCGTTACATCCTCCGGCGTGGCTTTTCCTTCCATCGCGGTTTCTGCTGCCTTAACGCGCACAGAATGAGGATAGATGAATTCATAATTCTTCAAAACGTCTACAGCATCGGTTATCGCCTGCGCGCCCGTCTTAATAAGAAGATTCGTTCCTGCGGCACCGGCATCACCGATTCTACCGGGGACCGCATACAGTTCTCTGCCCTGATAGAGTGCGTGCCGTGCAGTTATGAGAGCGCCGCTTCTAAGATCACCTTCCACGATAACAACCGCATCGGAAAGGCCGCTGATAATACGGTTTCTTATAGGGAAATTACGACCGCTGGGCGGCGTGCCCGGCGGGTATTCCGTAATGATGGCGCCCGTTTTAATGACACGGGAAAACAGCTCTTTGTGCTCGCCCGGATATACGATATCAATACCGCACCCGAGAACACCGACCGTCGTACCGCCGGCACTCAAGGCACCTGCCATCGCCATACCGTCGACGCCGAGTGCCAGTCCGCTTACGAGCACAGCTCCGCCGGCACCGAGACCGCGGCCGATACTGTACGCCATCCCTTTTCCATAATCGGACATCTTGCGTGTACCCACGACGGCACAACAGCAATTCTTCTCAAAATCGGGAAGATAACCGATTGCATAAAGCACGCACGGTGCATCTCTTAATTGATAGAGAGCACGCGGATAGCGCGGATCGGCAGGAGTCAGTACCAAAACGTTATTTTCATCGCACCGTTGAAGGATCATCTGCGCCTCGGACGTATCTTTATTGCTGAGAGCCGAAAGAAGCCCCCTGTCCGGTTTGTCAAGTTTTTCCGAAAGCGTTTTTCTGTCTGCTTTCAAAATATTCTCTGCAGACGAAAACACCCGAAGAAGGTTTACGGGTGCACGGCTACCCGCGCCGCAAGCAAGAGAAAGCCATACCCACGCAATACGGTTATCCATACACCAACCTCCATAGAATTCAGTCAAATGTTCTGTAATATTCCCACATCAAAACAGCGGCAGCGCCGGCTGCATTGAGGGATTCCGTCCCATCACGCATGGGAATACGTATCACGTTGTCTGCCAAAGAGAGTATTTCCGCGCAGACGCCATGTCCTTCGTTGCCGATCACAACGCAGTCGTCAGACAAAATCTTATCCTTTCCAAGAACGAGATTGCTATCGCTCAGCGCCGCCGCAAGAACGCGTCGACCGCCCTTCTGTAAAGCAGAGAGATTCTCGACAAGCGAAGTGCATACATCGATCGACATACGGAAAAGAGCACCCATGCTTGCGCGCACCGTTTTCGGATGATAGATATCGGCGCAACCGCCTAACAAAATACGGGAGTAGCCGAATGCAGCAGCCGTACGGATGATCGTGCCGAGATTACCCGGATCCTGCACGGAATCAACCGCAATGATACGCTGACCTTTGAGCGCGTCAAAAGCTGATGTATCAGGGGAAGAAACGACGGAGTGGAGCCGCGTGATCGGGGACAGGACGGTGATAATCCCCTCGGGCGCATTCTCTGTCGATATTTTCTCAAACACCTGTGGCGGAAGAACGATCACCCGCGCACGGGAAGGCGCTTTGGAAGCAATTGAGAGCATCTCGCTATCCGCCGTACCGTCTGTGCTTCTCAGAAGAATATACCGTATTTCGGAAAGCGCCGCGGCCTCCCGAGAGAGTTTTTTTCCCTCAGCCAAGAAAAGAGACTGCTGCTGCCGATATTTGGACTGCGACAGTTTTGAAAACACGACGACGAGCGGATTTGTACGAGACGTGATCGTTTCCGCCTTCGGGCAAACGTCCGTTATCTTCTGCATCATAAATTTCACCATGTATCATAAAAACCCGGTTAAACCGGGTTTTTAATCAATCAAAGTGCAGATTTAGCCTGCTCTGCGAGAGCCGCAAATGCTTCCTTATCAGAAACAGCGATCTCAGCAAGCATCTTTCTGTTCAGTTCGATACCAGCCTTTTTCAACCCGTTCATAAAGGTAGAGTAGTTCATACCACAAACCTTTGCCTGCGCAGAGATACGGGTGATCCAAAGTCTTCTGAAGTCTCTCTTCTTCTGCTTTCTTCCGATGTAAGCGTAGTTGCCGCTCTTCATTACGGCCTGCTTGGCCATCTTGAAGTGCTTGCTCTTGCTTCCCCAATAGCCTTTCGCAGCCTTGAGAACTTTATTTCTTCTTTTGCGCGTCATCAGCGCGCCCTTTACTCTTGCCATAATTTTATTTCCTTTCCGTTACTTCTATTATACGATTGGAGAATTCATGTAATGCGCTGGACGCACTATTACTTACAGATAAGTCTCTTAACGTTGGCTGCCATAGCCTCGGAAAGCATCTGGCTGCCGCGAAGATGTCTCTTCTGCTTTGCGGTCTTGCCACCAAGATTGTGGCGGTGATGATCGTGGAACATTTTTACCTTACCGGTACCGGTTACAGTAAATCTTTTTGCCGAAGCCTTATGTGTTTTGATCTTTCCCATTGTAATTATCCTTTCGATTGTGTTATTAAATTTCTTAAACGTGCCGCTTACAGTGAACTGTTATTTCGCAGGCGTATGTTTGATAGGGGCAATAAACATAATTGCCTGTCTGCCTTCCATGGTGGGTTTCTTATCAACGTTACCGTATTCGGCGCATGCGTCAGCGAAACGCTCCATGATTTCCTGGCCAAGGCTCTGATGCGCCATCTCACGCCCTCTGAATTTCAAACAGACACGGACCTTGTTGCCTTCCTGCAGAAAGCGGAGTGCACGATTGACCTTCGTCTCAAAATCATGCGTATCGATACGGCAAGAAAGTTGCACTTCCTTGATTTCCACGGTAGTCTGCTTCTTTTTTGCCTCTTTTTCACGTTTGTCACACTCATAGCGGTATTTACCGTAGTCCATCGCACGGCAAACAGGCGGAGTCGCCTGCGGCGCGATCAAAACGAGATCCACACCGTGATCGAATGCGTACGCACGAGCCTCCGCAATGGGCATGATACCGAGTTGGTTTCCCTGTTCATCCAACATGCGGGCCTCTTTGATTTTGATCTGGTCATTGATCAACAGTTCCTTTGCTATAAGACAAGCACCTCCAATAAAAGAAAATAGAGCCGCAAAACGGCTCCATTCTGTACAATAACAAGCACAAAAGTGATTGTTTATTGACCGTACTCGCGGCGCGGTACGGTGAGAACGGAACAGTTCTACTTCGTTTTCCATAGTATTATAGCACGGCGGCAGGCGGTTGTCAATAGGTAATTAAACATTTTTAGGATCTTTCAAAAGAAAAGAATCCCGAAGATCCTCCGCAAGATCGATGCATGGCTTATGAAGGCGGGCGACGAAAAAGCAGAGGAGCGCATTCTTTTGCAGAAAGCGAGAGATTTGTACGCGAAAGCGCTTACCGAGGCGGATGCAAACCGAAAAACTGCCGCCGAGCAGAAGGCTGTGAACGAGCATGCTCGCAAGGCTGCAGATGCTCTTGCACAAGACGGAGATGCCGATTACGATCCCTTGTGGGAGGAAGAAAGCCTCGTGGGAAAGAGCATGCTGGACGGCGGTGCGCAGTTTAGTATCAGCGGTGTCCGAGAAGATGGCATTGAGGTTTATGAGACAAGTAAGGAAGTTCGTCAAATGCCGTACAAGCAACGCATGGAAACTTTCATGGGAATCATGCGTATTGAATACAGTGGCCGCACGGCAAAGTTCTACGCTAACGGTGATGTGTACTATGCAAAATTTGATGAGAAAGATTTGCAGAAGAACGTCTATGGCGACAAAAAATCATCTTTGCGCGGCTGGAAGGCCAAGATAAACACCGGCGCAGATGGAAATATTTTTGAACTTGTTGAAAATGCAGAATACCATCACGGAAAAGCAGAGGAGGGAAAAAAGGCACCAGCGCATAAAAATGTAAGTGGTTGGGAGTATTTTGTAAAGACCGTACAAATTGACAATCAAGTGTATGATTTGGTCGCTAACATACGAAAAAAGACAGACGGGGAATACGTGTACTCTATCCAACTGAATGAGAATAAAAAAATGCCGGCTTCCCCCGTAGCAGTATTTGCGAACCGCAATCCTGCGTTGAAAGTGGGAGAACCCGGCAGCAACAGTATATCACAAACCGGCTCTGCTGTCAAGGAGAAATATTCGGTATCGCGAGCAGCTGGGGAAAACGAGCGGATTCTGTCTGATCTGCGTTCTATTCTGCAGAACGGCGGCAGTGCGGCGGATCTTCGGTCGTATGTGAACACGCTGGAGGAACGGGAACGCACACAGGTAACTAAAAAGCCGCAGGGGACAAAGCCCTCGCGGCGTGGTGATGCGGCGTCTGAGATCGTCCGTGCAGCGCATGCGGCAGAGATGTCGGTGGAAGAATACCTTCGTGAGAATGCGGAACTGTACGAGACGGAGGACGGCTGGAACAGCGATGCCCGCCGTGCGCTCCAGATGGAGAGCGGGGCGCGGTATTCGATCGGTGGGATAAATGCCGCCGGTGCGGATATGGAAGCGCTTCGCCGCGCTAAAGAGATGGATGGTCAAGGTGTGGCAGAGGATACGATTTTTGAGTCCACAGGCTGGTTCAAAGGCGCCGACGGGAAATGGCGTTTTGAGATCGACGACAGCCGGATGGAGTACCGTTCGGCAGGTGATGCGGCGTTTATGGCGGATCATCCCGAGTATGCGGAATACCAGGAACTTATCATGAAGATGCTGTACGGCACGATCACCGCAGAGGAAGACGTAAGAATGCGTGAACTTGCCGAGACGTGGGGACGTGAACGCGAACGGCTGAATCAGCGTGTAGAGGGCGGCAGTGCAACGCTCGCCAACCTCATAAAGCATGATGAGCTGTTCCAAAATTATCCCGGACTACGTAATACGAAGGTAGAGTTTGCAGATCTTCTGCCGGGCGAAAACGGCAGTTATAACCCGACGAGAGACGTGATCACTCTCTCAAGTAGCCTTCGCCGTGCGCCGGAGAGCACGCTTTTGCACGAAATCCAGCACGTCATTCAGCGCATCGAAGGCTTTGCCGGCGGTGCCAGCGTGGAGTATTGGGCGGATCGGTACAAAAAGGAAGCGGAATCTGCGAAAGAAACTGCTGACAAAAAGTACCGTGAATTATGGGATGCTCTGCCGGATGAGGCAAAAAACAAATTCAGAGAAATTAACCGCGCAAAGTTGGATTGCGACTGGGATCTTGTTACGGAACTGGAAGACGCCGTTTACGAGAGCGAATACGCGGATATGTATTCCGAAATAACTGACGCTGATTTTGAAAGGAGATGGGCAAGAGAGCGGACAGAAGATTTCAAAAAGCGCGGCGAGCAGGCATACTTCAACACTGCCGGCGAGATCGAAGCGCGGGACGTATCCGATCGGCAAAAGATGACTGCGGAGGAACGGCGCGAAAAGATGCCGAACCGCGGCGGTAAGGACGTTGTTTTTGCGGAGAGGGAGAGAGATGCTAAACAGGCCATCGGAAAAACTACAGACAATCGCCCGGTAGTGATCGTAGAGGAAGACATTCTCGACGGTGTGCCGCAAGAAAAATGGGTATCGACTGTAAAAGAAAACCTAAAGAAAAAATTTCCCGACGGTGTCAGTGTGGGGAAGAATAAAATACAAATCGATGGTCAAAGCAGAAAAGAGATGACGTTCTCTGATTATATGCAATGGCTGTATAACAATGATCGAAACCTGCTTGGAAAAAAACTGCGAGCGACAAACAATGCGGACGAAATTCTGAGAGCATCAACAAATTGGGTGAACGAGGGGTTAGCGCATCCGAGAAAAGATAAGATAGTCGATTTTGCAAGGGGAACAGTGCTTCTTGAGATAGGTGGAATGGGATATTCAGCCCAAGTGGTTGTTGGAAGAAGAAAAAACGGTACATTAATTCTTTATGACTTCCTATACTTAGCGCCGGAATATTTTGTAAAAAAAGAGACTGACACGGCAATAAGCGCGAACCCGTCACCGGGAGCCGCCAGAAACACCGTGGCAATCGCTAATGGGAGTATACCACAATCCAAGCCCGCTGTCAAGAGTAAACTTTCGGTGTCGGCACCGGAGGAAACTTTCAAGAAAAGCCAGACGAAAGCAGACAGCGCCCTGAAACGCACTGAGAAGGCGCTATTATCGCGCATAGGCTACGAACTCAAAAAACAAAAAACGCCACGTATCCGTAGCGTTTCTGACGATCACAGAAAACTGAATAGGAAGGGGAAGAAAAAGCAAACACAACAATTCTTGAGAGAACTGCATAGCAGTTCAAGCCCTCGGTCTATTAGTATCGGTCAGCTGAATGCATTACTGCACTTACACCTCCGACCTATC